>NZ_JBVJPY010000008.1:0-272887 GCF_055609145.1 Streptomyces sp. NPDC036822
CATCGGCCTCACCGACCACCAGATCGACACCATGTTCTGGGACAACCCCCGCGCAGCCATCCAACACACCGTCACCAACCGCTGAATCGAGGCGAAGCCGGATTCCGACGCGCCGACGCGCGGGGATCCGTCCGTCACGAAGAGGAGGGGAGATGTCGCCGATCGACGCCGAGCTCGAGACCGTCCTCGGCGCGGCCCAGCGCGCCGTGGACGCGACCGACGCGATCCTCAGGCGGCTCCACCGGGAGCCGCGCGAGGTGTCGGTGAAGTCCGACGGCTCGCTGCTCACCCGCGCCGACCTCGCCGTCGAGGACGCGATCCGCGGCGAGCTGGCCCGTCACGCGCCGGGCACCGAGGTCTTCGGCGAGGAGCGCTCCGGCCCGGAGGGGGTGCGCGCGCTGCTCGCCGGCGAGGTCGACGGGTGGCTGGTGGACCCGATCGACCACACCCGCCACTTCGCGCGCGCCGACCCGGAGTTCGGCACGCTCCTGGCCTACCTCCGCGAGGGCGAACCGGTCGTCGGTGTCATCTCCGCCCCGCTCCTCGGCCTCCGCGCCTGGGCGCGGCGCGGGGGCGGCGCCTTCGTCAACGGGCAAGCCGTACGGGTCAGCGACCGGCACGACCTGGCATGGGCCGAGGTCGCCTTCGCGGGTTTCGCCGAATGGACCGCGGGCGCTCCCCACCGCAACCTGCAGGCGGTGCTGGCCCGCTCGTCGTACCCCCACGGCACCCGGGGCGGCTTCCTCCAGCATCTGCGCGTCGCCGACGGCAGCGTCGACGTGGCGATCGAGCCGTGGGGCGCGGCCTGGGACCTGCTCCCGGGCGCCTTGATCGTGACCGAGGCGGGCGGGCGCGCCACGGCGCTGGACGGCGGCCCGTCGGGGGCCGCTTCCGACGGCGGCTTCGTGGTCAGCAACGGCCCCCTCCACGGCGAGGTGCTGGAGCTGCTGCGGGCCGGGGTGCCGACGGCCGGGGGGAAGCTCACGGGATGAACACGCTGTCGAGCGGTGCCGTGGTGCGCCCGGCCGCGCGCGAAGTCCGCCGTACGGAGTCGAGCGGTGCCGTGGTGCACCCCGCTGACCAGCCCGGCCGGCTCCCGCGTCAGGGCCACGCGCGCGAAGTCCACCGTACGGAGGTGACGCATGACCGCTGAGCCGTCCGCGTCCCGTGCCGCCCCGGGCGGCGAGCTCTCGCTGCGCCGCTCCTGGGACGGGGCCGAGGCGTCCCGGGTCGCCCTGGCCCACCTCCGGTCCGGCACGGAACTGACCTTCGGCGAGGTGGAGACGAGGGTGTCGTCGGCCACGCGGGAGATGCTCGCGCAGGCCGCCGCTCACGGTCTTCGGCGCCCGGTCGTCGTGCGCGAGGCCGACGACGAGATCGCCACGCTGGTCGGCGTCCTGGCGGCGGCACGGGCGGGGCTGGGACTCTGCCTGGTGCGGTCCGGCACCTGGCCGGCGTCGTCGGAGCGGCTGTGCTCGCAGCTCGTCGCCGCCGGGTTCGACGGCGTCCTGCACGCGGGGACGCTCGCCGCGCGGGGCGAGCGCGCGCCGCGGGAGGAGACGGCCGGATGGCGTCTGCTCCTGCACAGCGGGGGGACGACGGGCCGCCCCAAGCTGATCCGCCTGGACCTCTCCCCCGCCGCGCTCGGGGGGATGCTCCGCCTGTACCGGCTGGCCGGCTGGCGTGCGGGGCTGAACCAGCTGGTCATGCTGCCCCTGCACCACGCGGCGGGCCTGATCCCCGCCCTGGCCGGACTCCTCGACGGTCACCGCCTCACCGTGACGGGCAGGCCCTTCGACTCCGACGAGGTCCTGGAGGTCATCGGCTCGCAGTCCGTCGAGTGGTTCTGCACGACGCCCACGCACCTGCGCCTGCTGGCGTCAGCCGACCGGTTCGCCTTGGCCGCCCTGGACAGCCTGCACGGCGTCCTGCACACGGCGGCCCCCTGCGACCACGAGACGAAGCGACGGTGGATCGACCGCGTCGGGCCGACGCGGGTGCACGAGTTCTACTCCTCCACCGAACAGGTCGGCCTCACGTTCTGCTCCGGGCGGGAGTGGACGGAGCGTCCCGGCACCGTCGGGAAGGGCTACCTCACCCGTATCAGCGTGCGTGACCGCGAAGGCAGGCCGGTCCCGGCCGGCACCGTGGGCGAGGTGTACATGCGGAGCCTGTCGCACGCGCGCAACACCGCGCCCGGTGTCCGGCGGACGAGCGACGGCTACGGCTCGGTCGGCGACAGGGGGTATCTCGACAGCGCGGGGTACCTGTTCCTCGTGGGGAGGGACGGAGACATGTTCACCGTGGGGGGCGAGAACGTGTACCCCGCCGAACTGGAGAGCGCGATCCTCGCGTTCCCCGGAGTCCGGGACGTGATGGTGCGGGCGCGTCCTCACCGCGTGCTCGGCAGCATCGCCGAGGCCCTCGTCATCGCGGACGAACCGACGAGGTCCACGGCGTCCGCGATCAAGGCGCACTGCCGGAGGACCCTGCCGCCGGCGTCCCGGCCCCATGTGCTCTCGTTCGTCAGCGCCCTCCCCCGTAACGACATCGGCAAGTTGAAGAGATTGAGTGACGATGACCACTGATGCAATAGCGCCCACCGATCTGGCCGCGTTCGTCGAGTCCCTTCCCGACGTCGCCGCGTGCTCCGTCGCCTTCGCGCAGGACCGCTGGATCGTGGCGATCCGCTCCGGCGGAGCGGTCAGCGCCGTCGAGTACCGGAACCTCACGTGGGAGCACCTCGGCCGGGGGACACCGGCTCCGGTGATCGTCATGGAGGATCCGTCGACCGTCGGCGAGCCGACGATGGAGCTGGTGGAGCGGGCTGCGGCGGAGAGCCGCTCGGTCTACACGGCCGCGCGGGACGACGTCGAGGAGCACGTCTGCCGGATCGTCGCCGCGGCGACCGAGAACGCCGTCGTGGGCGTGGACGACGACCTCTTCGACCTCGGAGCCGACTCGCTGGTCCTGATCGAGGTCTCGACCTCGATCTTCGAGACGTACGGCGTGCAGCTCGAGATGCAGGAGGTGTTCGAAGCCGGCACCCCGGCGCAGGTGGCGCGGCTGATCAAGGACCGGACGGCGGACTGATGTGGCTCCTGGGAGGCGAGCGGGACTCCGTGGCGGTCGTCGCCGAGGGCGAGACGATCACCTACGGCGAGCTCGGACGTCTGGTGGACGACTTCGCCGCGAGGTACCTCGGGCAGGAGGGGGCTCTCGTCGCCGTCATGGCCGAGCAGAACCTCCGCACGATCGTCGCGTACCTCGCCTCGTTCGTCACGCCGACCACGGTCCTTCTGGTCGACCCGCAGAGCGGACCGGAGGCCGTGGACCGCGCCGTCGCGGCCTATGAGCCGCAGCTCGTGGTCGGTCCTCCGTCGCTGGATCAGGACCTCTACGGCGAGGCCGAGCCGTGTCACTGGGTGCGCCGGGGAGGCGGGGCGTCGGGCACGGCGCACACCAGGCTGGTCCTGCTCACCTCGGGCTCGATGGACGCGCCGAAGGGCGTGGCGCTGGGCGAGCCGGGCCTGCGGGCCAACGCCACCGGCATCATCGACCGGCTCGCGCTGGACAGCCGCAGCCGCGCCATCACCAGCCTGCCGCTGCACTACGCCTACGGCCTGTCGGTGCTGCACTCCCATCTGGCGGTCGGCGGCAGCCTCGTGGTGACGAGGGAGCGGCCCACGTCCCGGAGGTTCTGGGGCGCCCTGTCGACCGGCGGCGTCACCCATCTCGCCGGCGTCTCCTTCATGTACGAGCTGTTGCAGGATCGATTCACCAGCCACTGGCCGGAGTCGCTGCGCCAGCTGACGCACTCCGGCGGGCGGCTGAAGCCCGAGGTCCAGCGCCGCTATCTCGACCTGGCGCTGGAGCACGGGGCGCAGTTCTTCCCCATGTACGGACAGACCGAGCTGATGACACGCGTCTCGGCCTTCGACCTGACCCGCAGGCCGGACAAGGCCGGCTCCGTCGGCGTACCGCTCGACGGGATCGAGGTGGCCTGCGACGAGGGCGAGCTGGTCGTCAGGAGCCCCAGCGTGATGCAGGGCTACGTCGACTCGGCCGTCGCGCTCCGCGGCCTGGAGGGCCGCGCGCCGTCGCGCGGGTTCCACCGGACGGGCGACCTGGCGACCGTGGACGACGACGGGTTCATCTGGATCACGGGCCGCAAGACCCGGATGGTGAAGCAGTTCGGCAAGCGCGTCAGTCTGGACGAGATCGAGACGTACCTCCGGCGCGAGGGGGACGTGGCCGTCATCGGCACGGACGCGGAGATCGTCATCTGCGTGGCCGGAGGCCGGGCCGATCCGGACGGCCTCGTCACGCGGACCGCGCGGGCGGCCGGCCTGCCGGCGGCCTCGATGTCGGTCGAGGCGGTGCCCGGCATCCCGAGGACGAGCCGGGGAAAGGTCGACTATCCCGCCCTGACCTCGCTCGTCGCGGCCCGGCGCGAGACCGCCGGACGGCCGGACCGGGACGCCCGAAAGGACCCGGCGTGAACCTCATCGACGGCAGCCGTCTGCCCGCCACGGTCTCGGAGCGCCTCATCGTGCGGCGGGCGGGCGAGACCCTCCACGACGAGCAGGTGGGCGCGCAGGACGAGACGTTCTCGCTGCTGTGCGTCAGCAAGCCGGTCTTCGCCCTCGCCGCGCTGAACTTCCTGTTCGGCCGGACCGACGTCGCTCTGGACGATCCGGTGCGGCCCCTGCTGCCGGACGCGTTCGGGCCGCGGTTCGACGCGGTCCGGATCCGCGACCTGCTGACCCACTCCAGCGGCATCACCCGGGACGCCACGCCGGGGCGGTGGTCCGAGGCGCGCTTCCAACGGTGGATCGCCGGCTCCCCCGTGGACCCGGCGCGCTCGCCCGCGTACTCCGTGATGACGGGCTGGTACGTGCTCGCGCTCGCCCTGGAACGCGCCTCGGGCATGGACAGGGCCGCGTTCGCGAAGCGCTACGCCTTCGAGCCCTTCGGCGCCCGCCTGGGCTTCGGCCCGCAGGCACCCGGCGAAGCGCCTCCGCTGCCGATCATGAACGGGGAGACGGGCGACCGCGAGCCCGATCTGTGGTGGGCCGACGCGCCCGACGTCATGGCCTGCGCGTGGCCCGGCTCCGGCTTCCGCGGTACGGCGGAGGACCTGATGCGGATCTTCGGGGCCGTCGCCTCCCGCAAGGGCCGGGAGTCGCTGCCCGAGCCGCTGCGCCGCGCGGTGGAACACCTGGAGCGGCCGGTCGGCGGGGGCCTGTCGACGGACGGCGAGGGCAAGCACGCGTTCGACTACTCGCACGGGGCGCTCGTGGGATGGCGGTGGCTCGGTCAGGAGCCGGGGCGGGAGGGTTTCGGCTCCGACTCCGGCACCGGGTCGTTCGTCCTCGCGGACACCCGCCGCGAAATGTCGGTGGTCTACGTCAGCAATCTCGTACGGGAGCCGGTGCAGAGCCTCTTGCGCCGCCGCCGGCTGATGAGACGCGTCTACGACCTTGTCGACGACGAGCGATGAACGGGGCGTTCCGTGCCGGGCTCGGCACGGGGCGCGGGAGCGGTCGTGGCGAGCGGCCCACGATCACACGGCAACGCAGGACACGAGGCGGGGAGACCGGGTGGACAGCAAGCGAACGGGCCTCACATGGGGGCAGGCGGCCATGGTCGAGATGTTCCACCACCGTGGACTGGACCCCGCCCACTGGCCGTTGAGCATCGTCTTCGACGAGCAGGAGGGGCACACCGACCGCGATGGCGTCCTGGCGGCGCTGCGCGCTCTGGCCGGCCGGCACGACGTCCTGACCTCGGTGTTCGAGGCCGCGGACGACACACTCGACCACGCGGACCCCGACACGTTCCCCCGGCAGATCGTGCGCCCGGGAGCCGACGTGCGCCCGCTGACGATCGAGGTCGACTCGACCGACGCTCCGCTCACCAGCGAGGGTGTCCTGGGGCTCACCCAGAGCGAGTTCGTGCGCCGCGGCCAGGCCTTCGTCCCCCTCCTGATCAACCGCGGCGGCAGATGGCTGGGGGGCGCGGTCGTCTCGCACCTCGCGGTGGACGGCAGCGGGCTGGAACTGCTGCACGACGAATACCGCGCGTTCCTCACCGGCTCCGCCCCGCGCGTGCGGGCGGCCGGGATCGCCGAGGTGCTCGACGCCGAGCGGTCGCCGGCGTTCGCCCAGGCGGATAAGGAGAACCTGGCGGTCGTGCAGCGGATCCTCGCCGAGGCCCCGGAGGCCAATCTGCGGAAGGACCCGACCGAGGCCGCCACCTTCGGGGTCGTGGAGTCCTCCGGGCACGCGCGCACCCTCGGCAGGCTCAGGTCCCTGTTGCGCGTCAGCAAGCCCGGCATCTCGCTCATCGTCTACGCGATCCTGCTCGGCGCCGATCTGTCGACGCGCCGGGTCGTGATCCGGTCCCAGCACCGCCGGCCGTCGCCCGTGCCGGGCGCCGTGAGCGTCGTGGCGAACTCCCCCTTCGCCTTCAGCTCCGTCTCGGTCGACCCGGACCTGAGCTTCCGGGACCTGGTGGCGCGGGAGTACGCGGCGGTCGTCGAGGGCTACCGTGCCTCCCTCTTCTCGCCCTACGGATACGAGCAGGTCAAGCGCGTCGTCGCGCGGGAACGGGACCTGGAGGAGCTGGACGGCCTGCCGGAGTTCAACTACCTGCTGAAGGGCGGGCCGGGCCGGGTGCGGGACGGTGTCCTGGCGGCGAGTTCGGTGGAGCGCTCGTGGTGCGAGATCGTCGACGGCGTCCAGCCGTACTCGCGCGGCAACCTGAGCATCTTCGAGGAGACCGACCACGACGTCCTGCAGCTGTTCGGCACCCGGTGGCGGGAGTCGACCGACGCGTTCGAGGTCGTCCGCACCTTCAACCGGTTCTGTGCCGTGGCCGCCACGGACGTCGACCAGCGGGTCGGCGACATCCTCGACCGCGCGAAAGGCCTCTACCGCGCCCGTCCGATCGCGGCGGCCCTTCCCTAGCCGCGCGTACCCCCGTCCCCCTACGCGTCTCCCGAAGCGACCCGCGATGCATCGACGTGACCGGCGCCGCGTGGTGTCCCACTCTGCCTGACCTCATTCGCCCCTCAGGGAGGAACCTCCATGCGAAGCAGGTCCCACCTGCTCAACAGCGCGACGGCGGAGCGCTACCACCGTGACGTCGCCCTCGCCACCGACCGCATCGCGCGCAAACTCGCCACTGTGGAAGGCCCGTTCAGCGGCGTGACCCCGCAGGAGCTCGCGCCCCTGGTCGACGGTGTCGATCTGGACACCCCCCTCGGCGACACGGCGGCGGCGCTCGACGAGCTGGAGCAGGTCTATCTGCGCGACGCGGTCTGGTTCCACCACCCCCGCTATCTGGCGCACCTCAACTGCCCGCTGGTGCTGCCGGCCGTGGTCGGCGAGGCCGTGATGGCCGCCGTCAACTCCTCCATGGACACCTGGGACCAGTCGGCCGGCGGCACCCTGATGGAGCGGCGGCTCATCGACTGGACCGCCCGGCGCGTCGGGCTCGGGACGGGCGCCGACGGCATCTTCACCTCGGGCGGTTCCCAGTCCAACCTGCACGCGCTGCTGCTCGCCCGCGAGGAGGCGCTGCGGCTGGCCGCGAAGAGAGCCCACGCGACGGGCGGCGCCGGCGACCCCGGCTCCGTCCGCAACGCCGTGCTGCCCACCTTGCGCGTCCTGGCCTCCGAGATCGGCCACTTCTCCATCGACAAGTCCGCCCGGATCCTCGGCCTGGCCCCGGACGCGGTCGTCCCGGTGCCCGTCGACGCCACCACCCGCCGGATGAGCGTGGACGCCCTCTCCGAGGCGCTGGACCGCTGCGCCCGCCGGGGGGAGACGGTGATGGCGGTGGTCGCGACGGCCGGAACCACCGACTTCGGCAGCATCGACCCGCTCCCGCGGATCGCCGAGCTGTGCGAGCGGCACGGCACCTGGATGCACGTGGACGCGGCCTACGGCTGCGGCCTGCTGGTCTCCCCCACCCGCCGTCACCTGCTGAACGGCATCGAGCGGGCCGACTCGGTCACCGTCGACTACCACAAGTCGTTCTTCCAGCCCGTCTCCTCCTCCGCCGTCCTGGTTCGCGACCGCGCGGTGCTCAGCCATTCCACCTACTACGCCGACTATCTGAACCCCCGGCGGATGGCCGAGAACGCCATACCCAACCAGGTGGACAAGTCCCTCCAGACCACCCGCCGCTTCGACGCGCTGAAGCTGTGGATGACGCTGCGCGTGATGGGGCCCGACGCGGTCGGCGAGCTCTTCGACGAGGTCGTCGACCGCGCCTTCGAGGGCTGGAAGCTCCTGGAGGCCGACCCCCGCTTCGAGGTCGCCATCCGTCCCGAGCTGTCCACGCTCGTCTTCCGCCACCGGCCCGCACCCGGCACCCCGGCCGCCCTCGCGGACGCCGCGACCCTGTACGCCCGCGAGATGCTCGCGGCGAACGGCGAAGCCCTGATCGCCTCCACCGTCGCCGACGGACGGCACTGGCTCAAGTTCACCCTGCTCAACCCCATGACCTCGTCGGAGGACATCTCCGCCGTCCTCGATCTGATCGCCACGTACGCCGAGCGGCACCTGGCCGCGCCCGCCCCCGCGGCGCTCGGCACATGACAGCGCACCCGACCACACCACCGGAGAACGAGACCGTGCCCCTGCCGCAAGAGGACGCTCATATCCACGACTTCGCCGCCATCGGCATCGGCCCCTTCAACCTGGGTCTCGCCGCGCTGACCGAGCCGGTTTCCGGCACGGTCCCCGGCGCCGACGGGATCTTCCTCGACGAGCGGGAGCACTTCGACTGGCACCCCGGCATGCTGCTGGAGTACTCCACGCTCCAGGTGCCCTTCCTCGCCGACCTCGTCACCCTCGCCGACCCCACCTCGCCCTACTCCTTCCTCGCCTACCTCAAGGAGTCCGGCCGCCTGTACTCCTTCTACATCCGCGAGAGCTTCTTCCCCCTGCGCAGCGAGTTCCGCGACTACTGCCGCTGGGCGACGCGGAAGCTCGCGCACCGGCTGCGCTTCGGCCACCGCGTCACGCGCGTCGACCACGACGAGTCCGCGGGTGTCTACACGATCCGCGCCGAGACGCCCGACCGGTCCGTGACCCTCCGCGCCCGGAAGCTGGTGCTGGGCACCGGCACGACGCCGTACCTCCCCGAAGCCGTGCACGGCCTGGACGGCAAGCATCATCTGCACACCAACGACTACCTGCTCAGGAAGGCCGAGCTCCAGGAGCGGCGGTCCATCACCATCGTCGGGAGCGGGCAGAGCGCGGCGGAGATCTACCAGGACCTTCTGCAGGACATCGACACGCAGGGCTACGAGCTGAACTGGATCACCCGCTCGCCGCGCTACTTCCCCCTCGAATACACCAAGCTGACCCTGGAAATGACCTCACCGGAGTACGTGGACTACTTCCACGGTCTCCCGGCCGGCACCCGCGACGCGCTGAACGCCTCCCAGAAGAACCTCTACAAGGGCATCGACGCCGACCTCGTCAACGACATCTTCGACCTGCTCTACGCCAAGCGGCGCCGCGGCCCCGTGCCCACCCGTCTGATCACCAACACGGTGCTGACCGGCGCGGAGCACACCGGCGACGTCTACACCCTGCAGCTGCGGCAGCAGGAGCAGGGACGGGACTTCACCCTGGACACCGAGGCCCTGGTCCTGGCCACGGGATACCGCTACCGGCAGCCCGACTTCCTGGAGCCCTTGCGCGAGCGCATCGCCTGGGACGGCAGCGGCCGCTACGACGTCTCCCGCAACTACGCCATCGACACTGCCCGTTCGGAGATATTCGTCCAGAACGCCGAGCTGCACACCCACGGCTTCGTGACCCCCGACCTGGGCATGGCCGCGTACCGCAACTCGTGCATCATCCGGGAACTGACCGGCCGGGAGGTCTATCCGGTGGAACGCTCCATCGCCTTCCAGGAGTTCGGCGTCCCCGCACCGTCCGACCCGTGACCGCGGGCGGGCCGCCGGCTTCCGTGCGGCCCCCACGGCCGACAGGCGCTACCGTCAGCGCAGCAGCGCCCCGCGCAGGGTGATCCCGTGCCGTGTGCGCAGCCGCCGCAGCTCCCACATCGCCACGACGGTGACGGACAGCGGCGCCCCCAGGAGGAAGGCCAGCCGGGCCCCGAGCGGCACCGTGGCGTAGGCGTCCCGGAACACGTCGAAGAGGGCGACCTCCCAGACGAGGAGCGTGGCGAGCAGCGGCGGGACCGTCTCGTGCAGGTCCGCGGTCCGGAAGACGTGGACGAGCGACTGGGCGATGCCGTAGAGGGCGAAGGGGGCGAGCCACAGCAGGAAGGCGCCCAGGGCGAAGAGCAGCACCACCCGCCACGCGGACGCGGTCCAGTCGGTGTTCTCGTCCACGTAGCCGAGCCCGGTGATCAGGCGCGGCACGGCGAGCGTGACGAAGAGCGCGAGGAGCGCCCCGGCGGGCTTGGCCGCGCGGCGCAGGAAGAGGCGCCGGTGGGGCGGGCGGGCCGCCGCGATGAAGGCGGCGACGGCGAGGGGGAAGGTCACCGCCAGCGTGATGAGGGTGGTACGGATCTGTCCGAAGCGGTCGTCCACCACGGCGTCGGCGTCCGGCGCCAGCCGGTAGGACAGCAGCATCCAGGTGATGGCGACCAGTCCGATGACCGTCCGGACGACCTGGACCCGCTTCACGACGGGGTCGTGTACCCGGTCCGGCCGGGACGGCGTGAAGACGGCCTGCGCCACGGCGATCGGGTTGAAGAGGCGCCCGAAGGTCAGCCGGCGCGGCGGGGCGGGCGGCCACGGCCCCGGCGGCGGTGGTGGTGGTGGCCAACCCGGGACCGGCGGCTGCCCCGCTCCGTACCGGTTCCATGGCCCCTGGCCGTTGCCCCCGCTGCCGCTCATCCCCGTGTCCTCCGTGTCGCCGCGCCACGTCACGAGGAGGATAGGCGGGTTGCGCTCCCCGTGACAGCGGCCCGGCACCCGGGAGGCGCCGGGTGCGTCAGGCGGGCAGCGTGCGCGCCAACTCCGCCGCCGGGCCGACGGGTTCGGCGGAGGTGCGGACGAGTTCGGTGCGGTGGACGAGCCGGGGCGCGGACAGCGGGACGGCGACGGTGCCCGGGATTCCCCCGGCGACGGAGGCGGGCAGCAGCGTCAGGCCGTGTCCGGTGGCGGCGAGCGCGCCGAGGGTGCGGACGTCGGTCCCCTCGTGGCGTACGGCGGTACGGAAGCCCTGGCCGGCGGGCCCGCCGTGCGCGGCCCGCAGCCGGTCCGGCGGGAACCCGGCGTCGGGGGCGTCGATCCAGCGCGCGTCGACGAGGTCGGCGAGCTGGAGCCCGGCCCGGCGGGCCAGCGGGTGCCCGGTGGGCAGCAGGACGGCCACCGGCTCCTCGCGCACGCGCACGGCGGTGAGCGGGGCGGTGTCAGCCAGCCTCAAGGGGTCGCTGGGGGCGGCGAGTCCGTCGACCAGGCCGAGGTCGGCCTCGCCGGTGGCGACGGCCGCGGGCACGTCGTCGCGGGGCAGGGTCCGCACGGTGACGCCCGTGGCGGGCAGGGCGGCGAGGGCACGCGGGTGCGCGGCGAGCGGGGACACGGCGACGGTCAGCGCCTCGCCGGGCGCGCCGGTGAAGCGCAGGACGTCGGCGCGGGCCGCGTCGAGCCGCAGCAGCAGCGGCCCGGCGTGTTCGAGGAGACGTTCACCGGCCGGGGTCGGGACGACGGGCCGGCGGCCGAGGAGGGGGAGGCCGAGGTCGTGCTCCAGGGCGGCGATGTGCTGGGAGACGGCGGACTGCGTGTAGCCCAGCTCGCGCGCGGCCCCGGAGAAGGAGGCGAGCCGGGCGACGGTGACGTACGTACGCAGGAGGTGCGGGTCCATGTCCATCAGTGTTCACGATGGAGAGTGCACGGATCATCGTTGGACGTGAACGGGGCGTGCCGACCAGCATGGCCGTCATGACGAGAACCCCTCGGATCGCCCTGGTCGGCGACCGCTCCCCGCAGGTGATGTCCCACGCCCGCGTACCGGCGCTGCTCGACGGGCTGGCCGAGCGCGACGGCCTGCTCCTCGACGCGTACTGGATCCCCACGACGGACGCGGCGGCCCCGGACGCGGTCCGGGGCTTCGACGCGGTGTGGGTGCTGCCGGGCAGCCCGTACGCGAGCGAGGCGGGCGCGCTGGCGGCGATCCGCACCGCACGGGAGGACGGTGTCCCGTTCCTCGGCACGTGCGGCGGCTTCCAGCACGCGCTCCTGGAGTACGCCCGCCACGTCTGCGGCCTGACGCGCCTCGCCCATGCCGAGAACGACCCGGAGGCGGACGCCGACGACCTGCTGATCGCCCCGATGGCCTGCTCGCTCGTGGGGCACGAGGGGGTGGTGCGGGTGACGCCGGGTTCGCTGGCGGAGTCGGTGCTCGGCGCCGAGCGGACGACGGAGCGGTACCACTGCTCCTACGGTCCGGACGGCCGGCATCTGGGGACCCTGCGCGCGCACGGCCTGCGGTTCACGGGCGAGGACGAGCAGGGCGGGGTACGGATCGCCGAGCTGCCCGGTCACCCCTTCTTCATGGCGACGCTCTTCCAGCCGGAGCTGGCGGGGGACGGGACGCGCCCGCACCCGATCGTCCGCGCGCTGGCGCGGGCGGCGACGGAGCACGGGGCGGGCCGAGCGCGGTGACGCGCGGCGGCGGGGTCTCAGCTCATCCGCACGACGAGGTGCGCGCGGTCGCGCCCCCGGGCCACGAGCCGGGCGTTGGCCTCGTCGGAGTCCCTCACCCAGAGTTCGGCCTCGGCCGGCTCCTTGCCGAAGCGGACATGGCGTCGGACGAGCCGGGGCACGCGCCGCCGGTCGTCCAGATCGAGGTACCACGCCTCGTCGAGGAGCGGCAGGACCGCGGCCCACGGGCCCTCGTCGTGGAGCAGGTAGTTCCCCTCCGTCACGACGAGCGGTACGTCCGGGGCGACCGGTACCGACCCTGCGACGGGCTCCTCCAGGGCGCGGTCGAAGGCGGGGGCGTAGACGACGGTGCCGGGTTCGGGGGCGCGCAGGCGGGCCAGCAGAGCGGCGTACCCGGCGGCGTCGAAGGTGTCCGGCGCCCCCTTGCGCCCCGCCCGGCCGAGCCGCTCCAGCTCTCCCTGCGCCAGGTGGAAGCCGTCCATGGGCACGAGCACCGCGCGCCCGTCGAGCCGGTCGACGAGCCGGGCGGCGAGCGTGGACTTCCCGGCTCCGGGCGCCCCGGCGAGACCCAGGATCCGCCGCCGCCCGGGGACGGCGAGGAGCCGTGCGCGAGCGGTGAGGTCGGCGAGCTGCTGGGCGTCCATGCCGGGCATTCTCGCACCACGTGGCGAGAAGCCGGTCATACGTATAACGTGGGCCTCATGTCCTCCCTCGCACTCGTCACCCTCGTCGTCCGTGACTACGACGAGGCCCTCGCGTTCTACACGGACGCCCTCGGCTTCGACCTGGTCGAGGACACCGACCGGGGCGACGGCAGCCGCTGGGTCGTCGTGCGCCCGGCGGGGAGCCCCGCCGGCACGGGCCTGCTCCTCGCGCGCGCGGCCGACGGCGACCAGGAGTCCCGCGTGGGCGCCCAGACCGGCGGGCGGGTGGGCTTCTTCCTGCACACCGACGACTTCGCGCGCGACCACGCCCGGATGACGGCGGCCGGTGTGCGCTTCCTGGAGGAGCCGCGCCACGAACCGTACGGCTCCGTCGCGGTCTTCGAGGACCTGTACGGCAACCGCTGGGACCTGCTCCAGCCCGCCTCCTGAGCGGGACGCCCACGGCCGGCGGCTCAGCCGAGGTCGAGCTCGGCACGCACCGTCTTCCCCACCGGCACGCGGTCCAGGACCTCCCAGCGCGAGGCCAGCGCCTCCACGATCAGCAGTCCGCGCCCGCCGTCGGCGAGCGGCACCACCGCCCCGGCCGCCGCACCGGGCGCCGGAGGCCGGCACTCGGTGCGCGTGTCCGCGACGTCGAGGCGGAGCAGCAGCCCCGGCGTGTACGAGAGCGTCAGCTCGAAGTCCCGTCCGGGCACCCGCCCGTGGGTGACGGCGTTCGCGGCCAGCTCGGCGACGAGGAGGGCCGCGGTGTCGGAGGTGTCCGTGCCGTGCGGGACGCCCCACCGGTCGAGCTGGTGCAGAGCGAGCCGCCGGGCGAGCCGGGCGCCGCGCGGCGTGGAGCTGAAGCGCTGGGTGAACACACGTACGGTGACGGGTGCTTGCTGGGTCCGGGGGGAGGTCATGGGGCCAATGTGGCCAGGTCAGGGCCGGTGGACCAGGTCGGCGACCCGTACGCTGCGTAAGCGTACGGGTCCGGAGGGTGGACAGTACCGGTCACGGCCCGTGAGCATGGTCCCGTCGGGTGAGGGGCACGGGAGGTGTACGGGATGACGGACGGGTACCCGGGTGGCGGAGAGCCCGAGGCGTCGGACAGCTTGAAGGCGTTCGGGGAGGTGGTCAAGACCTTCCGCAGGCGGGCGCGGCTCACGCAGGAGGAGTTCGCGCCGAGAGTGGGGTACTCCGTGCCGACGGTCGCCTCGATCGAGCAGGGCCGCCGCTTCCCCCCGGCCGACTTCGTGGAGCGGGCGGAGGACGTGCTGGACGCGTTCGGGGTCCTGCGGGCGGCGGCGAAGCATCTGTCAAGGCAACCGGGTCTTGCCAGTTGGTTCCGGCAGTGGGCGAAGCTGGAGGCGGAGGCCCTCAGCCTCTACACGTACGAGAACCGGCTGGTACCGGGGCTCCTCCAGACGAAGGCGTACGCGCACGAGCTGTTCGCCGGGCAACGCCCGCCGCTCGGGAACGAACAGATCGAGGCCCAGCTGGTCGCCCGCCTCGAACGGAAGCGGTTACTGACGGAGCGGCCGAACACGGCGTACACCTTCATCGTCGAGCAGCACGTCCTCGAACGCCCCACGGGCGGGGTGGAAACGATGAGGGAGCAGCTCGACCACCTCTTCGCGCTCACCGAGCGCCGGAACATCGAGGTGCAGGTCATGCCGAAGACGCGCGGCCATCACGCGGGGCTCGACGGGCCCATGCAACTCCTGGAGACCCCGGACAACCGGTGGTTCGGCTACTGCGAGGGGCAGCGCGGCGGACAGTTCATCGCCGACTCGAAAGAGATCAGCATCCTCCAGATGCGGTATGCCAGGATGCGGTCACAGGCTCTTACCCTGGAAGACTCCCGGAGCCTGTTGCGGCGGATGCGAGGAGCCTGATGAGCAGCACAGAACTGGCCTGGTTCAAGAGCAGTTACAGCAGCGGCGGCGACGGCGACTGTGTCGAAGTCGCGCTCTCCTGGCGCAAGTCCAGCTACAGCAGTGGCAGCGGCGACGACTGCGTCGAGGTCGCCTCCCGCCCCACCACCGTCCACGTCCGCGACTCCAAGAACCCCCAGGGCCCCCAGCTCGCCCTGGCCCCCACCGCGTGGGCCGCGTTCCTCCCGCACGCGACCCACGCCTGAGCCCACCCGGCGGGGCGGGCGAGCGGAAGGACGCTCAGCGCCCGCCCCGCCGCCCCCAGCCCTGCGCCTGTCGTATGTCGGTCACCCCGGCCGGGGTCACGCCGTCCGACGGCATGCTGTGCGGCTCCAGGTGCTTCAGCTGCGCCCGCCACGGGCCGTCCGCCATCTCCAGCTGGACGACGAGGGGACCCTCGGGCAGCGGCACGGTATCCCGCCTCTTGCCGATCTCGTTGATGACGTTCTCGTCCGTCGGGAGGGCTGTGGGGTCGTCGTGGTGCGCGAGTTCGTAGAGGTTGACGATGAGGTTGTCGTCACCGCGGTAGTGGAGGACGAGATCGGCGGTCCCTCCGGTGTGGAGGAGGACGTCGGGTCCTCGCGACTCCAGCTGGCGCTCCGTCAGGATCGCGGCGGCGGCGAGCGGGAGCACCCGCAGTTCCCAGGGCCCGTCGGCCTTCAGCTGCAACCGCAGCCGCCCGCTCTTGGGGACGTGGGCGAGCACGCGGCCCCGGTAGTCGTCCTCGGTGCTGTTGACGAGGGTGTCACCCTCCTTGTTGAACCGGGTGAGGGGCCACAGGCCGGTGTATCCGTCACCCCGGACGGCGAGGTCGACGATGACCGGCCCGGGTGGCAGCCCGTCCACCGTGATCACGTCGTTGTCCCGCCCGGTCTGCGTGTACGGCTCGAAGACGGCCCCGTAGGTCCAGGGGGCGGGTCCCGGAGCGGCGCCTGCGGGAGCAGGCGGCTGGAAGGGCACGGGCGGCGGCGCGGGAGCCTGGTACGCGACCGGAACGGGAGCCGGAGCCGGCGGCTGGTACGGCACCGGAGCGGGAGCCGGAGCCGGCGGCTGGTACGCGACCGGCGGCGGGGCGGCCGGTGGCTGGAACGGCATCGGCGCCGGGACGGGGGGCGCCTCCGCCACGTCCACGCCGTGGTCCGTCGCCAGGCCGGCGAGGCCGTTCACGTACCCCTGTCCCACCGCCCGGAACTTCCATCCGCCCGCACGCCGGTACAGCTCCGCCAGCACCATCGCCGTCTCGCCGCCGGCGTCGCTCACGTCGTACCGCGCCACCGGCGTACCGTCCGGCGCGAACGCCTCCACGGACAGGCCGTCCACGTCCCGCAGGGAGCCGCGCTCGGTCGACCCGACGACGAGGACGCGGACGATCCCCTCCTCCACGACGGGCAGGGCGGCCTCCAGCCACCCCGTGCCGTTCTCGTCCCCGAGCAGCCGTACGGCGCCCGAGGGATGGAGCGGCGCTCCGTGGAACACGATGTCCCCGTCCCCGCGGACGCGTCCCTGCTCCGTCAGCAGAAGCGCCGTGACGTCCACCCCGTTCCGTACGGCGATGCGCAGTGGCACCGTCGGCACGAAGGCGTTGGCCCCTTTGATCATTTTCCCTCCCCAGGGTCGATCACCGATCGATCCTTCGGATCCTCACTCCTCGCACACCGGTCGGGCAAGCGGCGCGGCCGGTCACCGCAGGCGATCTAGAATCGTCACCGCATGACCGAACTGCCTTGTCCACGGGGGGAGAACGACATGGAAGCCGAGCTGGTGGCTCTGGCCTCTTCGGGGGCCACGACGCTGGTCGCGCTCATGGTCACGGACGGATGGGAGCGGGCGCGCGAGCGGTTCGGCACCCTGCTCAGGAGGTCGAACGCCTCGGCGGAGGCGGAGTTGGACGCCTCGCGGGCCCGGGTGGTCGCCGACCCGGGGAGCGCGTACGAGGACGCACGCGGCCGATGGCGCTCGGAACTGCGGGTGTTGCTCATGGACCACCCCGATGCCGCGGACGAACTCCGCGCGCTGATCGGCGAGTTCCCGGACGCCGAGGCCCGGTCCTCGGCGCGTACCGAGATCCACGGCGGGGAGTTCCACGGCCCCATGCACCTGGGCAGCGGCACCCAGATCAACAACTTCGGCCCCCGCTAGGCGGGAGCGGACTCACGCGCATGCCGACCGAAGAGCCCCTCCCCTCGATGAGCGTCCACGGCGGGGAGTTCCACGGGCCCACGCATCTGGGCAGCGGCACCCAGATCAACGTCCACCACTCCCCGCGCCGCCCCTCGACCGCGGCCGTGGTCGCCGTCGCCGTCCTGGCCGGGGTGGCCGGCCTCTGCTGGCTCGGCCGCCACCTGTACACGTCCGGCTCCGGCTATCGCATGGCGGCCGAGGGACGCCTCCTCGCGGAACTTGTCCCCGGCCAGGGCTACTACAAGATCCAGCAGGCGCTCGGCACCGAACCGGACTACTCGGTCGGCCTCCCTTCGGGGAACCGGCTGCACCAGTACGACCGCGAGTGGGAGACCGTACAGGTGGTCGAGAGCCCGTCGGGCACGGCCCTGTCGGTGGGTGTGTACACGAAGACGCCGGACTTCCGGCCCGCGCTGGTCCTGGGCGGACGCGACCTGCGGCTCAACTCGACCACGGTGGCGGAGGCCCTCGCGCCCTTCCTTCCCGTCGCGGCCCACGGGTACTGCGGCGCCCACAAGGCGGGCTACCTGGAGGGGTACTACCCGATGCCGAACGCCTACCAGACCCGCAACGTGGTGATCGGGGTGAGCAACGCGCGGAGCGCGGCCATCGACACGTCCCGGGCGTGCGCGGCGCTGTCGGCGGCCGCGTGCACGCCGCCGCTGCCCAAGCACGACAACCGGCTGTCGGAGGCGTACGCGAGCTGTCTGCTGCGTTCCCAGGACTTCTCCGCGGCGCGGAAGGACATGGCGGTGTCCGTGTTGGTCTTCACCGCACCGGGCGCGGCCGTCGTCCCCGACATGCTCTATCCGCCCGACGTCGTCGAAGGCGGTGCCCTGCTGGGCGGGCCGGCCGGCTGAACGGCTCGGCCGGCCCGGGCGGGAGCGAAGGCCCGCGCGCGGGAAGCGCCCGCGCGCTGGGAGTGCCCTCAGCCCTCGTCCGACTGCGGCGTCAGACGCAGGGAGATCGAGTTGATGCAGTAGCGCTGGTCCGTGGGGGTGGCGTAACCCTCGCCCTCGAAGACGTGGCCCAGGTGCGAGCCGCAGCGGGAGCAGCGCACCTCGGTGCGGAGCATCCCGTGCGAGCGGTCCTCGATCAGCTCGACGGCGTCGGAGTCCTTCGGGTCGTAGAAGGACGGCCAGCCGCAGTGCGACTCGAACTTCTCCGTCGAGGTGAACAGCTCCGCTCCGCACGCCCGGCAGGAGTAGACGCCCTTGGTCGTGGTGTCGGTGTACTCACCCCGGAAGGCCGGCTCCGTGCCCGCCTGGCGGAGTACCTGGTACTCCGCCGGGGTCAGCTCCGCCCGCCACTGCTCGTCCGGCTTCTCGACGTCGTACGACATCAGCTCACTCCCTCTGCTACTTCGCCAGGTGGGCGAGGATCAGCGGGCCCAGGTCCGTGACGTCGCCCGCGCCCATGGTCAGAACGAGATCACCGGGCCTGGCCATTCCCGCGATCACCTCGGGGACGGCGGCCTTGTCGTGGACGGCCGTCACGTCGGCGCCCGCCGTGCGGGCGGCGGTGATGATCAGGTCGCTGGTGACGCCGGGGACGGGGTCCTCGCGGGCCGGGTAGATGTCGAGCACGACCGAGGCGTCGGCGAGGGCGAGGGCGTCGCCCATCTCCTTGCCCAGCTCCTGGGTGCGGGAGAAGAGGTGCGGCTGGAAGACGACCAGCAGGCGCCGGCCCCCGGCGGCGCCGCGCATGGCCTCCAGGTCGGCGGTCATCTCGGTGGGGTGGTGCGCGTAGGAGTCGATGACCTGGACGCCGGCCGCCTCGCCCTTGAGCTGGAGGCGGCGGCCGACACCGGTGTACGCGGTGAGGGCCTGGGCCAGCTCGGCGGGGTCGATGCCGACGCGGGCGCCGGCGGCGAGGGCCGCGGCGGCGTTGTGGGCGTAGTGGCGGCCGGGGACCGAGACGGTGAAGGTGTGCTCGGCTCCGTCGAGGACGACGACGACCTCGCTGGTCATGCCGTTCGGGGTGATCGAGCGGATCCACACGTCGGAGGTCTCGGACTCACCGACGGTGACGACGTCCAGGCCCTCGCGGTCCGCGACCCGGGCCGCCAGCTCACGGGCGCCGGAGTGCTCGCCGACGACCAGGGTGCCGCTGGGGCGGATCTTGGCGGTGAACGCTTCGAAGGACTCGTAGATCTCGTCCATGGAGGCGTAGTTCGCGTGGTGGTCCAGCTCGACGTTGAGGACGATCGCGACCTCGGGGTCGTACTTCTGGAAGCTGCGGTCGCTCTCGTCGGCCTCGGCGACGAAGACCTGCCCGGCGCCGTGGCGCGCGTTGGTGCCGGGGCCGGCGAGGTCGCCACCGATGGCGTACGAGGGGTCGAGGCCCAGCTCGGTCAGGGCGACGGCCAGCATCGAGGTGGTCGTCGTCTTGCCGTGCGTACCGGCGACCGCGATCGCGCGCAGGCCGTCCATGAGGGAGGCGAGGGCGTCGGAGCGGTGGACGACGGGGATGCCGAGCTCGGCGGCGCGGACCAGCTCGGGGTTGTCGGCCCGGATGGCGCTGGAGACGACGACGGCGGAGGCGTCGTCGGCGAGGTGGGCGGCGGCGTGCCCGATGTGGACGGTGACGCCGAGGGCGCGCAGCGCCTCGGCGGTCGCGGACTCCTTGGCGTCGCTGCCGGCGACCTTCGCGCCGCGCTGGGCGAGGATCTTCGCGATGCCCGACATTCCGGCACCGCCGATGCCGATGAAGTGCGGCCGCTCCATGGTGGCTGGGACGGCGGCGGCGGCAGGGATGGCGGATGCCATGCGGATCTCTCCCCGGAGTGCGGCGTACAGGAGGTCCCCAGCCTAGTGGCTCACGACCCACACCCCGGGCGCCGCACACCACCGTCCCCCGGCGCGGCCGCCCGGGAACGGATCGGAGCGGCCCGCTGGGCGCGGGACCCAGGCGGCCCGGCGGACCCGGGACGGCCCCGGCGGGCGGCGGGACCCGGCCGGCCCGGCGGGCGCGGGAGCCGGACGGCCTACCACCGGCCGGCCCGGTGGGCGCGGGGCCCGGACGGTCCGCCGCCGGTCGCCGGGCCGAGGGCCGGCCCCGCCCCGGCGGCCCGTCACCCCGCGTCCGGCTCCTCGCTGTGCGCGAAGAGCTTCAGGACCGGCACGCCGACCTTGTGGCGGGCTCTCGAGGCCCAGTCCCGGTGGAAGAACTCCTCCACGTAGTGCGGGGCGGTCAGCACGATCACCTCGTCGGCTTCGGCTTCGTCGACCACGGATCTCATCCTGGTGAGCGGATGGTCCTCGACGACCTGCCCGACCGCCTCGCAGCCGGCGGCGCGGAGCGCCCGGAGGGAGTGCTCCAGGGCCACCTCCGCGGGGCGGCGCGCCTCCTTGCCCTCCGGTTCGTCGCCCTCGCGAGCGGCCTCCTTCAGTTCGCCCATCGCGACGTCGTCGATGGCGCGCAGCAGGACATCGGCCTGGTCACCGCGCGGCTGCATCAGCACGATGAAGGAAACCCCCTCGTCGCCGTGCAGGGTGGTGACGAACTCCACGTCGACCGACGTCAGGGGCTTCTCGATCATCAAAACGCTTGTGAACACCTCAGGAGCCCTTCTGCGGAAACCATCCTTCCCCGTGCCCACACGGGGTCTGCGAGAGTAAGTGTGCCCAGCGGCGGCTAACCGGAACGGCAAATTCCGCTCCATGTCAGATCCGACGGTAGCGGGTGAAGAGGAACCCGGCCTCCTCCAGTACCGACGCCACGGCGAAGCGCTTCGGAACGGCCACCGACGGGCCGCCGGCGATCCGCTGGGCGTCCCCCGCCGTCATCGTCGGCGAGACCGTCAGACACAGTTCGTCGAGCGCGTCCGCCGCCACGAACTGGCCGAGCAGCCGGGGGCCGCCCTCCGTCAGCTGCCGCCGCAGACCGCGCTCCGCGAGCGCCGCGACCGCGCGGGCCGGGTCCACCCCCGGACCGTCGCCCGCGACCACCACCTCCGCGCCCGCCTTCCCGGCCTCGTTCACCCGCTCGGGGTCCGCCGCCGCGCCGGTCAGGACCAGCGTCGGCACCAGCGGCTCGGTGAACAGCGGAAGCGAGAAGTCCAGGTTCAGCGAGGCGCTGACCACAGCGATCACCGGCGCGGGCCCCTGCCCGGCGGCGGCCCGGCGGCCGGCGAACGCCTCCCGCGCCCGGGCCGGGCGGTACCCCTCCAGACGTACCGTCTCCGCCCCCACCACGATCACGTCGGCGAGGCCCCGGAGCGTGCCGAAGATCCGCATGTCGGTGTCGGAGGAGAGGGGCTGGGAACGGCCGTCGTGCTGCCCCGCGCCGTCGAGGGAGGAGACCATGTTGGCGCGCAGCCACGCGCCGTCACCCTCCGGGTACGGGTAGGCGTCGGCCAGCTCGTCGAGGGACCACTCCCGGTCCCCGGCCGCCGCATCGGCTGCTGTCATGTCCGTCACAGGGAACAGGCGTCGCATCCCCGCAGTCTGACACGGCGCTTAGAGTGGGGAACTGTGTCGACCCGTGCCATTACCGAAGCGGCTTCCACGGAAGCGGCCCCCCTCTCGCTCTGCGCCCGAGAGCCGCGTGTCCCCGCCGACCGGCTCGTGGCGGAGATGGTGCCGCCGCCGCGGTTCGACTCGGTGCGCTTCGACACGTACATACCGGACCCGAACCAGCCGAGCCAGACCGAGGCGGTCCGGGTCCTGAGCGGCTTCGCCGAGGGGCTCGGCGGCGCCCACGCCTCCGGCGCAGGCAAGCGTCCGGCCCTCAGCCGCTGGTTCGCGAAGAAGCCCGCCGCTCCGGCCGGGCCGCGCGGGGTCTATCTCGACGGCGGCTACGGCGTCGGCAAGACCCACCTGCTCGCCTCACTCTGGCACGCCACCCCCGCCGAGCCCGGGCTCAAGGCGTTCGGCACCTTCGTCGAGCTGACCAACCTCGTCGGCGCGCTCGGCTTCCAGCAGACCGTGGCGACGCTGAGCGGGCACCGGCTGCTGTGCATCGACGAATTCGAACTCGACGACCCGGGCGACACCGTGCTCGTCTCCTCCCTGCTCAGCAGGCTCGTCGAGGCGGGTGTGGCGCTGGCCGCGACCTCCAACACACTGCCGGGCAAGCTCGGCGAGGGCCGGTTCGCCGCGGCCGACTTCCTGCGCGAGATCCAGGGCCTGTCCGCCCACTTCCGGCCGCTGCGGATCGACGGCGAGGACTACCGCCACCGCGGACTGCCGGAGGCGCCGGCCCCGTTCTCCGACGATCAGGTCGTCCGAGCGGCGTACGCGACCCCGGGCGCCTCGCTCGACGACTTCCCCCATCTGCTCGACCACCTGGCCAAGGTGCACCCCAGCCGCTACGGCGCCCTCACGGACGACGTGACCGCGGTCTGCCTCACCGACGTGCGGCCGGTCCCCGACCAGTCGACCGCGCTCCGGCTCGTCGTCCTGGCCGACCGGCTGTACGACCGCGAGGTCCCGGTGCTCGCCTCCGGGCTCCCCTTCGACCGGCTGTTCAGTGACGAGATGCTGAAGGGCGGGTACCGGAAGAAGTACTTCCGGGCGATCTCCCGGCTCACCGCCCTGGCGCGGGACGCGAAGGGCTTGGTGGGGCAGTAGGTTGGGGGCCATACCCGATCGAAAGGGATTCATCATGGCCGCTACCCGCACCGCTCACGCCGTCTGGGAGGGTGACCTCCTCAAGGGCTCGGGCGTCGTCTCGCTCGACTCCTCCGGCATCGGCTCGTACCCCGTGTCCTGGCCGGCCCGCACCGAGGAGCCGAACGGCAAGACCAGCCCGGAAGAGCTGATCGCCGCCGCGCACTCCTCCTGCTTCAACATGGCGTTCTCCAACATCCTGGCCAAGGCGGGCAACGCGCCCACCCGCCTGGAGACCAAGGCCGACGTCACCTTCGTGCCCGGCCAGGGCATCACGGGCAGCCACCTCACCGTCCGCGGCGAGGTTCCCGGCCTGGACGCGGACGAGTTCCAGTCCCTGGCCGAGGACGCCAAGAAGAACTGCCCGGTGAGCCAGGCCCTCGCGGGGACGACGATCACGCTGACCGCCGAACTCGCCTGACCCTCCCACCACATGAGGCCGTGTCGGCCCGCATGGTTCACGTGTCACCACAGCGCGTGATACACACATGCGGGTCGCACGTCACCATCTGTCCTGTCCGCCAACAGGAAGTTGCCGCCTCATGTCCGCAACACGACGTCAGATCCTGTCCCGTACCGGGGCGTCCGTCGCGGGGATCGCCTTCACCGGCGCCCTCTCCGAGCTCTTCGCCGGGAGCGCGGCCGCGAGCGGCGGCGGCGGGTACGGCCCGCTCGTCGCCGACCCGGCCGGACTGCTCGACCTCCCCGAGGGCTTCCGCTACAAGGTCCTCTCCCGGGAGGGCGACCCGCTCCGCTCGGGCGAGGGCCCGGTCCCGAGCAACCACGACGGCATGGGCGCCTTCGCCGGCCGCCGCGGGCGCGTGCACCTGGTCCGCAACCACGAGAACCGGGCCACCGGCCGCATCGGCGTCCCCACCGTCCCGGGCCTGACCTACGACCCCGCCGCCAAGGGCGGCTGCACGGCGCTGGAACTGGACGCCCGGAACGACGTCCTCGGCGAGCGCGTCGCGATCGCGGGCACCGCCGTCAACTGCGCGGGCGGCCCGACCCCTTGGGGCACCTGGCTCACCTGCGAGGAGACCGAGGACAAGGCCGGCACCGCCGGCTACACCAAGGACCACGGTTTCATCTTCGAGGTCGACGGCGCCGACCCGCAGCGGACGGGAGCCGTCCCGCTCACCGCGATGGGGCGCTTCCAGCACGAGGCGATCGCCGTCGATCCGCGCAGCGGCATCGTGTACGAGACCGAGGACGCCTTCCAGCACCCCTTCGGCCTCTTCTACCGCTTCCTGCCCCACAAGCCGCTGGGCGGCACCGGTTCGCTGCGCGCCGGCGGCACGCTCCAGGCGATGCGGGTGCCCGGCGTCCCCGACCTCTCGGTGATCCAGGAGACGGGCGCGTGCTTCGACGGCGTCGAGTGGGTGCCCGTACCGGACCCGCAGGCGGTGGGGACCCCGATCCGCCTCCAGGACTTCGGCCCGAAGGGCATCACGCACGCGCAGAAGCTGGAGGGGTGCTACTGGGGCGGGCGGGCGGTCTACTTCGTCTCCAGCTTCGCCCGCGCCACCGACGGCTCGGGGGCCACCCACTTCGGTCAGGTGTGGAAGTACGAGCCGCACCGCCGCCGGCTCACCCTCGTGGTCGTCTTCGGCCCGAGCACCGACATCCAGCTGCCGGGCGAGTCCCCGGATAACATCTGCCTGGCACCCGGCGGCGGCCTGATGGTCTGCGAGGACGGCGACGGCGCGCAGCACGTGTACGGCCTCACCCGGAAGGGCGAGGTCTACGCGATGGCGCGCGGGGCCCGGAACATCGGCACGCCCGAGGCCCCGGAGTGGGGCGAGTTCGCGGGCGTCACGTTCTCTCCGGACGGCCGGACGATGTACGTCAACTGCTACACGCCGGGGACGACGTTCGCGGTGCGCGGCCCGTGGCGCTGAGGCCCTGAGGGGGCGCCGCCCGGAGGCCGGCGCTCGCGGGGCGGGCGGTTCCGTCGGAGGATCGGGGGAAGGCGGAGGCGAGGCGCGGGGCGGACGGGAAGGGGCGCGGATGCCGAAGAAGGCGAAGGTCACGGAGAAGACCGGGACGCCGGCGCGCGGGGTGTCGAAGAAGGGCGCGGGGAGGACGGGGGCGTCGGGCGGCCCGCCGCCGGCTCCCGCGCGCACGCCGGTCCTGCGGGAACAGCTGCGGGTACCCGTCGGCGAGCCGGTGGACCTCTCGGCGTACGACACCTCGCGCCATCCGTCGGCCGGGCCCGCGGACAAGGCGGCCGGCTCGCGGGCGACCGCTCTGATGGCGCCCGAGCTGGCGGAGCTCCAGGAACGCCTGTACGCGGCGAGCACCGCCGGCGACCGCCGCCGGCTGCTGCTCGTCCTGCAGGGCATGGACACCAGCGGGAAGGGCGGCACGATCAAGCACGTGATCGGCGGCTTCAACCCTTCCGGCTGCCGCGTCCGGGCCTTCAAGGCGCCCACCGCGGAGGAGCGGAGGCATCCCTTCCTCTGGCGGATCGAGCGCGCCCTGCCGCTGCCGGGCGAGATCGGGATCTTCGACCGTTCGCACTACGAGGACGTGCTCGTCGCGCGAGTCCGCGAGCTGGCCCCCCGCCGGGAGCTGAGCCACCGCTACGGCCGGATCAACCGCTTCGAGCGGTCCCTCGCCGACGACGGGGTCACAGTGGTCAAGGTCTTCCTCCACCTCTCGTACGAGGAGCAGCGCGAGCGTCTCCTGCAGCGGCTTGACAAGCCGGAGAAGCACTGGAAGTTCGACCCGGGCGACATCGACGCGCGTGAGCGGTGGCCCGCGTACCGGCGGGCGTACGAGATCGCCCTCGAACGCTGCTCGACGGACGAGGCGCCGTGGTACGTGGTGCCGGCGGACCGCAAGTGGTACCGCAACTGGGCCGTGAGCACGCTGCTCCTGGAGCACCTGCGGGCGCTGGACCCGCGGTACCCGGAGGGCGACTTCGACGTCGCCGAGTGCCGGAGACGATTGCTCGCTGATTAATCAGCTAATTTCCGTGAGTGACCATTTCTGTACGAAGAATGTCGGCGCTCGTTCTCTTGGGCACCGTTCTTGTCGGCTGCGGCGGGGGTAGCACCGACACCTCGACCGCCGCGCGCCCGGCCGGCGCGCCCACCGCCCCCACGGCGAGCGCCCTCGCGAGCGGCAGCCCGAGCGGCAGCCCGAGCCCCGGCCGGAGCGGCGGGCCCGGCAACGCGCGGAGCGACGGTCCGAGCCCCGGGGCCGCGCCGGGCCCCGCGCGCGGGCGCGCGGCGCCGCCGACCATGGCGCCGGGTCCCGGCGGCCTCACGCCGGTGTACACGCGCCGGACCGGCGAAGGCGCGGAGAAGGTCGTCGCGCTCACCTTCGACGCCGACATGACGGCGGACCAGGGCCCGCGCGCGGCGGCCGGGGAACGGTTCGACAACCCGCGGCTGATCGAGACGCTGCGCCGGCTGCGCGTCGACTCCACGGTCTTCATGACGGGCCGCTGGGCCGAGGAGTACCCGGGCCAGGCCCGCTCCATCGGCAACGACCCGCGTTTCGAGATCGCCAACCACTCCTACAGCCACTACTCCTTCGCCTCCCCCTGCTACGGCCTGCCGAGGGTGGGGAAAGAGGACATGACCGCCGACGTCCGGCGTGCCTTCGACGCCTTCCGCGCGGCGGGGGCGCGCAATGTCGTGCCGTACTTCCGCTTCCCCGGCGGCTGCTACGACGACGAGGCGCTGCGCGCCCTCGCCCCCGCGAAGGTGACGGCGGTGCAGTGGGACGTGGTCAGCGGCGACGCCTTCGCCAAGGACGGCGACGCCGTGGCCCGGCAGGTCCTCGACGGCGTGAAGCCGGGCTCGGTGGTGGTCATGCACTGCACGCGCAGCGCGGCCCCCGTCACGGAACAGGCGATCCGCCGGATCGTCCCGGAACTCCGTGCCAGGGGCTACCGCTTCGTGAAGGTCTCGGAGCTGATGGCCGGCTAGCGCCCCGTCAGGGGCGGGTGAGCAGGGTGAGGATGATCGAACCGTCCGCGGTCGCCTTGCGCCACGGGTACTCGCAGACCATCCGCTCCACCTCGACCGGCTGCTCGGCGACGGTGCGCTCCGGGAAGGGCTTGCACTTCCCGAGGTTGGCGTACTTGGGGCAGTCGCCGTCCGGCTTGCGGAACTGGTGGGCCTGCCAGGCCAGCGTCCCCGCCAACTTCTCGTCGGGGTGGGTCGGCAGGTACTGGTTGCCGAAGAAGGACCCGATCATGCCGCCGGCGAGCGCCATGGCCAGCAGCACGCCGACCGCGGTGAACCTCCGCGCCTCGGGCCGCGCCGCCTCGGGCCCCTCGGCCGCCCGCAGCCGCTGCACCAGGGGCACGAGCCGCTGCGCGGCGAGGACGCAGGCGAGGACGGTCAGGGCGGTCAGCGTGACCTGGATCTGCATGATCGTGCGCGGGAAGAGCTGCACCTGCTGGTCGGCCTCCATGTGGCCGGCCAGCCAGAAGCGGACGAGCCACGCGCTGCCGAAGCAGGCGAGCGGGGCGACGACCACGGCCTTGCGAAGGCCGAGGGCCACGGCGAAGCCCAGGCCGATCAGCACGATCACGGCGTACATGTGCAGACCCGAGAACTCGCCGAAGCCCGGGTACTCCCCCGGCTCGTCCCAGGCGCGGCTGCTCAGCGGCGTGGTGCCGATGTACGCCGGTTCGGTGAGCGTGTAGCCGGAGCACCACTGGTCCCGGGTGCTCGTCGCCCCGAGCAGGACGCGCAGGTAGACGCCCGCGACCAGCAGGAAGCCGACGAGCGAGCTGCCGAGGAGGAGGAGACCGCTCAGCCGGCCGGTGCGCCACGGGAAGAAGAACAGGACGGCGACGAGCACACCGGGCAGCGACCACAGGTGCCAGCCCGAGTAGACGAGGAAGAGGAGGCCGAAGAGCAGGCCGAGAAAGCCGCCGCGCAGGACCGTGCCGCGGGTGGTGAAGTGCGGCGAGGCGCGCAGCCACAGCAGCAGCTTCGCGATCAGCGGCAGGATCAGGACAAGGACGAGCGGGCTGTACGGCTTGTGCGGGAGCGTCTGCTGAAGGGCGGGCAGCAGCCCCAGGGCGAGCGCGGGCAGCGGCCGCAGACACATCCGCCAGAGCAGGTAGGCCGCGGGTCCGGTGATGGCCACGAGGGCGATGAACACCCACTTGAACGCCAGCGCGGGTTCGCCGTCGAAGAGCCCGGCCTTGGCGAGGTAGCCGATGGTGTAGGGAACGGCGGGCGGATAGAACGCGTCCATCGCGCCGGTGTGCAGCACCTCCTCGGCCCACCCGAGGATGCGGTTGTTGTCCCCGTACGGACCGTTCAGCGGCCAGGGAGTCCCCCGCAGGGCGAAGACCTGCGAGGCGCCGATGAACCCGGTGCCCAGTCCGGCGACGGCCGCGGCGGCGAGCCGCACGGTCACGTCCCGCACCCGCGCGCTGCCGCGCACGGTCGCCCAGCCCACCACGGCGACGATCACAAGGATGACGAGCGCGAGCCGGAACTGGAGGTTCGACAGCCCGCTGACCTGCCCGACGCGGGTGACCGGGCTGTTGTCGACCGTCAGCCCCCAGTACGCGAACCCGAGCGCCGTGAGCAGCCCGACCGCGATCTCCCCGGCCGCCGGCCCCCAGCGGCGGGCCGACCGCCCCGCGAGTTCCTGGGGGGTGCGCCAGGACGGCGCACGCCTCTCGGCCGGAGCCGGCGCGGCCGTCTCCAGGGGCAGGTCTGTCTTCAACTGTGTCTCCAGAGTGCGCGGCCGGGCATGGTGCGCCCGGCCGCCATGAACAGGTTCGGCGTGTCAGGGGAGCGGGCGCCGAGGGCGCCGCGTGGTCGGGGTCCCGGCCATGGCCGGGACGGGGTGCGGTGGCTCCGTGTCAGCCGTTCCGCTGGCGTGGGACGCGGACGGCCCGGCCCAGCTTGTTCTTGACCCGGGCCAGCGTGGAGGGCGGCTGTGGCACGGGCCGGATCTGCACGGCGAGCTGCCCTTCGCGTGGCCCGGCGCTCACCGTGTGCGGCCGGCCCTCGGCGGCGGGCAGGGCGACGGTCCGCCGGTCGGCCTGCCGGGGGACGTCGGGCCCGAGGGCGCCGCCCAGCCCTCCGCGGGCCGAGAGCCCGTGCGCGGTGCAGCGCAGGGAGACCTCCCAGACGCCGTGGTCGAGCGGGCCGCCGTCGGCGGCCTCGGCGACGTCGATCGCCACCCGGAAGCCGGCGAGGCCGTAGTCGTACGTCTCCTTGCCCCGGCTCACGGTCAGGTGCGGGGACTCCTCCCTGCGTGCCGGGACCACGATCTCGCGACGGGTGCCGGAGTGGCGCAGGACCACCTCGGTCTCCAGGGCGTCGGTGTCCACCTGGTCGAGGTAGGCGTATCCGGCCAGTTCGACGACGGTGCCGTGCCAGGTGAGCTCGTCCACCCGGCGCCGCGGGCTGGCGCCCAGGGCCACGTCGGTGATGTCGCACAGCTCCTCGTACGCGGCGGAGGAGGCCGGCGGGAAGGGAGCCGCCGCGTACAGCCTGCCGTCGCGGAGGACCGCCTTGCCCGGCCGGCCGGCCAGGTCCCAGGCGACGACCTCGGCGAGCTCGTCCAGGAGCCCTTCCCGCAGACAGTGCACGCGCAGCCGCTCGGCGACGTCGAGCCGGCCGAGGACCCCGGGTGTGACCCAGGCGTGGGCGTGCGGAGCGGCGAGGTCGGCCAGCTCCTTGCGGCCCGCCTCGTCGGCGTCGAGGTAGCGGCGGTCGAAGCGGCGCAGCAGCTCGACCTTGACGTGCCTGGCCACCAGGCGGTCCCGCAGCGGTCCGGGCTCGGTGAGGCCGGTGACGATGTCGACCAGCTCGGCCGCCTGGCTGAGCATGGTCGGATAGTCGAGTCCGCCATGGGTGATGTTGCCGTTGTCGGCGCGCCTGACCAGGTAGTAGCAGTCGTAGTCGGCGAGGATCGATATCACCGTGCTGTGCAGGTACGCGCGGGCGACGAAGTGCTGGTCCTCGCTGATCCGCATGTGCTCGGGAAAGCGCAGGCCGTGGCGCTCGATCATCTCGCGCCGGAACAGCTTGAACGGCATGAGCGTGTAGTAGACGGTCGCCGGGTCCGCCTTGTCCACGTTCTTGGCGAAGACCTCGCGGACCTCCTTGCGGATGACCCGGCCGACGCCGACGAGCTTCGCCAGGACCGTGTCGGCGTCGTTCTTCTCGGCCATGGCCACCAGACGTTCGAGGGCCTGCGGCCCCAGGCAGTCGTCGCCGTCGAGGAAGAAGACGTACCGGCCGGTCGCGTGGTCGAGGCCGACGTTACGCGGACGGCTCGGGCCGCCGGACGGCTCCTGGTGGATGACGGTCATCCGCCCGGGGTGTCCGGCCGCCCACGCGTCCAGGGCCTCGCCGCTTCCGTCCGTGCTGCCGTCGTCCACCGCCACCACTTCGATGGCGTCCAGGCCGATGCTCTGCCGGGCCACCGACGCGAGCGTCCGCTCCAGGTACGGCATCGCGTTGTGCACGGGAATGACCACGGAGACGGTCGGCGTCGGCGAAACGTTCATCGAGCGGTTGCTCCCGTGCGGAAAGTGTGAAGGCCGAGGACACAGTAAGGCACCTCGGCCCGACGGCGTCAGGGGTGGGGAAGGACTGATCGCGAGGGCTGCGGGACGACGTGTCAGCCGGAGCAGGCCGTGCGTTCCGCCTCGCGCCACTCGCAGACCGGGCAGAGGGTGATGCCCTTGGCCGACTCGGGGTGTTCGGTCGGCTTCCCGCACAGGACGCAGTCGGCGTAGGGCTCCCCGGCAGCCGAAGGCACCGGCGGCGGGGCGCTGGTGGGCGTCTTCTCGGCCCGGTCCTCGTCCATGGATCCGAGGGTACTCACTCGCGCCGCGCCGTGGCCCGGCATGACAGGGTCACCGTCGCCGCCGTGAGGGCCAGGGCTCCGGCGAGGGGGAGCCAGGGCAGGTGGACGGACGCTGTGTGGGAGCCGGTGACCAGGGACGTGACGGCGCGTTCGGCCGGGGAGCCGCGGGTCAGCAGGGCGAGCAGCGAGCCGAGGACCAGGGTCACCAGGGAGAGGCCGCGGGCGGGCAGGAACGGGCGGGAGGACAGGGTGCCGACGGCCGCGCCGGTCAGGACGCAGACGGACGCGCCGAGGAGGCCGGCGGCGCCGGCCGCGAGGGGGCCGACCCCGCGGAGGTCGCTCACCGCCGTCACGGCGAGGGCCGTGACCGCGCCGACGAGCCCCGCGCACCCGACGGCGGCCAGGACCGCGGCGGCGTGGGTCCGCTGCCGGCCCGCCGCGGCCGCCACCACGGTGCGCGCGGCGGGCGGTTCCTGGGTCAGGCAGATCCGTACGGCCCAGCCGGTCACCGGGAGCAGCCCGGCCACCGCGTAACCGAGGGCGCCGAGCACCGGCTCCCCGGGCCGGACGCCCACGACGAGGAAGGCGCAGTACAGCAGGAACGGCGCGAGCCAGCGCTGGGAGCGCACGAGGAGAGCGGTGTGGTAGCGCAGCAGTGCAGTCATACCCGTGCGTCCTCGGTGCCGAGCTCGTGGACGTGCCAGGCGGGGTGGGCGGTCAGCAGCGTGCGGAGCACGGCGTCGGAGTGGGCCGCGTCGACGGTGAGGGCCGTGGTCCCGCCGGGGCCCGCGACGGAGGCGGGTCTGCCCGGGAGCCCGTCGGGGAGCGCTCCTGGGCCGGAGACCACGATGCGCACCCGGGCGCCGGGGAGGGCCCGGAAGGCGTCGGCGTCGGCCCGGCGGGCGGGGCTTACGGTGTCCGGGGCCGCGGTGTCCGACGCCCGGGGGGCGGGGCCCACGGTGTCCAGGGTCGCGGTGTCCGGCGCCCGGAGGGCGGGGCCCACGGTGTCCGGGACCGGCGCCGGGCGCACCGTGCCCGCGTCCACGGTGTAGACCGCGCCCGCCTCCCCGGCGAGCCGCCGAGGGTCGTGGTCGACGAAGACCACCACCGCGCCGGCCGCGACGCGGGCGCGGACCGCGCGGTCGAGCTCCTGGCGGGCCGCCGTGTCGAGGCCGGTCCACGCCTCGTCGAGGACCAGCAGGGCGGGGTCCGCGAGGAGGGCCTGGGCGACGGCGACCTTCTGGCTGCTCCCCTTGGACAGTTCGGCGAGCGGTGTGTCGGCGAAGGCGCCCGCGCCGAACCGGTCCAGCCACTCCCCCGACCTCGCCGCCGCCTCCGCCCGGCCGAGCCCCTGGACGCGGCCGAGGTGGCGCAGATAGCCGCGCGCGGTGAACGGCAGAGCGGCCGGGAAGCGTTCGGGGACGTACGCCGTGCGCGCCGGCCTCCCCGTGATCCGGCCCTCCGATGGGGCGTCGATGCCGACGACCAGCCGCAGCAGGGTCGACTTGCCGGTGCCGTTGCCTCCGGTGATCCGGACGAGGGTGCCGGGGGGCAGCGTGAGGTCCGCCCCGCGCAGGACCCACGGCCCGCGCAGGCCGTAGCGGCGGCCCACCCGCTCCAGTCGCGTCGGCGTGGTCAGTTGGCCGACGCCTTGTGCGGGGTCTGCTCGCTCGGCCGGACGATGACGAATCCCTCGCCCTCCAGTTTGAGCTGGACCGCCTCGCCCGAGCCGCCCCGCATCATCGAGCCGAAGGACTGCGAGCGGTGCAGCGAGGTCTGCAGGCGCTCGCTCCAGCCGACGACGGCGTCGGTGTCGACGAAGACCGGCGCCTGCGGGGTGACGGGGATGACGATCGGGGTGCCCTCGCAGACCAGGGCGATCTTCCCGTACCCCGAGAAGACGCTGTTGAAGAGGCCCCCGCCGGTCATGCCGGCGCCCTTCACGGTTTTGATCTCGTACGAGAGGGTCGGGTCGAAGCAGAGGACGTTCCGGCCGTTCACGGTGAGCGAGTCGTGCTGCTCGATCTCGACGATGAAGCAGTTCTGCGCCTCGTGCGCGAACCACGCCTCGCCCCGGCCGCGGACGGCCATCAGCGCCAGGCCCTCGCCCGTGACGGCGCGCTTGAGCATGCCTCCTATGCCCTGCCCCTTGCGCTCGAACTGGAGGTCGCCCCGGAAGGCGATCATCGAGCCCTGGCGTGCGTGCATCTCGCCGTTGACGGTGTACTTGACGGCCTTGGCGTTCTGGAGGGTCATCCCCGGATACGCGGCGGCCTCGGCAAGGTGCTCGCCGGAGAACAGATCGCTCTTCATGAGGTGCATCCTGACCCGGAAGCTGTCGTTCCTACAAGAATCGCCCGTCGCCCGCGGTGGCAGACTTGCCGGGTGAGCAGCAACGAGACCGATTCCCGTGACGACAAGCCCCAGTTCGTCCTGCCCCTCGTCGTGCGGATCGAGCGGGCCGCACCCCCCGCCCGTACCGACGCCTTGGAGACGGCCGCCCGCGCCGTCCTTGCGATCCTCGCCGACGAGCGCTCGCACGGCGACGGGGAGTGGGCGGGGGTCATGGACGACTGGCAGGACGCCCGGATCCGCAAGGTCGTGCGCCGGGCGCGCGGCACGGAGTGGCGCAAGGCTGCCGCCCTCCCCGGCATCACCGTGCACAGGGAGGAGGCGGAGGTGCGGGTGTTCCCGCCGGTCCCGCTGGACGGCTGGCCCAGGGAACTGGCCAAGCTCCAGGCCTCGGGCACCGACCTGGAGGATCCCGCCGAGCCGGGCGCCGCGCCGGAGGGGGCCGCCCGGCTGTGGCTCAACCCCGATCTGGAGATGTCGGCGGGCAAGGCGATGGCGCAGGCCGGCCACGGGGCGCAGCTGCTCTGGTGGGAGATGCCGGAGCCGGACCGCAAGGCCTGGCGCGAGGCCGGTTTCCCGCTGTCGGTGCGGACGGCCGACCCGGCACGGTGGGCGGCGCTGACGGCGAGCGGGCTGCCTGTGGTGCGGGACGCCGGTTTCACGGAGATCGCCCCCGGTTCCTGCACGGTGGTCTCGGACTTCCCGGTTCCCGGTCCGCCCGTGGGCTGAGCCGGCCGGGATGTCCCGGATCCGGTCGCCCCGTCGCTGAACGCTCGCTTCGCCCCGTGCGTATCTCCTCATATCGCCAAGGAGGTTGAACCGCTGCCCGGTTGGCGGTTCAGTCTGCGGTACAACGAACGTACGGGAGACACCTTGTCGCTACGCGTCAACGGGACGGCACTCATCATCGCGGCGCTGGTCGCCACGGTCGGCGCGCTCGCCTTCCCCGTCTGGTCCTATGCCGACCGCTCCGGCACCGGGGAGGCGAATCTCAACGCCTCGTCCGTGGCCACCCAGTGGGGTCCGCTCTCGGCCACCGACCGGGACTTCCTGGTGAAGGTGCGACTGGCCGGGCTCTGGGAGCTCCCGGCCGGCCAGCAGGCCATCGAGCGCGCGCCCAGCCGGGCGATCGTGGAGTGCGGCGACCATCTGGTCGTCGGCCACACGGACCTGGACCGGCGGGCCAGGACCGTGGCGGCGAAGCTGGGCGTCGAGCTGCCCAACCAGCCCACCGAGCAGCAGCAGGCGTGGCTGCGGGAGCTGACGGCGGCGCGCGGCGAGGAGTACGAGCGGAAGTTCGCGAACCTGCTGCGCAACGCCCACGGCAAGGTCTTCGCGCTGGTCGCCGAGGTCCGGCACACCACCCGCAACACGCTGATCCGCCAGTTGGCGAGTGACGCGAACCAGACGGTGCTCGACCACATCACCATGCTGGAGGCCACCGGGATGGTGGACTTCGACGCGCTGGCGAACGAGGCTGCGGGGCGCAAGACGTCGAGCCCCACCGGGCCGCCGGTGGTGCCGTCGCCCGCCGTCCCCACACCCGCCCTGCCCTCGGGCACGGACCAGTCCTTCACCTCCCGCCCGGTGCCGGAGGCGGGGATCGTGACACCGCACTCGTAGCCGGTCCGCGCCGGACCGGTCCCAGGGCCGGACCGCGCGTCCGGCTCCCTCTCCGGCCCGGCGACGGCCCGTTCCGGAACGGATCTCGTCCGGCGCGGAACGACGCCCGTGTGACCGCCGCTTGGCCGCCGCTTCGCGGGAAGCGGCGGTCTCGTCGTATCCGGTGGCCCGGCCGATCGCCCGCGCCCGGCCGGCAAGCGTGCCGCCCCGCGGCCGCTGAGCGGCTTCGGGGACGGCCCGCCGGTCCCGGAACCTCAAATCAACCTCTGAACGTCCCTCCGGCTGGATTCGAACGGATCCGGCGGGGCCATCACACCGGGGACTGAAGGAGGGGGACATGACGGAACTCGGTATCGGCATCGGCTGGCGGCCGGAGATCGCGGACGCGGTGGAGGGGCTGCCCGGCGTCGACTGGGTGGAGGTCGTCGCGGAGAACCTCTGCCCCGGCCACCTCCCCGACTCCCTGACGCGGCTGCTTTCGCGCGGGGTCACGGTCGTCCCGCACGGCGTGTCCCTGGGGCTCGGCGGCGCGGACCGGCCGGACGCGGGGCGGCTCGCGGAGCTGGCGGCGAAGGCGACGGCGCTGGGGGCGCCGCTGGTGACGGAGCACATCGCGTTCGTACGCGCCGGGGGCCCGCTGACCGCGACGCCGGTCCTGGAGGCGGGACACCTGCTGCCGGTGCCCCGCACCTGGGACGCGCTCGACGTGCTCTGCGAGAACGTCCGGATAGCGCAGGACGCGCTGCCGGTTCCCCTGGCCCTGGAGAACATCGCGGCGCTGGTCGGGTGGCCGGGCGAGGAGCTGACGGAAGGGCAGTTCCTGGCCGAGCTCGTGGAGCGTACGGGGGTACGGCTCCTGATCGACGTGGCCAACCTCCACACCAACCACGTCAACCGTGGCGAGGACCCCGCGAAGGCCCTCTCCGAACTCCCGGTCGAGGCGATCGCGTACGTCCACGTCGCGGGCGGTCTGGAGCGCGACGGCGTCTGGCACGACACCCACGCCCACCCGGTGACGCCTCCGGTCCTCGCGGTCCTGGCCGACCTGGCCTCCCGGGTCGCCCCGCCGGGAGTCCTGCTGGAACGGGACGACCACTTCCCGCCGCCGGAGGAACTGGCGGCGGAGCTGTCCTCGATCCGCGAGACGGTGGCGGCGGGTCGTCACCGGCAGGCGCGACGGGACGCGCGCGCCGAGGGCCCGCTGCTCATCGGCGCGGGCGCCCGCGTCTCGGGCGGCCCGATGCCGACCCCGCCGGCTCCGCCGGAGGCCACCACGGCGGCGGAGGCGACGATCCCGGGCCGAGCGTCGGGCACGGGGACGGCCCCCGCCGCGTCCCGGCCCCGGCACGTCGCCGGCCCGGGCTCGGGCGCGGCCTTCGGCCCGGGCTCCGGCGTGGTCACGGCCCGCACCGGTGCCGACGCCGGCACCCTCCGCGGGACGGCCACCACCGCCGGGCCCGCCCCCGCCACCGGCGACCCCGAGCCGCGTCACACCGCCGCCCGCCCGGACCACGCACCCGCCCGGGAGCGCGTCGCCCTCGCGCAGGCCGCGCTGCTCTCCGCGCTGGTCGCCGGGACCCCCGCGCCCGAGGGCTTCGACACGCGGCGGCTCGGGGTGCAGAGCCGGGCGCTCGCGGCCAAGCGCGCCGACGTGATCGCCAAGGTCGCCCCTGAGCTGCCGGAGATACTCGCCGCCGGCTACCGGCCGGCGTTCCTCGCCTACGCCAAGTCCCGTCCCATGAGCGGCGGTTACCGCCGCGACGCGCTCGACTTCGTCGAGCACCTGCTCGTCGCAGGACGCCCCGAAGACCCCGATGCCCGACACCGGCTCACCCAGTGGTGGCAGGACCGTTCCGGTTCCCGCCCGCCGGGCCGGGTCACCCGCCTGGCCCGGGCCGCCCGCGCCGCGCTCGTACGAAGGTGAGAGACCGATGACCACACTCGCCGTCCTGTACTACCTGGCCGCCGCCGCGGCCGTGGTCGTCCTGATCACCAGGACCGCCCGCACCCGCTCCGGCGTCGGCGGGCCCGTGCACGACCGCCACGAGGCCGCCTTCCTCAACGGCGGTCCGGCCCGGGTCGTCGACGCCGCGATCGCCGCGCTCCAGGCGGACGGCCGGATCGCGGTCGGCGGCCCGGGGATCGTCTCCGTCCTGCGCCCCACCGCCCACGACCACGTCGAGCGCGCCCTGCTCCACGAGCACGCGGCCGCCCCGCACGGCGCGCTGCACCATCTGCGCCTCGTCACGATGCGCCACCCGGCCGTGCAGGAGATCGGCGACGGCCTGGCGGCGCGCGGGCTGATCGTGACGCCCCCCGTCCGCCGCTCCGCGATCCGCTGGAGCGTCTCCGTGGGCATCGGCTGCCTCGCGCTGGTGCCCCTCACGCTCATCCTCACCGTCTTCCAGCTGGCCGGCCCCGACAACAGCGGCCTGTCCGTCCCCTTCTTCGTCATCGTCCTGCCGGCCCTCCTCGGCGCCGGTGTCACGGCCGCCGTCTGCGGAGCGATCGCCGCACGCCGGATCACCCCGGCGGGCCTCGGCGCCGTCGCCGCGTACGGAGGGGCGCACGGCCACCTCGCCGACGCCGGCCATATGGTCGCCCTCTTCGGGCTGCGCGCCCTGCCGGACCCGATGCTGCGGGAGCAGCTGCTGACGGCGGCCCGGATCCGCGTCGCCCGCCCGTCGGGCGGCGGACCGCGCCGGACCCACCGAAGCGGCTCGTCCTCGACCGACTCGTACGCCGCCCTGGTCACCGTGTGGTGCGCGGCCGGTGCGGGCGGCGAGAGCGGCGGAGGCGGCTGCGGTGCGGGTGGGGGCGGCGGGGGCGGCTGCTCCGGCGGCTCGTGCTCCGGCGGAGCAGGGGGCGGCGGAGGCGGAAGCAGCTGTTCGAGTTCGAGCGGGAGTTCCTGTTCGAGTTCGAGCTCCGGCGGCAGTTCGTGCTCCAGCAGCAGCGGTTCGAGCTGCGGCGGCGGCTCCAGCGGCTGACCCGCCGTACCGTCGACGCGTCCCCGCGCCCGGGGGGCGCGTCGGGGGCATTCGGCCCGACACCACCCGACGGTCCTTTACTTCCCGCTTCCGCCCGCCAACGATCCCTTTGTTCCCGCTTGCCTGCGCGCGTACGAAGGGTAGGGCCGATGAGAACGCTCGCGCTGTACGGAGCCCTCGGATCGATGGTCCTCACGTCCTTGGCCGTGGCCCCCGCCGGAGCCCTGGACACGCCGCCCGCCGAGACCCGGGGCCTCCTCGCCGCCGCCGGCCGGGCCGCCACCGAGGGCATCCACTGGGGCGTGTGCCCGGCGGCCGAGAAACTCCCCTCGTCCGTCCAGTGCGGCACGGTCCGGGTCCCCCTCGACTACGCGGACCCCGGCAGCAGCCGGATCGGGCTCACCGTCAGCCGGGTCAAGGCCTCCGGTCCGGCCTCGGCGCGCCAGGGCGCCCTCGTGTACAACCCCGGCGGCCCCGGCGCCTCCTCGACGTCGTTCCCGCTGGTCGCGAAGGCGCCGGCGTGGAAGCGGATCTCCGCCGCGTACGACCTGATCGGCTACGCCCCGCGCGGGGTGACGGGCAGCTCCGCACCGGTGTCCTGCCAGGATCCCGCCGACCGCGCCAAGGGCCCGACCCTGGCGCCGTCCCAGCCGTCCGAGGTCTTCAAGCGGGAGCGCGTCGCGCGGGCGAAGACCTACGCCCAGGGCTGCGCGCAGCGCACCGGAGCGGGCCTGCGGCACTACCACTCGCTCAACAACGCCCGCGATCTGGACGTGCTGCGCGCCGCGCTCGGCGAGGCGGAACTGACCTACATGGGCGCCTCGTACGGCACGTACTTCGGCGCGCTGTACGCGACGCTCTTCCCGCAGCGGGTGCGCCGGATGGTCTTCGACGCGCCGGTCCACCCCGATCCCCGGCACGTCTGGTACGTCAACAACCTCGACCAGTCGCTCGCCTTCGAGCGCCGGTGGGCGGACTTCCGCACCTGGGTGGCCAAGCACCACACGGTGTACGGCCTGGGGTCCACGGCGGACGAGGTGCGCGAGAGCTACGAGAAGGTCCGCGTGGAACTCGCGGCGCGGCCGGCGGGCGGGAAGGTGGGCCCGGGGCAGCTGCACGCGGCCATGATCCAGGCCGGTTACCACGACGGCTTCTGGCCTTCGCGGGCCGCCGCGCTCTCCCGGTACCTGAAGGGCGACCCGAAGCCGCTGATCGAGCAGGCCGCGCCCCCGGCGGCGCCGGCGGGCAAGGGCAGCCCTGATCCGGGCAACGGAACGGCCGTCTACACGGCGGTGGAGTGCAACGACGCCCCCTGGCCGGAGGATTTCGCCGTGTGGGACCGGGACAACACCCGGCTCGCGAAGGTCGCGCCGTTCGAGACCTGGGACAACGTCTGGATGAACCTGCCCTGCGCCTACTGGAAGGAGCCGCGCCAGAAGCCGCTGGACGTGCGGACCGGGGAGGGAGCGCTGCCGCCGGTGCTCATCCTCGCCGCCGAGCGGGACGCGGCCACGCCGTACGAGGGGGCCCTCGAGCTGCAGCGCAGGCTGCGGGGGTCGGCGCTGGTCACCGAGCGGGACGCGGGGACGCACGGCATCGGCGGCGGGGCGAACGCCTGCGTGAACCGCCATCTGGAGACGTATCTGCTCACCGGGGAGGTGCCCGGAAAGACGCCGGTGCGGCGCGCGTCATGCGCGCCGCACCCGGAGCCGGACCCGGTGTCGCTGGAGCGGCGCACGGAACTCCGTCCGCCGTCTGATCTTCCGGGTCGGGGGGCGACGGCCCGGCTGGGCGCCGGGTCGTCACCAGGTCGGTAGGCCGGCCGTCAGGCCAGACCCGTCACCAGCTCGGCGACGCTCTTGCGCCGGCCGGTGTAGAAGGGGACCTCCTCGCGGACGTGCATCCGCGCCTCGGAGGCCCGCAGGTGGCGCATGAGGTCGACGATCCGGTACAGCTCGTCGGCCTCGAAGGCGAGCAGCCATTCGTAGTCGCCGAGCGAGAAGGAGGCGACCGTGTTGGCGCGGACGTCGGGGAAGCCGCGGGCCATCTTGCCGTGGTCCGCGAGCATCCGGCGACGGTCCTCGTCCGGCAGCAGGTACCAGTCGTAGGAGCGCACGAAGGGGTAGACGCTGACGTAGTCGCGGGGCGTCTCGTCGGCCAGGAAGGCCGGGATGTGCGACTTGTTGAACTCGGCCGGGCGGTGCAGGGCCATGTTGGACCAGACCGGCTCCAGGGCGCGGCCGAGCCTGGTGCGGCGGAAGAGGTTGTACGCCTCCTGGAGCTCATCGCTCGTCTCGGCGTGCCACCAGATCATCAGGTCGGCGTCGGCGCGCAGACCGGAGAGGTCGTACGTGCCGCGGACGGTGATGTCCTTGGCGGCGAGCTGGTCGAAGAGCTCCTGGACCTCGTCGGCGTAACCGGCGCGGTTCTCGGGCAGGACGTCGCGCAGCTTGAACACGGACCACAGGGTGTAGCGGATGACCTCGTTGAGGTCCTTCGCCTTCTTACCGGCGTTCGGGATCTTTTCGGGCGCACTCATACGCCTATTCTCGCCCGTCACGGACAGTGCCCCGCACCAGGGTCGGTGGTTTCCGACGTGGCGATGATCTCCCCGGCCGTCGCGCGGGCCGTCCTTCCCGCCGTCACCGCCGCCCCTCCCCCGCCGCCGGTCCGGCGATCCCGTCCAGGATCTCGTCGGCCGCGCGGTGGGCGGAGGCGATGCAGGCGGGGATGCCGACGCCGTCGTACGCGGCCCCGGCGAGGCGGAGGCCGGGCAGTTCGGCGACGGCCCGGCGTGCGCGGGCGACCCGGGCGAGATGGCCGACCGGGTACTGCGGCAGGCCGTCGATCCAGCGGGTGACGGCGGTGGCAACGGGCCGGGCGGCCAGACCGGTGGCGGCGGCCAGGTCCTTCGCGGAGGCCGCGACGAGGTCGGCGTCGTCGCGGTGGACCTGCTCCTCCTCGCCGTAGCGGCCGACGGAGGTGCGCAGGACGAAGAGGTCGGGTGCGGCGTCCGCGACCCACTGCCACTTCTGGCTGGAGAAGGTGGACGCCTTGATGGTGTGTCCGTCGACGGGCGGCACGAGGAAGCCCGAGCCGGGCAGGCGCCGGATGTCCGTCCGCCGGAAGGCGAAGGTGACCAGGGCCATCGAGGCGTACTCGACGGTGTCGAGCTGCGCGGCCGCGGCCGGCGCCTCCTCGGCGAGGAGCGCGGCGGCGGCCCAGGTGGGCGTGGCGAGGACGACGGCGTCGGCGTGGTGCACCCGGTCGCCCGCGACGATCCGCCAGCGTGTGTCCCGGTCCGTGCGGGCGGTGGCGGCCGACAGCCGGGCGGCGGCCGAGGCGGAGGCCACGGCGGCTCCGGCCACGGCGGCCGAGGCCAGGCCCGCGGTAGCGGAGGACAGCCCCGCGGTGGCGGCGGCGTCCACGCGGCCGCTGGGCATGCCGGTGTCGCTTTCCCCGTCCGTCTCGCCTTCGCCGGGCGCCACGCGGCGCAGTTCCGTCACGGGGGCGTGCGTCAGGATCTCGCCGCCGGCCGCGCGGATCGCGTCCGCCACCGCTCCGGGCAGGGTGCCGATGCCGCCTTCGATGCCCATGAAGGCGGAGCCCCCGAGGCCGGTGGCCGCGCCGGCCGCGTCGGAGGGGGTCGCGGCGCCGGCCCGCTGCACGGCGCGGACGGCCTCGGTGAGGGTGGGGTGGGCGCGGGCGGCGTCGAAGAGCTTCGGCACGGCGGCCCGGAGGGAGATGCGGTAGGCGTCTCCGGCGTAGACGCCGCCGAGGAGGGGCTCGACCAGCCGGTCGACGACCTCGTGGCCCATCCGTTCGGCGACGTACGCGCCGATGGCGATGTCGTCGCCGATCTCGGTCGGCGGCAGTTCGAGGTCCTGACCGACGCGGCGCACACCCTGGTCGGAGAGGAGCCCGGCGAGCGCTCCGCCGTCGCCCGGTACGCCCATCACATGCCCCTTGGGCATGGGGACCAGCGCGCCGCGTGACCACACGGACGCGGTGGTGGTGGCCGGTGCCCGGAGCCGGTCGGCGAGGCCGACGGCCCCCGCGAGGGCGACCGCCTCGGGGCGCCGGGCGAGCAACGACTCGGCGCCGAGGTCGACGGGGGCGCCGGCGATCTCCCCGGCGAGCAGCTTGCCGCCGAGGCGGTCGCCGCCTTCGAGGAGGGTGACCCGCACGCCCGCCGTGGCCAGCCGGTGCGCTGCGGCGAGCCCGGCGATGCCGCCCCCGACGACGACGACGTGCCCCAGCGACCTGCCCGTGGTGTCCGCGTTCATGGGTCCACTCTCTCAAATCGCCCCCACCGAGCCGTTCCGAGGCCGGAACGTGATCACTTCGCTATCGGGCGAGGGCAACCTGTTCCCCCCTCTCGTACGTCGAACCGGCGACACTCACCACCACCCTTGGGGGGAACCGGATGCGTGGAGCACGCATGGCGGCCGTGGCGTTCCTTGCGGCCTCGCTGGCACTGACCGGCTGCGCGGGATCGGACGGCGCCGCCGACAAGACGAGCCTGAGCGACGCCAAGGGGGCCGACGGTGCCCGGGGCGCCGGCGGCGCGGCCGACAGCGCGGAAGCGTCGGGGCAGGGTCAGGGAGCCGGGGCCCGCAAGCCCGCGGCAGCGCCCCGGCAGCACGTCATCCGTACCGCCGAACTGTCCGTGGAGGTCGCGGACGCGACGAAGGCCCTGGCCACGGCCCGGCGGGTCACGGGGGACGCGGGCGGCCATGTCGCGAACGAGTCGACCGAGCGGACCGACGACGCGCACACGACCTCGCGGATCGTCCTGCGGGTGCCCCAGGAGCGTTACGAGGCGGTCCTGAGCGAGCTCGCGGGCACCGGCAGGCTCCTCTCGCGCACCGCGGAGGCGAAGGACGTCACCGATCAGGTGGTGGACGTCGAGAGCCGGATCGCCACCCAGCGCGCGAGCGTGCAGCGGGTGCGCGCGCTGATGGACCGGGCGACGACGCTCGGCGAAGTGGTCACCCTGGAAGGGGAGCTGAACCGCCGTCAGGCCGATCTGGAGGCGTTGCTGGCCCAGCAGGCGTCGCTGAAGGACCGTACGACGATGGCGACGGTGACCCTGGCGCTCAGCGAGAAGGAGTCGGCGCGGGCGACCGAGGACGAGGACCGTCCCGGCTTCCTCGACGCGCTCGCCGGCGGCTGGCGCGCGCTGGTGACGTCGCTCGCCTGGATCCTGGTCGTGCTGGCGGCTCTGGCTCCGTGGCTGCTGGTGGGGGCGGTGCTGTACGTGGTGTGGCGCCGGCTGATCAAGCCGCGGCTGCCCCGCCGTCCCGCACCGCAGCTGCCCCCGCGCCCCTTCCCGGCCCCGGGATCCGACATGCCCTCGGCGCCGCCGGCGCAGCGGCAGGACTGAACGGCCGCCTCGACGTAGCGTGTTCGTATGAGTGAACGACTGGTGGTCATCGGTGGTGACGCGGCGGGCATGTCCGCCGCGTCACAGGCACGCCGGCTGCGGGAGCCCTCGAAGCTGGAGATCGTCGCCTTCGAACGAGGCCGCTTCGCCTCCTTCTCGGCCTGCGGCATCCCGTACTGGGTCGGGGGCGACGTCGACGAGCGCGACGACCTGATCGCCCGCACCCCCGAGGAGCATCGGGCAGGGGACATCGACCTGCGGATGCGCACCGAGGTGACCGAACTGGACCTGGCGGGGCAGCGCGTGCGCACCCGGGACCTGGAGTCGGGCGGCGAGGCGTGGACGGGCTTCGACAAGCTGGTGATCGCGACCGGCGCCCGCCCCGTCCGGCCTGCGCTGCCGGGCATCGGCGCGCCGGGGGTGCACGGCGTGCAGACCCTGGACGACGGCCAGGCGCTGCTCGACTCCCTGGAGGGGACCCGCGGCCGGCGGGCGGTCGTCGTGGGCGCGGGCTACATCGGGGTGGAGATGGCGGAGGCGCTGCTGAAGCGGGGCTACGAGGTGACGGTCCTCAACCGCGGCGAGCAGCCGATGTCGACGCTGGACCCGGACATGGGCCGGCTGGTGCACCGGGCGATGGACGGCCTGGGCATCACGACGGTCGGCTCGTCGGCGGTGACGGAGGTCCTCACGGGCGAGGACGGCCGCGTCCGCGCGGTGGCCACGGAGGACGCCGAGTATCCGGCGGACGTGGTGGTCCTCGGCATGGGCGTGGAGCCGGAGACGACCCTCGCCCGGGCGGCCGGCCTGCCGACGGGCTCGTACGGCGGGCTCCTCACCGATCTCGCGATGCGGGTACGGGGCCACCAGAACGTGTGGGCGGGCGGCGACTGCGTCGAGGTGCTCGACCTGGTGTCGGGGCGTGAGCGGCACATCGCCCTGGGGACGCACGCCAACAAGCACGGTCAGATCATCGGCTCGAACGTGGGCGGCGACTACGCCACCTTCCCCGGCGTGGTCGGGACGGCGGTGTCGAAGGTGTGCGACCTGGAGATCGCGCGGACGGGGCTGCGGGAGAAGGACGCCCGGGCGATGGGCCTGCGCTACGTGACGGTGACGGTGGAGTCGACCAGCCGCGCGGGCTACTACCCGGGGGCGGCGCCGATGACGGTGAAGATGCTGGCCGAGCGGCGGACGGGCCGGCTCCTCGGGGTGCAGATCGTGGGCCGCGAGGGCGCGGGCAAGCGGGTGGACGTCGCGGCGGTGGCGCTGACGGCGGGGATGACGGTGGAGCGGATGACGTCCCTGGACCTCGGCTACGCCCCGCCCTTCTCCCCGGTGTGGGACCCGGTCCTGGTCGCGGCACGGAAGGCGCTGGCGGCGGTCCGGGCGGCCGGGTAGGCGGCCCTCCGCGGGATGGGCGTCGCGGGCCGGGCGCGAGGGCGATGCTCGACCGAGCGGCGCAGGCACCGACGGTGACGAATTGCGACCATGGAATCACCATGGGTTAACTCGATGACATGATCAGACACTCCGTGCGCGCGCTCTGCGCCGCCTCTCTCGTCCTCGCCCCGCTCGCCCTGAGCACCCCTGCCCACGCCGCGACCGCCTGCACGGTCAACGGCCTCGCCGTTCCCAGCGGGAACGTCAGCGGCACGGTGGGACGGGACTACATCCAGTGTTCGTCGGTGGACGCGGGCCACACGGTCGACGGCCTCGCCGGCAGCGACACGATCGTCCTTACCGGTCCGGTGGCCGGGACCGTGCTCGGCGGGACGGGCTCCGACTACCTCCGCTTCGGCAGCCTGGCGCCGCTCGGCGGCCAGGCCGACGCCGGGGCGGGCAACGACTACGTACAGGTGGACGGCACCGTCCTGGCCACGGCCGCCGTCCGCGGCGGCGACGGCGCCGACTGCATCCGGGTCAACGTCAACCAGGGCGCCGTCGACGGCGGAGCGTCCCTCGACTTCTGCCAGGTGGTGTCCGGCAACCCGGCCGTCAACTGCTGAGCTCCCGGAGGCAGCCCGGCTCACCCGACGCACGCACCACGATGCCCGTCACCGCGAGCGGTGACGGGCATCGGTTCGGGTACGGCGCCGGCCGGGCGCGGGGGTGTCAGACGGCCGTGTGCGTGTGGACGTACTCCACCAGCCGGGTCAGGGCGTCCGGGTCCGTGGTGGGCAGCACGCCGTGGCCGAGGTTGAAGACGTGCCCCTCCAGGCCCTTCGCGGCGGCCAGGACCTCGTCCGTCTTGGCCTCCACGGCCTCGCGCGAGGAGAACAGCACCGCGGGGTCCAGATTGCCCTGGAGCGCCTTGCCGGGGCCGACACGGCGGACGGCCTCGTCGAGCGGGACGCGCCAGTCCACGCCGACGACGTCGGCGCCCGCCTCGCCCATGAGGCCGAGCAGCTCGCCGGTACCGACACCGAAGTGGATGCGCGGCACGCCGTAGGAGGCGACGGAGTCGAAGACCTTCGTGGACGCGGGCATCACCGAACGGCGGTAGTCGACGGGGGCCAGGGCGCCCACCCAGGAGTCGAAGAGCTGGACGGCGGAGGCGCCCGCCTCGATCTGGACCTTGAGGAAGGCGGAGGTGATGTCGGCGAGGCGGTCCAGGAGATCGGCCCACAGCTGCGGGTCGCCGTACATCAGCGCCTTGGTGTGCTCGTGGTTGCGGGACGGACCGCCCTCGACGAGGTAGCTCGCGAGGGTGAACGGCGCGCCGGCGAATCCGATCAGAGGAGTGGATCCCAGTTCGGCGGTGAGCATGCCGATGGCCTCGGTGACGTACGCGACGTCCTCGGGGGTCAGGTCGCGCAGCCGGGCCAGGTCGGCACGGGTGCGGATCGGCTCGGCCACGACGGGACCGACGCCGGGCTTGATGTCGAGGTCGACACCGATGGCCTTCAGCGGGACGACGATGTCGCTGAAGAAGATCGCCGCGTCCACCTTGTGACGCCGCACGGGCTGCAGCGTGATCTCGGTGACCAGCTCGGGCCGCATGCAGGACTCGAGCATCGGGATGCCCTCGCGGACCTTCAGGTACTCGGGCAGCGAGCGACCGGCCTGCCGCATGAACCAGACCGGCGTGTGCGGCACGGGCTCACGCCTGCACGCCTTCAGGAACGGGGAGTCGTACGTCTGCGGCTGCTGCGTCGTCTGCTGGCCCGAGGGGGCGTCGTTGGCACTCACGCCCAGAATCTTCGCATGTGCGCGGAAGCCGCTCGCCCGGCCCGGGTGTCCCTCCCTGCGCGGGGGCCCCGTTCCGCCTACTCTTCCCCGCATGGCTGCGGCTCAGGGACATTTTTCCGATCATTCCGAAGGCGACGAAGAGGCGGGCGAGACGGCGGGCACCACGGAGACCAACCCCGTCCCGCCCGCGTTCCGGCGGGCGGTGGAGGCGCTGCGTTCGGCCCGGCTGCGACCGGAGATGGAGATGGATCCGACCCGGCCTCCGCAGCGGCTCGCCCCGTACGCGTACGCGCTGGAGGCGGCCGTCGTCGACGGTGAGGAGGACCTGGCCGACGGCCGGCTCGTCCTGCTCCACGACCCGGCGGGGCACGACACCTGGAAGGGCACCTTCCGCCTGGTGACGCTGGTACGGGCGGAGCTGGAGCCGGAGATGGCCGCGGACCCGCTGCTGCCGGAGGTGTGCTGGTCCTGGCTGACCGGCGCGATGGAGGCGAGGGGCCTGGCCTACGCGGAGGCGAGCGGCACCGTCACCATGGCCGGTTCCCACTACTTCGGCGGGCTCGCGGACCGGCGGCCCGCGACGCAGATCGAGATCCGGGCGTCCTGGACGCCGAGAGAGGGGCTCGGTGGAGTCCCGGACACGGGGTCCCATCTCGCCGCCTGGTGCGACCTCCTCTGCCAGATCGCGGGGCTCCCGCCGTCGTCCCCCGAGGCCGGGGAGGGCACCACGTCGGGGGCGGGCGTCGTCTCGCTGCCCCAGCGCCGGGGCCCGCAGCAGCCCTGAGCGGTCCGGGGAACACGCCCTCGGTCGCGTCCGGATCCCGGCGGGCTCGCGGCGGGCCGTGGACCACGCGCCGCGGACGGCGCGGACGGCGGCCGAAAGCGGGCCCGTGAGACCCCCGACAGGGAGGCTCACTCGTAGGATGATCGATCACGCGTCCGAATTGCCCGAATTGTTACTCACCAAATCGTGATCATTCCCTAAAGGCGGGCGCCCCAGCTGCCGAAGAGGTCAATGACCCCTTCACCGCTCGGGTCGCCCCCGGCTTCTTCCCCGAGCCGGCTCCGTCCCGCATCTCCCCAGGAGGCCGTGTGTCCGTTCTCCTCGAGCAGCCCGCAAGCCTGGTCGCCTACCGCCCGAACAAGCCGACCGCGATGGTCGTCGTGGCCGACCCGCGCGTCCGCTCCACCGTCACCCGCCACCTGTGGGCCCTTGGAGTACGAGACGTCATCGAGGCGTCCTCCATCGCGGAGGCCCGCCCCCGCGTGGGAAGCCCCCGCGACATCTGCGTGGCCGACGTCCACCTTCCCGACGGCAGTGGCCTCACGCTTCTGTCCGAGACCCGCGCGGCGGGCTGGCCCAACGGCCTCGCCCTCTCCGCGGCCGACGACATCGGCGCCGTACGCAACGCCCTGGCCGGCGGCGTCAAGGGCTATGTCGTCACCGGTACCCGTACGAACATCGGGCACCCCACCCGCCCCGGCGCCGCCCCCATCGGCTCCGCGGCCGCCCGCCTCGGCCACCGCCGCCCCCCGGGTGCCCCGAGCCACCCGGGCGGCTACCGCGAGCTCTCCGGCCGTGAGGTCGAGGTTCTCCGGCTGGTCGCCGAAGGTCAGTCGAACAAGGCCATCGGCGTCTCGATGGGCCTGTCCGCGCTGACCGTGAAGAGCCACCTCGCCCGGATCGCCCGCAAGCTGGGCACCGGGGACCGGGCCGGAATGGTCGCGGTGGCGCTGCGTACCGGGATCATCCACTGAACCGGGCGGCGGCCCCGTGAACGGCTGACAGAAGATCGGCGCCTGTCGACGGAACGTTCCGTCGGCAGGCGCTTGCCGTTCGCAGATACCCTTGACAGGTGACCGACGCCCAAGAGACCGCAGCAGACACAGCACTGCGAACCACCGGGGGCGCCCCTCCGGACGACGACGTCCCTGCGAACGGGCTGCCGATCCCCTTGCTGGAGCCCCGTGAGGGCATCCCGCCCGTGGTGGCGACCGAGGAGGCCCTCGCCGAGGTGATCGCCTCCTTCGCCGCAGGCCGCGGCCCCGTGGCCGTCGACGCCGAGCGCGCCTCCGGCTACCGCTACGGCCAGCGGGCCTATCTCGTCCAGCTGCGCCGCGAGGGCGCGGGCAGCGCCCTGATCGACCCGGTCGGCTGCCCCGACCTGTCGGCCCTCGGCGAGGCGCTCGCCGGGACCGAGTGGATCCTGCACGCGGCGACCCAGGACCTTCCGTGCCTGCGCGACATAGGCATGGTGCCGACGCGGATCTTCGACACCGAGCTGGCCGGCCGGCTCGCCGGGTTCCCCCGGGTCGGACTCGGGGCCATGGTCGAGTCCGTCCTCGGTTACGCCCTGGAGAAGGGCCACTCCGCGGTGGACTGGTCCACCCGCCCGCTGCCCGAGCCCTGGCTCCGGTACGCCGCGCTGGACGTCGAGCTCCTCGTCGACCTGCGTGACGCACTGGAGAAGGAGCTGGACCGGCAGGGCAAGCTGGAGTGGGCCCTTCAGGAGTTCGACGCGATCGCCGCGGCCCCGCCCGCGCCCCCGCGCAAGGACCCGTGGCGGCGCACCTCCGGCATGCACAAGGTGCGGCGCCGTCGCCAGATGGCGGTGGTGCGCGAGCTGTGGACGGCGCGCGACCGGATCGCCCAGCGCCGGGACGTCTCACCGGGCAAGGTGCTGAGCGACGCGGCGATCGTCGAGGCGGCGCTCGCGGTCCCGGCGAACGTGGCGGCGCTGACGGCGCTGCCCGGCTTCGGCCACCGGATGGGACGGCGTCAGCTGGAGCAGTGGCAGGCGTGCGTGGACCGCGCGAAGGCGCTGCCGGACACGGAGCTCCCCCAGCCCGGCCAGCCGCTCATGGGCCCGCCCCCGCCCCGCGCCTGGGCCGACAAGGACCCGGAGGCCGCCGCCCGCCTGTCGGCGGCGCGCGCGGCGGTCTCGGCCCTCGCCGAGGAGCTGAACCTCCCGCAGGAGAACCTCATCACCCCGGACACGGTCCGGCGCGTCTGCTGGGAACCGCCGGCCCCGCCGGCCGCGGCCTCGGTCGCGGAGGCCCTGACCGGCTTCGGCGCCCGGCCGTGGCAGGTGGAGCTGGTGACCCCGCTGCTGGTCACCGCGCTGTCGGCGACCGGCTGACGGCCGTGTCCCGTTCCGTGAGAGCCCCTGGCGCACCGCGCCGGGGGCTTTCCCGTACGCCTTTCGGGGTGTGACCTTCGCCGCTCCGCCCCCAGGGGGTGGGCAGCCTGGTTACCCGCAAGTAGCATGGGGGCAGCAAGCGCGCGCTTAGGCGTGCGCCGCAGCAGTGCAGTGCCATCCCGCACCTGGAGGAGAGCCATCGTGCCTCGTACCGTCAGGGACGTCGTCTTCGTCGACGGCGTCCGCACCCCGTTCGGCAAGGCGGGCCCGAAGGGCATCTACCACGAGACCCGCGCCGACGACCTCGTCGTGAAGGCCATCCGGGAGCTGCTGCGCCGCAACCCCGGCCTCGACCCCGCGAAGATCGACGAGGTGGCCATCGCGGCGACCACGCAGATCGGTGACCAGGGTCTGACCCTCGGCCGCACCGCCGGCATCCTCGCCGGGCTGCCGCAGTCCGTCCCGGGGTACTCCATCGACCGGATGTGCGCCGGCGCCCTCACCGCCGTGACCAGCGTCGCCGGTTCGATCGCCTTCGGCGCGTACGACGCCGTCATCGCCGGTGGCGTCGAGCACATGGGCCGCCACCCCATGGGCGAGGGCGTGGACCCGAACCCGCGCTTCGTCAGCGAGAAGCTGGTCGACGAGTCCGCCCTGTTCATGGGCATGACCGCCGAGAACCTGCACGACCGCTACCCGAGCATCACCAAGCAGCGCGCCGACGAGTACGCCGTGCGCTCGCAGGAGAAGGCCGCCAAGGCGTACGCCGACGGCAAGATCCAGCAGGACCTGGTGCCGATCTCGGTCCGCCGCACCAACGCCGAGGCCGGCGAGACCGGCTGGGGCCTGGTCACCGCCGACGAGCCGATGCGCCCGGGCACCACCCTGGAGTCGCTGGCCAACCTCAAGACGCCGTTCCGCGTCCACGGCAACGTCACCGCGGGTAACGCGGCCGGTCTCAACGACGGCGCCACCGCCTCGATCATCGCCTCCGAGGACTTCGCCCGCGAGAACGACCTCCCGGTCAAGATGCGCCTCGTCTCGTACGCCTTCGCCGGCGTCGAGCCCGAGGTCATGGGCTACGGCCCGATCCCGGCGACCGAGAAGGCCCTGGCCCAGGCCGGCCTGTCGATCGGCGACATCGGCCTCTTCGAGATCAACGAGGCGTTCGCCGTCCAGGTCCTCGCGTTCCTGGAGCACTACGGCATCGCCGACGACGACGCCCGCGTGAACCAGTACGGCGGCGCGATCGCCTACGGTCACCCGCTGGCCTCCTCCGGCGTGCGCCTGATGACGCAGCTGGCCCGCCAGTTCGAGGAGAACCCGCAGGTCCGCTACGGCCTCAACACGATGTGCGTCGGCTTCGGCATGGGCGCGACGGTCATCTGGGAAAACCCCCACTGGGAGGGCAAGTGAGCACCACCGCCGAGCTTCTGAAGGGCGCCGCCGAGCTCTTCCCCGACGAGGTCGTCACCAGCGCCCACGTACGGCACTTCGACCTGCCCGCGGGTGCGGGCCGGTTCGCCCTGATCACGCTGGACAACGGCTTCGACCACACCAAGCCGACCACCTTCGGCCCCCAGTCGCTGGCGAACCTCAACACCGCCATCGACCAGGTCGAGAAGGAGGCGGCCGACGGCTCGATCGTCGGTGTCGGCCTCACTGGCAAGCCGTTCATCTTCGCGGTCGGCGCCGACCTCAAGGGTGTCGAGCTGCTGAAGCAGCACTCCGACGCGCTGGCCATCGGCAAGGGCGGCCACGACGTCTTCAAGCGTCTGTCGTCGCTGGCCGTGCCGACCTTCGCGTACTACAACGGCGCGGCGATGGGCGGCGGTGTCGAGGTCGGTCTGCACTGCACCTACCGCACCGTCTCCAAGGCCCTGCCGGCCTTCTCGCTGCCCGAGGTCTTCCTCGGCCTCGTGCCCGGCTGGGGCGGCTGCGCGATCCTGCCGAACCTGATCGGCGCCGACAAGGCCGTCTCGGTCATCATCGAGAACTCGCTGAACCAGAACCGTCAGCTCAAGGGCAAGCAGGTCTTCGAGCTGGGGATCGCCGACGCGATCTTCGAGGGCGCGGACTTCCTGGAGCAGTCGCTGATCTGGACGGCGTCCGTGCTCAACGGCTCCGTCACCGTCGAGCGTCCGGAGATCGACCGCGGCGAGGCCTGGGACCAGGCCGTCGCCAAGGGCCGGTTCATCGCCGACTCCAAGGTGCACGGCGCGGCTCCGGCCGCGTACCGCGCCCTGGACATCATCGAGGCGGCCAAGGACGGCGACCTGCAGAAGGGCTTCGACGCCGAGGACACGGCGCTGGCCGACCTCATCATGGGCGGCGAGCTGCGCTCCGGCATCTACGCCTTCAACCTGGTGCAGAAGCGCGCCAAGCGCCCGGCCGGCGCCCCCGACAAGTCGCTGGCCCGCCCGGTCACCAAGGTCGGTGTCGTCGGCGCCGGTCTGATGGCCTCCCAGCTGGCCCTGCTCTTCCTGCGCCGCCTCGAGGTGCCGGTCGTCCTGACCGACATCGACCAGGAGCGCGTCGACAAGGGTGTGGGCTACGTCCACGCCGAGATCGAGAAGCTGCTCGGCAAGGGCCGCGTCAACCAGGACAAGGCCAACCGTCTCAAGGGCCTGGTCTCCGGTGTCCTGGACAAGGCCGAGGGCTTCGCGGACGCGGACTTCATCATCGAGGCCGTGTTCGAGGAGATGAGCGTCAAGCAGAAGGTGTTCGCGGAGGTCGAGGCGGTCGCCCCGGCGCACGCGATCCTCGCCACCAACACCTCCTCGCTGTCCGTCTCGGAGATGGCCTCGAAGCTCCAGCACCCGGAGCGCGTGGTCGGCTTCCACTTCTTCAACCCGGTCGCGATCCTCCCGCTCCTGGAGATCGTGCGCGGCGAGCAGACGGACGACGCCTCGCTCGCCACCGCCTTCGGTGTGGCGAAGAAGCTGAAGAAGACCGCGGTCCTCACCAAGGACGCCCCGGCGTTCGTCGTGAACCGCATCCTGACCCGCTTCATGGGCGAGATCCAGAACGTCATCGACGAGGGCACCCCCGTCGAGACGGCGGAGAAGGCCATCGAGCCGCTCGGCCTGCCGATGTCGCCGCTGGTCCTCCTGGAGCTCGTCGGCCCGGCCATCGGTCTGCACGTCTCCGAGACCCTGAACCGCGCCTTCCCGGAGCGCTTCACCGTCTCGCCGAACCTCAAGCGCGTGGTCGAGGCGGGCAAGCGCGGCTTCTACGTCTACGACTCCGGCAAGCCGGTGCTGGACCCCGAGGTCGCCGCCCTCCTGGTGCAGGGCGACTCCGTCCTGACCGAGGAGCAGGTCCGCGACCGCGTCCTGGACGCGGTGGCGCAGGAGATCGGCCTGATGCTGGAGGAGGGTGTCGTCGCCGAGGCGCAGGACATCGACCTCTGCCTCATCACGGGCGCCGGCTGGCCCTTCCACCTGGGCGGCATCACGCCGTACCTGGACCGCGAGGGCGTCTCCCAGCGGGTGAACGGCAAGCCGTTCCTGGCGCAGGGCGTGGCGAGCGTCCCGGCGTAGCTCGGGCATCGCACGCGGAACCGGCGGCCCCGGCACCTTCCTGGTGCCGGGGCCGCCGGCCGTGCCGGCAGCCCGTGCGCCCCAGGGGGAACGCCCGGATACCCGTACGGGGAACGGGAGTCGAAAGGCTGTCTATAGTGCGAACCCATGACGGACAACTCGACCTCGCCCTCCGGGCGCGCCGCCCGGCGCAGACCCCGTACCCGCGGGCAGCGCGTCCGGCGCGCCCTGCTGTGGACCCTGCTGATCGTCGTGGTGGGCGCGGGCGCCACCGGGTACTGGGGGTACTCCAGCATCGACGGCAACATCAAGGGCGTCGACCTCGACAAGGCCCTCGGTGACGACCGCCCGCCGCGGCTGCCGACCGCCGGGCAGAACCTGCTCGTGCTCGGCTCGGACTCGCGGGCGGGCGCCAACGCGGCGCTGGACGGCGGCAAGGTCTCCGGGGCCCGTTCGGACACGGCGCTCGTGGTGCACATACCCGAGGGCCGGACCCGGGCCACCGCGATCAGCATCCCGCGCGACACGCTCGTCACCCGGCCGGCGTGCGGGACGTCGGGCGGCGGCACGGCCCCGACCGCGCAGCGGGTCATGTTCAACTCCGTGTACGCGCAGTACGGTCCGGCCTGTGTCGTGAAGACGGTCGAGAAGATGTCGGGCGTCCGGCTCGACCACTACATGGAGATCGACTTCGCCGGCTTCAAGGACCTGGTCGACGCGATAGGCGGGGTCACCGTCGACATCGACGAGCCCATCCGGAACGGCCCCGGCGGTCTCGACCTCGCGGCCGGTCCCCAGCGGCTCGACGGCACGCAGTCGCTCGCGTTCGTCCGGACCCGCTACGGCGTCAAGGACGGCAGCGACCTCGGCCGGATCAGCAACCAGCAGAAGTTCCTGACGGCCCTGCTCACCGAGGTGAAGAAGCAGGACCTGCTGGGCAGCCCGACGAAGTCCTACAAGATCGCCGACTCGGCGACCAAGGCGCTCACCACCGACTCCGAACTGGCCTCGCTGACCGCCCTGAGCGAGTTCGCCCGCTCCATGAACGGCGTCGACCCGAGCACCATGGAGACCGTCATGCTGCCGGTGGCGTACGACAAGAAGGACCCGAACCGGGTCGTCGCCGCCGAGCCGAACGCGTCGCTGCTGTGGAAGGCGATCCGTGAGGACGCGCCGATCCCCGCCTCGGCGAAGAAGTCCCCGGCGACCGGCGGCTGACATCCTGGCGCCATGGACCGTACGGAACCGCCGCTTCTGATCGTCGACGGCGCCAATGTGGTCGGGTCGGTGCCCGACGGGTGGTGGCGCGACCGGCGCGGGGCCGCCGTGCGGCTGCGTGACCGGCTCGTGGACGGGCCGGTGCCCGAGGGCGGGCCCTTCGAGGTCGTGCTGGTCGTGGAGGGCGCGGCGCGGGGCGTCGAGTCCGTGCCGGGCGTCCGGGTCGAGGAGGCGCCCGGGAGCGGTGACGACCTGATCGTCGAGCTGGCCCGGAACGCCGGAGGCCGGCCGTGCGTGGTGGTCACGGCCGACCGGGAGCTGCGGCGGCGGGTGGAACGGCACGGGGCCCGGTGCGTGGGCCCGCGTGCCGTCCGGGACGCCTCCTGAGGGCCTTCTGGCGGCCTCCTGAGGTGTCGAGGGCGGGGTCTAGTACTCCGCGTTCGGGCCCGCCTTGCCGAGGCGGCTGTGGCGTCGTCCGTACAGGAAGTAGACGACGATGCCGATCGCCATCCAGACGGCGAAGCGGAACCACGTCTCGCCCGGCAGGTTGAGCATCAGCCAGAACGAGGCGGCGATGGACAGGATCGGGAGCGCCGGCACCCAGGGGGTGCGGAACGCTCGGGGCAGGTCCGGGCGGTTGCGGCGGAGCACCATCACGCCGACCGCCACGACGACGAAGGCGAAGAGCGTGCCGATGTTCACCAGGGTGGCCAGCTCGTTGATGCTGGTGAAGCCGGCGACGATGGCGATGATGACGCCGAGCAGGATGGTCGGCCGGTAGGGGGTCCGGAACCGGGGGTGCGTGATGGAGAAGAAGCGCGGCAGGAGGCCGTCGCGGCTCATCGCGAAGAACACCCGGGTCTGGCCGAGCAGCAGGATCAGGCAGACCGTGGTGAGGCCGACGGCGGCGCCGAAGCTGATGACGCCCGCGTAGAAGGGGTGCCCGGTGGCCTTGAAGGCGTCCGCGAGCGGCGCGCTCACCGACAGTTCGGAGTAGTGCTGCATGCCGGTGACCACCAGGGCGACGGCGACGTAGAGCACGGTGCAGATGAAGAGCGAGCCGAGGATGCCGCGGGGCATGTCCCGCTGCGGCAGCTTGGTCTCCTCGGCCGCCGTGGCCACCACGTCGAAGCCGATGAAGGCGAAGAAGACGACGGACGCGGCGGTGAAGATGCCCATGACGCCGAAGTTGGTGGGCTCGTAGCCGAAGATCGTCTGCACGAGCGGGGCGTCCCATCCCGAGCCGGCCGGCGGGGTCACCGAGGGCGGGATGAACGGCGAGTAGTTGTCGCCGACGATGAAGAACAGACCCGCGACGATCACGATCATGACGACCGTCACCTTGATGGCGACGACGAGCGCCGTGATCCGGGCGGAGAGCTTCATGCCGAGGACCAGGATCACGGTCAGCACGAGGACCAGCAGGAAGGCCAGGATGTCGAAGGTGCCGTTGGGCACGTCCGGGCCTTCCAGGGCCGCCGGTAGATGCCAGCCGATGTTGTCCATCAGGGAGCGGACGTAGCCGGACCAGCCGACCGCGACCACCGCCGTGCCGAGCGCGAACTCCAGGACGAGGTCCCAGCCGATGATCCAGGCCGGGAGTTCGCCGATGGAGGCGTACGCGAAGGTGTACGCCGATCCGGCGACCGGGACGGTCGAGGCGAACTCGGCGTAGCACAGGGCGGCGAGGGCGCAGACGATGCCGGCGGCGACGAAGGCCAGCGCGGTCGCCGGGCCCGCGTTCTCCTTGGCCACCTTGCCGGTGAGCACGAAGATGCCGGTGCCGATGATGACTCCGACGCCGAAGACGGTCAGGTCCCAGGCGGAGAGTGATTTCTTGAGCGCGTGCTCGGGTTCTTCCGTGTCGCGGATCGACTGCTCGACCGTCTTGGTCCGGAACATGCCGGTGCTCGCCTGTGGCGGCTTCTGGTCCGTGCTCACCGTCGTACCTCCGTGCCGTCGGTCACAGACCCATGATCGAGACGCCAGGGGGGTGGCGCGCGCCGACGGAACGGCTTTCACACGAAAGGACCGGTCGGACACCCCGTGGGGTGGTCCGACCGGCCCAATGTGGTGACGCTCCGTCGCCGCCGTCAGTCGCGGGCGGGCTCCACAGCCCGCTCGCTGTCCTCGTAGCGGCCGTCGAGGCGCGAGACGAGGCCGGTGACCTGGCGGGCGATGTCCGGGGCGGTCAGCCCGATCTCGGCCATGACCTCCTTGCGGGAGGCGTGGTCGAGGAAGCGCGGCGGGATGCCGAAGTCGCGCAGCGGGACGTCGACACCCGCGTCGCGCAGGGCCTGCGCGACGGCCGAGCCGACACCGCCGACGCGGCTGTTGTCCTCGACGGTGACGACGACGCGGTGGCCCTCGGCGAGCGGGGCGAGCGCCTCGTCGACCGGCTTGACCCACCGCGGGTCGACGACGGTGGTGCTGATGCCCTGCGCGTCGAGCAGGTCCGCGATCTCCAGGCACATCGGCGCGAGCGCGCCGACGGACACGAGGAGGACGTCGGGCGTGTCGGCCCCGGACTCGCGCAGGACGTCCATGCCGCCGATGCGGCGCAGGGCCGGTACGGCGGGGCCGACGGCGCCCTTGGAGAAGCGGACGACGGTCGGGGCGTCGGTGACCTCGACGGCCTCGCGCAGCTGGGCGCGGACCTGGTCGGCGTCGCGCGGGGCGGCGAGCCGCAGTCCGGGGACGACCTGGAGGATCGACATGTCCCACATGCCGTTGTGGGAGGCGCCGTCGGTGCCGGTGACGCCGGCCCGGTCCAGGACGAAGGTGACACCGCACTTGTGCAGGGCCACGTCCATCAGGACCTGGTCGAAGGCGCGGTTGAGGAAGGTCGCGTAGACCGCGAAGACGGGGTGCAGCCCGCCGGTGGCGAGCCCGGCCGCCGACACGGCGGCGTGCTGCTCGGCGATGCCCACGTCGTAGACCCGCTCGGGGAACGCCTTGGCGAACTTGTCGAGCCCGACCGGCTGGAGCATGGCCGCGGTGATCGCGACGATGTCCTCGCGCTCCTTGCCGAGCTTGACCATCTCCTCGCCGAAGACCGAGGTCCAGTCGGCGCCGGAGGAGGCGATCGGCAGACCGGTGTCCGGGTGGATCTTGCCGACGGCGTGGAAGCGGTCGGCCTCGTCCTGGAGGGCGGGCTGGTAGCCGCGGCCCTTCTCGGTCAGGCAGTGGACGATCACCGGGCCGCCGAAGCGCTTGGCGCGCGTCAGGGCCGACTCCAGGGCCTCGAGGTCGTGCCCGTCGATGGGGCCGACGTACTTCAGGCCGAGGTCCTCGAACATGCCCTGCGGGGCGATGAAGTCCTTCAGGCCCTTCTTGGCGCCGTGCAGGGTCTCGTAGAGCGGCTTCCCGACGACGGGGGTGCGCTCCAGGATGTCCTTGCCGCGGGCGAGGAAGCGTTCGTAGCCGTCGGTGGTGCGCAGCGTTGCCAGGTGGTTGGCGAGGCCGCCGATCGTCGGGGCGTAGGAACGCTCGTTGTCGTTGACGACGATGACGAGCGGGCGGTCCTTGGCGGCGGCGATGTTGTTCAGCGCCTCCCAGGCCATGCCGCCCGTCAGGGCCCCGTCACCGATGACGGCGACGACGTGGTCGTCCTTCCTCAGGACCTCGTTCGCCTTCGCCAGGCCGTCGGCCCAGCCGAGGACCGTGGAGGCGTGCGAGTTCTCGATGACGTCGTGCTCGGACTCGGCCTGCGAGGGGTAGCCGGACAGGCCGCCCTTCATCTTGAGCTTCGAGAAGTCCTGGCGGCCGGTGAGCAGCTTGTGGACGTAGCTCTGGTGGCCGGTGTCGAAGAGGACCTTGTCCTTCGGGGAGTCGAAGACGCGGTGCAGGGCGATGGTCAGCTCGACCACACCCAGGTTGGGCCCGAGGTGACCACCGGTCTTGGAGACGGCGTCCACGAGAAACGTCCGGATCTCCTTCGCCAGCTGCTCCAGCTGTTCCGGGGAGAGCCGGTCCAGATCGCGCGGTCCCCTGATACGGGTCAGCAGAGCCACCCGTGCCTCCTTGCGTTTGAGCTGGTCGAGCTTGCCGATTTGTCGAGTCTAATGTTCCGCTCCGGACCGTCGTCATCGGGCGGGCCGTTCCGCGCCACTCGTGTGGCCGACACGCCGATGAGCGTACGGCGTCACACAGGGCCGGACGCAGCAGTGCCCGGCGCCGGTTCTCCGGCGCCGGGCACTGTGGTGAGCGTTACGCGCGTCCCGCGGTCTTCTGTGTGCGGCGGGAGACCGAGTCGATCACGACGGCGGCGAGGAGCACCGCGCCGGTGATCATGTACTGGATCTCGTTGGCCATGCCGATCATGTTCAGGCCCTGCTGGATCGACTGGATGACGATCATGCCCAGGAGCGCGGACCAGACCTTGCCGCGGCCACCGAAGAGGCTGGTGCCGCCGATGACGGCGGCCGCGATGACCAGCATCAGCGTGTTGCCGCTGCCGAGGCTCTTGGTGGCGCCGCCGGAGAGGCTGGCCACGAAGAGGCCGCCGAAGGCGGCGAGCATGCCGGAGACACCGAAGACGATGATCCGGATCCGGTCGACGTTGATGCCGGCGCGGCGGGCGGCCTCGGCGTTGCCGCCGACCGCGAAGACCTTGCGGCCGAAGAGGGTGCGGCGGGCGACGAAGTCGGCGATCACCAGGACGGCCACGAAGAGGACGAGGGCCAGCGGCAGGCCGCGGGCGCCCTCGGGCTCGTTCAGGACGTAGGCGACGACGAAGCAGAGGGCCGCCACGATCGCGGTGCGCAGCACGATCTCGCTGGTGGGGCGGGACGGCAGCGCGGCGGCCTTGCGGCGCTTGGAGTCGAGCAGCAGCGAGCCGGCGTAGGCGAGGACCGCCACGACGGCGAGGCCGTACGCGGCGCCCTTGTCCTCGAAGTAGTACGCGGTGAGGTTCTCGACGATCGAGCCGGAGGGGGCGTTGATCGAGCCCTCCTTGCCCATCAGCCAGATCTGCAGGCCGCTCCAGCCGAGGAAGCCGGCGAGGGTGACCACGAAGGCCGGGACGCCGATCTTGGCGAAGAAGAAGCCGTGCAGCAGACCGATCAGCAGACCGGCGATCACCGCGATCACGACCGACAGCAGGTCGTTCACGCCGTTGGTGACGTTGAGCACGGCCCAGACGGCCGCGCCGACACCGGCGACGGAGCCCATCGACAGGTCGATCTCGCCCAGGATGAGGACGAAGACGATGCCGACGGCCATGATGCCGAGGCCGGAGGAGTAGACGGCGATGTTCGCGACGGAGCTCGCCGAGAGGAAGTTGCCGTTCTGGACCTGGAAGACGACCGCGATGACGATCAGGCCCAGGACGACGGGCAGGGAGCCGAGCTCGCCGCCGCGGATCTTGCGGTTGAACTCGGTCCAGTAGCCCTTGAGGCCTTCCTCGCGGACCAGCAGGCGCGGGTCGACGGCGGGGATCGGGGCGGCGGAGCCGGTCCCGCTCGCGGGGGCCTCGGGGGAACGGGGCTGGGGGGTCTTGGCGAGGTCGCTCACTTCGCGTCCTCCTTCGTGGCCTGGCGCGCCTGGCGACGGGTCACGGCGTTGTCCGTGGCGCCCGTGATGGCCGCGATGATCGTCTCGTGGCTGGTGTCGGCGACCCTGAAGTCGCCGTTGTTGCGGCCGAGGCGGAGGACCGCGACGCGGTCCGCGACGGCGCGCACGTCGGCCATGTTGTGGCTGATGAGGATGACGCCGTGGCCGCGCTCGCGCAGCCGCTCGACGAGGTCGAGCACCTGTGCGGTCTGCTCGACGCCGAGGGCGGCGGTGGGCTCGTCGAGGATGACGATCTTGGGGTCGCCGATCAGGGCGCGGGCGATGGCGACGACCTGCCGCTGACCGCCGGAGAGCGCCGCGACGGGGATGCGGACCGACGGGATGCGGATGGACAGCGTGTCCAGGAGCTCCTTGGCGCGCTTCTCCATGGCGATCTCGTCGAGGACGGACGCGGAGCGCAGCTCGCTGCCGAGGAAGAGGTTGGCGACGACGTCGAGATTGTCGCAGAGCGCCAGGTCCTGGTAGACGGTGGCGACTCCGAGGTTCTGGGCGTCGTGCGGCTTGGTGATCTGGACGGGCCGGCCGTCCCACTCGATGGTGCCCTCGTCGATCGGGTGGACACCCGAGATCGTCTTGACGAGGGTCGACTTGCCGGCGCCGTTGTCGCCCACCAGGGCGACGACCTCTCCGGCATGGATCTCCAGTTCGACATCGGTGAGCACCTGGACGGCGCCGAACCGCTTGGAGACTCCGCGCAACGCCAGCACGGGCGTAGCGGACACGTGAATCATCTCCTTCGCCGCCTGACCGGCGGGGATGGTGGTACAGGGGGGAGCACGCAGGGGGGTGTGAGACGAAGTAGTCCGGCGCCCCGCCCCCGCTTGCGGGGCGTGGAACGGGGCGGGAGCGCCGGACCGGACCGGGGCCGTTCGGAGGGGGTCTGTGGGATCCGAACGGCGTGACCGGCAGCGGGTGTTACTTGATGCCCGCCGCGTCGCAGGCGGCCTTGTACTCGCCGGCGCAGAGCGCCGCGGCCTCGTAGACACCGTCGGCGATGATCGTGGAGCCGATGTTCTCCTTGGTCACGACCTGCGCGTCGTACAGCTTCGCCGGGATGTCCTTGAACTCACCGGTGAGGCTGGTGACCTTGGTGGGAACCAGGTCGTCGATCTTCTCGCCCTTGAGCAGGCGGACCGCGATCTCGGCGGTGGTCTCGGCCTCCGGCTTGATCTGCTTGTAGATCGTGAAGGACTGGTCGCCCTTCAGGATGCGCTGCAGACCGGCGAGCTCGGCGTCCTGGCCGCCGACCGGGACCTTGATGCCCTGCTTGGAGAGGGCGGTGATGATGCCGCCGGCCATGCCGTCGTTGGCGGAGTAGACGCCCTGGAAGCCGTCCTTGCCCAGGGAGTCGATGGCGGCACCCATCTTCTTGTTGGCCTCGTCCGGGGACCAGTCCGGGATGTCCTGCTCGTAGACGACCTTCTTGACGCCGCCGTCGAGGACGCTGTGGGCGCCCTTCTTGAACAGCGGGGCGTTGGGGTCGGTCGGCGAGCCGTTGATCATGACGACGTTGGCGTCCTTCGCCTTGTCGCCGAGGGCCTTGATGAGGCCCTCGCCCTGCAGGCGGCCGATCTTCTCGTTGTCGTACGAGACGTAGGCGGAGATCGGGCCCTCGGCCAGGCGGTCGTACGCGACGACCTTGACGCCCTTCTTCTCGGCCTGCTGGACCCAGGACTTGGTGGCCTTGTAGTCGACCGAGTCCAGGATGATGACCTTCACGCCCTGCGTGACCAGCGCGTCGAACTGCTTCTTCTGCGTCTCGGTGTCCTGCGCGGCGTTGTTGTACTTGACCTCGCAGTCCGAGCAGAGGGCCTTGATCTTCGCCTCGATGATCGGGCGGTCGAAGGTCTCGTAACGCGTGGTCTTGTTCTCCGGAAGCAGCAGACCGATGGTCTTGCCGTCGCCGCCGTTCCCGTTACCCGAGTCGCTGTCGCCCGCCTTGCCACAGGCGGCGACGGAGAGGGCCAGCGAAACCGCGGCCGTGCCTATGACGACGCGGCGCGTCATTGCGTTCATGTGGGGTTGCCTCCCTGACGAGGCCGCGACGTTGCGGCCGAGGTGGCTGGAAGTCAACTCGGCCGCAACCTCGACGTCAAGGAGTAAATCCTTAACGAGATGACAACGGTGCCATCCGTTATCTAAATGAAGGCAGGCGTCGAGGTGGCCGCAGCGGAGGGCAGGGCACTCTCCAACAGGGTCGAATCGCCCATTTCGTTCAGCGCGAGAGCCAGCGCGCCGAGCACCTCGGCGCGGCCGCCGAGGGCTCCGGGGACAAGCGAGAGCTGGCGGGCCGCGCTGGGGATGGCGTACCGCGAGACGGAGTCCCGGATGGGGGCGAGCACCAGCTCGCCGGCCTCCGCGAGGTCGCCGCCCAGCACCACGCGGCTGGGGTTGAGCAGGTTGCACAAGTTGGCGATACCGCTGCCGATGTGGCGGCCCACGTCGGCGATCACACGGCGGCAGCCCGGATCGCCCTCGCGCGCCAGCTGGACGACCCGCTCCATGGTCAGATCGGGCCCGTGGCCGGGCTGGAGCAGCGGCAGGACGTAGCGGGCGGCCGCGAAGGTCTCCAGGCAGCCGCGGTTGCCGCAGCGGCACACCGGGCCCGACTCGTCGAGGGTGATGTGCCCGATCTCGCCGGCGGTGCCGCCCGGGCCCCGGTAGACGCGTCCGTCGATCACGAGGCCGGCGCCCACGCCGCTGGCGACCTTGATGTACGCCAGGTCCCTGACCCCCCGCCCGCTGCCCCAGACCAGCTCGCCGAGCGCGCCGAGGTTGGCGTCGTTGTCGACGTACACGGGCACGCCGAGGCGGCCGGACAGCTCGTCCGCGGGGTTGATGCCGGTCCAGCCCGGCAGGATCGAGGTGGAGCCGAGGGTGCCCGAGGAGACGTCGATCGGCCCCGGCACGCCGAGGCCCACGCCGACGACCTTGTCCTGGCCGATGCCGGTGGCCGCGATCAGCCGTTTGACCAGCGTCTCCGCCCGGTCGAACCCCTCCGCGGAGGAGGCGTCGACGTCGAGCGGCTCGGACTCCTCGGCGAGGACCTGGTGGGCGAGGTTGCCGACGGCGACCCGCAGGTGGGTGTGGCCGAAGTCGACGCCGATGACGATTCCCGCGTCACCGGAGAGCGAGACGCTGCGGGCCCGTCGGCCGCCGGCGGAGGTGGGCGTGACCTCGACGGTCCCGCCGTCCTTCAACTCCCGCACGATGTTGGACACCGTGGCGGCCGACAGACCGGTCGCACGGGCGATCTCCGCCTGCGTGAGCGAGCCCGCCATGCGGACCGCGCGCACGACCCGTTCGAGATTGGCCCTGTGCAGAGATGTCTGCGACCCCGGAGTCTCCATCGACTCATCCACTCCCGCCTGCAGGGGCCGCGCCAATGAGACCCCGGCCTCTTCTCCAACTTGTGAACTCTAAGATGAGCTCTTCGGGGTGTTCCCCGTCAAGACCTTGAGCGGGGCGAGGCTCGTATGAGCCACGGCGGCCCGCCGGGCGGGCATGCGTGAGGCCCCGGAGGGGGACGTCCTCCGGGGCCTCGGCGCCCGCGCGGGCGGGGTGGATCGTTACTTGAGCGTGGCCGACGTGAGACCGGCCTGGACCTGCCGCTGGAAGGACAGGTACACGACCAGCATCGGGATCATCGCGATCGTCACGCCGGCGAAGAGCACCGGCAGGTCGGTGGCGTATCCCTGCTGCTGCTGGAGCTGGATCAGTCCCTGGGTGAGGACGTACCGCTCGGGGTCGTCACCGCTCTGCGGCTGCATCAGCACGGTCGGCAGGACGAACTGGTTCCACTGCCCGAGCGTGTTGAAGATCCCCACGCTGAGCAGGCCCGGCTTGGCCATCGGCAGCATCACCTGGAAGAAGGCCCGGGTGTGCGAGGCCCCGTCCAGGATCGCCGCCTCGAAGACGGCCGTGGGCAGCGTCCGGAAGAACGCGTGCATGAAGAACACGGTGAAGGGCATCGAGTACGCGATGTAGACGAGGATGAGCCCCTGGTACGTGTTCAGCATCCCCAGCAGCTTCACCATGAAGAAGAGCGGGACCAGGGCCAGGAACACGGGGAACATCGCGCCGGCGACGAAGAAGTAGTAGACGAGGCGGTTGCCCCAGAACTGGTAGCGCGCCAGGACGTAGGCGGCCATGGAGCCGAAGAGCATCGTCAGCGGCACGGAGAACACCAGCACGACGAGCGTGTTGACGAAGTAGTCGCCGATGCCCTTCTCCCACGCGCGGGAGAAGACGTCGAGCGACCAGTTGGCCGGCCAGCCGAAGGCGGACCCGGCGATCTGCGCGTCGGTCTTGAAGGAGCTGAGCACCAGCCACAGCAGCGGCAGGACGATCATCAGGGCCCACAGGGCGAGGAAGCCGTGGGAGAAGGCGTTCAGGACGACGCCCTCGCTCCGCCGGCCTCCGGGGCCGCTGCCCCGGTCGCCCCCCGCGCGCTGCCGGGGCAGCGTGCCGTCCTTCGTGACGGTGTCTTGGGTGGGTGCAGTCATCGTTGGCTCTCCCGCTCAGAACTCGAGGCGCTCGCGGCGGGTGGCGCGCAGCGTGACCACGGACACGATCAAGGTCAGCAGCAGCATGATCACGCCCATGGCGCAGGCGTAGCCGCTCTTTCCGTAGTAGAGGAAGTTCCGCATCATCACCGTCGACATCGTCTCGCTGGCGTGGTCGGGGCCACCGCCGAACTCGCCCGAGGTCATGGTGGAGACGAGGACGAACATGTCCATCGCGACGATGCCGAGGTAGACCCAGGCCGTCTGCACCGAGTCCCACAGCAGCGGGAGGGTGATGCGGAAGAAGGACTGGGCCCGGCTGGCTCCGTCGATGAGCGCGGCCTCGTAGATGTCCCTCGGGATGGACTGCATGGCGGCGGAGAACAGCACGAGGTAGAAGCCCACCCCATGCCAGACGACGATCGCCATCAGCGCCCACAGCACGACGTTGGGTTCGTTGAGCCACTCGACGGGGGTGGCCTCGTCGATCAGGCCCAGCTTGAGGAGGAGGCCGTTGAGCATGCCGCCGGTGTCGCTGCGGTAGAGGGCGCCGAAGAGCACCGCGAGGATCGCCAGCGACAGGACCTGGGGGAAGAAGTAGACGATCTTGTAGAACCGGGCTCCGGCGACGCCCGAGACGCCGCCGGCCCGGCTCCGCCCGCCCGCGTTCACCATGAAGGCGAAGAACAGGGCGAGCAGAATGGTGATCACCGGGATGAACACCAGGAACAGGATGTTGTGCCAGATGGCCCCCAGGAAGATGTCGTCCTCGAACAGCGCGACGTAATTGTCGAGGCCGACGAACGAGAAGGTCTGCGACTGGCCCTTCCAGTCGGTCAGCGAGTAGCCGAACGTCTGGATGTACGGCCAGATGACGAAGACCAGATAGAGCGCCACGGGTACGAAGAGAAATCCCGCGACGAACTGGTACTGCCCTTTACGCATGGCGTTCCTGCCCCTGATGTCCCCGGCGGTTTCCGGCAGTGGAAGCGTGGTCAGTCGCGGCGGTTGTTCTTGGCCGCCGGGTCCTTGGCGGCCTTGTCCACCGCGGCCTGGGCGCGCTTCAGCCATTCCGCGGGCTGGATACGCTTGGCCATCAGCTCGTTGGAGGCGTTCTGGATGGCGGTATCCATCTCGCTGTACCACTCGGTGTACAGGTAGCGGAAGGTGTTGGGTCCGGCCGCCTTGGACACCTCGACCGTCGACTGCGTCCCCGGACGCAGCTTGACGCTCGGGTCCACACCGTCCTGGAGGATGGTGAGGGAGTTGGCCTCCTTGGCGAAGAGCGTCGACCACTCCTTGGAGAGCATCATCCGCATGAATTCCTTGGCCTCGGCCAGGTTCTTGGCTTTGGACGGGATGATGAAGGGCTCGCCGGAGCCGGCGCGGATCGCCTCGTACGGCATCACGGAGCCGGGCAGCAGCGGCATCGGCATGAACTTCATGTCGAAGTCGGCCGGCGTCTGCTTCAGCTGCTCGTTCTCCAGCCACGAACCGCTGGTGATGAAGGCTGCCTTGTACTGGTTCCAGCGGGTCTGGGACTCGGTGTGGGTCAGGCCGTTGGTGCCGGGCATCAGATAGCCCTTCTCCACGACCTCGTAGATCGCCTCGACGGCCTCCTTGGCCGCGGCGGAGCCGACGAACGCGTCGGGCTCCAGGTTGTCGATCGCCTTCATGGCGTCGAGACCGCCCTTCTTGGCGATCAGGTCCATGATGGCGACGTTGATGTAGTACGGGAACTTGCCCTGGTGGGCGAGGCCGCCGATGCCCTGGGCGGTGGCGTCCTTGCAGACGGCGAGGAACTCGTCCCAGGTCTTCGGCTCCTTCCAGCCCTTCTCCCGGAAGAGCTTGCCGGAGTACCACAGGCCCCACACCGTGTAGATGTAGTTGAGCGCGACGACCTTGCCCTCCTGGAGGCCCGGGTCGAGGGTGCCCGGGATGAGGGTGTCGCGGACCTTCTTGGTGGGGTCGTCGACCGAAGGCGCGTCGAGGACCTCGGCGAGGTCGAGCAGCTGGCCGTTCTTGTGGAGAACGTCGATCTTGATCTTCTGGGCGCCGGAGTCGTCGACGATGTCCGGCGGGTTGCCGGCGTTGAAGCGCGGCTGGAGCTTGCCGGTGATCTCCTGCGTACCGGTGTGGGTGGCGGTGACACCCCACTTCTTGGCGAAGCTGGCCTCCCACGCCTTGGCGTAGTCGTCGCCGTAGCCGCCCTTGAAGACGACGACGTCGATCTTGCCGCCCTTGGCCACACCGAACGGGTTCTCCTTGGAGACCTTCCCCTTCGGCTTGCTCTCTTCCGTGCTGCCACCGCCGCCGGAGGCGCAGGCGGACAGGAAGCTCATCGTCGGCACCGAGATCAGACCGAGAGCGGCGGAGCGCTTGATCAGATCGCGGCGGCCGAGGCCCTCGTTGGTGTGCGCGGAGGTGGATCCCATGCTCAAGTCCTCGCCTTCATTCAGGACTCAGGCGGTGTACCGGTCGCCCGTACTGCTCGCCTCAGGCGAAGGGCCCCGCCACCGCATTCGAATGCAGCTTGGGTCGTGCGCCGACAGGTATAGTCCACTTCCCGTCAACTGAGCAAGATCGAAAGCCGGTTTGGGCGGCCATCTTTCCCGAGTTGAGACCTCGGGGATATCCGCGCCGCATCTGCACCGGTTTCTCCCGCGCATTGCCGCGAACACCCTTGACACACGGCGTCACTTGGACCCCTACTAGAGCCTGCGCGTTCCAATTGACAACGTTGTCTAAAACGAGCGGCAGGAGTGACGACACCGAATGCTGGCCCGACTTCACACCGGACCGAGACCTCGGCACACGCACAGGCAGACGTTCACCCACACTCTCGAAGGGCCTCCGGGACGGCGGCTGCGGCAGACGCGGGCGGCCGCCCTCCTCGCGGCCGCCGCCCTCCTCGTGACGGCGGCCCCCTCCCCCTCCTTCGCCCTTCCCTCCGCGTCGAAAGGCGCGGCCGAGAAGGAGTTCACGACCTCCTTCGAGCCGGACGAGACACAGCCGACCTGGCGGAACACCGTCGACGTCGGCCGGGACGGCACGCAGCGGGCGTCGGGGGTCGACGGCGGCTTCGCCGGCGGGATCCCCGGCAACGTCACCGACAAGGTGGTCGGCCTGCGCGCCAGCGGCGAGAACGCCGGCGGGGGAGAGATCAAGGAGAACCTCGTCGACCTCCAGCCCGGGACGAAGTGGCTGGTCTTCGAGCCGACCGCCTGGGTCGAGTTCGACCTGGACGCCCCGGTCAAGGTCGCGACCTACGCGCTGACATCGGCGAACGACGCGGCCGAGCGCGACCCGCGCGACTGGACCCTGAAGGGCTCGGCGGACGGCAAGGAGTGGAAGGTCCTCGACACCCGGGAGGGCCAGAGCTTCGCCAAGCGCTTCGAGACGAGGACGTACGACGTCGCCGGTGACACGGCCTACGCCCACTACCGGCTGGAGATCACCGAGAACGGCGGTGGAGGGATCACCCAGCTCGCCGACGTTCAGTTCTCGAACGGTGACACCTCCGCCCCCGTCCCGCCGGAGATGCGCAGCCAGGTCGACCGCGGCCCCGGCGGCTCCCCCACCGCAAAGGCCAACGCCGGTTTCACGGGCATCCGGGCACTGCGCTACGCCGGGACCCACAAGGCGGCCGGGCGGGCGTACTCGTACAACAAGGTCTTCGACGTGAACACGGCGGTCGGCCGGAACACCGAACTGTCGTACCGGATCTTCCCGTCGATGCCCGAGACCGACCTCGACTATCCGGCCACCCACGTCTCCGTGGACCTGGCCTTCACCGACGGCACCTATCTGAGCGAGCTGGGCGCCACCGACGCGCACGGAGGTCCGCTCACCCCGCAGGGCCAGGCCGCCGCCAAGCGGCTCTACGTCAACCAGTGGAACCACGTGAGCGCCCGGATCGGGGCGGTCGCGGCCGGCAGGACCGTGGACCGGATCCTGGTGGCGTACGACTCCCCGAAGGGACCGTCGACGTTCCAGGGCTGGATCGACGACATCGCCCTCCGGGTCAAGGCGCCGGAGCAGCGCCTGGAGCGGCTCTCCGACTACGCCTCGACGACCCGCGGCACGAACTCCTCCGGTTCGTTCTCCCGGGGCAACACCTTCCCCGCGACCGCCGTGCCGCATGGCTTCAACTTCTGGACGCCGGTGACCAACTCGGCGTCCAAGAGCTGGCTGTACGAGTACGCGCGCGGCAACAACGCCGACAACCTGCCCACCGTGCAGGCGTTCGCCGCCAGCCACGAGCCGAGCCCGTGGATGGGCGACCGGCAGACCTTCCAGGTGATGCCGTCCGCGGCCGCGGGCACCCCGGAGACCGACCGGGTCAAGCGGGGCCTGGCCTTCCGCCACGAGAGGGAGACCGCCCGGCCGCACTACTACGGCGTGACGTTCGAGAACGGTCTGAAGGCCGAGATGGCCCCGGCCGACCACGCGGCGACGATGCGCTTCACGTATCCCGGCGACGACGCGAGCGTCGTCTTCGACAACGTCACGGAGGAGGGAGGACTCACCCTCGACGCCGCGACCGGCTCCTTCACCGGATACTCCGACGTGAAGAGCGGTCTGTCGGCCGGCGCCGGCCGGATGTTCGTGTACGGCGTCTTCGACGCACCGGTCACCGCCTCCGGCGCGCAGGGCGTGAAGGGTCATTTCCGCTTCGACGCGGGCGCGGACCGCACGGTGACCCTGCGCCTGGCGACCTCCCTGATCTCCGTCGACCAGGCGAAGGCGAACCTCGCGGACGAGATCCCGGCCGGCACCGGCTTCGAACAGGTCGAGGAGCGGGCGCAGGACGCCTGGGACACGATCCTGAGCCGGGTGGAGGTCGAGGGCGCCACCCACGACCAGCTCGTCACCTTCTACTCCAGCCTCTACCGCCTCTACCTCTATCCCAACTCCGGCTTCGAGAAGGTCGGCTCCACGCACCGGTACGCCAGCCCCTTCTCCCCCAGGACCGGCCCGGACACCCCGACGCACACCGGCGCCAAGATCGTCGACGGGAAGGTGTACGTCAACAACGGCTTCTGGGACACCTATCGGACGACGTGGCCCGCCTACTCCTTCCTCACCCCGAAGAAGGCCGGCGAACTGGTCGACGGCTTCGTGCAGCAGTACAAGGACGGCGGCTGGATCTCCCGCTGGTCCTCCCCCGGCTACGCCGACCTGATGACCGGCACCTCCTCCGACGTGGCGTTCGCCGACGCCTACGTCAAGGGCGTGGACTTCGACGCCGAGGCGGCGTACGAGGCGGCGCTCAAGAACGCGACCGTCGTCCCGCCGAGCGGTGGCGTAGGACGCAAGGGCATGGAGACGTCCCCCTTCCTCGGCTACGCCTCGACCCGGACCCACGAGGGACTCTCCTGGTCCCTGGAGGGCTACCTCAACGACTACGGCATCGCGAAGATGGCCGAGGCCCTGCACAAGAGGACCGGGAAGAAGCGGTACCAGGAGGAGGCCGCGTACTTCCTCTCCCGCGCCCGGAAGTACGTCTCGCTCTTCGACACGAAGGCCGGCTTCTTCCAGGGCCGCGACCTCACGGGCGCCTGGCGGGTCCCCTCCGCCGCGTACGACCCGAGGATCTGGGGGCACGACTACACCGAGACCAACGGCTGGGGCTACGCCTTCACCGCCCCGCAGGACTCGCGCGGCCTGGCCAACCTCTACGGCGGCCGGTCCGGTCTCGGCGCGAAGCTGGACACGTACTTCTCCACCCCCGAGACGGCGAGCCCCGAGTTCACCGGCTCGTACGGCAGCGTCATCCACGAGATGACCGAGGCCCGTGACGTCCGGATGGGCATGTACGGCCACTCCAACCAGGTCGCCCACCACGTGCCGTACATGTACAACGCGGCCGGCACGCCGTGGAAGACGCAGGGGAAGGTCCGCGAGGTGCTCTCCCGCCTCTACACCGGCAGCGAGATCGGCCAGGGCTACCACGGCGACGAGGACAACGGCGAGCAGTCCGCCTGGTACCTCTTCTCCTCGCTCGGCTTCTACCCGCTGGTGATGGGCAGCGGGGAGTACGCGATCGGCTCACCCCTGTTCAAGAAGGCGACGCTGCACCTCGACAACGGACGCACGCTGGTCGTCGAGGCTCCGCGCAACAGCGCGAAGAACCTCTACGTCCAGGGCGTGAAGCTGAACGGCGGGCGGTGGAACTCCACCGGCCTGCCGCACGCCCTGCTGTCCCGGGGCGGCACGCTGACGTTCGAGATGGGCCCGAAGCCGTCGGCCTGGGGCACGGGCGCGCAGGCCGGCCCGGTCTCGATCACCCGGGACGACAAGGTGCCCGCCCCGCGCGCCGACGCGATCGCCGGAGCCGGTCCGCTCTTCGACGACACCTCCGCCACGGAGGGCCCCGTCGCCTCGGTGGACCTGCCGGTGACGGAGCCCGTCCGGGCGGTCCAGTACACGCTGACCTCGTCCGCACGGGGCAAGGCGCCCACGGGCTGGGTCCTCCAGGGGTCGGCGGACGGCGCCGTCTGGAAGGACCTCGACCGGCGGACGGACCAGTCCTTTGCCTGGGACCGCCAGACCCGGGTCTTCTCGGTCGCCGCACCGGGCACGTACGCGAAGTACCGCCTGGTGGCGAGCGGCACGGGCGGGACGCTGGCGGAGGTGGAGCTGCTGTCCTAGGCCGTGCGTGAAGTCCTGCCCGGCAACGCGGACCGGCCGCCACCCCCTGCGGGGTGGCGGCCGGTCCGTGTGCCGGGTGACCGGGTGGGTCAGCCGCGGATGAGGTTCCGGAGCACGTACTGCATGATGCCGCCGTTGCGGTAGTAGTCCGCCTCGCCGGGGGTGTCGATGCGGACGACCGCGTCGAACTCGACACCGGTGTCGGTGGTGACCTTGACCGTGCGCGGGGTGCGGCCCTCGTTCAGCTCGGTGACGCCGGTGAAGGAGAAGGTCTCCTCGCCGGTCAGGCCGAGGGAGGCCGCCGAGGCGCCCTCCGGGAACTGGAGCGGCAGCACGCCCATGCCGATGAGGTTCGAGCGGTGGATGCGCTCGTACGACTCGGCGATGACGGCCTTGACGCCGAGCAGCGCGGTGCCCTTGGCGGCCCAGTCGCGGGACGAGCCGGAGCCGTACTCCTTGCCCGCCAGGATCGCGAGCGGGATGCCCTGCTCGATGTAGTTGCGCGAGGCGTCGTAGATGAACGACACCGGGCCGTCGGCCTGGGTGAAGTCGCGGGTGAAGCCGCCCTCGGTGCCCGGCGCGATCTGGTTGCGCAGGCGGATGTTGGCGAACGTGCCGCGGATCATGACCTCGTGGTTGCCTCGGCGCGAGCCGTAGGAGTTGAAGTCACGACGCTCCACACCGTGCTCGGTGAGGTACTGGCCGGCCGGGGTGTCGGCCTTGATGGCGCCGGCCGGGGAGATGTGGTCGGTGGTGACCGAGTCGCCCAGCTTGGCCAGGACGCGCGCGCCGACGATGTCGGAGACCGGGGTGGTCTCCATCGTCATGCCCTCGAAGTAAGGGGGCTTGCGGACGTAGGTGGACTCGGCGTCCCACTCGAAGGTGTTGCCGGTCGGGATCGGCAGGGCCTGCCACTGGGCGTCGCCCGCGAAGACGTCCTGGTAGGACTTGTTGAACATGTCCTCGCCGATGGCGTTGGCGACGACGTCGTTGACCTCGGCCTCGGAGGGCCAGATGTCGGCCAGGTAGACCGGCTTGCCCTCGGTGTCGATGCCGAGCGCGTCCTTGGTGATGTCCACCTTCATGGAGCCCGCGAGGGCGTACGCGACGACCAGCGGCGGGGAGGCCAGGTAGTTCATCTTGACGTCGGGGTTGATCCGGCCCTCGAAGTTGCGGTTGCCGGACAGCACCGAGGTGACCGCGAGGTCGTGCTCGTTGACGGCCTTGGAGACCTCCTCCGGCAGCGGGCCGGAGTTGCCGATGCAGGTGGTGCAGCCGTAGCCGACGAGGTTGAAGCCGACCTTGTCGAGGTACGGGGTCAGGCCCGCCTTGTCGAAGTAGTCGGTGACGACCTTGGAGCCCGGGGCGAGGGTGGTCTTGACCCACGGCTTGCGGGTCAGGCCCTTCTCCACGGCCTTCTTCGCGACGAGCGCGGCGGCGACCATGACGTACGGGTTCGAGGTGTTGGTGCAGGAGGTGATCGCGGCGACGGTGACGGCGCCGTGGTCGATCTCGTAGGTCGAGCCGTCGGGGGCCGTGACGGTGACCGGCTTCGACGGGGCGCCGTTGGGGTGGTTCGCCGGAGCGTCGGAGGCCGGGAAGGACTCCTTGCCCTGCTCGTCCACGTCGTCCACGTAGTTGCGGACGTCCTGGGCGAACTGCTGCGCGGCGTTGGCGAGGACGATGCGGTCCTGCGGACGCTTCGGTCCTGCGATGGAGGGGACGACCGTGGAGAGGTCGAGCTCCAGCTTCTCGGAGAAGTCGGGCTCGGCGGACGGGTCCAGCCAGAGGCCCTGCTCCTTGGCGTACGCCTCGACGAGCGCGACCTGCTGCTCGGAGCGGCCGGTGAGCTTGAGGTAGTTCAGGGTCTCGCCGTCGATCGGGAAGATCGCGGCGGTGGAGCCGAACTCCGGCGACATGTTGCCGATGGTGGCGCGGTTGGCGAGGCTGGTGGCGGCCACGCCCTCGCCGTAGAACTCGACGAACTTGCCGACGACGCCGTGCTTGCGCAGCATCTCGGTGATCGTGAGGACGAGGTCGGTGGCGGTGGTGCCGGCCGGGAGCTCGCCGGTCAGCTTGAAGCCGACGACGCGCGGGATGAGCATGGAGACCGGCTGGCCGAGCATGGCGGCCTCGGCCTCGATGCCGCCGACGCCCCAGCCGAGCACACCGAGGCCGTTGACCATGGTGGTGTGGGAGTCGGTGCCGACGAGGGTGTCGGGGTAGGCCTGGCCATTGCGAACCATGACCGTACGGGCCAGGTGCTCGATGTTCACCTGGTGCACGATGCCGGTGCCCGGGGGGACGACCTTGAAGTCGTCGAAGGCGGTCTGGCCCCAGCGCAGGAACTGGTAGCGCTCCTTGTTGCGGCCGTACTCCAGCTCGACGTTCTGGCCGAAGGCTTCCTTCGTGCCGAACTTGTCGGCGATGACGGAGTGGTCGATGACCAGCTCGGCCGGGGAGAGCGGGTTGACCTTCGCCGGGTCGCCGCCGAGCTCCTTGACGGCCTCGCGCATGGTGGCGAGGTCGACGACACAGGGCACACCGGTGAAGTCCTGCATGATCACGCGGGCCGGCGTGAACTGGATCTCCTGGCTCGGCTGAGCCTGCGAGTCCCAGCCGCCGAGCGCCCGGATGTGGTCGGCGGTGATGTTCGCGCCGTCCTCGGTGCGGAGCAGGTTCTCCAGGAGCACCTTCAGGCTGTAGGGGAGGCGCGCGGAGCCCTCGACCTTGTCCAGCCTGAAGATCTCGTACGACTCGTCGCCCACGCGCAGCGTGCTGCGGGCGTCGAAGCTGTTCGCCGACACGACAGTCTCCTTCATCAATGTGCGCGTTCTGACCGCATCCTGCCGCGATGGCTCCTCGCCGATCCGCTAAGGTAAGACTTAGTTAGGTAACCCTTACCGGCTGGCGCGGCTGCGGTGCGTCTTTCGGCAGATATCTCGATGTCGAGATAACTCTAGTACATGACCGCCGCGCGGTCATGCCCGGCATGCCCCGGGGCACGGCCCGGGACCCGTACGGCGGCGCAGCGATGGCCGCATCCTCACACCGGCGTGACGATCGGACCATGTTCAGCGGCGCGCATGTGATTCTCTACACCCCCGACGCGGACGCGGACCGCGCCTTCCTGAGGGACGTGGTCGGGTTCGAGCACGTCGACGCGGGCGAGGGCTGGCTCCTCTTCCGGCTACCGCCGGCCGAGCTCGCCGTACACCCCTCCCCCGGCGACCCGAAGCACGAGTTCTATCTGATGTGCGACGACATCACGGCGACGCTGACCACGCTGGAGGACCGCGGCACCGAGATCTCACGACCCATCACCGACCAGGGCTGGGGACTCCTCGCCGCCGTACGGATGCCGAGCGGTGCCGAACTCCCGCTCTACGAACCCCGCCATCCCACCGCTCACGGTTCGTCACCCTGATGGCCCACCCCCTCGCGAGCGTCATCTCATATCTGAGATAACGTGACGCCATGGCAGACGACTACCTCGTACGCATCGGCAAGCTCATCCGTGACGCCCGCCAGCACCGTGGCTGGACTCAGACGCAGCTCGCCGAGGCCCTGGCCACAAGTCAGAGCGCCGTCAACCGGATCGAACGCGGCAACCAGAACATCAGCCTTGAGATGATCGCTCGGATCGGCGAAGCGCTCGACAGTGAGATCGTGTCTCTCGGTTACGCCGGCCCCATGCACCTGCGGGTCGTCGGCCGCCGGCGGCTCTCCGGAGCCATCGACGTGAAGACGAGCAAGAACGCGTGCGTCGCGCTGCTCTGCGCCTCCCTCCTCAACAAGGGCCGCACGGTCCTGCGCCGCGTCGCCCGGATCGAGGAGGTCTTCCGGCTCCTGGAGGTCCTGGGCTCCATCGGCGTCCGCACCCGGTGGATCAACGAGGGCGTCGACCTGGAGATCGTGCCCCCGGCCGAGCTGGACATGGAGTCGATCGACGCCGAGGCCGCGATCCGCACCCGGTCGATCATCATGTTCTTCGGCCCGCTGATGCACCGGCTCGACCGCTTCAGGCTGCCCTACGCGGGCGGCTGCGACCTCGGTACGCGCACGATCGAGCCGCACATGATCGCGCTGCGCCGCTTCGGCCTCGACATCACGGCGACCGAAGGCCTTTACCACGCCCAGGTCGAGAGGTCCGTCTCGCCCGACCGTCCGATCGTGCTGACCGAGCGCGGCGACACCGTGACCGAGAACGCGCTGCTCGCCGCCGCGCGCAACGACGGTGTCACCGTCATCCGCAACGCCTCCTCGAACTACATGGTCCAGGACCTGTGCTTCTTCCTGGAGGCGCTGGGCGTGAAGGTCGAGGGCATCGGCACCACGACGCTGACCGTGCACGGCGTCCCGCAGATCGACGTGGACGTCGACTACTCCCCCTCCGAGGACCCGGTCGAGGCGATGAGCCTGCTGGCCGCGGCCGTCGTCACGGAGTCGGAGCTGACGATCCGCCGGGTGCCGATCGAGTTCATGGAGATCGAGCTCGCGGTCCTGGAGGAGATGGGCCTGGACCACGACCGCTCCGCGGAGTACGCCGCCGACAACGGCCGCACCCGCCTGGTCGACCTGACGGTCCGCCCCTCCAAGCTGGAGGCGCCGATCGACAAGATCCACCCGATGCCGTTCCCCGGCCTCAACATCGACAACGTGCCGTTCTTCGCGGCCATCGCGGCGACCGCGCAGGGCAAGACCCTCATCCACGACTGGGTCTACGACAACCGCGCGATCTACCTCACCGACCTCAACCGCCTCGGCGGCCGCCTCCAGCTCCTCGACCCCCACCGCGTCCTGGTCGAGGGCCCGACCCGCTGGCGCGCCGCCGAGATGATGTGCCCGCCGGCCCTGCGCCCGGCGGTGGTGGTACTGCTGGCGATGATGGCGGCGGAGGGCACGTCGGTCCTGCGGAACGTGTACGTGATCAACCGCGGATACGAGGAGCTGGCGGAGCGCCTCAACTCGGTGGGCGCGCAGATCGAGATCTTCCGCGACATCTGATCCCCGCGACCTTCCCGCACCCGGGCCGTCGTCCGCGGCGCTTCGCCTTCCGAAGCGCCCGGTCGGCGGCCCTTCGCGCGTGCTCCTGCCGAGCCGCCTCACGGATTGACCCATTGCAACGGATCGTTGCGTTAACGAACAGCGCCATTGCATCAATTTACCGCCTCCGAACTGCCGTTACACCCTCAAGTCGATTGACGAAATCATGAACGCAACGTAGCTTTCGACATGTGTCAAGCAGGTGCCGCCGCGAGATGAGGAATGGCCATGGGTGAATCCGTCCACACCGTCACGACGCTGCCGGCGGAGCGCCCGCCCGGCTGCCCGTTCGACCCGCCGACGGAGCTGATCGAGGCCCGTCGGCAGGGGCCCATCAGCCGCTACACCCACCCCGGCGGGAAGCCCGGCTGGCTGATCACCGGGTACGACCTCGTCAGGTCGGTCCTGGCCGACCCGCGGTTCAGCTCCCGCAAGGACCTCCTGAACGTCGTCGACTTCGAACTCCCCCCGGCCCCGCCCGGCGAGTTCCTCCTCATGGACGAGCCGGAGCACGGGCGCTACCGGAAGCCGCTGGTGGGCAGGTTCACCGCGCGGCGGATGCGGCTCCTCACCGAGCGCATCAAGCAGATCACCGCCGACTGCCTGGACGCCATGGAGGCGGCCGGGCCGACGGCGGACCTGGTGTCCGCGTTCGCCAAGCCGATCCCCACCATCGTCATCTGCGAGCTGCTGGGGGTGCCGTACCAGGACCGCGCGTCCTTCCAGGAACAGATCGACACGTTCATGAACGGGGAGACGAGCGACGAGGACCTGATCGCCGCCTACACCGCGACCCAGGAGTACCTCGCCCGGCTGGTGGCCGCCAAGCGCGCGAACCCCACGGACGACGTGCTCAGCGAACTCACCGACAGCGACCTGACCGACGAGGAGCTGCGGGGGATCGGCCTGATCCTGCTGGCGGCCGGCTTCGACACCACCGCGAACATGCTGGCCCTCGGGGCCTTCGCCCTCCTGCGCAATCCGGACCAGGCGGCCGCGCTGCGCGCCGATCCCGCGCTCACCGACCAGGCCGTGGAGGAGCTGCTGCGGTATCTGAGCGTCGCCAAGTCGTTCATGAGGACGGCGCTGGTGGACGTCGAGGTGGGCGGGCAGCTGATCGAGGCGGGCACGACGGTCGTCCTGTCGTACAGCACCGCCAACCGCGACCCCGAGCGCTTCACCGATCCGCAGGTGCTCGACCTCCACAGGCAGGACGGCGGCCACCTGGCCTTCGGCCACGGCATCCATCTGTGCCTGGGTGCGCAGCTGGCCCGGATCGAGATGCGGGTGGCGTTCTCCGCTCTGTTCGCCCGCTTCCCCGGACTGCGCCTGGCCGTACCGGCCGAGGAGGTCCCCGTCCGCCCTGAGGCCGCGGACATCCACGGGGTGAAGAGCCTGCCGGTGACCTGGGCGTGACGGGCACCCGGGCCCGATGAGGGGGCGGGACGCCCGGGCCCCGTGACGCGGGGCGGGGCACCCGGGCCCGTGACGCGGGACGGCCACCGGGGGCGCCGTCCGGTGCGGTCAGGCGGCGCCGTCCTGTGCGTCGGCGCGGGGCGGCTGCCGCCTGCCGAGGGGGACGGCGCCTGCCAGGCGCGTCAGGACCGGGCCGACGATCGCGAGGATGAAGACGTACGCGGTCACCAGCGGCCCGAGAGAGCCGTGCAGGGTGCCGACGAGGCCGACGATGACGAGGGAGAACTCGCCACGGGCGATCAGGGCCGTCCCGGCACGCAGCTGCCCGCGGCGCCCCACGCCGTCCCGCGCGGCGGCGAACCGCCCGGTGAGCACCTTGGTGACGATGCTGACGGCTGCCAACGCGAGGGCCGCGGGAAGGGCGGGCACCAGGTCGTCCGGATCGACCGACAGGCCGATGGCGAGGAAGAACACGGCGGCGAAGAGGTCCCGCAGCGGGCTGAGCACGGCGCGGGTGCGGGTCGCCGTCTCCCCGGTGAGGGTGAGGCCGACGAGGAAGGCACCGACGGCCGCCGACGCGTGGACGAGTTCGGCCAGGGCCGCCACGATCAGGGTCAGGCCGAGCACCCGGAGCATGAGCTGCTCGTCGTCCGGGTGGGAGACCAGCCGGCCCAGGTGGTGCCCCCAGCGGTACGAGACGGTGACGGCCGCCACGACGGCGCCGACCGCCGCGAGCACGCCGAGGGCCGCCTGCCACCACCGGCCGCCGGAGGCGAGCACGGCGAGCACCGGCAGGTAGAAGGCCATGACGCAGTCCTCGAGGACGAGGACCGACAGCACGGCCGGGGTCTCCCGGTTGCCGAGGCGGCGCAGGTCTGCCAGGAGCCGGGCGACGATGCCCGAGGAGGAGATGTACGTGGCGCCGGCCAGGGCGAGCGTCCCGATGGCGTCGAGGCCGAGCAGCACTCCGGCCACCGCGCCGGGCAGGGCGTTGAGGAGGAGGTCGACCAGGGCGGACGGAACGCGGCGGCGCATGCCGACGGCGAACTCCGGCAGGGAGAACTCGAGGCCGAGCGTCAGCAGGAGCAGGACGACGCCGATGGTGGCGCCCGTCTCGACGAACCCGCCGGCCGCGGGGACGGGGGCGATGCCCCCCTCGCCGATCGCCAGGCCCGCGAGCAGGTAGAGCGGGATCGGCGAGAGCGTGAGGCGCCTGGCCACGGTCCCGAGCAGGCTCAGGGCGGCGAGGATGATGCCGAGCTCCAGCAGCAGCGCGACCGGCGTGTGCACGGTCAGCCCTGGATGATCTGTTCCACGGCCGCGATGCCCTCGTGGGTACCGATCACCACGAGGACGTCCCCGCCCCGCAGGACGTCCTGAGGGGCGGGCGAGGGCAGCACGATCCCACCCCTGACCACGGCGACGACGGACGCGCCGGTCAGGGTCCGCGCCCGGGTGTCCCCCAGGGGCCGGCCGTCGTAGCGGCTTCCGGGGCGGACCTCGGTCTGCCCGGACCGCAGCCCGGGCGCCTCCTCGGTCAGTCCGGCGAACCGCTCGGCGATCCGCGGCGCCCCGAGGATCTCGGCCACCGTGTCGGCCTCTTCCGCGTTGAGTTCGAGGACGGACCGCCCCTCGTCGGGGTCGTCCCGTTCGTACACCACCAGTTCGTAGTCACCGGTCTGCCGGGCGACGACTCCGATGCGGTCGCCCTGGTGGTTGGTGAACTCGTAGCGCAGGCCGAGGCCGGGCAGGAGTACCTCGGTGACGTCCATCCACCCATCATCGAGCGAAGCGCTGAGGGCGGCACGCGCGGCGACGCCACCCGGGTCGGATCGCCCGCGGGACGTGATCCGACCGGGTGACGACGGTGCCGCGTGACCGCCGGAGCCGTGAGCCGCCCGGCCTCGGGCGACTGGGCGCGGGGGCTGGGCGGCTCGGCCCGACCCGGCGGACCGGGTCAGGCCGCGCCCGGCGGGCCCATGCCGCCCTTGAGGCGTTCGAGATCGGAGGGGCGTACCTGGATCGCGACGAGGGCGATCACGGCGGCGATGATCGCGAAGGCGGCCGCGACGATGAAGGCCAGGGACACACCGGAGGTGAGGACCTCGTCGGCCCAGGGCGGCGGCAGCTGGCCCGTCTTGGCGAACTGCGCCTTCTCCAGCGGTCCGGCCTGGGAGAGGAAGGCCGGCACCTGCTTCTCCGCCTCGTTGCGGCTGGCCGTTCCGAAGACGGTCACCAGGATCGAGAGGCCGAGGGAACCGCCCACCTGCTGGGTCGCGTTGAGCAGCCCGGACGCGGCGCCCGACTCCTCCGTGCGCACGTTGGAGAGCGCCATCAGGGTCAGCGAGACGAAGAGCATGCCCATTCCCAGGCTGAAGATGAGCATGGGGCCGAGGATGCTGCCCAGGTACGTGGAGTGCACGTCGGTCAGGGTCAGCCAGGAGAGACCGGCCGCGGCGAGGAGCGAACCGACGACCATGAAGGGCTTGGGCCCGAACCTCGGCAGCATCTGGGAGGCGAGCCCCGCGCCGACCGCGATCACCGCGCTGACCGGCAGGAAGGCCAGGCCGGCTTCCAGGGGGCTGAAGCCCAGGACGTTCTGCACGAACAGCGTCAGGAAGAAGAACATGCCGAACATCGCCGCGGCCAGGCAGAGCATGATGGCGTACGTGCCCGCCCGGTTGCGGTCGGCGAACATGTGCAGCGGGGTGATCGGCTGCCGCGAGCGCCGCTCGATCGCGATGAAGACGATGAGCAGCACGACGGCCGCTCCGAAGGAGGCGAGGGTGACGGGGTCGCGCCAGCCTTCCTGGGCGGCGCGGATGAACCCGTAGACCAGCGCCACCATGCCGACGGTGGCGGTGAGCGCACCGGTCAGGTCGAAGTGGCCGGCGTGGCGTTCGGACTCCTTGATGTAGCGGGGCGCCGCGACGGCGATGAGGACGGCGATCGGCACGTTGACGAAGAACACCCAGCGCCAGTCGAGCCATTCGACCAGGACACCGCCCGCGAGCAGTCCGATCGCGCCACCGCCCGCGGACACGGCCGCGAAGACGCCGAACGCCCGGTTGCGCTCCGGTCCTTCGGTGAAGGTGGTGGAGATCAGTGCGAGAGAGGTCGGCGAGGCGATCGCGCCGCCCACGCCCTGCAGGGCTCGGGCGGCGAGGAGTTGCCAGTCGTTCTGGGCGAGTCCGCCGAGGAGGGAGGCGAGTCCGAAGAGGAGGACGCCGAAGATGAAGACCCGGCGCCGGCCGAGGATGTCACCGACCCGCCCGCCGAGCAGGAGCAGGCCTCCGAAGGTCAGGGTGTACGCGTTGACGACCCACGACAGGCTCGTCGTCGAGAAGTCGAGCGAGCTCTGGATGTGGGGCAACGCGATGTTCACGATGGTGATGTCGAGGACGACCATCAGCTGACAGGAGGCGATGACCAGAAGGGCGATCGTGTTGCCGCCGCCCTGGCGCTTGGTGGCGGCGGTCCGTGCTGGTGTCGTCGGCTTGGGGGTACTCATGGCGCATCGCGCCCTCGCGTGGTGGGTAGGCGGCCGTGGGCCGGTCAGTCCACCTTTCGACCCTAAGCCCGCCTCCGGCGAGTGACCAATTGATCAAGCACGGTGGGGCGGCGGCCACGACCGCCGCCCCCGCACCAGGAGTTCGGTGGGAGGCCGGTCGTCGCTACTCCAGGACGGCGAAGCCGTCCAGCTCCACCCGCGCCTGGTCGTCCCAGAGGCGCACGACCCCGATCACGGCCATCGCGGGATAGTCGCGGCCGGCCAACCGCCGCCAGACGCAGCCGAGTTCGTGGGTATGGCGGCGGTAGTCGGCGACATCGGTGGCGTACACGGTGACCCGCGCGAGGTCGGCCGGGGAACCTCCGGCGTGGCGGAGGGCGGCGAGCAGGTTGGCGAGCGCGGTCTCGAACTGCTCGGGCAGCGTCTCCCCGACGATCTTTCCGTCGCGGTCGAGGGCGGTCTGCCCGGCGAGGAAGACCAGACGGGAGCCCGTGGCCGTGACGGCGTGCGAGAAACCGGTGGGCGGGGACAGCTCGGCGGGGTTGTGCCGGTGGAGGGGCGTCATCGGTACGGCTCCTTCGTCATCCGTGCGGCTCCTTGGGTCATCCGTACAGCGCTCCGGTCATCCGTGCGGCTCCTCGGTCCTCCGTACGGCGTTCCGCTCATCCGTACAGCTCCCTGGCGATGATCGTGCGCTGGACCTCGGTGGCTCCTTCGTAGATGCGTGGTGCGCGCACCTCGCGGTAGAGGTGTTCCAGCAGGTGGCCGCGTTGCAGGGCACGGGCGCCGTGGAGCTGGACGGCGGCGTCGACGACGTACTGGGCGGTCTCGGTGGCGAGGAGCTTCGCCATCGCCGCGCGCTTGGGCACGTCGCTCGCGCCGGAGTCGTACGCCGCCGCCGCCGCGTAGACGAGCAGCCGGGCGGCTTCGGTACGGGTGGCCATCTCGGCGACCTGGTGGGCGACCGCCTGGAGGTCGCGCAGGACGCCCCCGAAGGCGGGGCGGGCGGCGGTGTGGGCGAGGGTGGCGTCGAGGGCGGCCTGGGCCATGCCGACGGCGAAGGCCCCGACGCTGGGACGGAAGAGGTTGAGGGTGTTCATGGCGACCCGGAAGCCGCGGTCGACCTCGCCGAGGACGTCGTCCGGGCCGACGGGGACCCCGTCGAAGACCAGCGTGCCGATGGCGTGCGGGGAGAGCATGTCGAGCGCGCTGCCGGTGAGGCCGGGCCGGTCGGCGGGGACGAGGAACGCGGTGACTCCGCGGGCTCCGGCTCCTGGCGTGGTGCGGGCGAAGACGGTGGCGAAGTCGGCCTCGGGGGCGTTGGAGATCCAGCGCTTCTCGCCGTGCAGCAGCCACCCGCCGGCGCCGTCGGGGCGGGCCTCCAGGGCGAGTGCGGCGGCGTCGGAGCCCGCGTCGGGTTCGGAGAGCGCGAAGGCGGCGACCGCACGCCCCGCCGTGACCTCGGGGAGCCAGCGGTCGCGCTGTGCGGGGGTGCCGGCGGCGGCGACCGGATGGGCGCCGAGCCCTTGGAGGGCGAGCGCGGTCTCGGCCTCGGTGCACGCGTGGGCCAGGGACTCGCGCATCAGGCAGAGGTCGAGGGCCCCGGCCTCGAAGAGACGGGCGAGGAGTCCGAGTTCCCCGAGGGCGGCGACGAGGGGGCGGTTGACGCGCCCGGGTTCGCCCTTCTCGGCGAGGGGCCGCAGGCGTTCGGCCGCGAGGGTGCGGAGCTCCGTACAGCGGGCGGTCTGTGCGGGGTCGAGCGAGAATGCGGACATTCGGACTCCTGCCTCCGTCGTCACGTCGTCACGTCGTCACCTGGTCACGGGGCCACGTCGTCGCATGACCGCGGTCGTCACCGTCGCCATCGCCGCCGTCTCGCCGCCGGACCGTCCTATCGCGCACCGTTGACTGTCGTCACCATCACGATACGCTCGTTGGGCGACCCCACCACGACAAGGGGACGAACTCATGGAGCTGACCGGCTCGGCCCATCACGACACCTTCGCGCGCGATCATCTGCCGCCCGCCGGGCAGTGGCCGCGGTTGCTCTTCGATCTGCCCGGCCTGCGCTATCCCGAGCGGCTCAACTGCGGGGCGGAACTGCTCGACCGCACGGTGGAACGATTCGGCACGGAGCGACCCGCCTTCCGGGACGGATCGGGTCTTGTCTGGACATACGGACAACTCCAGGAGCGTGTGAACCGGATCGCCCATGTCCTGACGACCGACCTGGGCGTACGGCCCGGCCACCGGGTGCTGCTGCGCGGCCCCACGACACCCTGGCTCGCCGCCTGCTGGCTGGCGGTGATGAAGGCGGGCGGGGTGGCCGTCACCGTCCTGGCCCAGCAGCGTGCCGGCGAGCTGGCGGTGATGGCCGAGATGGCACGCTGCACCCACGCACTGTGCGACATCCGGTCGGTCGACGAGCTGGTCAAGGCCGCGATACCGGGGCTGCGCGTCACCACGTACGGCGGGGACTCCCCCGACGACCTGCTCTCGCTCGCCCTCGCCAAGCCCACCGCCTACGCGGCCGTGCGCACGGCCGCGGACGACGTGGCGCTGATCGCCTTCACCTCCGGTACCACCGGTCGGCCCAAGGGGTGCATGCACTTCCACCGCGACGTGCTGGCCGTCGCCGACACCTTCTCCGCCCACGTCCTGCGTCCGCTTCCGGACGACGTCTTCGCCGGCTCCCCGCCCCTGGGCTTCACCTTCGGCCTCGGCGGGCTGGTGGTCTTCCCCCTGCGCGCGGGAGCGAGCGCCCTGCTCCTGGAGCAGGCCGGCCCCGCCCAGCTGCTCGCGGCCGTCGCCGAGCACCGGGTGTCGGTGCTGTTCACGGCACCGACCGCGTACCGGCTGATGCTGGACGAGCTGGACGACCACCACGGGCGTCACGGGCACGAGGAGCACGAGGAGCACCAGGAGCTCCGTGACGGGGACGGCCGGGACGGTCCTGACGACCGCGACGGTCGGGACCGGGGTCGGGGTCGCGGTCGGAGCGACGTCACCGCCTCCCTGCGCCGGTGCGTCTCCGCCGGCGAGAACCTGCCGGCCGCCACCTGGGAGGCCTGGTACGACCGGACCGGACTCAAGCTCATCAACGGCATCGGCGCGACCGAGCTCCTCCACATCTTCATCTCCGCGGCGGACGGCGACATCCGCCCGGGCACCACCGGCCGCCCCGTCCCCGGCTGGGAGGCCAGGATCGTGGACCCCACGGGCGCGGAGGTGCCCGACGGCGAGGAGGGGCTGCTCGCCGTGCGCGGCCCCGTCGGCTGCCGATACCTGGCCGATCCCCGCCAGGGTGAGTACGTCCGGGACGGCTGGAACGTCACCGGCGACACCTACGTACGGGACAAGGAGGGCTACTTCCGGTACGTCGCCCGCGCCGACGACATGATCATCTCGGCCGGCTACAACATCGCGGGCCCCCAGGTCGAGGAGGCGCTGCTCGCCCACCCCGACGTGGTCGAGGCGGCGGTGGTCGGCCGTCCGGACGAGCTGCGCGGCCGGATCGTGGTGGCGTACACGGTCGTACGGCACGGGGTACCGCGCGACGCGGAGACGGCGGCCGCGCTGCGCGCGTTCGTCCGCGCCCGCCTGGCGCCGTACAAGAGCCCCCGGAAGATCGTCTTCCTGGACGCCCTGCCCCGGACGGCGACGGGGAAGCTGCAGCGCTTCCGGCTGCGCGCCGAGGAGACCACCGCAGGGCCCGGGGCCGAGGAGCACGCGGGAGGGCCCGGCCCGACGCCGTGAGGCCCGCGTAAGCCACCCGAGCCGGGCTCCACGGCCACACCACCCCCTAGAGTGATCACGTGGCCGAGCAGCACACTCCCCGTTCCCTGATCGTCTCGCTGTACGGCGCGTACGGCCGTGGCCCCGCGCGCGACGGGGCGCCGACGCCGGTGGCCGAGCTGATCCGCCTCCTCGCGGCGCTCGGCGTCGACGCGCCCTCGGTGCGGTCGTCGGTGTCGCGGCTGAAGCGGCGGGGCCTGCTGCTGCCGGGGCGGACGGCCGACGGTGCGGCCGGATACATGCTCTCGGACGAGGCGCGCCAGCTCCTGGACGACGGTGACCGCCGGATCTACTCCCGTACGGAGCCGAAGCTGTCCGAGGGCTGGGTCCTCGCCGTCTTCTCCGTGCCCGAGTCCGAGCGCCACAAGCGGCATCTGCTGCGCTCGCGGCTGGCCCGGCTGGGCTTCGGCACGGCGGCCCCGGGCGTCTGGATCGCCCCCGCGCGGCTCCACGAGGAGACCCGGCACACCCTGGAGCGGCTGGAGCTCTCCCCGTACGTGGACCTCTTCCGCGGCGAGCACCTGGGGTACACGGCGACGGCGGAGGCGGTGGCCCGCTGGTGGGACCTGGCCTCGATCGCCACGCTGCACGAGGAGTTCCTCGCCGCCCACGAGCCGGTCCTGCGCGCCTGGAAGGTATCGCCGGGGACGGCGGAGGACGCGTACCGCGACTATCTCCTCGCCCTGGACTCCTGGCGCCGCCTGCCGTACGCGGACCCGGTGCTGCCGCCGGAACTGCTGCCCGACGACTGGCCGGGAGGCCGCTCGGCGGAGGTGTTCGCGGCGCTGCACGAGAGGCTTCGGGACGCCGGGGAGACGTTCGTGCGCGGGGACGGCGACGGCCGGGGCTGAGGACGGCTCCGGGACGCGCCGACGCTTGGGCCTCGGCCGGAGGACGCCCTCTCAGGGGCGGAGATGGAGGGCGAGCCGGGGCTTCGGAGCGTCGGTGCGGCCCGTCGGCGGCGTACGGCTGCCCGCGCGGTACGGGTCGGGCCACGGGGCCGCCGGGCCCCGGTAGTCCTGTTCGGCCGCCGCGTGCAGCGTCCAGTGCGGGTCGTAGAGGTGCGGGCGCGCCAGGGCGCAGAGGTCGGCGCGGCCCGCGAGCAGCAGGGAGTTGACGTCGTCCCAGGACGAGAGGGCGCCGACGGCGATGACCGGGACGGGGACGGCCCCGCGGATCCGGTCGGCGTACGGGGTCTGGTACGAGCGTCCGTACTCGGGGCGTTCGTCGGGGACGACCTGGCCGGTGGAGACGTCGATGGCGTCGGCTCCGTGAGCGGCGAACGCGCGGGCCGTCCCGATCGCGTCCTCGTCGGTCGTGCCGCCGTCCGCCCAGTCGGTGGCCGAGATCCGGACCGTCATCGGACGTTCCGGCGGCCACACCTCGCGGACGGCGTCGAAGACTTCGAGGGGGAAGCGGAGCCGGTTCGCGAGCGGGCCGCCGTAGGCGTCGTCCCTGCGGTTGGTCAGCGGGGAGAGGAAGCCGGAGAGCAGATAGCCGTGGGCGCAGTGCAGTTCGAGCAGGTCGAAGTCGCAGCGCGCCGCCCGGCGGGCCGCCGCCGTGAACTCCTCCCGGACGGCCGTCATCCCGGCCCGGTCGAGGGCGTGCGGGATCTGGTTGACGCCGGGGCGGTACGGGAGCGGGGAGGCGGCCGTCAGGGGCCAGTTGCCGTCGGGCAGCGGCTGGTCGATGCCCTCCCACATCCGGCGGGTGGAGCCCTTGCGGCCGGAGTGGCCGAGCTGGACGCCGATCGCGGTGCCGGGTGACCGGGTGTGCACGAACGAGGTGACGCGGCTCCACGCCTCGGCCTGCTCGTCCGTCCAGAGGCCGGTGCACCCGGGTGTGATCCGGCCCTCGCGGCTCACGCAGACCATCTCGGTCATCACGAGCCCGGCGCCGCCGAGGGCCCTGGCGCCCAAGTGGACGAGGTGGAAGTCGTCGGGAACGCCGTCCTCGGCGACGTACAGGTCCATCGGCGAGACGAGGACGCGGTTGCGCAGGGTCAGTCCGCGCAGCCGGAAGGGGGTGAACATCGGCGGGGTACCGGGCGGGCAGCCGAAGGCGCGCTCGACGGAGTCGGTGAAGGCGGGGTCCCGGAGCCGCAGGTTGCCGTGGGTGACGCGGCGGCTGCGGGTGAGGAGGTTGAACGCGAACTGGCGCGGCGGCTGGTCGAGGTACCGGTCGACCTCCTCGAACCAGCGCAGGCTGGCGGCCGCGGCGCGCTGGGTGGACTCCACGACGGGTCGGCGCTCGGTCTCGTAGGCGGCGAGGGCCTCGGCCACGGTGGGCTGTTCCTCGACGCAGGCGGCGAGGGCGAGTGCGTCCTCGACGGCGAGCTTGGTGCCGGAGCCGATGGAGAAGTGGGCCGTGTGGGCGGCGTCGCCGAGCAGGACCGTGTGGCCGTGCGACCAGCGCGCGTTGACGACCGTGCGGAAGGCGGTCCAGGAGGAGTTGTTGGAGCGCAGGGGGCGGCCGCCGAGGGGCTCGGCGAAGATCTTCGCGCAGCGGGCGATGGAGTCGGTCTCGTCCTGTTCGTCGAAGCCGGCGGCGCGCCAGACCTCTTCGCGCATCTCGATGATGACGGTGGACGCGCCGGGGGCGGTGCCAGGACGGGCGAGAGGGGCGGGGGCCTGTCCGGGGCCGGGCGCCGGCGGCGGCCGGAAGTAGGGGTAGCCGTGGAGCTGCATCACGCCGTGCTCGGTCTCGGCGATCTCGAAGCGGAAGGCGTCGAAGGCGAAGTCGGCGGCGAGCCAGATGTATCGGCAGCGGTGGGTGGTGAGCCGGGGGCGGAAGACGTCCGCGTGGGCCTCGCGGGTCGCGCTGTGGACGCCGTCCGCCGCCACGACCAGGTCGTGCGTGGCGGCCAGCTCGGCGGCGGTCGGGGCCTCGGTGTGGATGTGGAGCCGTACGCCGAGTTCGGCGCAGCGGGAGTGCAGGATCTCCAGGAGCCGGCGGCGGCCGAGCGCGGCGAAGCCGTGCCCGGAGGAGGTGAGCAGGTGCCCGCGGTGGGCGATGTCGATGTCGTCCCACCGGACGAACTCCGCTTGGAGTGCGCGGTGGACGTCGGGGTCGGCGTGCTCGATGCCGCCGAGGGTCTCGTCGGACAGGACGACGCCGAAGCCGAAGGTGTCCTCTGGGTCGCCGCGCTCCCAGACGGTGACCTCGCGAGCCGGGTCGAGCCGCTTGAGGAGGGCGGCGGCGTAGAGCCCTCCGGGGCCGCCGCCGATGACGGCGACCCGGAGCGGTCGGGCCGGTGTCCCTCCCACGTCAGCGTCCCCGCCACTTCGGTGGGCGCTTCTCGGTGAAGGCGGCGTGGAACTCCGCGTAGTCCTCGCCGTTCATCAGCAGCGCCTGGGTGGCGGCGTCGAGTTCGACGGAGGCGGCCAGGGGCATGTCCAGCTCGGCCGTGAGGAGTGCCTTGGTCTGGGCGTGGGCCAGGGCGGGGCCGTCGGCGAGGCGCCGGGCGAGTGCGGCGGCCCGGGCGTCGACGTCGCCCTCTTCGGTGAGTTCGCTGATCAGTCCGATGCGCTCGGCCTCGGGGGCCCGGACGGCATCGCCGAGCATGAGCAGCCGGGTCGCGTGGCCGAGGCCGACGACCCGGGGCAGCAGGTACGCCGCCCCCATGTCGCCGCCCGAGAGGCCGACCCGGGTGAAGAGGAAGGCGAAGCGGGCGCTGGGGTCGGCGATGCGGAAGTCGGCGGCGAGGGCGAGGACGGCGCCCGCGCCGGCCGCGACCCCGTGGACGGCGGCGATCACCGGGAAGGGGCATTCGCGGATCGCGCGGACGACCTGCCCGGTCATCCGGTTGAAGTCCAGCAGTCGGGCCGTGTCCATCGACAGGGTCGCGCCGATGATCTCGTCCACGTCGCCGCCGGAGCAGAATCCGCGCCCCTCGCCGCCGAGGACGAGAGCGCGCACGGCCCGCTCGCGGGACAGCTCGGCGAGGAGGTCGCGCAGGTCGGCGTAGGCGCCGAAGGTGAGGGCGTTGAGCTTCTCGGGGCGGGCGAGCGTCACGGTGGCGACGCCGTCGTCGACGTCGAGGCGCAGATGCCGCCAGTGCTCGGTGCGGGGCGCGGAGCCGGTGAAAGGGCTCATACGGGACGGCCTCCCTCAGCGTGCGTGTACACGGCATCACCTGAGGGAACCTTATCACTGGTATGTGACTGTCGTCACGGGTGCGCTATACGACACCGGGCCGCCACGCCGCCGGGCGAAGGTCCCGGGCCGGGGCGGGCACAGGTCCCCCACGACCCCGGACACAGGCCCCTGGCACCCCGTTTTTGACTTCTTAAGGTTGAAAGTAGGACGTTGAGACCCCGTGCATCCCGGGCACTCCTCGTCCGCACGCGTCCCCACGCCCCGCCCCCGCGTCCACTCCCCGGCCCGAACGGACCTGCCGTGTTCCCTGCCCCAGGCTCCGGCCCCGCCAGCTGGCGCATCGAGCTGCCGCACGACACCGCCGCCGTACCGATCGCCCGGGCGCTGATCCGTACCGCGATGGCGGACCTGGACACCCCCGCCGACAGCGACACGGCCGAACTCCTGACCGCGGAACTGGTCGCCAACGCCGTCGAGCACACGGACGGCGGGGATCCCATCGAGCTGGTCGTGGAGCTGCTTCCGGGCACCTGCCAGGTGGAGGTGCACGACCGGCGTCCGATGGACCCAGAAGAGCTGGTCTGCCCGGGGCCGGGCGAGGAGCCGGACCCCTGGCAGGAGCACGGCCGCGGCCTGCTGCTGATCCGCGCCCTGAGCAGCGACTGCGGCCACCGCCCCACCGCTCACGGAAAGGCGGTCTGGTTCACCCTTCCCGCGCTGCCGCGGCAGCGCCGGCCCGGCGAGACGTGAACAGGCCGCCGTGCGGGCATGCACCGGGCCTCCCGTGGGGAGCCGGGAGGTGCGGTGCAGCCACGTCCCCGCGGGCGACGCATGGGAGGGCCGGCGCGGTCCGTCCCCCGGAGGAGCGGAGAGCGGAGGACCGCGTACGCACACCCTGCCATCCGTCGCCCCCGCCGGAACAGATGCGTGCACGAAAGAACCCGAGGCATATGCGAGGGCGAACCGGCGCGGCCACACCCCTCACCTGGGGACGGGAGGTCGTGCGACCCCGGGCCACGCGCCGGGCCGCGGACTAGGGGCACGCCCTCCGGACCCGACCTAGCCCTGCGCGGCCAGCGTGGCGACCAGCACGGCCTTGATGGTGTGCATGCGGTTCTCGGCCTCGTCGAAGACGACGGAGTGCTCGGACTCGAAGACCTCGTCGGAGACCTCCAGCTCGGTCAGACCGTGGCGGGCGTGGATGTCCCGCCCGACGACGGTGCCGAGGTCGTGGAAGGCCGGCAGGCAGTGCAGGAACTTCACGGCCGGATTGGCGGTGGCGCGCAGCACGTCCATGGTGACGGCGTACGGCGAGAGGGCGGCGATCCGCTCGTCCCAGACCTCCTTGGGCTCCCCCATGGAGACCCAGACGTCGGTGGCCACGAAGTCGGCTCCGCGCACGCCCTCGGCGACGTCCTCGGTGAGGGTGATCGTGGCACCGCTCGCCTCGGCGAGCTTGCGGGCGCGCGCGACGACGCCCTCGGCCGGCCAGTAGGCCTCGGGGGCCACGATCCGGACGTCCATGCCGAGCAGGGCGCCGGTGATCAGGTAGGAGTTGCCCATGTTGAAGCGGGCGTCGCCGAGGTAGGCGAAGGTCATCCCGTCCAGCGGCTTGTCCGAGTGTTCGGTCATGGTGAGGACGTCGGCGAGCATCTGGGTGGGGTGCCAGTCGTCGGTCAGGCCGTTGTAGACGGGAACTCCCGCGTACGCGGCCAACTCCTCGACGTTCGCCTGACTGTCACCCCGGTACTCGATGGCGTCGAACATCCGGCCGAGGACGCGGGCGGTGTCCCTGACCGACTCCTTGTGCCCGATCTGCGAGCCGGACGGGTCGAGGTAGGTGGTGGAGGCCCCCTGATCGGCGGCCGCGACCTCGAAGGCGCACCGGGTCCTGGTCGAGGTCTTCTCGAAGATCAGGGCGATGTTCCTGCCCCGCAGCCTCTGGACCTCGGCGCCCGCCTTCTTGGCGGCCTTGAGCTCGGCGGCCAGCGCGATCAGACCGCGGAACTCCTCGGCGGTGAAGTCCAGCTCCTTGAGGAAGTGGCGGCCGATGAGGTCAGTGGCCATGGGGGCGCTCCTGTATTCGCGAACGGGGACGGCGACGGTTGACGATGGAAGTCTATACGTACACCAGTATTCCTATACAGTGATGCGGGCCACTGGCTCCGGGGCCCCGCGAGGTCGCACCGCCCCGCGAGGTCGCACCGCGCCGCGAGGTCACACCGCGTCGCGCTCCACCGGACAGCTCATGCAGCGAGGGCCGCCCCTCCCCCGCCCCAGCTCGCTGCCCGGGATCTCGATCACCTCGATGCCCTGCTTGCGCAGGTGCGTGTTGGTGGTGACGTTGCGCTCGTACGCCACCACCACCCCGGGTTCGACCGCCAGGACGTTGCAGCCGTCGTCCCACTGTTCGCGCTCCGCCGCGTGGACGTCCTGGGTCGCCGTGAGGACCCGGATGTCCTGCAGCCCGAGCGCCGCGGCGATCGCGCTGTGCATGTGCTCCGGCGGATGGTCGGTGACCCGGAGCGACTGGCCCTCGTCGCCCGGCTCGATCGTGTACGAGCGCAGCATGCCGAGCCCCGCGTACTGCGTGAAGGTGTCGTGGTCGACCATCGTCATCACCGTGTCGAGGTGCATGAACGCACGCCGCTTCGGCATGTCGAGCGCGACGATCATCCGCGCCGAGCCGGCCGCGAACATCCCACGGGCCAGCATCTCCACCGCCTGCGGAGTGGTCCGCTCGCTCATGCCGATCAGGACGGCGCCGTTGCCGATGACGAGGACGTCCCCTCCCTCGATGGTCGACGGATAGTCGGCCTGCCCCTCCGACCAGTGGTGGAACGGCCCGGCCTCGGCGTCCGTGAACAGCGGATGGTGCCGGTAGATCGCCTCGAAGTGGACCGTCTCGCGCTGGCGGGCGGGCCAGCGCATCGCGTTGATGGAGACACCGTCGTAGATCCAGGCGGAGGTGTCCCGCGTGAAGATGTGGTTCGGCAGCGGCCCGAGGACGAAGTCGTCGAGGTCCATCACATGGAACCGCACCGAGGTCGGCTCACGGTGCGCCGCGAGGAACTCCCGCTTCGTCATCCCCCCGACCAGCGCCTCGGCGAGCGCCGACGGCTCGAAGGAGTCGAAGGCGGCGCGCAGATGGTCGGCGGCGGCCGGACCGTACTCCTTCTCGTGGAAGACCCGGTCCAGCACGAGAGCCCGGGCGGCGGGCAGCTCCAGGGTCTCCCGCAGCAGATCGCCGAAGAGATGGACCTCGACTCCCCGGTCCCGCAGGACGTCCGCGAAGCCGTCGTGCTCATGCCGCGCCCGCCGCACCCACAGCACGTCGTCGAAGAGGAGCGCGTCCCGGTTGGTGGGGGTGAGCCGCTTCAGTTCCAGATCGGGCCGGTGCAGGATGACGCGGCGCAGCCGCCCGGTCTCGGAGTCGACATGGAATCCCATGCCCCCATCCTGACGGAGCGAACCCCCGCGCGCCGTGCTCCGCGACGAGATACCGGCGATTACCGGTTCCCGCGCCTCCCCTCACGCGCAGGGCGACCGCGGCCGGCCGGTGAGGGGGCACGGCACGCCCCCTCGCCACCCCGCCCCGTCATCGAGTCCGCCGCTCCCACCGTCCGCGGGGCCACCGACCGTTCACACCCCGCCCCTCGGCCGCGGATCGCGATCGAAGGGCGGGCGGGCGGCGGCCAGGGGCGGGGGGCAGGGGTCCCGCGATCACCGGTCACGCGGGCACACGGGCCCGCGGACAACGGCTCACAACCGCGGGTCCACCGGCTCCGATTCCAGGGCGAGCACGGCGAAGACCGCCTCGTGCACCCGCCACAGCGGCTCCCCCTCGGCCAGCCGGTCCAGCGCTTCGAGCCCGAGGGCGTACTCGCGCAGGGCCAGCGAGCGCTTGTGGCCGAGGAAGCGGCCACGCAGGCGCTCCAGGTTCTCGGGGCGGGTGTACTCCGGCCCGTAGATGATCCGCAGGTACTCCCGTCCCCGGACCTTCACACCCGGCTGCACGAGCCGGCCGTCTCCGCCCCGGACCAGCGCCGCCAGTGGCTTGACGACCATGCCTTCGCCGCCGGCCGCCGTCATCTCCAGCCACCAGTCGACCCCGGCCCGCACCGACGCCTCGTCCCGCGGGTCGACGATCAGCCGGCGCGTGACCTGGAGGAGGCCCGTCGGATCGTGCTCGACCAGCCGGTCCAGCCATGCGAGCTGCTCGTCGTGCGGCACGGCGGCCAGCGAACGGCCCCGCACCGCGAGGACCTGGAACGGCGCGAAACGTACGCCGTCGAGCCCCTCGGTCGGCCAGCAGTAGCGGCGGTACGCCTCGGTGAACGCCTCCGCGTCCGCCGCCCGCTCCCGCTGCTTGTCCAGCAGCGCCTCGACATCGCCGACGACACCCCGCGCCGCCGCCCGCTCCAGAGCGTCGAGCGCGCCGGGGAAGACGGCCCGGGAGGCCGCGCCCACGGCCGCGTACTGCGAGCGCAGCAGCCCGGCCGACTTCAGCGACCACGGCATCAACTCGCCGTCCAGCAGCAGCCAGTCGGTGTCCAGCTCCTCCCACAACCCGGCGGCGGAGACGGCCGTCCGCAGGCGTTCGAGGACCTGCTCGGTGACCGTGGGATCGTCGAAGAAAGGCCGTCCGGTCCGGGTGTGCAGCGAGCCCGTCGCACCTTCCACACCGAAGCGTTCCCGTGCCGCGTCCGCGTCACGGCAGACGAGCGCGACGGCCCGCGAGCCCATGTGCTTCTCCTCGCACACGACCCGCTCGACCCGGTCGGCGGCGTACTGCGCGAACGCCTCGGCCGGGTGCTCCAGATAGCCGTCGACCTTCGAGGTGGCGGTCGGCGCCATGGTCGGCGGCAGATAGGCGAGCAGCCGCGGGTCGATCGCGAACCGGCTCATGACCTCGAGGGCCGCCGCCGCGTTCTCCTCGCGCACGCTGACGTTGCCCATGGCGCGGGTCTCCACGATCCGGCGACCGTGCACGTCGGCCAGGTCCAGCGGGCGCCCCTGGTGCCCACCGGGCGCCTCGGTCGCCAGCGGCCGGGCCGGCTCGTACCAGACCTTCTCCGCCGGTACGTCGACGAGCTCGCGCTCCGGCCAGCGCAGCGCGGTCATCCTGCCGCCGAAGACGGCGCCGGTGTCGAGGCAGATGGTGTTGTTGATCCACGAGGTGTTCGGGACGGGGGTGTGTCCGTAGACGACGGTCGCCCGGCCCCGGTACTCCTCCGCCCACGGGTAGCGCACGGGCAGCCCGAACTCGTCGGTCTCCCCGGTGGTGTCCCCGTACAGCGCGTGCGAACGCACCCGGCCGGAGGTCCGGCCGTGGTACTTCTCCGGCAGACCGGCGTGGCAGACCACGAGGCGTCCGTCGTCGAGGACGTAGTGGCTGACGAGCCCGTCGATGAACCGGCCCACCTCCGTGCGGAACTCCTCGGACTCGTGCCCGAGCTGCTCGATGGTCTCGGCGAGTCCGTGGGTCTCCTGGACCTTGCGGCCCTTGAGCCAGCGGCCGAGCTTGTTCTCGTGGTTCCCGGGCACGCAGAGCGCGTCGCCGGCCGCGACCATGCCCATCACGCGGCGCAGGACGCCCGGGCTGTCGGGGCCACGGTCCACGAGGTCGCCGACGAAGACGGCCGTGCGGCCCTCGGGGTGGTGGCCGTCCTCATAGCCGAGCTTGGCCAGGAGGGTCTCCAGCTCGGAGCGGCAGCCGTGGATGTCACCGATGATGTCGAAGGGACCGGTGAGGTGTCGCAAATCGTTGAAGCGCTTCTCGAGGACGACCTCGGCCGCCTCCACCTCCTCGACGCTGCGCAGCACATGGACCTTGCGGAAGCCCTCGCGCTCCAGGCCGCGCAGCGAGCGGCGCAGCTCGCGCCGGTGGCGCTGCACGACGTGGCGGCCCATGTCCGCGCGGTCGGGGCGGGCGGCGTTGCGGGCCTGGCAGACGTCCTCCGGCAGGTCGAGGACGATCGCGATGGGCAGGACGTCGTACCGGCGCGCCAGCTGGACGAGCCCGCGCCGGGCCTCCTGCTGCACGTTGGTGGCGTCGACGACGGTCAGCCGGCCCGCCTCCAGACGCTTGCCCGCGATGTAGTGCAGGACGTCGAAGGCGTCCCGGCTGGCGCTCTGGTCGTTCTCGTCGTCGGCGACGAGGCCGCGGCAGAAGTCGGAGGAGATGACCTCGGTCGGCTTGAAGTGGCGGCGGGCGAACGTCGACTTGCCGGAGCCGCTCGCACCGATCAGGACCACGAGGGACAGATCGGTGACGGGCAGCGTGCGGATGGTGTCGGTCATGCCGTGTCCTCCTTCGCGACGGTCCGGGCGTTCCGGTCGTTCCCACGGTGGTGCTGATCGCTGTGATCGCTCTGGCTGTGCTTGTCGGTCCGGTCGTTCTCGACGCTCTGGCTGTTCCTGTCGCTCTGGTCGTTCTCGACGCTCTGGCTGTTCCTGTCGCTCTGGTCGTTCTCGACGCTCTGGCTGTTCCTGTCGCTCTGGTCGTCCGCGTCGTTCCGGTCGTTCTTCGGCGCCTGGGTGAAGACGGCCATCTGGGTGGGCGGGCCGACCTCGGGGTCGTCCGGTCCGACCGGCCGGAACTCGACCGCGTAGCCGTACTGTTCCGCCACGCGCCGCGCCCATGTACGGAACTCCTCACGGGTCCATTCGAAGCGGTGGTCGCCGTGCCGGACGTGCCCGGCTGGGAGGGATTCCCAGCGGACGTTGTACTCGACGTTGGGTGTGGTCACGATGGCGGTGCGGGGCCTGGCCGAGCCGAACACGGCGTACTCCAGCGCGGGCAGCCGCGGCAGGTCGAGGTGCTCGATGACCTCGCTCAGCACCGCCGCGTCGTACCCCTTCAGGCGCTTGTCGGTGTATGCGAGCGAGCCCTGGATCAGCTTCACCCGCCCGGCCTGCCGCTCGCCGAGCCGCTCCAGGCGGAGCCGGCGTCCGGCGACGGTCAGGGCCCGTACGGAGACGTCGACGCCCACGATGTCGGTGAAGCGCACGTCCTTGAGGAGCGCCTGCAGCAACTGGCCCTGGCCACAACCGAGGTCGAGGACCCGGCTCGCGTCGGCGGCCCGCAGCTCCGCGAGGATCGCCTCCCGTCGCTGCTCGGCGAGCGGCACGGGCTTCTCGTCGGTGTCGGTCGTCTCGTCGACGGCGTTGTCGACGTCGTCGACGTCCAGCCCGTCGCTCTCGGCGAGCCGCACCAGCTCCAGCCGCTCCATCGCCTCCCGGGTCAGGCCCCAGCGGCGGGAGAGGTAGCGAGAGGTGATCAGCTTCTGCTCGGGGTGCTCGGCGAGCCAGCCGTCACCGGCGCGCAGCAGCTTGTCGACCTCGTCCGGCGCCACCCAGTAGTGCTTGGCGTCGTCGAGCACCGGCAGCAGGACATAGAGCTGGTTCAGCGCGTCGGCCAGCCGCATCTCCCCTTCGAGGACGAGCCGCACGTAGCGCGAGTCGCCCCACTCGGGGAACGCGGGGTCGAGCGTGACGGGCTCCGCCTCGACCGTCTCCCAGCGCGGGGGTCCCGCCACGCCGCCGGCCGCGGGGGCCGGGCGGAACAGCTTGCGGACCAGTTCGGCACCGCCACCGCGGGCGGGGAGCGCCGGGATCTCGACACGCAGCGGCAACGGCTCGGCGGCCCGTTCGGGCATCGCCTTGCACACCCCGTGCAGGGCGCTCTTGAAGACCGTGGCGAGCGCGACGGCGAGCAGTGAGGACGCGGCGTAGGGCCGGTCGTTCACGTACTGCGCGAGAGCCGAGTCGGGGGCACCGCCCCGGCCCTTGCCCTTGCCGCGACGCACCAGCGCCACGGGGTCCACCTCGAGGAGGAGCGCGGCGGTGCACCGCTCGACGGACGCCTCGGGGTAGAGGACATGCGCCGTGCCGTGCGAGGTCGAGAACGTCTGCGCGTTGTCGGGATGCTTGTGCAGCAGGAAGCCCAGATCGGTCGCGGGACGTTCGGGGGTGCCGGTCGTACTGATCGTCAGGAACACGTGTCCGAGTATGGTCTCCTCTCTCCCCTCCGACCAGGCATTTTCGTCAGGCCCGCGGCGTGACGGCGGCGGCCAGCTCGGCGATCCGGTCGGGACCGATCCGGCAGCAGCCGCCGAGGAGGCGGGCCCCGGCCGCCGGCCACTCCCGCATCCGGCCGGCGTCGAAGGTGACGGACCCGTGCCAGTCCCGCGCCCGCGCGTCCCACCGCTCCCCGCTGTTGGGATAGACCACCACCGGTTTCCCGGTGGTCCCGGCGGCGATCTCCACGGCCCGTGCGGCGTCGTCCGGCTCGCAGCAGTTGACCCCGACGGCGATCACCTGGTCGTTGCCCGCCGCGAGCGCGAACGCCTCCGTCAGCGACTGCCCGGCCCGGGTCCGCTCCCCGTCGACGGTGTACGAGAGCCACACCGGCACCCCGCACCCCTCGACCGCCCTCAGCAACGCCTCCGCCTCGTCCGTGTCAGGCACGGTCTCCAGCGCGAGCACGTCCGGTCCGGCCGCCATGAGCGCCTCGACGCGAGGCCGGTGGAACCGCTCCAGCTCCCGCACCGTCAGCCCGTACCGGCCCCGGTACTCGCTGCCGTCGGCGAGCATCGCCCCGTACGGCCCCACGGACCCGGCGACCCACACCTGCCGCCCGGCCCCTGCGGCCCCCTCGCCTCCCTCGGCCGCGTCGGCCGCCTCCCGCGCCAGTTCCACGCTCCGCGCGAGGAGCCGCCCGGCTCCGGCCCGGTCGATGCCCCGCCGGGCGAAGCCCTCGAACGTGGCCTGATAGCTGGCGGTGATCAGCACCCGGGCGCCCGCGCGGACGTACGCCGTGTGCGCCGCCTCGATCTGCTCGGGGCCGTCGGCGAGCAGCCGCGCCGACCACAGGGCGTCGGAGAGGTCGCAGCCCTGCGCCCGCAGCTGGTTGGAGAGACCTCCGTCGAGAACGAGCACCTCCTCGTCGAGGGCGTCGGCCAGCGAGCGGGCCGGGCCGGGCATGGGTGGCATGTCAGTGTCCTTCCGTTCCGTCCCCCGTTCGTCCCTCCGCTCAGGCCAGCTGCGACTGGACCTGGGAGGAGATCAACTCCAGGTGGTCCAGGTCGTCCAGGTCGAGCACCTGGAGATAGATCCGGGAGGCTCCGATCGTCCCGTACCGGCCGATCTTGTCGACGACCTCGGCCGGCGAACCGGCGAGACCGTTCGCCTTCAGCTCCTCCACCTCCCGGCCGATGGCCGCCGCCCGGCGCGCGACCTCGGCGTCGTCCTTGCCCACGCAGACCACCAGCGCGTTGGAGTACACGAGGTCGTCGGCCGGGCGACCGGCGGCCTCGGCCGCGGCCCGCACGCGCCCGAACTGCCGCTCACTGTCCTCCAGCGAGGCGAACGGGATGTTGAACTCGTCGGCGTACCGCGCGGCCAGCCGCGGGGTACGGGTCGCACCGTGCCCGCCGATGAGCACCGGCACCTTGGACTGCGCCGGCTTGGGCAGCGCCGGCGAGTCGGCGAGCTGGTAGTACTCCCCCTCGAAGGAGAACTTCTTGCCGACCTCCGTCTCCCACAGCCCGGTGACGATCGCCAGCTGCTCCTCGAGCCGGCCGAACTTCTCCTTGGGGAACGGGATGCCGTACGCCCGGTGCTCCTGCTCGAACCAACCGGCGCCCAGGCCCAGTTCGACCCGCCCGCCGGACATCCGGTCGACCTGGGCGACCTGGATGGCCAGGACGCCGGGCAGACGGAAGGTCCCCGCGGTCATGAGGGTGCCGAGGCGGATCCGCCGGGTCTCCCGGGCCAGGCCGGCCAGGGTGATCCACGCGTCCGTCGGGCCGGGCAGACCGTCACCGGAACCCATGCTGACGTAGTGGTCGGAACGGAAGAAGGCGTCGAAGCCGAGGTCCTCGGTGGCCTTGGCGACGGTGAGCAGGGTGTCGTAGTCCGCCCCTTGCTGGGGCTCGGTGAAGATTCGAAGATCCATGCCTCCATCCTGCACCTTCGGGCAGCTGTCAACCCTCACGTCAGCCCACGGTCCCCACCTGCCCTGTCGGGTGAATATCCGCCCCTCCGGGCCGCCGCGGCCCACCGGGCCAGTGACCGTGGCCCGGCGCCCGTCGTTGCTCGGGCGGAGCCGGACCGCCCGGCCCGCGCGTCGGCGGCCGCTGCCGGTGCGTCGTTCTCACGCGTGGCCTCTCCTCGCCGGAGCGGCCTGGGCCGAGGAGGCCGCCATGTCCCAGGAAGCCACGCCCGAACGGGCACTGCCCGAGCAGCCGGCGCACCGGTCCTCCGTTCCCGAGCAGAAGGGGGGCGGCGCCCCCAAGGGTCTGCTGCAGCAGATGGAGGAGCTGATGGCGGCGCTGACCGCCGACCTCTCGCAGCTTGACGCCGACCTGCAGTCCTCCGCCGACCGCCAGGGCGGCGCGGAGGGTCAGGACGGTCAGGGTCGCCGCCAGGAGGCGAACGAGGCCCAGGACGGCGACGCGCCCGACACCCGCCGCCGGACCGGCGGCCTCTCCTTCTGACCACGCCGCTTCTCCCGGTCCGGCTGACTTCCCGGCTCGTTCCCGCCCACCCGGCGGCACCGATCCACTCGACCCACCGGGTCCGTCGGCCTCGTTTGGGCCGCCCGCGTCCCGACAGCCCTATGCAGCCCGCCCGCATCGCACGTGCTCACGACAGGCCCGCCACCGGGCCCGCCCGACCTCGGGCGGGGTCGGGCGGTCGGTCCCGGTCCCGCACCGCGATCCGGCGCAGCATGCCGCAGACCCGGTCGTTCGATTCGTCGGCGGCGTCGATCGCCTCGATGCACTGCCAGTACAGACCCTCCTCATCCGTGGCACAGGCCACCCCGACGAGGGCGATGCCCACCTCTCCGAGGAGGGCGCTCAGCGCCGTCAACGCCGCGCAGGCGTCGCCGACTTCGGTGAGCTGGGCGGCTCTGGGGCCGCCCGTCCGCACGACGGCATGGTCGAACGTCCCGCGCACCCCTCCGATCTCGCTCAATCCCCGCGCCTCGCCCCGCAGTTCCAGCGGACCGCAGAGCGCGAGGTGACTCCCTATCGCCTGGGCGAGGGCCTGGGTCTGCCAGGCCTCCGCCACGATGTCCAACGCCGTCCGGCTCTGCGCCAGCGCGTGCCTGCCGGTCGCGATCAGTCGCTCCGCATCCATGAACGCCGCCCCCGTTCGTACGACTTACTGCTCACTCATTCATTACCCAGAGTGAATGAGCCTGAGCCCAAACTCCAGAGGAATTCGGAAATCTGTGGACAGGAAGCGCTGCGGTGCGAAGGCGATCACTCCGAAGAGTGACGATCACCCTCCTCGGAGACTCTCGCGGCCCGTCCCGGCGGTCGACCGACCGGGAACCGGAGTTCGTTCCGGTCGATCTTCGCCGCCAGCGCGGCGAGCGGATCGACACCGACGGCCCCGCAGAACTGGAGCAGGTACGCCAGCACGTCCGCCACCTCGTCGGCGACACGGTGCGCCGTCTCCGGGTCCTCCATCACCCGGTCAGCCTCCTGCGGCGTCAACCACTGGAAGATCTCCAGCAGTTCGGCCGCCTCGACGCTGAGCGCCGCCGCCAGGTTCTTCGGCGTGTGGTACGGCTGCCATTCCCGTGAGGCGGCGAACTCCGCCAGCCTCCGCTGCAATCCCGCTACATCGAGTTCACTCACGGCTCAAGGTCTACCACCGACACACCGGGCGCCTCCCGCGCTGCCACCGCGCCCGCCTCCCCGATCGCCCCGACGAGCCGGATGTGGCCGTCCGCGCAGATGTCGCCGGCGAGTCCGAGCAGCGCGTGGAGCTGCCGCCGGTCGAGACCGCGGTCGAAGCCGTCGACGAGCACGGTCAGCGTCTTCATCGCATCCGGCACTTCGGCGAGTTGGTCCATGGCGAGCACACCGGGGCCGGTGAGCAGGACGAGTGCCAGCGCCAGGTACCGCAGTTCACCGTCGCCGAGCCTTCCCAGCGGAGTCGCGGCCAGGAGGCGCGCGGCCGCCGGTAAGCCCTCCGCACCCTCCGTCCGCCCCGAGCCCACCTGACCCGCGGCCCTCGCCGCCCGCTCCAGTACGGCTCGAACGGTGGCGTCGGGCAGCTCCTCCACACCGAGCCCCGTCACAGGCCCGGCGCAGCCGGCCCCCGCGATCGCGGCCAGCCGGGCGTGGCGGCGCGGGCAGTCGGTGCGGGTACGGTGCAGGACCTCGGCGAGGTTGCCGCAGCCGCGCCGCAGTCGCCCCTCCCCCGTCGGGACGGGCGCCCGCATGTGGCGGGGCTGCGGATCGCAGGCGAACACCGAACGCAGCGCGACGACCACCTGCTCGGCGGCGGCCAGGACCTCCAGCTGTCCCTTCGTCTTGCCGGCCACGCGCAACGGGAGCAGGGCGGTGCCCAGCACGTCGTCCGGGAGCGGCGCCCGGGTGACGGGGGTCGCCCCCGCCGTGTGCCATTCCGCCTGGACGGTGCTGCGTCCGGGGTCCCGGAGCGCGGTGGTGAGCAAGGTGCGGCCGCGCCAGGTGAGGCGTTCACCGACTACCCGGAGCTGCGGCTCGGCCTGGACGGCGACATCGAGATGGACGGGGCCGGCCGGCCCGTCGACGGTGCAGCCGATACGGAACCCCCGCCTGCCTTGCGCGTCGGGCCTGGCCCGCTCGGGGACGCAGCCGACCGCGTCGGGAAAAGCGGAGGCGAGGTCGTCGCCCGCCCCCAGCCGGGCCAGTGCCTCGAAGGCCCGCAGGGCACTCGACTTGCCGCTCCCGCTCGCCCCCGCGAACAGCGTCACGGGCCCGAGGGGATGGACGGCGGCGCGGTGGGAGGCGAAGGCGGAGAGACGGAGTTCGGTGACGGCGGGGCGGGCGGGCCGCCGGGCGGGACCATCGGAGTGATGCCGCGCCACGTCACGCGCGGCGGCAGCGGTCATGGCAGGGGCGTCGACGGTGGCTGTGGCTGTGGCTGTGGCTGTGGAAGGGGCGGTCACGGAAGCAACGGAATCAGGCGTGAGGCTGCCGGAGAAGTCCATGATCGGACCGTACGCAGACCGTTGCATGACGAACCGTTACGCCGTGACGCCCTTCCTACGATCGGGGGACGCCGGCTCCCACCTCGTCCTCATCCGACGCCGCCGCCGTGCCCTCCACCTCGGTGCCGGCCGGTGCCAGCAGGAAGACGTTGCGGTCCACCCGGTGCATACCGCTGCCGAGACCGAAGACGACTCCGCTGCTGAAGTCGAGGATGCGCTTGGCGACGTCGGTGTCGGCGCCGGTCAGGTCCAGCAGGACGGGGATCTGGGCGATGAGGTATTCGGCGACCTCTCGGGCGTCGGCGAACACCTGCACGCGCAGGACGATCATGCGGCGCTGCTCGGCGGCCTCATACTGCTCGGGAAGCGCGCGGTGATCCACCCTGGACGGCCATTCGTCACGGCCCCTCAGGGGCACGACCTGGGCCAGGCCCTCCCACTGCTCGTCGGTGACGTCGTACCTCTCGTACCTACTCATGTGTCCCATCCTCGCGCCCCTCACTCGTTCGGCCCAACAGCGACACGTCACGACTCGGCTACCACCCGTATGGATCCGGCCCCGGCGCCCACCCTTGACGACGACTTAGCCGAGTCCGTCGGATCAAACCCGTCCGAGGCGACCGGTCGACGCGTACGGGAGTACACCTGCCGCTCTTCACGCTCCGTACACGCCTCTTGACTCTCTGTGGCGTGACGAGCAGACTTTCAGGCAGGCAGATCACCGTCGTCCTGAGCCCTCTCGACCCTTGGTGGCGCCCCGTCGCCGGCGCCCGCTGGTGTCGCGGCCGTGCGCGCACCTCCCCGGCCCTCCTCCGCACCTCACCGCACGCGTCCTCGTCGCGCCCGCACGCCTTCATGCCCGCGTGCGGCTGACCAGGGGTTCCACGGCCGTACCCACGTGTCCGGCATCCTCGACGAAAGGTTCGATGCACCACATGCGTCCCCCCACACACCGAACAAGCGCTGTGCTCACCGCCGTTCTGCTGGTTCTGGGCATACAGTTCGCGGGCTCTCCCGCCCGCGGCGCGGCTCCCGCCGGAGACGTCCGGCTCGCCGCCGCCGAGCGTGCGATCACCGGCAGTTGGATCGTCACCCTCAAGCACGGAACCAGGTCCACCGAAGGGCTCGCCGCCGCACTGACCCACCGCACCGACGGGCGCGTCACCCATGTCTACCGCGCGGCCTTGAATGGCTTCGCCGCGGAGATGACGCACACGCAGGCGCGTGAGCTGGCCGCGGACCCACGTGTCGCGCGCGTCGAACAGGACGCGAGGGTCACCGTGTCCGGCGAACAGACCGACGCACCTTGGGGCCTTGACCGCATCGACCAGCGGCGATTGCCCCTGAACCACACCTACACCTGGGACAACAGAGCACGGAACGTCCGCGTGTACGTCATCGACACCGGTGTGCGCGCCTCGCACCAGGACTTCGGAGGCCGTGCCTCCATCGGGACCGACACCGTCGGCGACGGCCAGAACGGCAACGACTGCCAGGGGCACGGCACGCATGTGGCGGCCACGGCCGCCGGCAACACCTTCGGCGTCGCGAAACGAGCCCGGGTCGTCGGCGTGCGCGTGCTGGACTGCGAGGGTTCGGGATCCCTCTCGGGTGTCATCGCGGGCGTGGACTGGGTCACCGAGAACGCCGTCAAGCCGGCCGTGGCGAACATGAGCCTGGGTGGCGGTGTCGACCCGACCCTCGACGAGGCCGTGACGAACTCCATCGCCGCGGGCGTCACCTACGCCGTCGCAGCCGGCAACGGCGACTTCCTGGGACGGCCCGAGGACGCCTGCGACGTCTCACCGGCGCGGGTCCCCACGGCCATCACCGTCGGAGCCACCGACGACTCCGACCGGCGGGCCTCCTTCTCCAACTACGGCACCTGCCTGGACCTGTTCGCCCCCGGCGTCGACATCACCAGCGCCTGGACGGACAGCGACACGGCCACCCGCACGATCAGCGGCACCTCCATGGCGTCCCCGCACACCGCCGGCGCCGCCGCCCTCTACCTCCACACCCACCCCTCGGCGACCCCCGCCCAGGTCCGCGACGCACTCGTCGGCCGGGCCACCGGCAACCGGATCGAGGACCCCGGGCCCGGCTCCCCGAACCGACTCCTCTTCACCCGCTTCTGAAGGCCGGGGCGCAGGCCCCGGCCTTCGGGTGGGGCGGGCCGCGCGTGGCCACGGCCCGCTCCGCCCCCTGCCCCGCCACAGCTTCCTCGCGGCATCGGGGCAGGCACGCGAGCGGAGTACAGCACGACAACCTGAGCGGCCGGCCGTCGTTGTGACCTCCGGTGCAGCGACTCCCCGTCCGCCTCCTCCCCCGCGAGGCGCCGGTCCCCCTCACCACGCTCCCTCGGCCCGCCCCCCTCGTACAGGAGTACCGACATGCGCGTCCCGCGCCGTACCGCCCTCGGCACCCTCGCCTTCGGCGCCCTCATCGGTCTCGGCTTCAACGCCCCCTCGGCGGACGCGAAGCCCGCCGCCGCGGCTCCCGATCCGATCGTCTTCGTGCACGGCTGGAACTCCAGCGGCTCCACGTGGAACACCATGGCCGGCCGCTTCGCCGCCGACGGCTGGCCGGCGGGCCGCCTCCACCAGTGGAGCTACGACACCAACCAGTCCAACGCCACCACCGCCACGCAGCTCGCCCAGGAGATCGACCGCGTCCTCGCCGCCACGGGAGCGGCGAAGGTCGACGTCGTCACCCACTCCATGGGCGGCCTCTCCTCGCGCTACTACACGAAGAACCTCGGCGGCGACGCCAAGGTCGACGCCTGGGTCTCGTTGGGCGGGCCGAACCACGGCACGGACCTCGCGTACTTCTGCGGAGGTGCCTCCTGCGCCGAGATGCGCCCCGGTTCCGCCTTCCTCAACGCGCTCAACGCCGGCGACGAGACCCCCGGTGCTTCGCGGTACGCGACCTGGTGGTCGCCCTGCGACACCGTCGTCAACCCGGACAGCAGCGTCGCCCTGACCGGCGCGGCCAACACCAGAACGGCGTGCCTCGGCCACACCCGGTTGCACACCGACGCGACCGTCTACGGCCAGGTCCGGTCGTTCGTCCGCTGACCGCCCGCCGGTTCACGGGGCGGGAGGCCGGCCAGGGCGGCCGCCCGGACCGTCGGCGCGGCGGTGGCGCCCAGCCACTCGCAGAAGAGGACGGTGGCATCGTCCTGGAGGTTGCCGGCGTGGTGGTCGAGGACGGCATGGATGAGGCGGCGAAGCGTCTCCGGTACGGGCAGCCCGTCGGCGTGGTGGCGGATGAGGAAGTCGGTGAACCGCTCCAGGCCGAACTCCTGGTCGCCGCCCCCTCGCGCCTCGGTGATGCCGTCGGTGTAGAACACGATCCGGTCGCCGGGCTCCAGCTGGTCGTGGCACAGGACGGTGGGCAGCCCCAGCGCGGTACCCATGGGGTGCGAGGGTGGGCAGTGCAGGAGCGTGCTCCACCGGCCGCCTCTGATGATCAGAGGTGGGTGGTGGCCCCGGTTGACCCAGGTCAGGGCGCCCGTACGGGTGTCGAGATCGGCGAGGACACCGGTCGCGTACCTGCTCCTGCCGTACTGCTCGATGAGTGCCCGCTCGATCCGCTCGCTGGTCTCGACGAGGCCCGCGCCCTGTCGGCGGGAGTTCCGGCAGACGCCCATCGCGAGGTGGGCGGTCAGCCCCGCCGCGGTGTCGTGTCCCATCGCGTCGAAGAGCGACAGGTGCACCACGGGGCCGGCGGTGGCGTAGTCGTAGGCGTCGCCGCTGATGCGCGAGGCCGGCTCCATCGCGGCGGCGATCACCACCCGCCCGTCGGCGTAGGTGGGAGGGGGCATCAGGTGCCACTGCATCTCGGCCGCGATGTTCAGCGGCTCGGTGCGGGTCAGTCGCGCATGGGTGTCGCTGCTGCGGCGCTTGCTGTCGATGAGCAGGGCCACCAGGGCGGAGAGCAGGCGCATGTCCTCCCGGGCTCGTGGATCGTCGAGGGTGGTGGTGACCCGCAGGACGCCCATGCGTTCCGTGCCGTCCAGCAGCGGCACCCACCAGTGGGCTCCTTCCTCGCCCGCCTCGGCGCCGGCCAGGATCTCCCCGTACTGGTAGGCCCGCCCGGCCACCGTCCCCTCGACCCTGAGCTCCGTGTCCTCGCCCATCCCCACGGCGGCCTGTCCGGGATCGAGGCCGTCGACGCCGGCCAGGCGCAGTACGTCGCCCCGCAGGTCGGTGAGGTAGATGAGCACCTGGCTGAAGCCGGCCTCCGCACCCTGCGCGGCCGCCTTGGCCGGCAGGTGCTCGAACGCCATCAGATGGCTCTCGTGCAGCAGCCCGGCCAGCATCCGACGCCCCTGCGCGTCCCGGTCACCGCGTCGATCGTTCACAGCAGCACCCCAGCTCCAGGACAAGCCCACACGCTGGCTCACGTCCCCGTGCCCGGGGGGCCCTGGCTTCCAGTGTCCCTCCCCTGCGCGGCCGACGCCCACGGGAGCATCGGGCGCCGATCCCGGGGGCATGGCCGGGCGGGACCGTCGTCCGACCGGACCGACAAGCACGAGACGCGCGCGGCACGGCAGGGCCCGCCGCCGACGCGTCGAACGGCGTTGCGGCGGCGGGTTTCCGGCGCCGCTCAGGCTCTCAACCGACCTCCGCGCACCGGCAGTCGGTTTCCAGAGGTGCGCACCGGAGGCGCTGGTCGCGGCACCGCAGGTCAGGCGTCCTTCTTCACCGGCTCAAGGATCGCGACGCACTCCACGTGGTGCGTCATCGAGAGCACCTACGAATCGGGATCGGCCAGCAAAGTAGCAGGTCAAAGGCCACATGGATCGCCATTCACAGCCCCTCGTGAGAGTCCGTGCGTCAAACGAGCGTCACTGGTCCTGGCGTCGGTCCCGGTCTCGGCACGTCGCATGTCTCACCAGCCGCACGTCCTACCCGAGGTCTGCCAGCAACGAGTCCAGAACAGCCTCCTCCTCTATACGCACACCGTGCTCAGCGAGGGCAGTCGCCAGATCCGGATCCCATGGCGACAGAGCCGACATCCCGGTCAGAGGCAGGGGAGCAGAACCGGCAGCGGCTACCGCCGCACGGTATTCCTCGGCTGTGTAGCGCCATGGCTGCCACGGCACGTGCTGGTGCAGCGTCGTGGCGATGCGCAAGCCGCCCCAGTCGAAGTCGCCGTGGTAGCGGAATTCGGTACGGAGCTCGTGGAGGTGCGCCAGGAGGGCCAGGGCGGCAGCCGACGGCTGGCCCTGGAGGCAGACCAGCGGAAGGGCGTCCGGGCCGTAGGTGTCGGCCGCGGCCGACAGAACGGCGGGATTCTCACAGATGTGGACCACCGGCGGCGTGGTCCGGGGCGGATGGTGCGCGAGCTGGCGAAGGGTGAGTACACACGGCTCCCCCATGTCGGCCATCCAGTCCAAAGCGGGGGTCCCTCGGAGGTTGAGGGTGAGGACTGTGGAGGAGACGTCGTCACGGAGAAGGCCGGCGGAGGCCCAGGCGGCCCGTCGCCAGGCTGCGCCCGCCCCGTCCGGATGTCCGGTGAGGGCACGGATGCCGGAGAGGCAGAGCGTCGCCGGGGGTGTGCCGTCGTCCAGTGCGTGGGCGCTGCCCAGGATGTCCGCGGCGAACACGGAGAGGGAGCGCGGCGGCTCGGCCGGCAGTTCCCGCAGGACGCGAGCCACCTGATCGAGCAGCGGTCGGGCGGCCTCAGGCGTACGGGCGAGACGCCGCACAAGGCCGTCTTCGCGTACCCGGCCGGCCCATTCCTCGAGGGACTGAACCTCTCCGGCGAGCCCGGTGAGCGGAGCGTAGGCCTCCGCCCAGGCCTGATCCTCACTCCGGCGGACCTCTTCGAGAGAGATGACGGGCCCGGTGAGCGTCGTCACAGCAGCCGTCAGCCCCTCGGGGCTGACGCCTGATCTGACCAGTACGGCGTCCACGGCGTCGAGCCGGACCGTCAGCGCCTTGCCATCACCCGGGGCCCGGCCCAGCAGCCGCTCGGCCGCGGCCCGTTGGGCCGGGGTCGGCACGGCCAGAGAGACGGGTCCGGTGAGGGACTGTCCGCGCTCCAGCCGGCGGCGTACGCGCTCCAGCAGCCAGGCCAGATCGGGCCCGCCGAGGAGACGGCGCAGGCGGGCTTCGTCGACCGGAGGCCTGTTCACGTCCACAGGGGCTCCGGGTCCGGCGTGCGCACCGGGTCCTCGTGACGGGTACGAGCCGTGCCGTCCCATTCCCAGCGGGTGACCAGAACGGCGGCCACCTCGTCGACCCGGGACAGCTGGGCGATGGCGATGCCCGGTACCTGCGGATAGCAGGCCCATTCCCGCTCGCTGGTCATGACCACATCCAGGTCGAAGGCGTGCAGGAGGCCGAGGCACTTGGCGCGCGAGTCGTCGTCGACGCCCGCGAACGCCTCGTCCAGGGTGACGAGTCGTGGTGCGTACGGGCTGGCCGCGCTCGCGTAGTGCGAGGAGGCCGCGGCGAACAAGGGCACGGAGACCGCCAGGACGCGTTCGCCTCCGGACGCGGGACCGGTGGCAGGCACCCAGCGACCGTGCTGCTGCCGCTCGACGGCGAACTCGTGCCAGGAACGGTAGTCGAGCGCCGCCGTGAGGTGTTCCAGCCAGCTGCCGGCCGCGTCCTCGGTCTGCTGACGGGCGATCTGCGTCTGCAGGAACTCCCCGACCGCGGCCCGGTCCTCGGGAGTCCAGGCGTCGGCTGTCTGGAGCAGTCGGCCACGGGCCTGGGCAAGGCCGGCAGGTGCCTTGCGGGAGGCCCGCCACACCAGGCGCAAGGTCATGCCGGTGGAGGTCGGACGGTCCTCCAGCTCGGCGTTCATGGCGAGCACGTGCCGTTCGGCGGTCGCGATCAGCTCCTGAAGAGTGCCCGCGACCTCGGTGATGAGGTGGGTTTCGAGGATTTCTCGTTCGTTCGCGGAGAGGATGCGGGTGAGTTCGCCGACCTCGACCGCCAGTGCCTCGGCGAGTTCGGGTACGGCGCGTTCGCGGCCCTGGTAGACGATGTCGACGATCATCCCGTCCTCGACCATCCGGGCCGAGGCGGTATGGCCGTGCCGGGACAGCGCGTCCTGAAGGGTTTTGAGCTCTTCGCTCAGACGCCGCTGTACGCGCTCCCAAGCACCGTCCGAGTCGTCCGTCGTCGACAGCTCCGCTTCGAGGGAACGGGCGAGGGCGATGGCCGGGGTGGCCGCCCAAGGGCCGTCGGCGGCGTCCGGTACGGCGAGTTCGGGAAGTGCGACCGTGACCAGCCCGGTAGCCGTGAAGCGCTGGAGCGCGGCGACGGCCTCGGAGCGCGCGGCGGCAGCATCGGTGACGGCCTTCTCCAGCTGTACGATCCCGCCTTCGGCCCGGTTGGCCCGCCGGTCCGCCTCCGTGCGACGGTCCTGGGACGACCGCTGATCGGCAGCGCAGCCGCGCAGGGCCTCCGCGGTCTCCGCCAGCCGCCGTTCCAACTCGGCCACGGCCGCGCCCACGGTCGAGCGCAGCGTGGCGAGCCGCTCGTCCGCGGCTGCCGCCTCGCGGGCGGCCTCCTCCGCGCGCAGAGCGAGTTCGGCGGTGCGCTCCCCTGCCCGGCCGGCTTCCTCACGCTCCTCCTGCGCCTGCCGTGCCGCTTCGGTCCGCTCGCGCAGGGCGGGCCAGAGTGCGGCCAGGACGGCCGCGAGTTCGACGAGGGCCTGCCGTACGACGGCCAGCGCCGGCCGGTCCGGGGGCAGCCCCAGATCGGCGGCGGCCTCCTGGAGCTCGGCGCTCGCCAGCTCCGACCGCTCGGCTGCGGCCAGCGCGTCGGCGGCTCGTGCCTCACGCCGGGACCTGGCCCGGCGCGCGGTGTCGGCGGCAGCCGCCGCGCGGGCGTGCGCCCGGGTCAGCGGCGCGTCGTCGGGCACCGTGGCCAGTTCGGCGTCGAGCGTACGGCGCCGGGTCTCCAGAGCCTGCGCGTGCACGGCCTCGGATGCCGCCTCCCCCTGGAGAAGCGACAGCTCGGCGCGCAGGGTGGTGATACGGGTGCGCCGCGCGGCTTCCCGGGCGCCCTCGCCGATGTACTCGGCCGCAGGCTTGGCCCACCGGCCGATGAGGACGCCTGCGCGGTAGCGTCCGTCCGGAGCGGCCCACGTGCCCGCCGTCGGCTCGGTGCCCCCTGACCCGGCGCCCGCCTCCGCGTTCCCTGCGACCGCGCCCAGGCCGATCGCCGAGAGGAGTCGGCCCACGGTCTCCTCACCCACGTGGGCCGCCTGGGCATCGCCGTGGTCGACGGCCGGGCGCAGCACGTCGGCGAGCGATGGCCCGTCGACCGGCCCCGTCCGCGCGTCGAGGAGTACGTCGTGACCGTCCGCCGCCAGGGCCGCGCCGTCGGGGCGCACCCACGCGTCCAGCAGCCCGGACGCCTCCAGGGCCGCCTCCAGGCCGGCGCGCTCCCGGTCCGCGACCTCGTCCCGGAAGTCGACCAGCCGCCACAGCGGGGCGCCCGAGGCCTGATCGCGCAGACCGGGGTTCCGGGTGTACGGGGCCTGCGGTCCCCGGCGGCCGCCGGCCTCCAGCTCGGCAAGCTCCTGCTCCGCGCCTCGGGCACGGGCCGCCAGGGCTGCCCTGCGCTGCGCTGATTGCGCCGCCTGGTCGGCGAGTACCGCTGCCGTGGCGCTGTGCGCGTCCGATCCGTGCCGGCGTGCCGGGTAGGGCCCGTCCTGGTGCCGGGTCCACTCCTGGAGCTCGTCCAACAGTCCGACCGGGTCGGCGTACGCGAGCTCCTCGCACCGGCCCGCGTGCTCGCGCACGGCGTCCACCAGGGCCCGGCCCGCGGCCGTCACCGTCTCGTCGGCCGCGCCCTGTTCCTCGGCGGCGTGCGCCAGGTCGGTTTCCGTCTCGTCGAGCCGCAGTGCGGCGGCCCGGCGCTCCGCCGCCGCCGCCTCGGCGCGGTCCGCGAGCTCCTCGACGTGCGCGAGGGCGCGGTGTCGGCGGTCGGTCGCCTCGGACACAGCGGCGCGCAGTTCGGCCGGCGTCAGCCCCTCGTCCCCGGGCAGGTCCAGCCGGGCCGCCTCGGCAGTCTCCCGCGCGAGGCGAAGCGTGTCCTCGACTCGGTGCCCGGCGGCCTGAAGCCGGTTCTCCGCCGCTGTGAGGCGGCCGAGCGCCCGTGTGTGCAGCAGCGCGGCCTCCTCCCGGTCGGCGCGTGCGCGTGCGCTGTCCTGCCCGCACCGTTCCAACACCTTTGCAGCCCGCTCCAGCTCATGAGCGCTGCGCATTTCCGGGCCCTCACGCAGGGCCGCGTCGACGGCCTCCAGTCGGGCCTGCGTCTCGGTGAGCGCGGCGATCCGCTCATCGGCTGCCGCACGCTCCTCCTCGGCCGCGGCCTTCTCGGCCTGTGCCTCGGCGAGGTCGCGCAGCAGGTGCTCGTACTTCGAGTGCTCGCTGCGCGGGAGGCGTGCGCGGCGACGGGAGGCGATGCGGGCGTAGCGCCGGTAGTGGTCGAGGAACGCGGAGGCCGCGCGCTCGGCCGCGCCGGCGGCCCGTAGCTCCTCCTTCTCCTCGTCCAGGGAGCGGAAGGCCTCGGCCACATCGGCGATGACGGCCTGGTCCATGGGCGGGAGCGCTTCGGTGAGGGCGCGGGAGAGGGCGGCTTCGTTGGGGCGTTTGGACAGTTGGGGCTGGCGCAGCTGGATGAGCAGGTCCACGAGGGCGCCGTAGCGCTGCTCCCCGAGCCCGAAGAGCGCCTCGTCGACGGCCCGGCGATAGGTCTTGGCCTGGTCGTAGACCATTCCGTGTCCCGCGACCGCCTCGATGAGCCGGTCCCGGGACAACACCGTGCCGGTGGCGTCGAGGAGGCTGAGCGACCCCTCCGACACCGCCCCGGACGGTGCGTGGTCGATCCGCTGGGCGGTCACCGCCCACCAGTGCCGGGCGATGCCGCGCCCGCTGACGGCCTTGAGCCCGCAGAGGAGCGTACGGAACTGCTCCTCGCCGCTCACCTCGTCGCGGCGGCCGAACTCCGCCCAGGTGTAGCCGAGCCGTTCGGAGTGGGGGTGCTCTCCGCCGAGCAGCAGATTCCACTCCATCCTCTTTCCGGCGTCGCCGTCGGGCTCCACCCGGCGCGCGCTCAGGTCCCCGTCGAGGAGGAAGGGCAGGGTCAGGGCGAGCACCTTCGACTTGCCGGTGCCGTTGTTCCCCCGGAGCAGCAGCCGCCCGTCGCGGAAGTGGAACTCCTCCACGTCGTAATGGAAAAGATCGACAAGACCGATCCGCAGGGGCTGCCAGCGGGCGCGCGCGGGGACCGGGAGTACGGCACGGGGGGTCAACGCTGGTGGGCCTTTCGCTGTGCGGGCACCTGAGCGGTGCCGATTGTGCGGGGTTCGAGTACGACGGTCTCGCCGACCGCGTACCGGGCGAGCGCCGGGCGCGGCACCACCCCGTCAGGAGTACGGGAGACCAGGCCCAGGGCGGCGAGCCGACTGACGGCCTGCTCCACGAGCTCACCCTCGGCTCCCGGCTCGCGGGCCGACTTGGCCCAGAAGCCTCCGTGTTCGGCGGCCAGTCCGGCGACGCGGCGCTCAAGGTCTGCCGTGGAGACGACCATGCCTTCGGCCCTCGTGAGGAACTCGGCGAGCAGCAGGGTGACGTGACCGTGGGTGCCGGATTCCGGCATGCGGACGTCGGTGAGGTCGTCGTCGGGGTCGACCATGGCGATGCCTTCGGCCCTGACCTCGGCCACCAGGCCCGTCAGTTCGGTGATGCGTGCGGTGAGGAAACCGCGCTGGCGGGTGAGGTAGCCCAGCTCGGCGTCGGTCAGTTCGTCGTAGTAGAGCACGGGGTCGTCCAGCAGTCGGCGGGTCAGCGAGCGGCGCATCGCCCGGAACCGGAGTTCGTCACTGTCGAGGGCCGTTTCGGCGGTGAGCCCGACGAGCCGCTCGTCCAGGGTGGCGGCCCGGATGGTGGACGGGCCGCGTCGGGTCGCGAGCAGCCCGGCGAGCACCCGCCGTTCGACGTCGTACAGGACGTCTCCGGCGCCGCTGACGTACGCCTCTTCGTCGCCGGCGACGCGCCGCAGTACTCCGAGGCTGAGCAGGAGGCGTACGACGGCGGCGAGGTCGAGGCGCTCGTCGCGGCGGTCCAGGGTGAACTGGATGCCCGTCGCGGCCAGCTGCGGATCAGCGGCGTCGAGGACGACCTGGTCGGCGAGGCGGCCGAGCGCGATCTGCGCCTCGCCGCGTTCGAGGGCGGCGAGGGCGAGGCAGAGCAGGACGTACCGGCGGCGGGTGAAGGGGGCGGCGCTGCGCGTGGCCTCGCGGGCGGGGTGGGTGGCGTCGGCGAGGTGGGCGGGGATCTTGCCCAGCCGGGCGGTCTCGGCGTCGACCTGGAGGGACCAGCCGGTGTTGCGGTCGAACCACTCGCGCAGGTCGGAGGCGTGCCGCCGGACGAGACGGAACTCGTCGGCGTACGCGCCGACGGCGAGCAGCAGAGGCTGCTTCAGCAGAGCGCGGGCGGCCTTGCGCAGTTCCGCGGCGTGCTGCCCGTCCAGCACTTCGGCGAGCGGAGTACTCACAGTCCGTCGTCTCCTTCCGCCAGATCGATGATCTCGATGGTGTGGTCAGGGCCGCGGAAGATGCCGCCCGGCGTGCGGACCTCGGCCGCGGATCCATCGGTCAAGGCGGTGAGTCGGATCTCCATGGACCCGTCGTTGCTGGTGGCCACCGTGTGCGTCATACCGGGCCGCCAGGTGGCCAGGGCGTCCCCGAGGAGCTGGAGGAAGAGCCGGAAGCTGACGGGGTCGAGCTCCCCGAGCGCGGACAGGCGGGTGATGCCGTCGGTGACGAGCCGGGCCCGCGCGGCCGCGATCTCCGCGGCCTGCTTGACGGCCACCTCGGCGAGCCTGCGGCGCGCTTCCTGGCGGTCCTCCACCTTGCGGGGCTTGCCGCGCCGCTCGTAGCTGCCGGTACGGCGCAGCTGCGGGCTGATGCGCAGCGGCTCGGCGTCGGCCCATGGGGTGGACGCGGGATCGGGCCGGGCGGCGCGGGCGGCCAGCGTCTCGGCGTCGACCGTGAGGTGCCGGGCCGGGTACAGCCCGAAGGCGGTGCGCCACAGCCGGTGCCGGGACTCGTCGTCGGGGGCCTCGGCGAACCAGCGGGCGAGCGTACGGAAGTCGGCGGACCGGTCGGAACGCCCTGCCCGCCGCTCGTTCAGCGACCGTACGACGGCGAGCAGCTGGGGTACGGCCCCGAGCGCACGGCCGCGCAGCAGCCGGGCCTGCGATTCCCGGCCGTCCCGGCTGAGGAACCAGGCCGCCAGCCCGGCCCACCGGCCGGCCCACCGCTCGTAGGCGGCCTGCTCGGCGTACGTGGCCTCCTGCGGCGTGGCGTCGGCGGCCTCCCGGGCGGCGGCGGCCCGCAGCAGCGCCTCGATGCTCCCGCCCTCCTCCAGCTCCAGGATCAGCCGGGCGATGCGGCCGCCGAGGGTGATGAGGTCCTGGATGAACCGTTCCAGGTACTGGATGAGCTGGTCCTTGTAGGCGAGGAAGACCTCCTCCCCCACGTCGTGGAGGTCGATGGTCCGCTGCAGGGACCCCATGAAGGCCCGCGCGTTGTCGGCGAGCGCTCCGAACCGACTGGCGAGCCCGTCCAGCGCGAGATGCGTCTTGGCCGGATCCGGCGCCTCCTCGGCCGCCAGCACGAGGAGGGCGCGGAGCTGGGTGACGATGTCGTGCAGCGCGACGGCCTGGAGCGCACCCCGCCGCCCGAGCGCCTCGTCGTAGGCGGACAGGGCCTCCTCGGCCGCCTCGCCCTCCCGGGTGAGCTGGTAGATGTACCGCTTGCGGTAGAAGTCCTCGACGGCCGTGACCCGCCCGGTGTCCGGGTCGGCGCGCAGGTTCCCCCACTCGACCAGCTTGTCCAGTGCGCCGACGACACCCTCCAACTCGCCGGGCCGTACGGCGGCGGGCAGCGCGGCGTACACGTCCTCGGGCCGCAGATGCACGGCGAACCGCTCCTTGGCCACGAGGAAGGCACGCATCACCGAGCGGTAGAGCAGCACGTTCGGGGCGGTGAGATGCGCGAAGGGCCCGTAACCGTCCGGAGGGCCCTCCGGGCGGGAAGAAGTCATGTCCATCGCCTGCCATCCTCCCGGACCGTTCTCCATGATCGGCAGGGACTTGAGTACTTGACCGATTCGCACCGCTCTTGATCGCGCCTGCCCTGCACTCGCGGCATCCGCAACCCGGGCACTGCCCGCTTCGTCGCAGGTGCCCCGGATGTCAAGGCCCACCGTTAGGATCTCCCGAGAGCTTTGTCTACCGCCGGATGGCCGAGCCAATCAGCTCTTCAGCACGCAGCGACGAAGCGGGGGCGGCACATGCGGGAAGGCCGGTGGACCACGGTCACCGAGTCCGAGTACGAGCACGAGCACCGCGGCCTGGAAGCCATCCGCGAGAAGCTGCCGGACTCGGATCCCTGGCGGGCCTGGTCGAACTTCACCTTCACCGCGAACACCGGGCACGTCCGCGAGATCGATCTCCTCGTCATCGCCCCCGGCGGCGTCTGCATGATCGAGCTGAAGAACTGGCACGGCTCCGTGACCAGCGAGAACGGCACCTGGGTCCAGACCGCACCGAACGGTCGCCGCGTCCTGCACGGCAACCCGCTGCACCTCGTCAACAAGAAGGCCAAGGAGCTCGCCGGACTGCTCGGCCAGAACGGCAAGCGCGTCTGGGTCGCAGAAGCCGTCTGCTTCACGGACGACGGCCTGCGCATCCGACTGCCCGCCCATGACGAGAACGGCGTCTACACCGTCTCCGAACTGGTCGCGATGCTGCAGCAGCCCCCGCGTGACGAGCGCCGACGCATCACCGCCGTCGACTCCCGCGAGATCAAGGCCGCCCTGGAGCGGGTCGGCGTCCGCCCCAGCGATGCCAAGTACAAGGTCGGCCCGTACGAGCTGAAGCGGAAGGCCTTCGACTCCGGCGAGACGTGGGCCGACTACCTCGCCGAGCACACCGAGCTGCCCGAGGTCGCCCGCGTCCGCATCTACCTGCGCGAACGCGGTTCGGACACCTCGATCCGGCAGTCCGTGGAGAACGCCCGCCCGGCGCGAGGCCGCGGTCCTGCGCCGCTTCCGGCACCCCGGCGTCGTCCAGCTGAAGCAGTACGACCCGTCCGGGCACTCCTCCGGCCCCGCCCTGATCTTCGACTACCACCCGCACACCCTGCGTCTGGACGAGTACCTCCTCCAGTACGGCGAGAAGCTCGACATCCTCGGCCGCATGGCGCTCGTCCGGCAGCTCGCCGAGACGATGCGGTCCGCGCACTCCAGCCGCATCCACCACCGGGCGCTGGCCGCCCGCTCCGTCCACGTGCTGCCACGCAACCGGGGCCGCGAGGGTCAGGCCGTCGGCGAGGACGCGGCCTGGCTCTCCCCGCACCTGCAGATCTCCGACTGGCAGATCGCCACCCAGCGCAGCGGCACGGGCGGCTCCGGGGAGGGGATGACCCGGTTCGCTCCGACCGCGCTGTCCGCGATGCACCTGGCGGAGGGCTCCGACCCCTACCTTGCGCCCGAGCTGACCGCGCTCAACGCCGACCCGGTGTACCTCGACGTCTACGGCCTCGGCGTCCTCACCTACCTCCTCGTGACGGGCAAGGCACCGGCCGCGAGCCAGGCGGAGCTGCTCACGCGCCTCGAAGCCGGCGAGGGCCTGCGTCCCAGCTCGCTGGTGGACGGCCTCTCCGAGGACATCGACGACCTGGTCCAGGCGGCCACCGCCTACCGGCCCGGCCAGCGCCTCTCCAGCATCGACGAGTTCCTCGAGCTGCTGGAACTGGTCGAGGACTCCCTCACGACCCCCGCCGCGCCCCCGGTCCCGGAAGCCCCCGAGAAGGACCCGCTCGAAGCCGTCGCCGGCGACGTACTGGGCGGCCGCTGGCAGGTCCGCCGCCGCCTGGGCACCGGCTCGACCAGCCGCGCCTACCTCGTGTACGACCAGGACCACGTGGCGCGCAAGACGCGCCCGCTCGCCGTCCTCAAGGTGGCGCTCTCCGACAGCCGGGGCGAGATCCTCGCCCACGAGGCCGCGGTCATGGGGCGCCTGCGCGCCGACTCCCGCGTCATCCGGCTCGTGGAGCCGGAGCCGCTGAAGATCGCCGACCGCACGGTCCTCGTCCTGGAGTACGTGGGCGACGAGCGGGAGGAGACCGGCGAGGGCGAGGAATCCGGAACCCCCCGTACCCGCCGCCGCGAGGAGACGGTCGCCCGCCAGCTGCGCGAGAGCGGCCGGCTCCAGATCGACCAGCTGGAGGCGTACGGCGACTACCTCTTCGGCGCGGTCGACTTCCTGGAGGGCGAGAGCGTCTGGCACCGCGACATCAAGCCGGACAACATCGCCATCCGCATCCGCCCGAACCGCACCCGCGAGCTCGTCCTCATCGACTTCTCCCTGGCCGGATACCCGGCGAAGGACTACGAGGCCGGCACCGAGGGCTACCTCGACCCGTTCATCGGGACGCTGACCCGGACCGCCTACGACTCGCACGCCGAGCGGTACGCGGTCGCGGTCACACTGCACCAGATGGCCTCGGGCGAGCTGCCCAAGTGGGGCGACGGCTCGGTACTGCCCCGGATGACCGACCCGAAGAAGCACCCGCACCCCACCATCGCGAAGGACGCCTTCGAACCCGGGGTGCGCGACGGCCTGGTCGCCTTCTTCGAAAAGGCCCTGCACCGGGACGCCGCCCAGCGCTTCCCCGAACTGAAGCCGATGCGGGACGCCTGGAAGAAGATCTTCCTGGACGCCACGCAGACCGTCCCGTCCAGCCACCGCTCCCGGCACCCGGAGCCCTCCGAGACTCCGTCCGTCGACGCCGGCCAGGCCACCATCGCGGACGCCGAGCCGCTCACCGCGGAGCAGCAGCGCGAGCAGCTCGCGGCGGAGGTCACCCGCGACACCCACCTGTCGGCCGCCGGCCTCACCCCTGCCGCCGAGGCGTTCCTGTACGGGCTGGGCGTCACGACGGTCGGGGAGCTCCTCGACTACAGCCGCCGCAAGCTCCTCAACGCACCCGGCCTCGGCGCGAAGACCCGCAGCGAGGTCCAGCGTCGCCAGCGCGAGTGGGGCGACCGGCTACGCGAGACCCCGATCTCGCCGCTCACCCCGAGGGGCCGGGCCGAGGCCAAGGAGGAACTGGCCCAGCTGTCCGCCACCGAGTCGGCGCTGCTCGGCACCCTGGCCAGCAGAGACTCCGCCGGGGGCCTCACCGGCTCCGCGCTGCGCGCGGTCAGCCTGGACACGCTGGCCACGATCTTCGTACCGGAGCTCAACAACAACCGCTCGAACCACAACAAGGTCGAGACGGTACGCCTGCTCCTGCGTCTTCCCGACGCGCAGGGCGAGCTCCCCGACATCGGGGTCTGGCCCAAGCAGAAGGACGTCGCGGACGCGCTCGGCCTGTCGGCCGGCCGGATCCCGCAGCTCCTGAAGGAGGAGCGCAAGCGCTGGAAGAAGCACCCGGCGGTGCAGGCCCTCCGCGCCGAGATCATGGATCTCCTCTCCGACCTGGGACGGGTCGCCTCCGCCGCCGAGATCGCCGACGCCCTCGCCGTGCGGCGCGGTACGCAGCTGTCCGAGCGCGAGCAGCGACGCGCGCTGGCGCTGGCCGCCGTACGGGCCGTGGTGGAGGTGGAGCAACTGGAGCCCGAGGAAGCCGAGTTCCAGCACCAACCCAACCGCAAGGCCACCGAGGAGGCCCTGGGCGCGGGCCTGCTCGCCCTCGATGTCCGCGAGGACGATGCCCCGGACACCCCGACGGCGCCGGGCCTGCTCGACTACGCGACCCGCCTGGGGAAGACGGCCGACCGCCTGGCCAAGCTCGAAACCCTGCCGACGGCGACGACGGTACTGAGCGAGCTCGGCTCCCTCACCCCGCCGCCCGGCTCGGTGGAGTGGGACGAACGCCGCCTGGTGGAGCTGGCGGCCGCCGCTTCCCTCAACGCGGCGGCGACGCCCCGCCTGGAGATCTACCGGCGCGACCTGTCGCTGGTACGCGCCCTGCGGCTGACCCAGGCCGGTCTGGTCCGGCTCATCCCCGGCGTCCCCGAGGCCCGCCAGCCGGGAGTGACCGGCGAGGACGTCCACGAGCGCGTCCGCGCCCGCTTCCCCGAGCTGGTCCTTCCCGACCCCCGCGGCGGCTTCTCCCACGACCTCCCGACGGCCGGCCCGCTGACGAAGGCCCTGCGGGACGCGGGCTTCGACCTGACCCTGTCCACGCGCGAGGACACCAAGACCCTGCGCTACCTCCCGACCCGGATGGACAGCGCGTCCAGCTACCTGACCACGGGCGCCTGGCGGCAGGCCACGGATGTGGGTGCGGTGACGCGGTACGCGGACGACCCTGCCCTGGCGGGGGCGGTCCGCGCGCAGGAACGCCTGGCCGCTTCGGCCCGCCGCGACGGCTACCGGGTCCTGACCGTGCACCACCACCGACCGGAGGAAGCGGTACGGGCGTTGGGCGCGGCCCCCATCTCCGCCCAGGCCGTCTCGGTGACGGCCCTCTTCCTGGAGGCGATGCACGCGCTGGCTCCGGAGGGGTCGAAGCCGACGTGGGAGACGCTGCTGAAGGCGGACGTGGCGGAGGCGGGCTCGCGGGGCGCGGTGAAGTTCGCGGAGTACGCGCGGACGGCGTGGGGCGCGGTGGAACCGCAGGTACGCAGCCTGCTGGACCGCGCCACCGGCTCGGGCCCGGTCCTCCTGACGGAGGCCGCGGTCTTCGCCCGCTACGACGCGATGGGTGTCCTGGACCGTCTGGCGGAGGCGGCCCGGCAGGGCGGTCGCGGGCTGTGGCTGCTGGTCCCGCAGGGAGACCCGTCGAGGGAACCCAAGCTGAGCCAGGTCGCGGTGGCATACCAGGCGGGGCTGGGTGAGTGGATCGAACTTCCGGACTCGTGGGTCAAGGACGCGAGTACGAGCAGGACAGCAGTGACGGACGGAACCGAGGGAGACACCAAGTGATCGACCGCAAGGCCCTGTTGAACGACCTGAAGCAGCAGGTCAAAGCGGTCGAGACGGACCTCGGCAAGCAGGTCAAAGCCGTCACCGAGGTGGGCACCCGCCTGCGCGCCGAGTACGACCAGGCCCGCAAGCTCGGTCGTACGGCGGCGACGTGGAACTCCTGGCTGGATGAGCGGATCACCCAGGTTGCGGTGGCCTGGGTCCTGGGCACGGTCTTCGTCCGCTTCTGCGAGGACAACGAACTGATCCCGGAGCCTTACCTGACGGCGCCGGACGCGGACCGTCGCGACCTGGCCCTGGCCCGGTACGAGGAGTACGTGGCGAAGGACTCGGACCCGACCTTCCGCGGCTGGCTGGAGCGCGCGTTCGCGGACCTGGGCGCGGGCCAGGCGGGCCGGCTCCTGTTCGACCGCAAGCACAACCCGCTGTTCCAGATCCCGCTGTCGCACGACGGGGCGCGGGAACTGATCGCGTTCTGGCGCGAGCGGGACGAGGCCGGTGTGCTCGTCCATGACTTCACGGACAAGCTCAACGAGGACGGCACGGAGGGCTGGGACACCCGCTTCCTGGGAGACTTGTACCAGGACCTGAGCGTGTCGGCGCAGAAGACGTACGCACTGCTCCAAACACCTGAGTTTGTAGAGGAGTTCATCCTCGACCGGACCATGGACCCAGCGGTGCGTGAGTTCGGCTACGAGGGTCTGAAAATGATTGACCCGACGTGCGGGTCGGGTCACTTCGTGCTGGGCGCATTCCGACGGCTTGTGCGGCTGTGGGGCGAGGGTCAGCCGGGCAAGGATCTTCACGAGCGGGTGGCCGCCGCGCTGGATTCGGTGCATGGCGTCGACCTGAACCCGTTCGCGGTGGCTATCGCGCGGTTCCGGTTGCTGATGGCGGCAATGGCTGCCGGAAACATCCGGACTCTAGCGAAAGCCAACAAGTACAAGTGGCCCGTGCATCTGGCTGTGGGTGACTCACTGATCAAGGACCGGCAGCTGGAGCTGGAACTTATTGGCGAGGAATCTGGGGACCGGCTGGTTGAGTTCGCGTACGCCACGGAGGATGTGCACGAGCACACGAGGATTCTGGAGCAGGGGCGGTATCACGTGGTGGTCGGCAACCCGCCGTACATCACGGTCAAGGACAAGAATCTCAACGAGCTCTACCGCGACCTCTACGATGCCTGTGCGGGAACTTACGCTCTTTCTGTTCCGTTCGCACAACGATTCTTCGAGCTGGCACGGCGAGGCGACTCTGAGGGGCACGGATACGGCACGGTCGGACAGATTACCGCAAACTCGTTCATGAAGCGAGAGTTTGGGTCTAGGCTGATCGAAGGCTACTTCCGCGATCGCGTGGAACTAACGGAGGTCATCGACACCTCCGGTGCATATATCCCTGGGCACGGCACACCAACCGTAATCCTCGTAGGCAAGCGCCGTAGCGGGAGTGGGCGTTCGGAGACTATCCGGACGGTGCGAAGCATCCAAGGCGAGCCTGCCGCACCCGAGACAGGCAAGGAGGGGCTGGTATGGAATGCAATCGTGGACCAAATCGACCGCCCCGGATCTGTCAGCCGGTGGGTATCTGTAGATGACCTTGAGCGTGGTCGATACTTCAACAAGCAGCCGTGGATCCTGGCCGATGGCGGCTTGGAGATGGTGGAACAAATCGGCCAGGTAAGCTCGCGCAAGCTGGGCGAACTCACTGACGGCATCGGACGGACCACGAGCAGCGGAGCCGATGACGCTTACTTTGTACCCGATGCTGCAACAGTTAGACGCCTCGGCCTTGAGGGAAGTTTTCGCGAGTTGGTAATCGGCGAAAACGTGCGCGAGCTGACCATTAAAGACACGGTAATGGTGGCCAACCCTTACGCAGATGCAGCGAATGAGGGCGCATTGAGCGAGGAACACCCGCTAGTCTCCCACTTCCTGTGGCCCATGCGGACACTCCTATCACGACGCATCATTTTCGGCAAGAGGATCACAGAGCGACACCCCTGGTTCGCTCACCTCGAGAATTATTCGAATAAACTCCGCACCCCCTTCGCAATCACGTTCGCCGATGTCGCCACACACAATCATTTCACACTGGAGCGACGGGGAATGCTCTTCAACCGTACCGCTCCTGCGATCAAACTCGCCGAGGGGACAGAAGAGGACTACTTGCGAGTCTTCGGCGTGCTTAACAGCTCGACCGCAGCCCTGTGGCTTAAAATGGTCTGTTACAATAAGGGCGGCAGCGGCATGGGGCGGGGATTTCAGGATCAAGAGTGGGAGAATCGATATCAGTTCAACGGGGCCAACGTTGAAAGACTTCCACTCCCCACCATTTTTCCCACCACCATTGCTCCAGTTCTCGAGCTATTGGTGAGTCAGCTCTCCGCGGCGGCCCCCTCCATGGTCACCTCAAAGCAGACACCCACCGCAGCCACTCTCCGCGAAGCCCGCAACACCTGGAACTCCATCCGCGCCCGCATGATCGCCCTCCAGGAGGAGCTGGACTGGCAGGTCTACTCGCTCTACCACCTGCACGCCGTGGACCTGCGCGTCTCCGAAGATCCCGACTCCATTGACATCCCCGAACTTGCCCTCGGTGAACGCGCCTTCGAAATCGTGCTCGCCCGCCGAGTGGCGGCTGGCGAGGCCAGCGACGAGTGGTTCAAGCGGCACGGGTCCACGCCCGTCACCGAGATTCCTGTCCACTGGCCAGCCCCATACCGCGACGTCGTCCAGAAGCGGATCGACGCCATCGAGTCGAGCCGCGCCATCGGCATGGTCGAGCGTCCCGAGTACAAGCGACGGTGGGCCACCGAAGGCTGGGACGCGCTTCAGGATAAGGCGCTCCGCTCCTGGCTACTCGACCGGATCGAGAACCGTGACCACTGGTTCGACGAGAACGACATGCCCACCCTCGTCAGCCTCTCCCGGCTCACCGACGCCCTCTCCCGCGACGAGGACTTCGTCTCCGTCGCCAAGATCTACGCTCCCCGCAAGGAACTGCCTGCCGTCGTCGCCGAGCTGATGACCGACGAGCACGTACCGTTCCTGCCCGCCCTGCGCTACAAGCCCTCCGGGCTGAAGAAGCGCGAGGACTGGGAAGACGTCTGGGACCGCCAGCGGCAGGAGGACGCCGCCCCGGACGAGCCGGCCAAGCGGAAGATCCGGGACAAGATCCCCGTACCGCCGAAGTACACCTCGGCGGACTTCCTGCGCGCCTCCTACTGGAAGGCCCGCGGCAAGCTCGATGTGCCCAAGGAGCGGTTCATCTCGTACGGGCAGACCAACACCCCCACGCCCGACCTCTACGGCTGGGCTGGCTGGGACCACCGAGAGCAGGCGTACGCACTCGACGCGTACATCGCCTCTCACGAGGCGCTGACCTCCGAGGAACTGACCCCGTTCCTTGCCGGGCTGCTGGAACTCCAGCCCTGGCTTGAGCAGTGGCACAACGAGTTCGACGCTAACTTCGGCGCCTCACCGGCCGCGTTCTTCCGGGGCGACCGGCAGATGGTGCAAGGCGAGCACGGCCTGACCGACGACGACCTGCGCGCCTGGCGCCCGGCCGCCGCCACCCGAGGACGACGCACCACCAAGAAGTAGAGCCACTGATCACGCCGACGGCCTCCGAGAACCCAAAGGTTCTCGGAGGCCGTCCAATTGTGGTCGTTCCTCAGCGGGGCAGTGGACAGTCCCTGACGGCGGCGACGAAGGCCGACCAGCCCCCAGCCCGAAACACGAGCACCGGGCCGTGGAGATTCTTGCTGTCCCGAACGGGAACGATGGCAGCGAAGTCGTCGCAGACCTCGACGCACGCGCCGCCGTCCTGATTGCTGTAGCTGCTCTTGCGCCAGGTCGCGGCGGTCAGGTCGATGGATCGCACGGCACTTCCTCCAACATGCGCAGGACGAATTTCCGCGACTCGGCCGGAGAAAGCGCCAGGTCACGCGTCGCATCGTACGCACGTTGCATGCGCTCCACCGCGGCGTTCTCCTCGATGAGTTCGCCTCCATAGCCGTGCTCGGTGTATGCCACCGTACGCCCGTCCGGCAGGCGCAGAAACCAGACGTCGGTCGTCGACAAACCATGCAACCCGGCGCTCTGCAGGAGCACCTGAACTGTCACGTTCGGCAGCTCAGCCACCTCAACCAGGTACTCAAGCTGCTCCCTCCAAGCCTCCGCATCCCGAAGGGCCGTACGCAACGTCGCCTCCGACAGGATCGTCCGGAATGGCGGCGCTCCCTCCCCCTCCAGCAGTTCCCGCCGCCCAAGTCGCGCCTCTACCTGCTGGGCCAGCGCATCCCCCGTGAACCCGCCCGCAGCCAGCAACTCCGTCGCGTACCCCCGCGTCTGAAGCAACCCCGGCAGCACACTCACCGCAAAGTGCCACAGGCTCACCGCCTCGGCCTCCAGCGTCATGTACCGCCGGTACCGCTCCTTGAACTGCGTCTTGTCCCCTCGCGCCAACTCCCACAACACGAGCAGCATCCCCGACGTCCCGTAGTGCTGGTCCAGCGCCTGGACCACCTCGGGCCCGCCCAGGGTCTCGCCCTTCTCCATCTTCCCGAAGAGCGTCCAGTCCCACCCCAGCCGCTCCCCCAGCTGCCGCAGGCTCGCGCCGCTCCCCGCCCTCAGGTGCCGCAGCTCCTCCGCGAACCTCTGCCGCGGCTCCTGGCTCCGACCCGTCACCACTCGACGTGGCGGCATCGCGGCTCCTCCCCTGATCTCCGTGGAAGGTGTGGAACTACCGCTGCGGGCCGAGGAACCAGACCCCGTCCACAGTGTCGCCAGCCTCCTGCGGGATCCATGCTCGTAGTGCCCGGGCTACGCACCGTAATCCACCTCACACCCTCCGGTCCGGGAAACCAGAGCACGGCCAGCCGAAGGAGTCCGCCATGCCCACCTCCCGCCCCAGCACCCCCAACCAACGCAAGATCAAGGAAGCCATGGACGCCCGCGACGCCCTCGCCACCGCCCTCACCCGGGCCGGCATCCAGTTGCCCGCCATGGACGTCCGTACCCCCTGGGCCGACGAGTCCCGCTACGCCCTCGTCCACCTCGGGCTCTGCTCCGCGCCCGTGGCCCACGCCCTCGCGGAAGTGATCACGAGGGGCGCCTCCCGGTGACGGCCGAACCTCACCCCGGCCGCCCCGCCCTCGGCGAGATCGTCCGGGACACCCACCACAATCGCCTCGGCATCGTCACCGACCACCTCGGCCCGTACCTCCGGCTCCGCCCCCTCGCCGGCGGCCGGGAATGGGACGCGGACCCGGAAGACACCGAGCCCCTCAGCCCACCCGAAGCCCTCCGCGCCCGCCTCGCGGAGGTGAACGCCCGCAGCCGCAAGCCCCGTCCGAGCGGGTGAGCCGGCCTCCCGCCCCCTCGGCCCGTCGTTGTCAGGGCCCGATGCCATCCTGATCCACGGGAGATTTCCGGCCATCAGCCCCGTAACCAGCGATGATGCCGGACAATGTCCCGAGGAACTTGTCCCGGTACCGGCACGGACATCGACGGCGACGGCCGTCAGAAGGTGAGCGAGACGCGCAATGGCCCAGCAGCCGCCCCTCCTCCGCGATGTGATCAACATCAAGGAGTCGATCTCCACGTCCGACTTCGTCCTTCAGCTCTCCGAGGCCACCACCCCCGAGGGTGCCGAGCTCGCGCTCAAGGACTACGTCGTCACGGAACGGCTGCTGGAGAACTTCGACGAGGCCCTCGGCCTCATCAAGGCCTCCCTCGACGGGCACACCTCCAAGGCCGCGTACCTCCACGGTTCCTTCGGTTCCGGTAAGTCGCACTTCATGGCCGTGCTGCACGCCCTGCTCAGCGGCAGCCCGGCCGCCCACCGCCGCGCCGACTTCGACTCCGTGCTGACCAAGCACGAGTGGCTCACCACGGACGGCAAGAAGTTCCTGCTCGTGCCGTATCACATGCTCGGCGCGAAGGCCCTGGAGCAGCGGGTCCTCGGCACGTACGTGAGTCATGTCAAGAAGCTCCACCCCGAGGCACCGACCCCCCGGGTCTACCGCACCGACTCCCTCTTCGCCGACATCCACGCCATGCGCGAGCGGATGGGCGACGAGGCCGTCATCAAGGGCCTCGGCTCCGTCGGCGGGGAGGCGGACGAGGACGACGAGTGGGGCGAGTCCTTCGCCTGGACCTCCGCCCTCCTCGACACCGCGCTCGCCGCCGAGGAGATCCACGAGTCGGGGTACGCGCTCAACCTCGTCGCCCCCTCCACCCCCGTGGAGCTGCGCGCCCGCCTGGTCCAGGACGCCAGCACGAACCTCCTGCCCGGCTTCACCCAGAACGCGCACGAGAACGAGCACGGCTTCATCTCGCTCGACGCCGGCCTGTCCGTCATCGCCGAGCACGCCAAGTCCCTCGGGTACGACGGCCTGATCCTCTTCCTCGACGAGCTGATCCTCTGGCTGGCCACCCTCATCCACGACCAGAAGTTCGTGGGCCGCGAGGCCGGCAAGATCACCAACTTCGTGGAGGGCGCCGACGCCCGCCGCGCCATCCCGATCGTGTCCTTCATCGCCCGCCAGCGCGACCTGCGCGAGCTCGTCGGCGAGGAACTGTCCGGGGCAGCCGAGTCCTCCATCCAGGACACCCTCAACCAGGCTTCCGGCCGGTTCGACAAGATCACCCTGGAGGACCGCAACCTCCCCCAGGTCGCACACGCCCGCCTCCTCCAGCCCAAGAACACCGAGGCAGCCGCGCTCATCACGGCCGAGTTCGAGAAGACCCGCAAGGTCCGCCAGGAGGTGTGGGACACCCTCCTCGGCTCCGACCGCGGGGCCGACGGCGTCGGCGCCGACGAGGAGAGCTTCCGGCTCACCTACCCCTTCTCCCCCGCCTTCATGGACACCCTCGTCCACGTCTCCTCCGCGCTCCAGCGCAACCGCACCGGCATGAAGCTGATGGGCCAGCTCCTCGCCGACCACCGCCACGAGCTGCGCCTGGGCGACCTCATCCCGGTCGGCGACCTGTATCCGCTGATCACAGCGGGCGGCGACAAGCCGTTCACCGACAGCCTCAAGGTCGTCTTCGAGGCGGCGGACAAGCTGTACCGGACCAAGCTGCGCCCGTTCCTCCTCGCCACGTACAACGTGTCGGAGGAGGACATCGAGCAGTACACCCACCGCCCCGACAGCATCACCGACGCGGCCCTGCGCGGCCGGGTGAAGACCTTCGTCGGTGACAACCGGATCATCGGCACCCTCCTGCTCTCCGCCCTCGCGCCGAGCGTGCCGGCCCTCGCCGACCTGACGATCCGCAGGCTGTCCGCACTCAACTACGGCTCGGTCGTCGCCCCGATCCCCGGCCGCGAGTACGGCATCCTGAAGAACAAGGTCGCCGACTGGGCCGGCCGCTTCCCGGAGATCAAGGAGACCGGCACCGACACCAACCCGGGCGTCCGCCTGGAGCTCTCCGGCGTCGACGTCGACTCGGTCATCGCGAACGCCAACGTCAACAACAACCCGGGCAACCGCCTCGCCCTCGCCAAGCGCCTGCTCGCCGAGGAACTCGACGTCAGCCACGGCCAATTGGTCGAAGAGCTGCAGTTCGTCTGGCGCGGTACGAACCGCTCCGTCGAGGTCATCTTCGGAAACATGGCGGACGAGGACGAGCTGCCCGACCACGACCTGATGCCCCGCGAAGACGGTCGCTGGCGCATCGCCGTCGACCTCCCCTTCGACGACGGCGAGTACGGCCCCGTCGAGGACGCCAACCGCATCCGGCGCCTGCGCGAGAAGCAGCAGGGCGAGCGGTCGCGCACCGTCGCCTGGCTGCCCACCCACCTCTCCAGCCAGCGGTACGGGGACTTCTGCCGCCTCGTCGTCATCGACAAGGCCCTCGACGACGACCAGCGCTTCGACAGCCAGTACGCCGGTCACCTGAACGCCGACAACCGTGCCCGGGCCAAGGGGCTCCTGGAGACCCAGCGCGAGTCCCTGCTCAAGACCGTCAAGGCGGCCTTCAAGCAGGCGTACGGGCTCGCCGAGAAGAAGCCCACGGACGTGGAGCTGGGCTTCGGCGACCACCTGGAATCGCTGCGCGAGGTCGACGGGCTCACCCTCTCCTTCGGCCAGTCGCTGCGCGACGGCATCCGGCACATCGCGGGCAAGCTGCTGGCGACGCAGTTCCCGGACCACCCGGACTTCGACCCCGACCAGACCGGCACGGTCGTCAAGGCCGCCGACGCCAAGAAGGTCTTCACGCACGTCCGTGCCGCGGCAGAGGCACGCGACGGCCGCGCCGAGGTTCCGGCCGGCGACCGGGCGCTGATGAAGCGGATCGCGGGGCCGCTGCGCCTTGGGCAGCAGAAGGAGGCGTACTTCGAGCTGTCCCCGTACTGGGCCGACCACTTCCGCCAGCTCGCCCGCGAGAACGGCGCAACCGGCGACCTCACCCTGATCACGCTCACCGACTGGACCGACAAGCCGGCCGCGCGCGGGCTGCCGGACTTCCTCGGGCGGCTCGTCGTGGCGGCCTTCGCCGAGATGGACGACCGGGTCTGGGTGCGCGAGGGCATGCCGCTCGACCCGGCTCCCGAGCTGGCGCAGATCAAGGACCGCGACGCCCTGCGCAGCCAGCCGCTGCCCTCCCCCGAGGACTGGGAGTCCGCCAGGCAGCGCTTCGCGGCCGTCTTCGGGCAGTCGGCGCCCACCCTGCTGCGCGGACGCATCGTCAACCAGTTTGCCCGGCAGATCACCGAGCAGGCCCGCGGAGTTCAGGAGGCCGCCGCCGAGCTGGCGGAGCGGCTGGACGAGCACGCCGGTTTCCTGCACCTCGACCAGACGGCCGAGACCGGGCGCCTCGCACTCGCCCGGCGGGCCGTGGAGCTGCTCAAGGCCCTGACCGGCACGGCCGGCCAGGGAGCGGCCGGAGCGAAGAAGACGGTGGAGGCCCTCGCCCGTTTCGACCTCGGCGCGATGACCGCCGAACAGTACGGGACCTCGGTCAAGCAGGCGCGGAAGGTGGCCGAAGCGCTCGCCGCGACCTCCTGGAGCACTCTGGAGCTGGCCTCGGCCGAAGGCCCCGAGGGCGAGGCGCTCCTCGACTCCCTGCGCAATGTCGCCCGCAGCGACCAGCAGCGGACGGACAAGCTGGAGGAGGCCCTCGTCCGCACCCAGCGCGAGGTGCTGGCTCTGCTCAAGCGGAACCGTGCGGTCTCCCCGCCGCCGGTGGCCCCGAGCCCCGGCCCTCAGGGCCCCGCCGATGTTCCGCTGGACACGAAGACCAGCGATCCGCGGATTCCCTACGAAGGGTCTCCGACGGAGCCGTCCACCCCTGCCCGGAAGCACCGCACGAGCGGGGCGCGTACGACGACGGCCTCGCACGCGGTGGCCGAGCTCCAGGCGGAGCTGGCCGAGCTGGCCGCTGCCGAGCCCGGCGTCACCGTGGAGATCACGTGGCGGGTGGTCGGCCGATGAGCGTCGCCTCCCCCGCCGTCGCCGTGCGCCTGAACCTCGCGACCGTCACCCAGTACCTGTCGTCCCAGAGCTCCCTCACCGCGTCCCTGAGCGGCAACGACCGGCGCCGTGCCGTGCTGTTGCGCTCGGCGCCGCAGTGGGAGGGTCCGGCCGAGCCTTCCTGGGGGGACGGGCTGACGGCTCGCATCGCAGCTGCGCCGTCGCCACTGGCCGTGCACGAGCTGCTGCTGAACCATCTCGACGGCACATTGCCCGGGCCGGCCGTACTCGTCGTCCTGACCGACCGCGAGCAGAACGAGCTGGATCCCGCCATCCTGGCGCGCGCACACAAGAAGCGCGTCGACACCGTCGACAGCTGGGACGTGGTCCGCGACGCGTTCCGCGCCCAGCAGGTCGATCCCCGGCTCAAGGATTCCAACTGGGCCGCTGAGGCACTGTTGGACGCCACCCCGCCGAAGGGCGGCTGGCCGCCCGTCGCCGGCGGCATACTCTCCCGGCGCACCGCCCTCACCTCCCTGGCCCTGCGCAGGTTGCGGCTGGGCCGGTACGACAGCGAGGCGGAGTCCTCGGGCCGGGCCCCGGCCGGCGACACCCTGGACCCGCAGACGCTGTTCGGCTGGTCCCTGACCGCCGGCGGGCCCGAACTCCTGCTGAAGCTCCGCCGTCCGGAGCGGGAGGGGCTGTCCGCGTTCCTCGGCGAGGAGGACCAGGCGGGTCACGCCGGACGGGCACTCCTCGCGCTGGTCGAGGCCGAACACGGCCCCGACGCGGTGGCCTTCGGGCTCGTCTGCGCCGCGCTGTGGGTCCACTGCGAGCCGGACGCCGCCGTCTACCGGGCTCGCGGGCGAGCCGAACGGTGGTTGGGCGAGCAGCCCCTCGCCAAGGGTGAGGAGCTCGACCTCGTCGTGTCCCGGTTCGGGATCGCCTCCGAGGAGTACGTGGCCGCGCTGCTGACCTCCGCGTCCCGCGCCGGCGGCGACGCGGAAGCGGTGCGCGAGGCCCGCCGACTCAGTGACACCGTCCTGGACCGGGCCTCCGCGCTGGTCCGCCAGTTCGGCGCCGAGGATGCCGCCAAGGCCAGCGCGCTGCTGGCCGCGGGCCTCGAAGCACGTTTCGCAGCAGTGGGCCGGGCTCTGGCCGCCGGGGAGCCCCACGCCGTCGCGGACGCCGTACGCACCCTGGGCGAGCACAGGCAGGCCGACGGGCCGGAGGCACGGGCCCGGGTGGAACGGGCCCGGATGGGTCGGCGGCTGGCCCAGTGGTTGGCCGGTGACCCGGCCGTCACCTCGGACACGGTGGCCGATGCCCTGCAACGCCACATCACCGAAACGGGGTGGGTGGACCGGGCGCTCGAGCACATCGAGGCGGGCGGCGACCCGGACCCCGTCCTGAAATCGGCGTACGACACGCTCGGCCGTCAGGTGCGCCGCAAGCGCCACGAGATCGACGGTGACTTCGCTCGCGCCTTGGCCGGATGGACCGCTGCCGGTACCCGACCCGGCACGATGCTGACCGTGGAGACCTTCCTCGACCGCGTGGTGAAGCCGGTCGTACGGGGCGGGGCCGACCGCCGCGTGCTCCTGCTGGTCCTGGACGGGATGAGCGCCGCGATCGCCAGTGAGCTTGGAGAGGAACTGCGGGCCTCATGGGCCGAGTTCGATCCGCTGGACGAAGGTGCACCCCGCCGTCGCGCGATGGCCGCGGCTCTGCCCACGCTGACGGCCGTCTGCCGGACGTCCCTGTTCGCGGGCCGACTGCTGAAGGGCACACAGGCGGAGGAGAAGAAGCTGTTCCCCGCCCACGCCTTCTGGGGCGGGGAGCCGGCGGCGGTCTTCCACAAGGACGATCTGCGCGCCGACGGCTCAGGGGACACGTTCGGTCCGGCACTCACGGAGGCCCTCGCTGACGGGCGCACGCACGTCGCGGTCGTACTGAACACCATCGACGACCGGCTCGCGAAGGAGCAGAAGCTCGGTGACGGGGCCTGGCACCTCGACGAGATAGGGCGGCTGCGCGATCTGCTGCGGGTCGCCGCGGCTCAGGGCATGGCGGTGATCCTCACCAGCGACCATGGCCACGTCGTGGACCGGCGCGGGGTCAAGGTGGATGCCGGTGCCCCGGAATCCGCCCGCCACCGCTCCCCCGGCGGCCCCCTGGAAGCCACGGAGGTCGCCCTGTCGGGCCCCCGCGTGGTCTGGCCCGAGCCGGGCGGCTCGATCGTCGCCCTCTGGGACGCCGACTCCCGCTACACCTCGCTCAAGGCCGGCTACCACGGCGGCGCGGCCCTGCGTGAGTTCACCATCCCCGTACTCGCTTTCCTGCCCTTCGGCGCCACTCCGCCCGGCGGCTGGCGAGAGCTGGGTGATCAGCGTCCGGCATGGTGGTTGCTCGACGGGCACACGCCCCTCCAGAACGCCGTTCCGGGCGCGGCATCGACTGTTGCCCGTCCGGAGAAGCAGAACCGGCACAAACCGACGAAGGCGCAGGCCGAACTGGCCCACACGCACGACTCCCTCTTCGATGTCGCTCTGGTTCCGGCGGCCGAACACGAGGGCGCCCTGGTCACACCGGTTCTGGTCGCGCCGGACGATACGCTGCTCACGGCACTGCTCGCGTCCGAGGCGTTCCAGGACCAGGTCGGGCTACTGGCCCGCAGGCCGCCCCTGGACAAGCTGGAGAAGGCGATCCGGGCACTCCTGGAGGCCGGAGGCACCCTGCCCGTGACGGCTGTGGCGCAGCGCGTCGACTACCCGGCCACCCGCGCGGACGGCTTCGCCGCGGTGCTGCGGCAGGTCCTCAACTACGACGGAGTTCAGGTCCTGCAGACCCTGCCGGACGGACGGACGCTCCGTCTCGACAGGAGTCTGCTGCAGCTGCAGTTCGGGGTGTGAAGCGGTGGGTCAGCCGACGTAGTCCCGCAGCAGGGTGGTGAAGGCCGTCAGCTCCCGCATCGACGCGAGAGGCAAAGGCTCCGCATCGAAATGAGCGATGCGGTTCCGAACATCCTTCACACGCTGCAGATGACGGACGAACTGGCCGCGGTCCAGGGATTCGCACTGGAGCGCGGCCCAGTTGTGGTCCGCCTGCTGCGCCATGGTCTGCTTCTTCTGCTCCCCGTCGAGGAGATAGACGTAGTCGCCGAACGTCAGATCCTCGACCCTCCCGGAGCGGTGCTCGGCCTTCTTGTTCGTCTGAACCGCCCTGATCGCTTCTTCGTTGAGCTTGGCTCCCAGCCACCGACGCAGGAGCGATTCGATCTCGCCGAGCAGGAAGAAGGGGCGGGCAGCACTCTCGAAGCGGTGGACCACATGGGCCTGGGTCACGATGCCGGACAGACTTCCGTCCTCGCCTCGGACCAGAAGGTAGCCGTGCTCCGAGAGCATGGGCAGGCACGCGAAAAACTCCTGCCGCGCGTCGGCCACCGGCAGTGACTCCTGCTGCATGGCGTTCTCCAGGCTGCTCTCCTTACCCACCTCGTACATGAGGGCCAGGGAACGCCAGGTGATCACTCCGTGCAGGGTCGTCATGCCCGTCGTTACGGGGATCTGGGCGTACCCGCGTTGGCGCATCAGGTACGTCGCTTGAGAGAGCTCAGAAGTGATGGACACGCACCGCACCCCGCCGCGTGCGGAGGGCAGGTCACCGATCCGGAGCCGCTGCGGCAGCGCGGCCGACGGGAGCGGATCCCTCTCTGCATCGTCCGCGTCGTCAGGCTCGGGCGTGGCCTGCGCAGCAGTCGCGAAGGCGACGATCTGGACCCGCTCGCCCGGAGCGCAGTTGGCGAAGTCCGGCAGAGTGGCGAGTCCTGCGTCGGTCAGTGCTTGCGCGATGTCGTGCACGTTCCACGGCCGGCGCACCCGCACATCGAACAGGTCCAGCAGTTCCCGGAGGGGGATCTCTGTGCCCTTGAGCGCGAGAAGGTCTTCGGTGCTCGGCTTCTGGCTCACTTGACCGCCTTGCCGTCGGTCATGTCGCGCAGGATCGTCCGCTTGCCCATGGCTGCGTACGCCATGTCCTCAAGCTGCTTGGCCCGCGCCGTGTAGAACGCCTCGTAGTCGTTCGTCCTCAGGAAGTACGGATCGATCAGATGCGTCGCGATGACGTCATCGAACCACTCACGGCGCATGTCGGAGGCAGCGGCGAGTGAGTCGAGATAGGTACCGGGTGCGCCGGTGAGGGCCTGGGCCGCGCGCAGAGACAGCGGTGTCTTGTTGACGATGGAGTTGGCTGGGAAGGTCTTGGCCCCGCCGTACTGCCGGCGCACCCAGGCGCGGGGGAAGATGTGCCGGACGTCTACGCCGTACTCGTCCATCAGGCCGGGCTTCAGCGGCGTCTCCGTGTAGTGCCAGTCCACAGCGCCCTGTTTGATGAGCAGGGCATAGATTCCCTTGTAGGCAGCACTGTTCCGGGTGGTGAGCGTGTCCAGCCGCTCCGGGAAGAAGTAGGCGTCGGTGACGGTCTCCGGGGCGGGCCCCTCACGCCGGACCCATGCCACCAGCTGTTCGACGTCCCTCGTGAAGCGGGTCTCGGTGGAGCCGCCGTACATCTCACCGAGCACGCCGCACCAGTACCACTGCGTGATCATGTCTTCCGCGCCGAGCGTGTCGGTCGCCTCCCCGAGGATGGCCCTGACCGCGGCGAGCGGTACCAGCTGGGTGCGGTAGGGCAGCTCGGCAGCGCGCACGATGCACTGCCTCTCGAGGAAGGCGCCCGCCCATGCGAACGCCTGGGCGAGCCGCGGCGCGAGCGACTCGAAGTCAGCCAGAGGGAGCTCAAGGAGGTCACGGCGTTTGCAGGAGACGCCTGTGCCCTGCCCGTCCTGTTTCCGGGACCATGTGCGCACCAGCGCCACGGCCTGCAGGAAATCGCTGCTGCTCAGTCCGTCGTCGATGCCCGCCTCGAGCCGTCCGAACACGGGATGGCGGCCGGCCAGATCCTCCTTGATCGCCCGCCAGACCTGCGGCAGCTGGTAGTAGTCGCCGGTCCGCTCGCGGTAGGCCCGGTCACCGGCGTAGGTCGCCGTCAGGAGCTCGAAGACGTTGAGGGGCACACCCCCTGTGTTCACTCGCTCGAAGACGGCGCACACGGCGTCCATGGAAGTGGAGGCGGCCAGTTTGATCATGGGCACCTGGAAGGAGCGCACGGGTTCGAGAACCTGCTCCTCGAACCGGCTCCACCGGTCGAAATGACCGTCGTCCATCTTCTCGTACGCTCGTCGCCAGGCATTCACCTTCGCGGTGTCGAAGACGATGCTGAGGGGGAAAAGTCCTGCAGCGCACTCGCCTTCGGCGGTGGTCAGGTCATGAACGACGTTTCGGGCGAAATTGGACCGCTGGACCTTGTCCTCCGGCACGGACACGATGGCCTCGTCGCGATCCGCGGGCGAGCCGATGGCGTTCTTGATGTCCACGTAGTACCAGCGCCTGACAGGGTTGCCACGCGCATCAGTGGTCTCGACGGGACTGTCCTGGAACAGAGCTTGGAACAGCGAAGTGAGACGCTGCTGTCCGTCGAGGAGCAGCAGGCCGGGCGCAACGTCCTCCGCCACCTGCGCGCCGGTGAGGGCACGAGCGCGGAAGGGTGAGTCACCCCCCGTCTCCAGCGTCATCACCACGCCCAGGGGGTAGTCGAGCGTCACCGTCGCAACAATGGCGCGAATTCGATCGTCATCCCACTTCCAGTCCCGCTGGAAGTCCGGAAGTTGAAGGGAGCCTGACGCCACATCGGCCAGGAGCGCCTTGAGTTTCACATTGTCGAGTCCGGCCACGTGCTTGTTCCCCACCCTCGCAGTGCTGCGCGTTCTTCACGCGAGCGGCGATTAGACCAATCACGCGACATGGCGGTCAACGAGATCGGCTGCATCAGTAGTCGACTTCGGCCAACCGCTTGGCGCCACTGGAATGGGACACTGGTGACGTGAGTACCGCTGCTTCCTCCCGTCCCTCCCCGGCCAGTGCGGCGCGTCGCCGTGCGGTGATCGACGCCCTGCGTCGCGGCGCCGTCCCCGAAAGCGGGCTCGACCTCCTGGCTACCGGCCTGGACCGGTTCGAGGCAGCACTCGATGCCGAGCTCGACACGGTCGCCTCCGGTTCGTCGGTGTTCAAGGCCGTCCGAGGTGAGTACGGGTCGGGCAAGACCTTCTTCACCCGGTGGCTGGGTGAACGGGCCAAGCGGAGGGGCTTCGCGTTGGCGGAGATTCAGATCTCCGAGACGGAGACCCCCCTCCACAAGCTGGAGACCGTCTACCGGCGCCTCACCGAGCGGCTGACCACCGCGAGCTTCCCCCCGAGCGCGCTCCGGCCGGTCGTGGACGCATGGTTCTACACCCTGGAAGAGGACGCCCTCGCTGACGGCGCGGAGGAGGAAGATCTCCCGCAGGCGGTGGAGAAGCTACTGACGGCACGATTGACCGAGGTGTCCCGGCACGCACCCTCGTTCGCCACGGCACTGCGCGGCTACAAGTCAGCCCTCGCCGGGGGCGACGAGGCGACGGCAGCGGCCGTCCTGGCATGGCTGGGCGGTCAGCCCCACGTCGCAGCGGCCGCCCGACGCTCCGCCGGAGTCCGTGGCGACCTCGATCACTTCGGGGCCTTCGGCTTCCTGCAAGGGCTCCTGACCGTACTGCGCGACTCCGGACACAACGGCCTGTTCGTCGTCCTGGACGAGGTCGAGACGCTGCAGCGCGTCCGTTCGGATGCGCGGGACAAGGCGTTGAACGCCCTTCGACAGCTCATCGACGAGGTGCACTCCGGCCGGTTCCCCGGCCTCTATCTCCTGATCACCGGAACACCGGCGTTCTACGACGGCCAGCAGGGGGTTCAGCGGCTCGCTCCTCTCGCCCAGCGCCTCGCCACCGATTTCACCACCGACCCACGCTTCGACAACCCACGTGCGGTGCAAGTGCGACTGACGGGCTTCACACAGGAGTCACTGGTCGGCCTCGGAGTGACCATTCGTGACCTCTACGCGGCAGGTGCCGCTTCGCAGGACCGCGTGAAGTCACTCGTCGACGATACGTACGTTGCCGACCTCGCCCGCGCAGTGGGCGGTGCCCTCGGGGGGAAGGCAGGTGTGGCGCCACGGCTGTTCCTCAAGAAGCTGGTCGGTGACGTCCTGGACCGTGTCGACCAGTTCGAGGACTTCGACCCTCGTCAGCACTACCGACTGACCGTGACGAGCAACGAGCTCACGGACGTGGAGCGCAATCACGCAGCATCCGGCTCGGCCGGCGACATCGACCTGGACGTGTGATGAGTGGAGACGAAGCGGGTGGAGGGTCCGCCCATGCCGGCGCCCACCGAGTAGACACGGACCCCGTCGACCGACTCGACCCCGTCATCCTCCACCATGTCGTGAACACGCTCGGCTGGCCCGACCTCAGGCCTCTGCAACGGGCCTCGATCGACCCACTCATGGACGGCGAGGACGCCGTACTGCTCGCGCCCACCGCGGGCGGCAAAACCGAGGCAGCATGCCTGCCCATCCTGTCGGCCATGTCCCACGAGCGCTGGTCCGGAACGTCCGTTCTCTACCTGTGCCCGCTCAAAGCACTCCTGAACAACCTGGTCGTCCGCGTCGACTCCTACGCTCAGTGGCTCGGCCGCCGAGCCGAGCTGTGGCACGGAGACACGAAGGAGTCTCAGCGCAGGCGCATCCGTACGGACACACCCGACATCCTCCTCACCACTCCTGAGTCCCTTGAGGCCATGCTCATCGGAGTCAAGACCGACCACGCGCACCTCCTGGGCGGGGTCCGGGCAGTCGTGGTGGACGAGGTGCACGCGTTCGCGGGGGACGACCGGGGCTGGCATCTGCTCGCGGTTCTGGAGCGTCTGGAGCAGGTCACGGGACGCCCCATCCAGCGGGTCGGTCTCTCTGCAACCGTCGGGAACCCTCAACAGCTCCTCACCTGGCTCCAAGGTTCCGGTGCAGGCAACCGCCCGGGGCGGGTCGTAGCCCCCGACCTCACCCTCACCCCGGATGCCGCCCCGACCGCCGCCCCCACGACCGGGAACCTCCGGCCGCCAGGCGACGTGGAGCTGGACTACGTAGGGTCGCTCGACAACGCGTCCAAGCTGATCGCCGCCTTGCACCGCGGAGAGAAGCGGCTGGTGTTCTGCGAGTCCAGACGACAGGTGGAGGAGCTGGGAGCCGCCCTGCGGGCGCGCGAAGTGACGGTGTTCCTCTCGCACGCCTCACTCTCGGCCGACGAAAGAGCCAGGTCGGAACAGGCCTTCGCAGAGGCAAGAGACTGTGTCATCGTCTCCACCTCCACACTGGAACTGGGCATCGACGTGGGCGACCTGGACCGCGTCATCCAGATCGACTCGCCCCGCACCGTGGCATCGTTCCTCCAGCGCATCGGCCGTACCGGCAGGCGCCCGGGGACCACTCGCAACTGTCTGTTCCTCGCCACCGGCAAGGACACCCTGCTGCAAGCCGCCGCTCTCCTGCTGCTCTGGGGCCGCGGCTGGGTCGAACCGGTAACACCGCCTCCAGAACCTCGCCACCTCGTGGCGCAGCAGCTGCTCGCTGCCACGCTCCAGGAGCACCGCATCGGTGACCAGACATGGCAAGGAATGTGGAACGGGCTGGCCCCATTCGACCGGTCAGCGGCGCCCATCCTGCGACACCTGGTGAACGAAGGGTTCCTCGACGAGGACGCCAGCATGCTCTTCATCGGCCCCGAGGCGGAGCGACGCTTCGGCCGGCGTCACTTCATCGAATTGACCGCTTCCTTCACCGCTCCCCCGCAGTTCACGGTTCTGTCCGGTCGTACCGAGATCGGGCAGACGGACCCTTCCGTGCTGACGGAAGAGCGGCCGGGCCCGCGCCGGTTGCTGCTCGGCGGACGCAGCTGGCAAGTGACGTTCATCGACTGGGGGCGCAAGCGGGCCTTCGTCGAGCCGGCCGACGGTGGTGGCGTCGCCAAATGGACGGGCGGGTCCCTCGCCGGTCTCTCGTACGCCTTGACCCGCTCGATGCGCGACGTACTTCTCGGAGCAGACCCCTTGGTTTCTCTGACCCGTCGGGCCGAGGCGTGCCTGACCGAGTGGCGTGAGGAAGATGCTCCACAGATCACGGATGTTAACGGCTCCCTGATCACCCGCCTGGGAACGGATGTGCGTTGGTGGACGTGGGCCGGCTACCGAGCGAACGCGACACTGGCCGCCACCCTTCCGTCGATCAGTGACCCCGTTCAACGACCGACGGACTGCTACGTGCGGCTGAGGGAAGACCTGACACCCGACATGTGGCGAGTGGCGCGTGCGGATGCCGACGGCGGAAACGCGCTGGTGTTGCCTGATGTCGATCACCGAGCCGTACACGGCCTGAAGTTCTCAGCAGCGCTCCCCCAGCGTCTCGCGGTGGCCACCGTTGCCGCGCGACTGGCCGACTTCGACGGCGCGCGAGCGGCCTTGCACGACACCGTACGGTTCCACACCGCTCCCACCAGTTGAGACTTGGGCCCAGGCTCTTGATCCACTGCCTGTTCTAGAATGGCCACGACAGACTCAGCGGCCCGACAGGCTTCCGCTCCGCATCCGCGGAACCAGGACATGCCCCCACCCGCACGAGCTACTTCGTGCTGCCTGGGGGCATTCTCTTGCTGTTCCGTGAGTCTGCGGCGTCACTGGCCACCCGCACCCACGTCGAGGGTCGGTTGGCGCGGCTCCTGACGGAGAACTTCCTGCACCAGCACCGTCACCGGCCCCAGCCGGCAGAGGTTCGGGCTTGGGAGCGCAGCATCCCGGCACTCACCAACGTGCTCGTGGAAGCCGGGCTCGGCGAGGTCGAGATGCTGCTGGAGTACGGGCTGCCGCTGACCAGCAAGCGCGCTGACGTGATATTGGCCGGGGTACATCCAGCCACCGGTGAGGCGTCGTACGTGGTGGTCGAACTGAAGCAGTGGAGCGAAGCCCACCCCGAGCCGGAAGATCCGCTGCTCTGCCATATCGACGCCTACGACCATCCGATCCTCAATCCGATCGAGCAGGTGCGCGGCTACTGCGACTACCTGGTCTCGTTCAACGGGGCTCTGGAGAACAATCCGAAGTCGGTCGTCGGCGTGGCATACCTGCACAACGCGGCGGAGTCCAAAGTGGCGGGCCTGCGCCATGTCGCAGAAGACGATCGCGGCCGGATGTTCACGGGTGATCAGCGTGGCGCCTTCCTGAGCTACCTGCGTTCGCGTCTGGCCGCGAAGCCCGGTGCAGATGCGGCCGATGCCTTGCTGCAGGCCAAGGTCCGGCCGTCGAGGCAGCTGATGGCCGTTGCTGCCGCAGAGGTGCGCGACCGGGAACAGTTCGTCCTGCTCGATGAACAGCGGCTCGCCTACGAGACGGTCATGGCCGCAGTGCGGCGGGCGCGACAAGCGGATCACAAACAGGTCGTTGTGGTGACCGGGGGGCCGGGCTCCGGCAAGAGTGTGATCGCCCTGTCTCTCCTCGGAGACCTCTACCGGCGCGGGGTGCCCGCCCTGCACGCCACCGGCTCGCAATCGTTCACCAAGACGATGCGCAAGATCGCCGGCACCCGCAAGCCCGAAGTGCAGCGGCTCTTCCGCTATTTCAACAGCTTCATGGAAGCCGAGCCCAACGATCTCGACGTCCTTGTCTGCGACGAGGCACACCGCTTGCGCAAGACCTCCGCCAACCGCTACACGAAGGCGACGCTCCGCACGGGCCGACCGCAGGTGGCGGAGCTGATGGCAGCGGCTCGGGTTCCGGTCTTCCTGCTGGACCAGCACCAAGTGGTCCGGCCGGGCGAGATGGGGACGAAGGAGCAGATTCGGGAAGCAGCCGCCGCATTGGGGCTCGCATGCACCGTGGTGGAACTAGACAGTCAGTTCCGATGCGGTGGCAGCGACGCATACTTGCGATGGGTCGTTGACCTTCTGGGGCTCGAAGGTCAAGCTCCCACCGTGTGGGAGCCCGACGACAAAGTCCGTTTGATGACCGTCGACACCCCGCAGGAGCTCGAAGACTTCCTGGCCGCTCAACGGGCGCAAGGCTACGGCGCCCGCATGTCCGCGGGCTACTGCTGGAAGTGGACGACGAAGATTACTTCCAGCATGAACGCATTGCCCACCGACGTGGTCATCGGTGACTGGGCGAGGCCATGGAACCTCTACGGTGACCGAGCCCTGCTCGGCGCACCGCCGGCGCCACTGTGGGCCACCGCCCCCGAGGGGTTCGGGCAGGTCGGATGCGTGTACACCGCGCAGGGCTTCGAGTACGACTGGTCGGGTGTCATCATGGGCCCGGACCTCGTCTGGCGGACCGACCGCTGGGTGGTGGACCGCACAGCGTCGAAGGATCCCTCGTTCACGAAGGCGACATCGGACGACGACGTGGATCGCCTCGTGCGCAATACGTACAAGGTGCTTCTCACCCGGGGCATGATCGGGACGGTCGTCTATTCGACGGATCCCGAGACCCGCGAGAAGCTCCGCACGCTGATCCCTCCGACGCCTTGAGCACCAACCGCCTTCGAGGCGCCGCGGAAATCAGGGCGCTCTCGGCCACTGGAGCACTGCGAAAACCACGACGCGCGGGCCGGGCCGCGAGATAGCATGATCGCGCTGCGCACCTTCCCGGAGGGTACGAGGCAAGGGTCGGTACGCCTGCCCCAATGACCCGTGAGCGACGAATGGTTGTGCCCGTCGTGTGGCGACACACGACGCGAGCGTGGATGCCCGCAGGGCGTCCCCCTGCCATTCCGATCTCACTGCATTGGAGCGGCCATGACCTCGGTCGAGTACAAGCCTGCGCGTCGTGAACGGATCCGCGAGATCCTGATCGAGATCGCCGTCGGAGTCGTCACCAATCTTGTGGTGACGGCCTTGCTGTCGATTGCGGGTCTGCTCTTCTAGAGCGGGCGGGTGGCGGGCCCGGTGAGCCCGCCACTCACACCGAACGCGAAAGCGCGTTCAGAACAGCGTCAGATCGGGCCCCTGCGACTTGCGCGCCTTCCGATTCCTCTTGCCACGTCTTCCCCTGCTGGGCCGGGGCAGGTGCGGCTTGCGCGCCTCCGCAGGCAGATTCTCCCACGTAGGACGCAACGCGTGGATCTCGACCGGTCCGACGAGTTCCTTGAGGTAGGTCCGGGTCTCCTCGTCTGTGGAATAGAGCACTGTTGCCCGGCTGGCCCGGGTCATCAGCACGTGATAAGCGTGGCGGACGAGTCGGGCGAATTCCTCGTCGTCGACACTGCCCGCCTTCACCTTCGGGTCGAACGAGCCGGGGCGAGCCACTCGCTTGGCGTCGGACTCCTCGTCCTTGCGCTCCTTGCCCCGACGGAACACCCATTGGCCGTCTCGGCGAACCATGTCCTCGCCCATGATGACGCCGCACCAGTCCCATTCGAGGCCCTGCGCCGTATAGACACAACCGATCTGGCCGAGGCCGTTCTCGTGCACGGACCATATCTTGGACGGGGGCACGTCGTCAGCGCAGAAGGTGTCGCTGTCCGCGTTCCACGGCCGGTGCCAGTCGCCGATGCGCACATCGGCCTCCAGCCGCCTCTCCTTGCCGAGTGGCTTGGTCCAAGGCCAGCAATAGCCGGCGACCATGCGCGCAGACGCACCGGCCAGCGCTTCGGCACGGATGATCCGTTCGAGTTCCTCAGGGGTGTCCGCCACTTCGACGTGCATCAGGCCGTCCGGGCGCCAGCACTCGGTCTCCTCGTCCGTCACACCGAGCACGGCGCGCACCCAACGGGGGTAGGCGTCGCTGCCGCCACAGCGGAACTGCTCGCGAAGCCCGACCTCAACAAGGCGGGCATCGTGGCGGGCCGCAGCCTCCTTGATCAGCTGTACGGTACCGACCTCGTTCGGCCTCACCGACTGCCCTTCATCCATGAAGAAGACCGTCAGTCGCGACGCGGCGAGGAGCTCGTCCACCTGCGGCCCCGTGCCCCAGTCCTCGGGCTTCCAGAATCGATTCGTCGAGCGGTCGCGAAGTCGGTGTGCCTCATCGCAGATCAACACGTCCAGGGGTGGCTCCGGTGGTCTGACGAAATTGCTGAAGTACGTGAACGACTCCCTGAACTCCCGGTCTCCGTATCCGACGTGCTCTTGAAGCGCGCCGTTGAACGCCCTACTCCCGCTGGCGTATTTGACCGTGCGGCCTTGTGCCTCCAGCTCCGCTTTGATCTGCAGTCCGATCGCGCTCTTTCCCGTTCCGGCGCCACCGGTCACCAGGAAGATCACCCGTTGCTCGTCCGGGACCAAGGTGGGACGCTCGGGATCCGGTAGGACCTTGGCGGCCGATTCCAGGACCTGGTCGGCCACTGCCTTCTGGCGCCCACGGAGGGTGAAGACGGTGTCGGCCCCGCGGGACCAGATCATCGCGTCGAGCAGCGGGGTGTTGCGCAACCCCATGTTCTGCAGCATCCTCTCTGCCTCTGAGGCCGCGCCTTCAACGGCGAAGTGCCGCTGGAGGTCGGACAGCAATTGTGCGCGCCGGTCGCTCGTGTACACGCGGGCGTAGGCACCTGTCGGCGCATCCACGTCGATCAAGGGCCGAACCGAATCATCCGCGGCGTTGTGCAGGTAGGCGAAACCTCCGCATTCGAAGTCCGAGCGCCGGAAGGGGCCCCTGTCACTCGTGAACGCCTCGTAATACGAGCGCAATTGCAGTGCCGGGTGCTGCTTCACCTCGTCCATGGCCGGCACGTAGAGCAGGTCTGCCGTGGCCTGCTCCACCCTGGTCACCGTCGACCAGCGCTTCAGCTCGACCAACTGGACCGAGGGCACGTTGCGTTCCGGGTGCCGGCCCACCAGAACGACGTCGATGAGGCGTGGGTTCTCGGAACGGTTCACCTCGTCGAGCGTGGCGGCACATTCGACGATCATCTCCACGTTGCCTCGCTCCGCCGCGACCAGGTCGTTCGCCAGGCTCACCAGGCTTTCCGCCCAAGCGGAACGTTCCGACAACGAGGCGTCCGCGCCCCTGAAGTGGCGCCATCGGGCAGCAAGGTGCGGAACCATTCTGCGACGCGAATTCAGAGTGAGCAGATCCTCCGCCGACAGTTTCAGCAGGAGCATGGACACGAGGTGGTTCCCCCAGGGCACGAGTGACTCGTGCGGGTGGGGGCATGTCCTGTTCAGGAAGCCCGTCGGGCCGCAATCGGTTGGAGTAATCCTAGTAAGGCCCGACCTGCCGAAGAACGACACCTCGGCTGTCGGCGAGAACTGCGTCGATCATGGCTGGATCACGCAGTACGGGTCATGGACCCTAGATCTCGAGCCGGCAACTGTCAGCTCATTCTCGGGGCACCGACTGCGCGGACCGGAAACTCCCGGGCGACCGCCGCCAGCTCCCCACCGCTGTTCCCGGCGGGCTCCGTCGACCCCGTCGCGGGCAGTCCGAGATCCGCCCACCAGTCCGACGGCAGCATGCTCTCGGGCCACGGGCCGCAAGTCCTGAAGCCGGCGAGCAACGTCTTAACGGACAGGACCTCGAAATCCAGCAGCCGCTCGTCGAAAATTCCTTTGGTCAGTGACGCTGAGATACCGCTACTGGGGCCGCCACCCGGCGACGAGTGAGCGTCATCAGCCATGGGACAGGCTTGGCATTCGGGATGTCATAGGGCCAGCGGCTTGCGGGTCGGCGACCAAGTCGTTGGCCCGGTCGCGTCCGTGGACGCGGCCGGGCCAACGTGATGGGGCTTCAGAACGTGCGTCAGTTGAGCGTCAACAGCCCGAGGAGAGCCCTGATGCCGCTAGCTAGGACCGCGACGTCCCGTACTGAAACTGCAGGTCAGGTTGCTTTCAGCAGGACCGACGCGCCTTCACGCGTTGCTGGCCCGGAAACAGGTCGAGCAGCTGACGAAGACCAGGAAACCCCAGCTCAGGCGTCCTTCTTCACCGGCTCAAGGATCGCGACGCACCCCACGTGGTGCGTCACAAGAAACAGGTCCACTCAAGACACGTCAAAGAAGACCGCAGGTCAGCGGCGCGCGGATCAATGAACAGACTCGAGATCAATGTGCACTACGTGCGCTATGGGCGCTAGGTGCGACCTCTGACGCACGTCCGAGGGGCAGCTGAGACTTCGCGCGGCCGAGAATCGAATCGCGCAGTGCGGCATTCGCCATCCGTACAAGTCCCCAGATCCGACAGCAGTTCGACCTTGCTTTGCTCGGGCGGACCGGCTGGTGGCCTCTGCGGCACAATCGCCGCCCGCGGTGCTCGGGCTGCTGCCTGGTGCTGATCGGTCCATATTCACCGCGCGATCGGTGAGATGCGTGCGTCGTCGGCCGAGCGTGGATATGCGGTGTGCCGGTCGGGTTCGCCAATTCCGTCCGCGCCACCCGTTCGGCGGACTCGCCGCGCGGGAGGAAGGTGGCGCTCGTAGCGTCGGGCCCGGATGAGATGCGCCGTAGCACCTGGGAGAAGCCGATGACGGATGAGTCGATGGAGAAGCTGGCCACGGAGGCATGGCTCTACGGGTATCCGCTGGTCACAGCAGCGATGACGAAGCGCTCCATGACGGCGGTCCCGGCCCGGGACGACGGGCGTCGGAAAGCCCCGGTCAACCAGTTCTGCTATATGCGCTCCACCCCGGACGCCTCCTTTACCGAGGTCGTCTCGCCGAACGCCGACACCCTGTACTCCAGTGCCTGGCTGGATCTGTCCGACCAGCCCCTGGTGCTGGCCCTGCCCGAGTTCGGTGAACGGTTCTGGATGGTCCCCATCCTCGACGCCTGGTCCGACGTCTGCGCCGTCGTCGGCCGGCGCAAGAACGGCCCGTCCGCCGGCCCGTTCCTGATCGCCGGGCCGTCCTGGTCAGGAGCGACTCCGCCTGGCCTGACCCTGTTGACGTCGCCCACCGCCGTCAACTGGATCATCGCCCGGTACGCGACCAGCGGCCCGTCGGACTTCCCGGCCGTCAACCGGCTCCAGGACGCCACGCGACTGATTCCGCTGTCGGAGTGGACCGGCGACCCCGACGACTACTCCCCTCCCTCCGACGTCCCCGTCCCCGCCGGCACCGACACCACGACGCCGCCCGTCGACCAGGTCCACGCGCTCAGCAGCCGCGACTACTTCTCCCTCCTCAACCAGATGATGGTCGACAACCCCCCCGACCCCGCCGACGCACCGATCCTGGGCCGCCTCGCCAAACTCGGCATCGCCCCCGGCGCGAGCCTGGACGGCCTGTCCCCCGAGCAGCTCGCCGCCCTGGAGGCGGGTGCACGCCGCGGCCCGGAGACCCTGCGCGAGCTGCTCGACCGGGCGGAGTCCGCGAACACCGGCGGGTGGACCGTGCACCGAGGCTTGGGGGACTACGGCACCGACTACACCAAGCGCGCGGTCATCACCCGGTTCGGGTACGGGGCCAACCTCGACGCCGACGCCCTGTACCCGCACGCCACCACCGACGCCGACGGCCGCCCGCTCGACGGTGCCCACGCCTACGTACTGCACTTCGACGCCGGAAAGACGCCGCCCGTCGACGGCTTCTGGTCCCTCACGATGATGAATGAGCGCCAGTTCTTCGTCGACAATCCGCTGAACCGATACGCGATCGGCGACCGCAGCGGTATGCGGACCCACCCCGACGGCTCCTTGGACATCTACGTCCAGCACGAGAACCCGGGGCCCGACCGCGAGCGCAACTGGCTCCCCGCGCCCACGGGCAGCTTCAACGTCTTCCTCCGCCTCTACTGGCCCCAGCAGCCCGCCCTCACCGGCGACTGGACCCCGCCGACGCTGCAACGCACCAGCTGAATCCTGCAGGCCCTGGTACCTCCCCAAGGGTTTCTCGTCGAAAACTATCGAGCCGGACGAGGGTGGGGATCGCCGCTGGGGCCGCCTGCGTCAGGCGACCAGCTCGTAGATGCTCACGGCCGTCAGCCAGAGGCCCACGACGAGGGAAAGCGTGACGATCAGCTGCTCCTGGTGCCGACCCAGCCAGTTCCGCAGGGCGGTCAACCGGGCTTCCGCGGCCGCAGGTGCCCAGACCGTGTACATCTCCATGACGATGAGGCTGAGAGTGGCCAGCAGGCAGTAGCCGGTCAGCGCGAGCCAGTCGCCGGCGGTGGAGAGGTTCGCCTCAAGGGCCGTAGCAGCACCCGCGCCGACCAGTCCCCAGGGCTGCAGCAGCCACGCCAGACCGGCTGCCGAAACCCAGGAGGCGTCGTCGATCCGGGCGGCCCAGCGCGGCGGGCCGTGCGGACGGGGCGGCCGACGCCGCCGGTAAGCCCCGTACACCACCAGCGCCAGACCGATGGCGAGTTTCGCGGCGATCGCGGCGGTCGAGGGCGCGCTGTGCCGGGCCGGGGGCTGACCGCCGGTCAGCAGCACCACGACGGCGATCACCGTGATCAGGTTGGCCAGCCACGACAACAGGAATGCCAGACCCTTACGGACGCCGCGCCGCGAGGAGAGCAGCAGGATGAAGGCGCTGTTGTGCAAGGGCCCCAGGGTGATGGCCGTACCGATCACCACCAGGTCGAGGACCATCGGACCAGTCGCTCCTGGGCGTCAGGGCCGTCCGCCACCCATGGAGTAGGGACCGGCCTGCGGAGGGATGCGGCGCTGCCACGACGCCGCCCCCCGACTGTGCAGGCGGCAGCCTGGCGGGTCAAGCAGGCCACGCCCTGAAGCCCTGCCGGGCCGTTTGGAAGCACATCGCCGGCCTACGTCTGCCTCGACTTCAACGGCGGCCGCTGAAACGCGGTCCTGGACGCCCCAGCATTCCCTCGCATCCCGGCCGTCACCCCCTGGGCGGCCCCGGGACACGCCTCTCCGACAGCGCGGCGGTGGTCCGCCTACCGGCCATGAAGAAAGCGTGCCCCCTGCCTGCTGCGTGCGCCACCCCCGCCCCTGGTGCGGCCCTTGCGCGGCGCCGGCGTGTGGCCACGGCTCGCCAGTGCCCGTACTGGAGCGGCGGGGAGCAGGAGAGGGGCCGGGGGTGGACGGCCGGTGGGGTACCGATCGCTCCCGCCGCCACTCCCGAGCGCACGCCGCCCGGCCGGGGAACGCGGGCTCCTTCGAAGAGCCACTCAGGGCGGCGGCTCACGGCGGGGGCGGGCTTCGACGTTCGCGCTGTGGTGTGCGGGGCCGTGCCAGTCCAGGCACAGGACGGTGGCGTCGTCTCTGACGTGGCCTTTGCAGGCGTCGGTGACGGCGGTGACCATGGCGCGTACGGCTTCGCGGGGGTGCTCGGCGGCGGTGTCGTGGATGATGCCGGGCAGGTCCACGTTGCCGGCTTGGCGTTCTTGCATGCCGTCGGTGTAGAGCACGATGCGGTCGCCGGGGCGCAGGTCGATGTCCTGTACCTGGTAGGGCCCTGTGCGGGGACGCCGAAGGGGAGGTTGATGCGCAGAGGGATCTCGCTGACGGTGCCGTCACGCAGTCGCAGGGGTCAGACGTGGCCGGCGTTGACAAGCTGAGCCCCGGACCCGTCCAGGGCGATACGCAGGAGCTGTCCGGTGGCGAAGGTGCGGCGCCCATGGTCGAGGAGGGCCTGGTGGGTCCGGCGGGCCTGCTCGGCCAGGTCGGTGCCGGCGCGGCGGGCACCGCGGGAGGCGTTGACCAGGAGGGTGGCGATGAGTGAGGCGTCGACGTCGTGGCCCATGGCGTCGGTGATGGACAGGTGCAGGGTGTCGTGGTCGAGGCTGTAGTCGTAGGTGTCGCCGGCGATGTCGGAGGCCGGGACCAGGGCACCGGCGAGAGCGAACTCGTCGGCATCGCAGGAGGGCGCCGAGGGCAGGAGCTGGCGCTGGATCTCCGCGGCCAGGCTCACCGTGGACGTGCGGTTGCCCCAGTAGTAGCGGTCGGTGAAACGGCGGTCGGTGACGATGATGTACGCCAGCGAGTGCGCGGCCTCTTCGACCTGCTCCAGCACGTCCTGGCTGACGTAGGTGAGGGAGAGCTCCAGGATCCCGATGGCGTCGCCGCGGTTGGTGACCGGGGCGAGCACCCGCTGCCCGCGCGCACCCTCCGACACCTGCACCAGTTTCTGACCGCGCAGCACCTCGTCGTAGACACTGCCGATCAAGGGCACTTGATCGGTGCCGTGCTCACGGCGCGGCGCTTTCTCCTCGTAGACGCGCAACAGTCGTCGGCCGACGACATCGACGAACAGGAACGACACAGAACGCGCACCGAACCGCTCGCGCAGATTGTGCGCCACGACATCCAGGGAACGCACCGGCGCTGCAGCCTCCGCCTCCGCCAGCACCCCGGCCAACCCGATCCGATCACGCTCCACCACAGCCTCCCTCGGTCACAGACACTCCATTCCCCACCGAGCCCCAAGCACCACAGCCGCCGCGCTTGCATCAGCCCGTACTGCTCCGCGTGAGCGGGCTGCCGAGGCCGACCCGGGCACCGATCGTGGACACGCGTGCCGTTACTGCGTGGCGCCGCCGTGGCGGCGTTGGCGTCGGCCGTACTCGGTGATGGCCCGCCACAGGTCACGCCGGTCGGCATCGGGCCAGTAGTCGGGGGTGAAGTACAGCTCGGCGTAGATGGTGTGCCAGGGGAGGAAGTTGGAGATGCGCTGTTCGTTGCCGGTGCGCCACAGCAGGTCGACGTCCGGCATGTCAGGGTGGGGCAGGTGGCGGGCGAAGTCGTCTTGACCGATGAGGTGGGGGTCGATGTCGCCTGCGTGGGCTGCCTCGGCGAGGGCTGCGGCTGTGCGGGTGATCTCGTCGCGGCCGCCGTAGTTGATGCAGACCGTGAGGGTCAGGCCGGTGCGGGTGCTGGTGCGCCGCTCCTCGCGCAGGAGAGCCTGGACGAGTTCCTGGGGTAGTTTGTCGGGGTGGCCCAACCAGCGTTGGCGTACGTCGAGGTCACGGATGGGTCCCTCGTCGAGGTCGCGTCGGATCGCTTCCAGGATCGTGGTGATCTCCTCAGTGTCGCGTTTCCAGTTCTCGGTGGAGAACGCGTAGAGGGTCAGGTGGCGCAGGCCGATCTCCAGGGCGCCATAGACCATCTCGTGGGCGGCGGCGGTGCCGGCGCGGTGGCCTTCCGGGCGGGGCAGGCCACGCTGCTCGGCCCAGCGGCCGTTGCCGTCCATGATGACCGCCACGTGGGCGGGCATTCGGTCGGCCGCGATCCGCGGGGGCCGCACGCCGTCACTGTGCGGTGGCGGAGGCCGCAGTGCGGTGTCGTCGGCCGCCGGGCTCGGCTCGCTCGCGGCCACGGTGGGCCGTCGGGGTCCGGGCACGGCCAGGGGCGTCAGGCTCCAGGCCAGTTTCGAGCGGATGCGGGCCGGGGCGAGGATGCGGGTGCGGGCCGCGAGAGACGGGCGCGGGGCTCGCTTGAGCAGGGCGTGGCCGGCCGCGTCGACGGCATCGAGCTGGGCGCGCATCAGGCTGGCGGCCGTGTTGAGCACGGTGGCAGCGCCCGGGTGCATACCTGTGGTCATCGCGGGCCTGGTCACCCATTGACGGGCCAGAGCCGTCAGATCCCGGACCAAAGCCGCTGTGGCCGGGCTCCAGCTCCCTTGCCGTAGATCGTCCTCGGCGCCGGGGAAGGCGTCCAGGGCCTCCTGCGGCAGGAGCATGTCACCCTGGGCGAGGTCGGCGCTCAGGTCGGTGAGGATGTCGGTGAGCCGGGCGCCGTCGATGAACCGCTGGTAGTCCTGCTGCCGGTCCAGCCGGAGCGTCATCGGCGCTCCGGCCCGTTCGAACAGGTGCCGTACCTGGTCGACCCAGGGTGTGATTGACCCGTCGCACCAGGCCCGCCACGCGGCCCAGTCGGCGAAGTGCCGGCCGCAGGTGTCATCGCGCGTGCTGATCATGGCGCCTCGTAGGCTGGACAGGTCCAGGCGCCAGCGCAGGGCACTGTCCACCAGGGCGTGCCGTACCGGATCCCTGCTCGTGCCGGCCGCCAGGTCGCAGTGCAGGGCCTGGGCCCACGCTTCGACCCGGGCCGCGCGTTCGGCCGGCTCCGCATCCCGCTGGTCGGCCACGTCGTCCAGGACAGTCGCTGCGGCCCATAAGGCCCACCCGGCCGGGCGCAGCACGGTCGGCATCAGCTGGATGAGGGCGTGGATCCCGGGATCGTGCACTCGTGTGGTGCGCCGGCACAGCCGGTACGCCGCCCGCAGAGACGGGTCTTCGCCGGTGGGCGAGCGGTGGGCGGGTCGCCCACGTTGTGCCGGCAAAGCGGCATCGAGGTCTGCCGTGGTGGAGTACGTGGTGGTGCGCATGTCGGGAGCCGGACCTCAGTGTGCTTCCGTGGCCGATGGCGTGGCGGCTTGGGGCTGTGTGGGAATGCCGGCCTCGCTGTCCTCCTGCCCGGGCGGAGGAGTGGGGGCGGTCGGTAGGCAGTTGCGGGTGCTGTGGCGGAAGCCCAGCAGAGCGACAAGGGCGGCCAGCCCGAACCAGGTGAGCTGGAGGGCCAGATGCCCGGGGACCGGGCTGGTGGAGAATCCGGCCGTCGTACTGGCCTGCATGGCCCCGTACGAAGGCAGATAGCGCATGACGGGGTTGTCCGCCCCGGAACTCGTGATGGGGTTCTGCAGGGCGAGGTCGATGATGCTGGTCATCACGATGGCGAACATCCCCTCGACCTCCCGGCGTAGCAGGGACCCGAAGACGACTCCCAAAGCGCCGTAAGTGAGTCCGGCGCAGAACAAGGAGGCGGCGAGCAGGAGTGGCTGGCGTGGGGTCCAGGCCAGGCAGATGACCGCGGTGGCATACGTGGCCACCGCCGCCGAGACCAGAGCCAGAGCGGTGACTTTCGCCAGGACGAGGTGGGCGCGGGGGTAGCCGGCCATCGCCAGGCGGCGGTCGAAGCCGCTGCCGGAGAAGGTGGCGGCGAACATCATGAAACCGGCGATCAGGGTGACGGCATTGAGCGCGCCGCTGATCGCGGTCAGTTCATTGCCGTGCGGGGTCAGTGCTTCCCCGGTGGCGCGAAGCCGCATCCGGGCCGGGGTGTCGGGCATCGCCAGGTACGCCAGGGAGGTCCATACCGGGACGAACAGGATCACCAGAATCATGGCGAACCGGTTGCGGCCGTGTTCGATGAGCGTGAACCTGGCGGCGACGGCGAAGCGGGTCAGGTGAAACCTCATGTGGCGGCCCCCGCCTTCTCCGCGCGCAGCGTTCCGCTGTCCAGGCGCCACAGCTCGTCCAGGCGCTCGGTGTCGTACGTTAGGTGAGAGACGACCAGGACCGAGCGTCCCGCATTCCGCAGCCGCGCGGCCAGGTCCCAGAACCGCTGGTAGGTGTCCCAGTCGAAGCCCTGATACGGCTCGTCCAGTAACAGGACCTGCGGATCGTGCATGAGCGCCAGCGTCACGTTCAGCTTCTGCCGCGTGCCCCCGCTGAGTACCCCGGCCCGCTCGTCGATGTACCCGGTGAAGCCCAGCACGTCCATGATCTCTTCGGCGTAGCGCGCATCGGAGAGGCGGTAGGCCGTCTGAAAGAACGTCAGGTGCTGCCGGACAGTCAGCGCGTCATTGAGGACCACGTGCTGTGGGCAGTAGCCGAACCGGCCGCTGTGACGCACCGATCCATGCGTGGGCCTCAGTTCGCCGGACAGAATTCTCAGCAGCGTGGACTTGCCGGCGCCGTTCTCCCCGACGATCCCGCACAGAGTTCCGGCCCGAAGGCGCAGGTCCACGCCCCGCAAGACCGCACGCCGACGGTAGGTGTGATGGACGCCTTCGACCTCCACGCCCGCCTCCTCCTGCCGACTTGACACGACCGTGCCCGAACGGCCTAACGATCAAGTGGTCGAACAGACACGAGCCTCACGTCCCCGGCGTACCCGTTTGATCACAGCCCGCGCCCAGCCCACCGCACGATCACGCATGGGATGGCGCTGAACCACACCGAGCCCGCACCAGCCGCTCCGACACCTCCTGTGATGGACCCCTTCTCGCGGGAACAACCGGCCAACCAGTCTTCCGAGTGGTGAGGGGGGCTTACCTCATGGGCCCGAGGCCGCTTCGCCCTCAAAGTTTGGATGACCCTGTCGCCTTCGCGGGCGAAGTCCACCGTCCAGTCCGGGTCGAGGTCGTCGACACGCGCCCAGCCCTCCGGTGCCAGCGGCGGCCAGGCAACGTGCTATTCCGAAGCCCCATCGGCAGGTCTATGAGGGGCGACACTCCTTTTCACCGATGGCTTCCTCCTGTCGAGGGAGAGTGCGGCCTCGCCGTGTAGATCCAGTCGAGGCCGTCGTATCCGGTGGCGTCGAGGTGTTCCGCCCGGATCAGGCCGGCACGGATCGCCACGCGCTGGGAGGCGATGTTGGCCGGCCGAACCCGCGCTATCAGCGGGAGGTCGGGCACGTGGCGGGAGGCCCAGTCCGTGACCTCCCTTGCGGCTTCGCCGGCGAATCCCTGGCCCCAGGCCGAGGTGGCGAAGCGGTAGAAAAGGTTGAGGATCCTCATGTTGTTCAGTTCCATGGGCTTGATCCCGCAGAACCCCAACTGCTGGTCAGAGTCATGGCGCCGGATGACCCAGTACCCGTAGCCGTACCGCTGCCACTGGTCGTTCCAGCGTCGATAGAGCGCCTCCGCTTCCTCGAAACGGGCCAGCGCGTCGGAAGGATTGTGTTCACAGGTCCGGGGATCGCGATGGATCTCGAAGATCGCTTCGATATCGTCTTCGGTCGGACGCAGCAGCGACAGCCGGGCGGTTCGCAGCTCCTCGGCTGCTGGGCTCCAGTGGCTCATGGGAAGAAGAATCGCACGTCGTCTGTCAGGCGACGGAGGCCATGAAGTCCAGCATCCGGCGGTTGACCTCCTCCGCGTGGTCGATCTGCGGTCCGTGGCCGGTGCCGGAGATGATCTCGGCCCGGGCGCCCGGTATCAGTTGCGGCACGCGCTCCACCTGCCGCTGGGGGTGCACGAGAAGGCTGCGCTTGCCCAGCACCAGGTAGAGCGGGGTGCGAATGGTGGACAGTTCGTCCTCGGACAGGGGCAGGGGAGCCGGGCGGCGGATGCGGTAGGCGCGGACCGCCGTCCTGATCATCGTGCGCAGCTCCGGCACAACGAGGACCGGCTGTTCCAGCCAAGCCGCCAGGCGCGGGCGCAGGGCTTTGGGCGCGAAGGTCGCGAAGAGACTGACGAAGATCCAGACGAAGAAGCGCAGCCCCACCTTCTCCAGGCCGCCGGGGTCGAGCAGCGTGACCGAGGCGAGGCGGTCGGGCCTGCGGTGGGCCTGGTTCAGGGCGAGCCAGCCGCCATAGGAGGTGCCCACCAGATGGACACGGTCGAGGCCGAGTCCAGCCAGCGCCTCCTCGAGCCACTGGGCGGCGTGTTCAGGCTGATGAAGGGGGGCCCGCTGGACGCTGCGTCCGGGGTCGCCGGGGGTGTCGAGCGCGTAGACGGGGCGGTCGGCGCTGAGGCCGGGGGTGTTCGGGTACCACATGGCGGAGCAGGAGCCCGCTCCGTGGACCAGGACGATGGGCGTACGGGACTGGGCCGCCGGCTCTGTGGGGCCGTAGCGGTAGACGTGGGTGGGGCCGAAAGCGGTCTCCACGTCCCGCTCCGCCAGGGCGGGTACTCCCAGCGCGTAGACCGCATCGCAGGCCGCGAAGTAACGGTCGCGCCAGGCGTCGCTGACGTAGCGACCGACGTCGGACGGGGTACGGGCAGTGGTCGCGGGCACAGCCACCTCCAGGGTGTCACGGTTTTGTGATACGAACGTACCACGATGGTGGTACGGCTGTATCATCAAAGGGTCCGAGGGATCGTGCGAGTGGGAACGAGGAGTGGAGGACCGGTCGATGCCCAAGCGCGTGGATCACGCAGTACGGCGCACCGAGATCGCCGAGGCACTCGTGCGTGTCGCCAGGCGACGCGGGCTGCATGCCGTGGGGATGCGTGATGTGGCAGCGGAGGCAGGGGTGTCACTGCGGCTGGTGCAGTACTACTTCGAGACGAAGGAGAAGCTGCTGTTCTTCGGACTGGAGCATCTGGCGGAGAGGCTCGGAGAACGGGTCTCCGCCCGGGTCCGGGCCGTCAGGGACAGCCCGGACCAGCGCGCCATGGTGGAGGCGCTGCTGATGGCGGCCCTGCCGGCCGACGAGGAGAGCCGCACGTTCCACCACCTCTACACCTCATACGCTGTTCTGGCCGTGACCGACCGGGCGCTCGCCGCCCAGCCCTTCATCAAGAACCCAGATGCCGCCGAAGACACCGTGACCGAACTACTCCGGCGGGCCCACGAGGCAGATCTGCTCGAACCCGGCCTGGACGCGCGGTTGGAGGCTGTCAGCCTGCTTGCGATGTCGGCAGGACTCGGCACCAGCGTCCTCGTCGGTCAGCGCAGCTCGGAGTCCGCCGCCGCGGTCCTGGAGCATCACCTCGACCGGATCTTCCGCACTCGTGGTGGCGGCGCGTCGACACGTGGGGCCCAGGGGTGATCATTTGCTCTTGAGGATCTCGCCTCCCAGCGGTGTAGACACGTGTCGGCCCGCCGTCGCCGGTACGCAACTCCCCGAGTAGCGGGGGGCCCGCTTACCGACCGAGCACGCCGGCGACGCCGACCCGGCGAAGTCCCCAACCGTAGTTCGGAGTTACGACGCACCGAAGCTCGGATCTGCGCGTTCACTTCGCATCGAGCAGCGACACTGCGCACCCGAGCTGCGGGTCCTACAACGGGACGGTCTTCAAGGATTCACCTGCTCACCTGAGAAGTGCCTCGCCGGCGCGGGAAGCGACTACCTCGACAAGCGTGATGCTCGCATGCACGGCGCGTCATGCCACAGCCTGAAGCGGGACGATCCTCGGTCATCCGGCGATCGGCGGGCGCCCCCGCCACATGGCTGGAGCCGCCGCACGAGGTGTGACCGGAGCGACCGAAGCCGGCGAAGGAGGCGTTGTCGCGACGCCGGAGCCGAGGGTCAGCCCCTGCGGCGGCATCGCGATCAAGGATCGCACCACCGTCTGCGTCCGCCTGAGGGCTGACCCTCTGGCGGATGCTGTGGCGCCGCCGGCCGTGCTCGGCTGCCGCCTTCCCGAACGAGAGCCGTCAGCGGAGAGGAAAGCCACGGTCGAAAGGGAGGCTGGGTCCTTCGGGAAGCCGCCCTCCAACCGACATCTCTCATCGGTCAGGAGGGCGGCCTCTTGTTACTGCTAGCACGTCAGCTCATACGTGGGACGTGCGTCCGCTCCGGCGTCGGGGTCAGGACGGGTCGCCGTACTGGAGGCCGCGTCCGTTGGTGCCGACGTACACGCGGCCGAAGGTGTCGGGGTCGCCGGTGATGACGCCGACGCCGCCGATACTGCCCCACTGGTGGGCGTCGTCGTTGACGCGGAGCCAGGTGGCGCCCTTGTCGGTGGAGCGGAAGACGCCGGTGACGTCCTTGACCGTGCCGATCATGTACAGAGCCTGGTAGGAGGCGTCGGGTGCGGCCTTTCCGAAGCCGAGGGCGGAGGCGGACTTCACCGTGGTGAGCGTGGTGAAGGTGCGGCCGCCGTCGGTGGAGTGCAGCAGTCCCTGACCACCGCCGGCGATCCACAGGTCCCCCGCGACGCCGGGGACGGCCGTGAGCCGGCCGTCGGCGGGAAGGCCGGTGGATCGGGCGGTGAAGGTCGCTCCGCCGTCGGTGCTGGCGTGGAGCGTGCCGCCTGCCAGCGAGTAGAACGTCCTGGCCGCGGCGCGGTCGGCGACGACCGTGGCGTTCGAGCCCAGGCCACCGACCCTCGACCAGCTCGTCCCCTTGTCGGTCGAGCGGTACGGGAGCTGGCCGGCCTGGGTCCAGACGATGGTGGAGCCGTCCGCCGAGAGCGCGACACGTCCGTCCTGGGCGCCTGTCACCGGCTCCGCCTTGAAGCCGTTCCAGCTGATGCCGCCGTCGGTGGAGTAGGCGCCGTCCTGCTCGCCGCCACGGCCGACACGCACCATCACCGAGGGGTTGGACTGGGCGAAATCGATGTCGGTGCTGTTGGTCATCGTCGGGTTGCTCAGCCGCCCGGCGGGCACCTTGGTCAGGTCGTCGTGGCGGAAACCGCCTTGGTCACCCATGGCGGTGACGACGGTGGCGCCGCCGGGAGGGGCGATCGCGTCCAGCAGCGCGGTCTCCTCCAGCCCTCGGGCACCCATGCTCCAGTGGCTGGTGCCGCCGCTGTCGGAGGCATGGGCGTCCTTGCTGCGCCAGATGCCGTTGCCAGTGCCGTACAGCACATGACCGGAGTCGAAGGGGTCGATGACCAGGGCCGTCATCCAGTGCCCCGTGTGGGTGCCGACGTAAGGAGCGCCGGAGGCATCCCGTGCCGACCTGCCCGACAGTGCCTTCCAGGTCGTGCCGCCGTCGGTGGTGCGGTAGAGCTCGTCCTCGGGCCACCAGCGGTCGAGAGTGGTGACCATCACCGTGGACGGCTTGCGCGGATCGACGGCCAGGCCGGAGAACCCGTAGCCGCCCTGCGAGGGGGAGATGTTCTTCCACGCCCCGCCCTGCGGCGTGTACTTCCACACCGAACCCGCCGTCACGCCGTTGGGCCCGAGGGCGTTGGTGTACGTCAGGTACAGCGATCCGTCACCGGAGACCACGCCATGCTGCGGCAGTTGGCCCGCGGGCTGCCCGGAGACGGCCTGCCAGGTGCTGCCGCCGTCGGTGGAGCGGTACAGAGAGGTGGATCTGTCGGCGACGCCGACGTAGACCGTCTTGCTGCCGGCCGGGCCGTACGTCACGAAGGAGATGCCGCCGCCGCTGCTCGCCCCGTCCTTGACGGGGAACGATGAGACCTGGCTCCATGTGACGCCGTGGTCGGTGCTGCGCCACAGGCCGTTCTTGCGGGTGCCCAGCAGCAGCGTGCGGTTGTCCGAGGGGTCGATCACGAGCCGCTCGCCCGCCCCGCGGCCGTCCTCGTTGCCGCCCAGCTTGAACGGCAGCTCAGTGCGCTGGAAGGTGCGGCCCCGGTCGGTGGAGCGCAGGATCGCGCCGTTGCCGGCCCACTCGTTGGTGTAGGTGCCCGCCGCGAGGTAGAGGCGGTTCGAATCCACGGGGTCAGTGGCCAGCGCGTCGATGCCGAGCAGGTTCCAGTCCTTCTCGCCGAGCCAGTCGGTCAGCGGGATCCACTGCTCGGCACCGGCGTCCCAACGGTAGGCGCCGCCCATGTCGGTACGCGCGTACAGCAGACCCTTCTCCCGCGGGTTGAACACCAGCCCCGTGACGTAACCGCCGCCGACCACCTGGGCGTTCCGCCACGTGTACGGTCCGGCCGCAGCTGACGGGGCAGCGGCCGCCTTCACCAGCTTCCACTGCTGGTTGGTGCTCCCCCTGCCGGGATACTGGATGATCGCCGCGCCCTGGGCCGTGGAGCCTCCGGAGACGTCCAGGACCTGGCCGCTGGCGCGGGAGGTGAAGGTGACGGCGTCGGCACCGCCCACCGTTTCGATCCGCCACTCCTGGGAGGCGGAGGAGCTGTCGGTCTGCTGCTCGGCGGCGGCCGCCTGTGCGGTCGAATCGCCCGCTATGCCGAGCACCTTGCCGCTGTTTCGGTTCACCAGTTCGTAATAGCCCTCGCCGGTGGACCTCAGCCTCCATTGCTGGTTGGCGGTGTTCTGGTCGGTCCACTGCTGGATGCGCGTGCCGTCGGCGGTGGAGAAGGCGTTCACGTCGAGCGCCTTGCCACTGCGTACGGAGACGAGCCGGTAGTAGGCACTGCCGTCGACCGTCGCGGCCTGCGAGTCTTCCTGCACGAACAGGAGGTACGGCACGACGGTGGCGGGCACACCGAGCAGCAGGGCGGTGGCGGTCCTGCGACGGCGGTGGCGTCCGCGACGCCGGCCGTTCGTGGGGTTGTTCATGGGGGGTGTTTCTCCTTGTGCAACCGTGGGTCGGGCAGGTCAGCGCTGAAGGGTGAGGACGCCCGGCCGGTACGGAAGCTGGTCGTAGGGTCCGCCCGCCTGCGGGGACTTGCCCTGGTAGAGGAACTGCAGGTTGCAGGGGTCGATGGTCATGGTCTGATCGGGGTTGGTGCGGATCAGATCACCGTGGCTGATGTCGTTGGTCCAGGTGGCACCGCTGTTGGCCTTGCCCGCGAAGGGGTTGCTCTCGGTGGCGGCCTGCGGGGTCCACGAGCCGCTCAGGCCGGTGGCAGTGAAGGAGCGGAAGTAGCGCTGCTCGTTCGCACCCCGGGCTTCGACGATCATGAGGTACTGGTTCCGGCCCTGGACCTTGTAGACCTGCGGCGCCTCGAACAGGTTCTTCGCCGTGTCGCTCATGATGGTCGTGTACGACGAGCCGAAGCTGCCCGGGAAGTTCCCTATCGGCATGCTGGCCCGGTAGATCTTGCCGTTGTCGCCGGCGAAGAAGAGGTACATGTTCTGGTCGTCGGCGATCAGAGTCTGGTCGATCGGGCCGGTGCCGGAGTCGGTGCGGGGGATGCTGCCGGTGAACAGCGGCTGCGGCGCGGACCAGCCGTTGGGGTTGGCGGGGTCGCTCGACGTGCGGTAACTGAAGGGCGATGCCCCCCACTGGTACGCCAGCACCCAGATCTTCTTCGGCGCGAAGTAGAACAGTGTGGGCGCCACCGCGTTCTGGCTCATCCTGGTCTGCCCGGCCGCCGCCATGTCCGGCCAGTTCGTGAAGGGGCTGAAGGCCATCGAGCCGTAGGAGGTTCCCGACGCGCTCGACGCGTAGACCAGGTGCTTGCCGCCCAGCGTCACATGGGTGAAGTCCTTCAGCGCGGCCCACCCGTTCGACGGCTGCGCGAGGGGACCGGTCGAACTCCACTTGTACGTCGACGGAAGAGCACACGTACCGCCGCCCGTCCCGGACGGGGCGGTCCACTTCTGGTTGCCGACGGACGCGCAGGTGTACAGCTGGATCCGGGTGCCGTTCGCGGTGGCCGCCCCGATGGCGTCGAGACACAGCCCGGACTGGACGCCGGTGATGGTGCCGTTGGCGTTGATGTTCCACTGCTGGTTGGCGCCGCCGTTGCAGTCCCAGACGACCACCGGGGTGCCGTTGGTGGTGCCCTTGCCCTTGGCGTCCAGGCACTTGTTCCCGTGGACCTTCAATTGCTTCTCGCCGGTATAGGTCCAGCGCTGGTGCGTCTGCCCGCCGCAGTCCCACAGGTGCGCCTGGGTGCCGTTGGCCGTGGCGGAGCCGGGGATGTCGACACAGCGGCCCGAGGCCGCGCCCTTGATCTCCCCGGTACTGCCGGCCGGGTTGACCGGAGGGTTGCCTGAACCGGAGTCGAACGCACGCAAGACGGCGCTGTACGCGGGCTTGGGCTTGCCGTCGTTGTCGAACAGCAGGGGCTTCTCGTCGCTGCGCCAGGAGTCGCTGTCACGGACGCCCCACACCGTGATGCCGGTGCACCGTGCCACGGACAGGCAGGCGCTGACCGTGTTCGCGTAGTGGGTGGGTGACGCCTGGGCGATGTCCAGCTCGGTTATCTGGACGTCTACGCCGAGGGCGGCGAAGGTGGCCAGGGTGTTCCTGAAGCTCGCCGGCGGACCGCCTGCGCCGAAGTGGCTCTGGAAGCCGACGCAGTCGATGGGCACGCCGCGGGACTTGAAGTCCTTGACCATGCGATAGACGCCCTGGGTCTTGGCGTCCGACCAGTTCTCGATGTTGTAGTCGTTGTAGCAGAGCTTGGCCGAGGAGTCGGCCGCCCGAGCGGTGCGGAACGCTTCCTCGATGAAGGTGTTGCCCAGGACCTTCTGGAAGACCGAGTCGCGGAGTTGGCCGCTGCCGCCGTCGGCGAAGGCTTCGTTGACGACGTCCCAGGCATAGATCTTGCCCTTGTAGCGGGTCATCTGGGTGGTGATGTGGCGGTTCATCACGCTGCGCAGCGTGCCCGCGTCGCGGATGGCGCTGACCCACGCGGGAAGCTGCGAGTGCCAGACCGTGGTGTGGCCGCGCAGGCGCTGGCCGCGTGCGAGGGCATGGTTGACGATCCGGTCCGCGGGGCCGAACTGGAAGTTGCCGGGGGACGGTTCGACGGCGTCCCACTTCATCTCGTTCTCCGGGGTGATCATGTTGAACTCCCGGCCCGCGATGGCGGTGTACGTCGGATCGCCGAGCCTGCCGGCGGCTACCGCGGTGCCGAAGTACTTGCCCGAGGAGGCCGCCTGGGTACCCAGGCCCGCGGCTCCGGCGGAGCCGGGGAGGAACGTCACGACACCGGCCACCAGCGCCGTGGCCGACAGCCCTATCGTCAGTGTCCGCCGACGCCGACGGAGCCGGTGCAGGCCCTTCATGATTCTCCTCGGGGGGTGCGGGCCAGCCCGGGTGCCGTGATCGTGCGGGCGTCGGCCACGGCGGCCCGATCTGCCGCACAGTAGGCGCGGTGCGGGACGCGTGGCCGTTCCTGCGCACCGGTCGCCTCGGGTGCGTCGGTGTGTCGAGTCATGGAAGTGACTTTCTTCAGGGGACAGGTGCGTGGGGGAAGCCCGGAACCCGCCGGACCGTCTCGTCGAGGTGAGCGGCGGGAAGGGAACCCCTGAAGTGGAGGCTTGAGGACTCGCGGTCTCGTAACGGAAAAGTCGCGCCGTCCGGACGATCGCTCGGTGATGCATCTCGCAGGTAAAAAGCGTTATGCCAGGCCCCGCAATCTGACGTCCCTTGGGGAACGACGCACCGCACCGCTCATCACTGACGGAATCCGCTCATGGCGAGGCAGCCGCCGACGCCATGAGGATCGGAGCCGGTTTCGGGCGCGGCACCCGGCTCACCACCGGGTGAAGAAGGCGCGGTGCGGGACCGTACTGCGGGATCACCCGCTGTCTCTGAGACGGCCTGATCCCTGCTGAGCGGGGAGCGGTTCTCAGGCCAAGGGCCGGCGCATGATGAAGGAAGCCTGGCCGGCGAAGGCACGAGTGCCGTCGGAGCCATCGAGCCAGATACCGCCGTCGCGGTGACGGATGACCGACCCGGGATAGTTGTGCGCGTGCAGGGTCACCGACCCGGCGACTGCCCCGGGGCGCGGACAGAAGGTGGCGTCCTCCCGGAACAGTTCGCTGCCGTCGTCGGCGCTCAGCCGTAGCCGCAGGTAATGGTGGCGGAGATACCGGCCGTCCGCGGCGCGGAAGGTGACGCACCGTGTGTCGGCCAGCCCCCTGACGACCGTGAAGGTGAGCCGTTGCCGTGTCCGCTCGCCGCTTGACGCCGAGACCGGGCCGAGCGTTGCGAAATCACCGTCATACGTGACGAACAGGCCGGGCTGGTCCACGGACTCCAGCGACTGCGCGCCCAGCGGAACCGTGTCGGTGACGGCGGACGGACCCACCGGGGACGGTGTGGCCGGCGGGGTGGTGGGTGACAGGATCGGCGTGGGAGTGGCGACCGTGGGAGCACCGCTCGTAGAGGCGGTGACCGTGGGAGCGGCGCTGACGCCGGGCACCCGAGGCGCCTGTTCGGGCCATACCGCATAGGTGGCGGTCCCGACGACGAGCACCGCGCCGGTGGCGAGGCTGAGCATCGGATGGGCGGTCACCGCGTGGAGTTTGCCGAGCAGCGAGCCGTGCAGACCGCCTCCCCCTGTCGCCGCGCCGGCGGCGAGGTGTGCCGTGGCCAGCCCGGCGGCGCTCGCGGCCGTACCCGACAGCAGGCCCTTGGCGGTCAGTGCGGCGACGAGTGCGGCCGGGACGGCCAGCGGTGTGAGGCTGAGGAGCAGCAGTTCGGCCGGAACCCGTTCTGTCGTCGTCGACGCACAGATGGGGCAGTCGCGGGTGTGCCGCGCGATCCGCTTGCGCCACACGGATGTACGCAGACCGTCCCAGCCGACGACGGTCTCGTTCAGCCCCGGACAGCGCGGGTCCGCCTCCAGCGCGGCGACGATCGTCCGGCTCAGTTCCCATTGCTCGCGCATGCGCTGCAGGCGGACTCCGGCGTGGGCGACACTGAGCCCCATCGCGTCGGCGATGTCCTGGCGGCTCAGCAGGCCGGCGCATTCCTGCCACCACAGCGACAGCAGCACCCGATGATCCGGGTCGAGCCACCGGCCGGCTTCGACCGCATGACGGCGTTCGTCCGACATGTGCAGACGCAGGATCGTCACATCCTCGAGCGCGCCGCCGACGTTCGGTACCCGGAGTGCCTCGTCGATGACCGTGGTCCTGTCGGCGAGAGTGCGCTGCCGGTGCCAGTGGGTATTGATCTGGCGGAGCGTGATGGACACCAGCCAGGACCGGAAGCTTTCCGGGGCACGCAGAGCCGGCAGGTCGCGCACCACGCGCAGCAGGGTCTCCTGGACGACGTCGTCGACGTCGGCATGTCCGCTCAGCGCTCGCCCGACGATGTTGTAGAGCAACGGCAGGTATGCGGCGATCAGCTTCTCGCGCGCGCGATCGTCACCGGCCTGCGCCGCGACAACCAGCTCCGCGTGATCCGCGTCCATGAGCCCCATTCCCACCTCTTGAAAAGAACGATCTGCCGAGTACGGCGCCATACCTTAGCGTCGGCGAAGGCATGCGGCCCGAGCCCGGCCGAAGTACGGCGGCAGTGCGGCCTGCCGCCGCCGTCAACGGCGCTCCGGCCGGGCTCCCTTCGAGCTCAGGCAAGACCAGTCCTCAGGAGCGCGCCTCGCAGCACCCGCACCATGCACGATCGACGTCCGCCCGATGCCTCGCCCGGCATCGCGGAACGTCACTCCTGAAAGGCGAACCAGGAGGTCGGCCACCGGCTCACCAGCCGGCCTCCTCACCCCTTCGGAGGGCCCACCGCCACCCGACTGTGGGCTCCTCCGTCCGCAGCAGAACCAGGCATGACGACTTATCAGAATCCGCACCGCCCGTGCGTCAAACGTGCGTCAGAGCCGAGAACCCGTCCTGCTCAGGGATGAACAGCCTGCGGCAACTCACCCGGGGATCCGCCTCCGCTCGCTCCGGACACCGGCTCGCCCATCATGGCCCTCGCAGTGTCCCCGGCCGCCATAAACGAGTCATGCCCTCCAGTCCCCGGCATCCCCCCGAAGGACGTCCCAGGCGCGGACGCCGAGGACTTCGCACCGTACCGGCAGCCAGGACCTCGACGTCGCCACCGATATCCCGGCGCCCATGGCCGACGTCGCCGCCACGCCCCGCGCCAGCCTGGAAGCCCGCTGCTGGAAGGTGCACGCACTGGAGACGGCGCCGCAGTCCGCCCGCTTCACCATGACCGAGCCGGCCACCGGGCAGGAATGCGAAGTCGGCATCCTCAAGGAGATCTTCTTGCGGCCGGTCGCCCGGAGCCCGTACGGGCCCGTTCTCGCAGAGGAGGACGTGATCGGGGCGAAGGTCCGCGCACTCGCCGACCCCGGAGCGCCCCGCGACCTGCGGAAACGAGGTGTGCCACAGCCGCTCGCGCACCTCCCCTGTTGGTGCAGTCCACGTAGGGCGGCCACCGAAACACGTACGGCTTGCGTCAGAGCGCTCCCAGGACCGCCGGGCGGCCCTCGTCCCAAGTACAGCCCCGGCGCGATGACGACCTCCCGTCGCATACGAGACGACGCGAACAGCCATGAGCACGCAAGTGCCGTGGACGGCTTCTTCGCACGTCGGTGGGCCGGAGGCCGCCGTACGCCCAGCAACGCTGCGGAGCGTTCAAGCCTTGAAGGGGCGCGACAGCCCGTAAAGGATTTCGACTCGAAGTGTTGACCGCCTTACGGAGCCGCCCTACGTTGTCGGCGACTTGAGAGCGCTCTCAAAGGAGCTGTGCATGAAATGTCGAAGAAACCTGTCGTTGCTGACAACAGCGACTCTTGCCGCCACCGCCCTCGGTACGCTGGGCAGCGGCGTCGCCTCGGCCGCCACCATCGAGGTGGGGAAGGGCAGTTACAGCGACGTCCGCCCTGCCGGCCGCCAGGGGCCGTCGAACAGCGGTGGCCAGGCGGTCAAGCCGAAGGTCACTCCCGCCATGGCGGACGTCCCCGTCCCGACGAACGACTGGTGGTCGTCGCTGGCCTTCCAGCGCTTCTCCGGCAATCCGTGGTCGGAGAACATGTACGGCCATCCCCTCACCTACAAGGCGGTCTCCGGTGGCCTGGAGGTCGGCTACCCGACCGCGCACCAGATCGTGGGCGGCGGCCGCCAGTACGAGTTTCCGCACAAGGCCGACCTGACCCTGGGGCTCACGGGTCTCAACTCGCCCGACGCGAAGGCGGACGGGTGGAGCGACTGGACCGTCAGCCCGTACTGGAACGACGGTGCGCGCAGTCTGCGGACGACCATCGGCCACGGCCTGCCGTACGTGTACGCGGAGGGCACCGGAGGGGCGGCGCAGATCAGCGCGGCGGCTCCGCCGACCGTCTTCGCCGACCAGGGCAACGTCCTCGGCGTCACCATCTCGGGTCACGACTACGCGCTGTTCGCCCCGAGCGGCAGCGACTGGACCGTCTCCGGCAACGAGATCCGGGCCGACCTGGGCTCCAAGGAGTATTTCTCCCTGGCGGTCCTCCCGGACGAAGCAGCGCTGACCGACTTCAAGAAGTACGCCTTCAGCTTCGTGACCGGATCGAAGGTGGACTGGGAGTACAGGGAGGGCGACGGCGAGGTCACGGCGACCTACTCGCTGACCACCGAGCCGAAGGAGGGGACCGAGACCGGCACCTTCCAGGCGCTCTACCGCCACCAGTGGCTGCACAGCAGCGACCCGCTGACCGCCTACCGCTACGTCTCCTCGCGCGGTGAGATCAAGGTGCGCGAGGGCACGTCCTTCACGACCACCCAGAAGGTGAACGGCGTGCTGCCCGGCCTGCCGAGCGCGGCGGGCGTCGACAAGGCGAAGCTCAAGGGCTACATCAACGAGGTGCTGACCCAGGGTGACCCGTTCAGCGGCGCGATCGACACCTACTGGACCGGCAAGGCCCTGGGCAAGCTCGCCATGCTCGTTCCTCTGGCGGACCAGGTCGGAGACACCGCCAACCGCGACAAACTGCTGAGTTTGATCAAAGGCCGTATGGAGGAATGGTTCACGGTCGGTGGCCCCTCCGAGTTCTCCTACGACAAGGAGTGGCGCACCCTGATCGGGTACCCGGCCTCGTACGGGAGCGACCAGGAGCTCAACGACCACCACTTCCACTACTCGTACTACGTGATGGCCGCGGCCGTCGTGGCGCAGTACGACCCGCAGTGGGCCGCCGACTCCGAGTGGGGCGGCATGGTCAAGGAGCTCATCAAGGACGCCGCCAACCCGGCGAGGAACGACGGCAAGTACCCGTTCCTGCGCGGCTTCGACGTCTACGCCGGCCACAGCTGGGCCGCCGGCCACGAGTCGTTCGCCGCCGGCAACAACCAGGAGTCGTCCTCGGAGTCGATCAACCTCAGCGCCGGCCTGATTATGTGGGGCTCGGCCATGGGCGACAAGGCACTGCGTGACCAGGGCGTCTACATGATGATGACCGAGTCCGAGTCAATCGCGCAGTACTGGTTCGACGCCGACCAGCAGGTGTACCCGCAGGACTTCACCCACGACGTCGTGGGCATGGTCTGGAGCAACGGCGGCGCCTACGCGACCTGGTGGACCGCCAACCCCGAGGAGATCCATGGCATCAACTTCCTGCCCATGACCGGCGGCTCGCTCCACCTGGCCCGCGAGAAGGCCATGCTGAACCGCGGCGTGGCCGAGATGGAGCGGGAGAACGGCGGCCCGGCCGTCGAGTGGAAGGACATCTTCTGGCAGGTCCAGGCCCTCTACGACCCGGCCAAGGCCATGAGCTACTGGAACCAGTGGAACGGCGGCTACGTCCCCGAGGCCGGCGAGACCAAGGCCCACACCTACCACTGGGTCGCCACGATGAACTCCATCGGATCGCCGGACATGACCGTCACGGCCAACTCGCCCACCGCCGTCGCCTTCGACAAGAACGGCACCAAGACGTACGCCGCGCACAACTACACCGGCGAGGCGTGTTCGGTCCTCTTCTCCGACGGCGGCGTGCTGAACGTCCCGGCGAAGTCGACCGCGTCCGGAGCGGGCGACGACACCGAACTCGGCACCCGGTGCGGCGCCCCCGGCGACGACAAACCCAGCGCGCCCGGCACCCCGGTCGCCGGTGACGTCACCGACGACTCCGTCAAGCTGACCTGGAGCGCAGCGACCGACGACAAGGGCGTCAAGGACTACGACGTCTACCGCGGCACCACCAAGGTCGCCACCGTCACCGGCACCACCCACACCGACACCGGCCTGACCGCCGGCACCAAGTACAGCTACAGCGTCAAGGCCCGGGACACGGCCGACCAGGTCGGCCCGGCCAGCGACACGGTGACCGTCACCACCTCCGGGCCCCCGCCGGTCACGGGCGACACCTTCTACCTGCGCTCCGGCGGGCAGCTGAGCACCGAGGCGGCTGCGTCCGGTTCCTCGGACACCATCCCGTCCGCGGGCGGCGCCAACCATGACGGCAACCCGTACAACCCGCTCGTCTACGAGGTGAAGAACGTCAACGGCGCCCTGAAGGCGGGCTCCAGCACGGCCTTCACCTTCAAGGTCGACGCTGGCACCCACGTCGGCTACGCCCAGCAGGCCCGGGTCTCCTACGACCTGACCGGTGACGGCACCTTCGACCGTGTCGAGACGTTCCGCTACTTCGCCACCGATCCGATCACCGGCTGGGAGGCCTACACCTCCGCCCGGCAGGGGACGCATTCCGTGTCGGGCACCCTGGGCGACCTGGACGGCGGCACCGTCCGCGTCGAGGTCTGGAGCGCCCTGGGCAACGGTCCGTCCACCCTCCAGGTGGGCACGGGATCCGTCCTGACCATCCCGTTCGACTGACAGCCGATCGGGCCCCGCCCGGCCTGTGGAGGATCGTTCCGCGGGCCGGGCTCGTCCGGTGGAACGGCCGTCGAGGAACCCGCTACCCCGTACGACCTCGGAGCGGACATGTCCACGGGCCGCCAGGGCCGGGCCGACGTCAGCGGCTCCTGCCACCCCTGGCCGACGGAACCGTCCCGCCCGTTCCGGCGCCGGACGCCTCGTGGGCCGAGCCTGCCGTCATCGAACGGACCCAGGCCCAGGGACGAACCGAGCACGAGATGCGCGAGGCCATCAGCGCGGTCGACGCCTCCACCCGGTCACTTGCGCCTGACACACCATCAGAACGTGCGTCAAATGAGCGTCACGAGCGTCAGGGTATCGCCCGTAACGCCCGCACCGCGCATCATATGAACGCTCAAAACAGCAGGTCAGGAGCCCTTTGAGGCGGGCTCAAGGATCGCGACGCACTCCACGTGGTGCGTCATCGGGAACAGGTCGAACGCCCGCAGCGTCCGTACCCGGTAGCCGCCCTCCGCGAAGTACGCGATGTCGCGGGCCAGGGCCGCCGGGTCGCAGGCGACGTAGGCGATGCGGCGGGCGCCCAGGCCCGCCAGGTGCTTGACCGTCTGCTTGCCGGCGCCCGCCCGCGGGGGGTCGAGGACGATCAGGTCGACCTCGCTGATCCGGGTGCGCGGGAGGACCGTCTCGACCTTGCCCTGTTCGATGCGGACGCGGTCGTAGGCCTCCAGGTTGTGGCGGGCGTCCTCGACCGCGCGCTTGCCGGACTCGATGCCGAGGACGGCGCCCTGGTCGCCGACGCGGTCGGCGATCGCGCCCGCGAAGAGGCCGACTCCGCAGTAGAGGTCCAGGGCCGTGTCGCCCTTGCGGGGCATCAGGCCCTGCATGACGGCGAGGACCAGGGTCTGCGCCGCCTTCGGGTGGACCTGCCAGAAGCCGCCGTTGCCGACGCGGTACGTGCGGTCGTCGGCGCGCTCGCGGACGAAGGGGCGGCCGTGGACGCGGTGCACGCCGCCGTCGTGCTCGTCGACGCGCAGGACCGAGACCGGCTTGTCCAGCTCCACCAGCGGAAGGCGGGCGCCCGGCTTCGGGGCCAGGATCACCTGGCGGTCGCCCGAGCCCGAGGCGGCGATCGCCTCGACCGAGGCCATGCCCTCCCAGGTGCGCTTCTCGATGCCCAGCTCGGAGACCCCGGCGGCGGCGATCATGCAGTGGTCGATCACCTCGACCTCGTGCGAGCGGTGCTTGCGCAGACCGGCGTGACCCTCGGCGTCGACGGCGTACTGGACGCGGGTGCGCCACTGCGGCACCTCGCCCGCCGGAAGCTTGTCGCCCTCGGCCGGCATGACGGTGCCGTCCCAGCCCGCCTCCTCGGGCGTGAGCCCGGCCAGGCGCTGCAGCTGCTCGGCGATCACCTCGCCCTTGAGCCGCCGCTGCGCGCCCGGCTTGGCGTGCTGCCAGTCGCAGCCGCCGCACTTGCCGGGGCCGGCGAACGGGCAGGGGGCCTCGACCCGGTCCTTGGAGGGTTCGAGCACGGTGACCGCGTCCGCGCGCAGGAAGCGCGAGGTCTCCTCGCCCTCCGTCACACGGGCGACGACCCTCTCGCCGGGCAGGGCGTGGCGTACGAAGAGGACACGGCCCGCCTCGGTGCGGGCGATGCAGTGCCCTCCGTGCGCGACGGGGCCGATCTCGACCTCGTACTCCTCCCCGACCAACGAAGAAACAGGTGCGTTCTGCATGACGGGGGGACTCCAGAGAAAGAGAGAGGTGGGCTACCGCAGCGCGGCAGCCCACCAGTCTACGTGCCCGCGCGGGCACGGCACGCCTCAGCTCTTGGCTGTCGGCTCCTTGGGGCGCTTCTCGACGGGGCCGCGGCGCACCGAGCCCGGGGCGTTCCAGTCCTGGCGCTTCCTGGCCCGCTTCTTCGCGGCCTCGGAGGAGCGCAGCTGGTACGGCACCGAGGTGACCATCACACCGGGGGTGAACAGCAGCCGGCCCTTGAGGCGCAGGGCGCTCTGGTTGTGCAGCAGGTGCTCGTACCAGTGGCCGACGACGTACTCGGGAATGTAGACGGAGACGGCGTCGCGGGGGCTCTCGCGGCGGATGCTCTTCACGTAGTCGATGACGGGGCGGGTGATCTCGCGGTAGGGAGAGTCGAGGATCTTCAGCGGGACGTTGATGCCGCGCCGCTCCCACTCCTCCTTCAGCGCCTTGATCTCCACCGGGTCGACGTTGACGCTGAGCGCCTCCACCTGGTTGGGGTGGAGCAGCTTGGCGTAGGCGAGCGCCCGCAGGGTCGGCTTGTGGAGCTTGGAGACGAGGACGATGGAACGGACCCGCGAGGGTCGTACGTACTCGTCGGGGCGCTCCTCGGCGGCCGCGATCTCGTCCGCCACGGAGTCGTAGTGCTTGCGGATCGCGGTCATCGTTCCGTAGAAGATGACCATGCCGAGCAGCGCGACCCAGGCGCCGTGGGTGAACTTGGTCGCGAGGACGACGACCAGGACGAGGCCGGTGAAGAAAGCGCCGAAGGCGTTGATCGCGCGGGAGCGGATCATGTGGCGGCGCTTCGCCGGGTCCCGCTCGGTCTTCAGGTGCCGGTTCCAGTGCCGGACCATGCCGATCTGGCTCAGGGTGAAGGAGACGAAGACGCCGACGATGTACAGCTGGATCAGCTTCGTCGAGTCGGCTCCGTAGACCCACACGAGCAGCGCGGCCGCGCCGGCCAGGAGCACGATGCCGTTGGAGAACGCGAGGCGGTCGCCGCGGGTGTGCAGCTGGCGCGGGAGGTACCGGTCCTGGGCGAGGATCGAGCCGAGGAGCGGGAAGCCGTTGTACGCCGTGTTGGCGGCCAGGAAGAGGACGAGCGCCGTGGCCGCGGCGAGGACCACGAAGAGGAACGTGCCGTCGCCGAAGACGGCGGCCGCGACCTGGGAGATGACCGGGTCCTGGACGTAGCTCTCGCCGACCGGGACGCCGTCGAGCAGGAGGTCCTGGGCCGGCTTCTCCGCCATCCGGACGTCGGTGGCCATGGCCAGGAAGATGATGCCGCAGAACATGGTGACGGCCAGGCCGCCCATCAGGGCGAGCGTGGTGGCGGCGTTCCGCGACTTCGGCTTGCGGAAGGCGGGGACGCCGTTGGAGATCGCCTCGACGCCGGTGAGGGCGGCACAGCCGGAGGAGAAGGCGCGCAGCAGGAGGAAGACGAGGGCGAAGCCTGCCAGGCCCTGGTGTTCGGGCTTGATCTCGAAGGCCGCGGTGGGCGCCTTCATGGTCTCGTCGAGGACGATTCCGCGGTACGCGCCCCAGGCGATCATCAGGAAGACGCCGGCGACGAAGACGTACGTCGGGATGGCGAAGAGGCTGCCCGACTCCTTGACTCCGCGCAGGTTCATCACGGTCAGCAGCACGATGACGCCGACCGCGCACAGGACCTTGTGCTCGACGACGAACGGGATGGCCGAGCCGAGGTTCTCGATCCCGGAGGAGATGGAGACGGCGACGGTCAGGACGTAGTCGACGAGGAGGGCGCTGGCGACGGTGAGCCCGGCCTTGGGGCCGAGGTTGGTGGTCGCGACCTCGTAGTCGCCGCCGCCGCTGGGGTAGGCGTGGACGTTCTGCCGGTAGGAGGCGACGACGGTGAACATCAGGACGACGACGGCCAGTGCGATCCACGGGCTGAAGTGGTAGGCCGACAGACCGGCGATGGACAGGACGAGCAGCACCTCGCCCGGCGCGTACGCCACCGAGGACAGTGGGTCGGACGCGAAGACGGGGAGTGCGACGCGCTTGGGGAGGAGAGTCTCCCCGAGCCTGTCGCTGCGCAGGGCCCGCCCGATCAGGATCCGTTTGGGCACGTCGGTCAGTTTGGACACGCAGAGGATCGTAAGCGTTCGAAAAGCGCCACGCTCACCGGCACCCCCGATGCTTACGGAATCTTGTTGCGCACCACCTCGGATGAGGTCCCGGCAGGCGTTGCCACATAAGCTCGGTTCGGACAGCACGGCAGAGCGCTGTCCGCCACGGCCCGGGCAAAGTCGGGTGAGGAAAGTTGTGAGCAGGGTGTATTCGCAGGTCAGCAAGACGATCAGGAGTGCGGGGTAAGGGGACGTGCACATCGTCATCATGGGCTGCGGGCGAGTGGGAGCCGCTCTCGCGCAGACCCTGGAGCAGCAGGGGCACACCGTCGCCGTCGTGGACCAGGACCCGACGGCTTTCCGCCGTCTTGGGTCGAGCTTCGGCGGTCGACGTGTCACGGGCGTCGGGTTCGACCAGGACACGCTGCGCGAGGCGGGCATCGAGGAGGCCGGCGCGTTCGCCGCGGTGAGCAGCGGTGACAACTCCAACATCATCGCCGCGCGGGTCGCGCGCGAGATGTTCGGCATCGAGAACGTGGCGGCCAGGATCTACGACCCCCGGCGCGCCGAGGTCTACCAGCGCCTGGGCATCCCGACGGTCGCGACGGTCCGCTGGACCGCCGACCAGATGCTGCGGCGGCTGCTGCCGTCCGGCGCGGAGCCGCTGTGGACCGACCCGAGCGGTGGTGTCCAGCTCGCCGAGGTGCACACGTCCCCGGCGTGGATCGGGCACAAGGTCAGCAGGCTGCAGGACGAGACGGGCGTGCGCGTCGCGTTCCTCACCCGGCTGGGCGAGGCGGTCATCCCGTCCTCCCAGACCGTGCTGCAGGAGGGCGACCTCGTGCACGTGATGATGCGTACGGACGAGATCGCGAAGGTCGAGGCGGCCTTCGCCGAGGGCCCTGAGGAGGGCGGTCACTGATGCGTGTCGCTATTGCGGGCGCGGGTGCGGTGGGCCGTTCCATCGCGGGCGAGCTCCTGGAGAACGGCCACGAGGTGCTGCTCGTCGACAAGGCGCCGACCGCGATCTCGGTGGAGCGGGTCCCTCAGGCGGAGTGGCTGCTCGCCGACGCGTGCGAGATCACGTCGCTGGACGAGGCGGCGCTGCAGCGCTGCAACGTGGTGATCGCGGCGACCGGCGACGACAAGGTGAACCTCGTCGTGTCGCTGCTCGCGAAGACCGAGTACGGCGTGCCTCGCGTGGTCGCCCGGGTGAACAACCCGAAGAACGAGTGGCTCTTCAACGAGTCGTGGGGCGTGGACGTCGCCGTGTCGACGCCCCGCCTGATGTCGGCCCTGGTCGAGGAGGCGGTGAGCGTCGGCGACCTGGTCCGGCTGCTGCGCTTCAGCCACGGCGACGCGAACCTGGTGGAGCTGACGCTGCCGCCGGAGTCGGCGATCGCGGGGACGTCGGTGGGCGATGTGGCGTGGCCTCAGGACACCTCGCTCGTCACGATCATCCGCGGCTCGCGCGTGCTCACCCCGAGCCCGGAGGAGACCCTGGAGGCAGGCGACGAGCTTCTCTTCGTGGCCGCGCAGGCCCGTGAGGAGCAGCTGGAGGACCTGCTCTCGGTCCGCCGCGGCCAGGAGGACACGCCGGCGGTCTGAGCCCGTCACGGCATCGAGGAGGGCCCGGACCGTGGAAACGGTCCGGGCCCTCCTCGTGCGCGGCGACGGGGCCGTGAAGAGTCCGGGCCCTTGGAGCTCGTCGACGAGGGCGACGGCGGGTCTCCTGGCCAGGACCCTCGTGCGCGGGGTGCGGAGCCGCTACGCCTCCGGCTGCTGGGCCGCGGCCGCCTTGCGGGCCTTCTCGGCCTCCTCCTCCGCCTCCATCTCGGCGAAGACGTCGATCGGCGGCGGGGCCTTCGCGAGGAAGACCCAGGTGAGGTACACGGCGAGCAGGAACGGCGGGATCTTCAGCGCCACCAGGACCCAGCCGAACTGCGTGGTGTCGGCCCACCAGTACAGCGGGAAGAGGATCGCGCACTTGGCGAGCAGGATGAGGCCCCAGGCCCAGCTGGCCTTGGCGTAGGCCTTCTTGCGGCCGGGGTTGCGGGTCCGCCAGGAGAGGTTCTCCTTGAAGACCGGGCCCAGGATCAGGCCGATCAGCGGCGCGCCCGCGAGCGTGGTGATGATGTAGGCGAGGGCGAGCCCCAGCGTGTACAGCATGCCCGGGAGGTAGAAGTCCTTGGCGTTGCCGGTCATCATCGCGAAGACCACGCCGATGGCCACGCCGAAGACGCCGCTGAAGGCGTGCTTCACGGTGTCCCGGCGGATCAGGCGGACGACGACGAGGAGCACGGAGACCCCCAGCGCGGCGATGGCCGAGCTGTGGAGGTCCTTGTTGATCGTGAAGATCGTGACGAAGAGAAGTCCGGGCAGGACCGTCTCGACCATGCCCCGTACGCCGCCGAACGCCTCGAACAGCGCGGCTTCGTTGACCTCCTTCGAGACCCGGGCGTCGGAGGCCTGGGCGTCCTGATCCTGTGTCGGCTTGTCGAGGGACGTCACCGGCTACTCCTGTCCGAGCGGTCGGAGCTCGTATTTGGGGTTGAAGAGGACCCGCCGGCCGTGGCTCATGGAGATCCGGCCGGAGGCGATCAGCTTGCGGCCCGGCTCGATGCCCACGATGGACCGCCGGCCCAGCCACACCACGTCCAGGGGGGCCGTGCCGTCGAACAGCTCGGCCTCCAGGGCCGGCACACCGGCCCGCGGACGCAGGGTGACCGTGCGCAAGGTACCAGTCACCTTGACTATCTGGCGGTCGGAGCAGTCACAGATACGTGTGCACCCCGAGGCGGCCGTGTCCCCCTGGAGCTCTTCGGACTCCAGCTCCTCCTGTGAGGTGGACAGCCGGTCGAGCATCCGGCGGAATCGCCCGGCCGGCTTCTCTGTACGCGGTGCGGCACTCATACAGAAAGCGTACCGGCCCCCGCGGACACGGGCCCCGGCCCTCCCGGCGGGGCCTCGGGTGCCGGGACCCCACGGCCGGGCGCGGGCCCGGACCAGGCGGTCGCGGGCACCGGATCGGGCCGGGCGCGGAGGCCGGATCGCGCCGGGCGCCCGGGCCGGATCAGTGCTCGAAGCGGTACCCCATGCCCGGCTCGGTGACGAAGTGCCGGGGGTGCGAGGGGTCCGCCTCCAGCTTGCGCCGCAGCTGCGCCATGTAGACCCGCAGATAGTTGGTCTCGGTGCCGTACGACGGGCCCCAGACCTCCTGGAGGAGCTGCTTCTGGCTGACGAGGCGCCCGCTGTTGCGGACGAGCACTTCCAGGAGGTGCCACTCGGTGGGGGTGAGACGGACGTCCCTGCCGTCGCGGTGGACCTTCTTGGCCGCGAGGTCGACCGTGAAGCCCTCGGTCTCGACGACGACGGCCCCCTCCTCGGCGCCGCCGACGGGCTCCGCCCGGCGGACCGCGGCGCGCAGCCGGGCCAGCAGTTCGTCCATCCCGAAGGGCTTGGTGACGTAGTCGTCGGCGCCCGCGTCGAGCGCCTCGACCTTCTCGTCGGAGGTCTGGCGCGCGGAGAGGACGAGGATCGGTACGCGGGTCCAGCCGCGCAGGCCCCTGATGACCTCGACCCCGTCGATGTCGGGCAGCCCGAGGTCGAGCACGATCACGTCGGGATGGCGCTCGGCGGCGAGCCGGAGGGCGGTGGCTCCGTCGGGCGCGGCGTCCACCTCGTACTTCCGCGCCCTGAGGTTGATCACCAGCGCGCGGACGATCTGCGGCTCGTCGTCGACGACGAGAACCCGGGTCATCGAAGGGGTCCTTCTCTCTGTGGGGGTGGAAGGGGGAGCCGGACGGCGTCGGGCCGACGTCAGGAGGTGAGGCGGGCGGGCAGGTCGGCCGTGGGCGGGGGCGCGTCGTCGGCCCGGCGTACGGCCTTGAGGGTCAGCGTCATGGTGAGTCCACCGCCGGGGGTGTCCTCGGCGGTGAGGGTGCCGCCCATGGCCTCGGCGAACCCGCGGGCGACCGCGAGCCCGAGGCCCACCCCGGAGCCGCGCGGGGCGTCGCCGAAGCGCTGGAACGGTTCGAAGATGCCGTCCTTGCTCTCGTCCGGCACCCCCGGCCCCCGGTCGGCGACCCGCAGCTCCACCCGGTCGGCCAGCGCGCTGGCGGCGACGGTCACCGGCACGTCGGGCGGGCTGTACTTCACCGCGTTCTCGACGATGTTGGCCACGGCCCGCTCCAGGAGACCCTTGTCGACCTCGACCATCGGCAGGCTCTCCGGGATGTCCAGCTCGGCGCTGCCGTCCGGGACGCCGCCGAGGGCCATCGGCACCACCTCGTCCAGGTCGATGGCGCGGATGAGCGGGGTGACGGTCCCGGTCTGCAGGCGTGACATGTCGAGGAGGTTGCCCACCAGGTGGTCCAGGCGGTCCGAACCCTCCTCGATGCCGGCGAGCAGTTCCGCCCGGTCCGCCTCCGACCACTCGACGTCGTCGGAGCGCAGGGAGGAGACCGCCGCCTTGATGCCGGCGAGCGGGGTACGCAGGTCATGACTGACCGCGGCGAGCAGGGAGGTACGGATCTTGTTGCCCTCGGCCAGTTTGCGGGCCTCCTCGGCCTCCCCGACGAGCCGCTGCCGGTCCCGTACCACCGCGGCCTGCGCGGCGAACGCGCCGAGCACGCGCCGGTCCTCGGCGGGCAGCGCGCGGCCGTTGAGGGCGAGGGCTAGGTGCTCCCCGACGGGCATGTCCACGTCGGCCTCTTCGGGGCGGGCCGCCGGGCCCGTGCCCACGCTGCCCGCGGGCCGCCACGGCTCGACGTCGCTGTCGCGTTCCAGGAGGGCCACCGACTCCATGGAGAAGGTCTCCCTGACCCGTTCCAGGAGGGCCTCCAGGCTCGACTCCCCGCGCAGCACGCTTCCGGCGAGATAGGACAGCACCTCGGACTCCGCGCGCAGCCGGGCCGCCTGGTGGGTGCGCCGCGCGGCGAGGTCGACCACCGACGCGACCGCCATGGCGACGCCGAAGAACACGGCGATGGCGACGATGTTCTTGGGGTCGGCGATGGTCACCCGGTGCAGGGGCGGGGTGAAGAACCAGTTCAGCAGGAAGGAGCCGGCCGCGGCCGACACCAGCGAGGGCACCAGACCGCCGAGCAGGGCGGAGGCGACGGTGAGGGCGAGGAACAGCAGCATGTCGTTGGCGAGACCGAGGTCGGCGTCGACATGGGTCAGCAGGAGGGCGAGCAGGACGGGCCCGGCGACGCCGACGGCCCAGCCCCACATGATCCGGGAGCGGCCGAGCCGGGCGCTGCGGGCGTCGGGCAGGCCGCGGCCCTTGGCGACCTCTTCGTGGGTGACGATGTGGACGTCGAGGTCCGGCCCCGACTCGCGGGCGACGGTCTGGCCGACGCCGGGCCCGAAGACGTACTGCCAGGTCTTGCGCCGGCTGGAGCCGAGGACGATCTGGGTGGCGTTGACACCCCGCGCGAACTCGAGGAGCGCGGAGGGTATGTCGTCGCCTATGACGTGATGGAACGTTCCGCCGAGGTCCTCGACCAGGGTCCGCTGGAGCGCCAGCTCCTTCGGCGAAGCCGCGGTGAGCCCGTCGCTGCGGGCGATGTAGACGGCGAGCACCTGGCCGCCGGCGCCCTTCTCGGCGAGCCGGGTGGCGCGCCGGATGAGCGTGCGGCCCTCGGGGCCGCCGGTGAGGCCGACGACGATCCGTTCGCGGGCCTGCCAGGTGGAGCGGATGTTGTGCTCGCCGCGGTACCGCCGGAGGTACTCGTCGACCCGGTCGGCGGTCCACAGCAGGGCCAGTTCCCGCAGCGCGGTCAGATTGCCGGGGCGGAAGTAGTGGGACAGCGAGGCGTCGATCTTGTCGGGCTTGTAGATGTTGCCGTGCGCCATGCGCCGGCGCAGCGCCTCGGGCGACATGTCGACCAGTTCGATCTGGTCGGCGCGGCGGACCACCTCGTCGGGGACGGTCTCCCGTTGCCGGACGCCGGTGATCGACTCCACGACGTCCCCGAGCGACTCCAGGTGCTGGATGTTGACGGTCGAGACGACGTCGATGCCCGCGGCGAGCAGTTCTTCGACGTCCTGCCAGCGCTTGCCGTTGCGGGAACCGGGGACGTTGGTGTGGGCGAGCTCGTCGACGAGGGCGACGACGGGTCTCCTGGCCAGGACCGCGTCGACGTCCATCTCGGTGAAGGTCGTGTCCCGGTGGGCGAGGGACCGGCGCGGTACGTGTTCCAGGCCGTGGAGCAACGCCTCCGTGCGCGGCCGGCCGTGGTGCTCGACGAAGGCGACGACACAGTCCGTGCCGCGCTCGACGCGCCGGTGCGCCTCGGACAGCATGGCGTACGTCTTGCCGACGCCCGGTGCCGCACCGAGATAGATCCGTAGCTTGCCGCGTCCCGCCATGGCACGACCATACGTCCAGCCAAACGGACATTCCGTACGGGTGTCAGGGCCCCCGGGCCGTATTGACGTGTTTCTGATGCACCCGCCGGCCGTGCCCGGCCGAGGGGCTCAGTGCTCGGTGATCTCGCCGTCGCTCAGTTCGAGGACGCGGTCGGCGAGTCCGAGGAGCTGGGTGTCGTGGGTCGCCACCAGCGCCGTGACGCCCTCGCTCCGCACCACCGCCCGCAGCAGCTCCATCACCGCGAGGCCGGTCTCCGCGTCGAGCTGGCCGGTCGGCTCGTCGGCGATCAGCAGGGCGGGCCGGTTGGCGAGGGCGCGGGCGATGGCGACGCGCTGCTGCTGACCGCCGGAGAGCTCCCCGGGGCGCTGGGCGGCGTGGTCCGCGAGGCCGACCAGGGCGAGGAGGAGGGCGACCCGCTCCTCGCGCTCCGTGGGGTCGGCCTTGCGCAGCCGCATGGGCACGCCGACGTTCTCGGCGGCGGTGAGGATCGGGATGAGCCCGAAGGACTGGAAGATGAAGCCGATACGGTCCCGGCGCAGCTCCAGGAGCCCGCTCTCGCCGAGGTCGGCGAGGTCGGTGCCGCCGACCGTGATCCGCCCGCCGTCCGGGGTGTCCAGACCGCCTACCAGGTTGAGCAGGGTGGTCTTGCCGGAGCCCGAGCGCCCCTTGAGGGCGACGAGCTCGCCCCGCGGGATGTCGAAGGAGACGCCGCGCAGGGCGTGGACGGCCGCCGCGCCCGTGCCGTACGAGCGGCGCAGGTCCCGGACGCGGACCATCGGGCCGGCGGCCGGCTCCCCGGCCACCGCCGTGCCGGACCGCGCGCTGCTCTCACTCATACCTGGGCTCCCCCCGCGTCGTCGTACGTGTGCGCCCGTCAGTATGGGCCGCCCCGGGGCCGCCGGACCAGGGTTCACCGGGGACGGCGGATCTTCGCGCGAAAGGAACCGCCCCCACCGCTGACGGCCTCCCCCCGGCCCTCCAGGTACCACCGCCCGCCCCCGCCCCCTACGCGAACGGCCGGTGGGCCGTGCCCCGTACACGACGTACGGGACACGGCCCACCGGCCGTCACCGCGAGCACCGTCCTGCGGACCGGGGCTCGCGGGGTGTCGTCGGCCGCGTGGGCCGACGGCTGTCGTCAGCGGACCTCGGTGATCTCCGGTCCGCGCTGGAGCTGGCCCATGCCTCCGGAGAAGCGCGAGCCCTCCTGGTCGTCCGTCTGGACGCCCTCGGGCACCATCTGCGCGTCGTTCGGCAGCTTCAGCACGATCGGGTCGCGCGGAGCCATCGGCCCGTCGCCCCGGACGACGACGGTGTCCCGGACGATCTGCTCCAGGAGACCGGCCGCCTCGGGCTGCACGGCGCCCTGGCCGGAGATCACTCCGCGCAGGAACCAGCGGGGGCCGTCGACGCCCACGAAACGCACCAGCTGCACGCCGCCGGTGCCGTCCGGCAACTGCACCGGGACCTGGGCCCGCAGCTCCCAGCCGAGGGGGCCCTCGACCTCGTCGATGACACCGCCCTGCTGGGTGATGCCGGAGGCGATCTCCTCGCGGACCTCGCCCCAGATGCCTTCCTTCTTCGGCGCGGCGAACGCCTGCAGCTGCACGGCGCTGTCACGCAGGACGACGGTGGCCGCGACGATCGCGTCGCCCGCCACCTCCACACGCAGCTCCATGCCCTCGACTCCGGGCACGAAGATGCCGCCGAGGTCCACCCGGCCGTCCTCCGGCTTGGAGACCTCGGAGATGTCCCACGGCCCGTCGGGCCGGGGAGCCGGCGGAAGATTCATCCGACGCGGCCGCCCGGCCGCGTCCGTGCCGTCACGGGTTTCGACCTCGTCGACGACCTGCTCGGCCTCGCCCGCTGCGTCCTCAGCGGAACCGCTCTTCTTGCGACGTCCGAACACGTCACTGTCCTTCCCGGTCGGATACGACCGAAGCGTATCGATTCCCACCCGTTGTGCCGTCCACGGCGGCATGACCGCCGGTGGACCCGAAGCCCCCCTCGGCCCGTGCAGAGCCGGGAAGCTCCGCGACCTCGTGGAAGCGCACCTTCTCGACCTGCTGGACGACAAGTTGGGCAATCCGGTCGAGCCGCTCGAACCGCACGCTCTCACGCGGGTCCAGATTGACCACGATCACCTTGATCTCTCCACGGTACCCGGCATCCACCGTCCCCGGGGCATTCACCAGGGCGATACCCAGCCGTGCGGCCAGACCGGAGCGCGGGTGCACGAAGGCGGCGTAGCCGTCGGGCAGCGCGATGGAGATCCCGGTGGGGAGCACGACCCGCTCCCCGGGGGGCAGGACGGCCGCCTCGGTGGTCACGAGATCCACTCCGGCGTCGCCGGGGTGGCCGTAGGCCGGGATCGGTACGTCCGGGTCCACGCGCCGGATGAGTACGTCGACAGGGTTACGCATCAGGGGTTCACCTCGAAGGCGCGGGCGCGCCGGACCTGGTCGGGGTCGGACATGGCCGCCCGGATCTCCTCCGGGCGTCCGTTGTCGATGAAGTGGTCGACCTTGACCTCTATGAAGAGGGCGTCGGCGCGGACCGCGACGGGGCCGTCGGGCCCGCCGATCCGGCCGGTGGCGGTCGAGTAGATCTTGCGCCCGTGCACGGCGGTGACCTCGGCCTCCAGGTGCAGCACCGTGCCGACCGGGACGGGCCGCGCGAAGTCGGTCTCCAGCCGGCCGGTGACGGCGATGACCCGGAGCAGCCAGTTCAGGGAGCCCAGGGTCTCGTCGAGCGCGGTGGCGAGGACGCCGCCGTGCGCGAGGCCGGGGGCGCCCTGGTGGTCGGGGGTCACGGTGAACTCCGCGGTGACGGTCACGCCCTCGCCGGCCATGGCCGCGAGGTGGAGGCCGTGGGGCTGCCCGCCGCCGCACCCGAAGCAGTGCTCGTAGTGCGCGCCGAGCAGCTCGCCGGGGGCGGGCGCGTCGGGGTGGCGTACCGGCGGTATGGCGTCGGCCGGCGGGGTGAGGGCGGCAGATGTTGCAGTCACAGCCGCAGACCTTACCCGCGCGGATGGGGGCAGGTCGCGCCGTGCCAAGCTAGGACGTATGCAGCCTTCCGCACCGTCCTCCGCGCCGGGTTTCGACGAACGTCTGACCGCTCCCCGCTCCTGGTGGGTGATCGTGGCCCTGCTGGGGCTGTCCGGCGGTCTGGTGACGTTCCCCCTCGGCACGGTGGCGACGCTCGTCGGGCTGATCGCGGCGGCGGCGCTGGCGGCCGTGGCGGTCTCCTCGTACGGCTCCGCCCGCATCCGGGTCGTGGCCGATTCGCTGGTGGCGGGCGACGCCCGTATCCCGGTGTCGGCGCTGGGCATCCCCGAGGCGCTGGACGCCGAGGAGGCGCGCGCGTGGCGGACGTTCAAGGCCGACCCCCGGGCCTTCATGCTGCTGCGCAGCTACGTCCCGGGCGCGGTCCGCGTCGAGGTCACCGACCCGGCGGACCCGACGCCGTACGTCTACGTCTCCACCCGTGACCCGGAGGGCCTGGTCGCGGCCCTGGAGGCGGTACGCGAGCGGATCGGCCGGGAGCGGGGCGCGGAGGCGGCGGTCGGCGAGGACGCCCCGGCCGGGGCCGCGGAGACGGCGCGGGGCACGGAGGCCTAGAAGCCGATCTCCTCGGGATTCTCGGGCTGCTCCAGCGGGGGCAGCGCGCCCAGGGCGTCCCAGGGGACCTGGCGGCGCCGGAGGTCCTTGCGGACGTGTTCGGCGAGCTTCTTGGTGTCGCGCCGGTTCATCACCGCGCCGACGGCGGCGCCGATCATGAACGGGGCCAGGTTGGGCAGATTGCGCACGATGCGCTTCGTGATCTGCTGGCGCAGTTCGCGCTTGAGCTGGCCGCCGAGCGCGGCGTTGACGGTGGTGGGCTTGGTGGGGTCGATGCCGCGTTCCTCCGCCCAGGAGGTCAGATAGGCGGCCGACCGCTGCGGGAGGGTGCCGGCCGGTCGCAGCCCGTACACCTCGTGCAGCTCGGCGATGAGCTTCAGCTCGATCGCCGCGACTCCGGTGATCTCCGCGGCCAGCTCCGCCGGCATCGCGGGGGGTACGGGAAGCATGGCGGCGGCGCCGATGCCCGCGCCGACGGTCGAGCTGGCGTTGGCCGCGCCCGCGACGAGCTTGTCGGCGATCTGTTCGGGCCCGAGCCCCGGGAAGTGGCGGCGCAGGGTCGCCAGGTCCCGTACGGGTACGCGTGGAGCGATGTCGATGACCCGGTCGGCGAGATAGCCGATCCCGATCTTGGCGCTCTCGCCGCCGCGCTTCACGCCGCGTTTGACGGCGTCGATCCGCGCGCGGTCGAGTTTGACGCGGTCCAGCTGGACGCGCGCCGGGTTGGCCACGCGTTTGACGGCGTCGAGACGCCCTCGGCGCGGCTCCTCCCGCTCCACCGGCACCGGGGCAGCTTCGAGCGAGGCCTGGGGGCCTCGCTCGTCGTCACGTGCGCCGAGGGAGGGCAGGAGGGCGGTGTTCTCGGCGTCGGGTGCGTGCTGGGCACCCTCCGCCCGACGTGAGCCGCCCTGATCCGCCTCCGGCTTCCCATGAAGCCGGAAGCGTCGCTTCCGGGACGGTGTGTCGCCTGCCACGGCCGGCCGATCTCAGTCGCAGTCGCGGCAGATCGGCTGGCCGTTCTTCTCTCGAGCCAGCTGGCTGCGGTGGTGCACGAGGAAGCAGCTCATGCAGGTGAACTCGTCGGCCTGCTTGGGCAGGACCCGGACGGCGAGCTCCTCGTTCGAGAGGTCCGCGCCGGGCAGCTCCAGGCCTTCTGCGGCCTCGAACTCGTCGACGTCGACCGTCGAGGTCGACTTGTCGTTCCGGCGGGCCTTCAGTTCCTCAAGGCTGTCCGAATCGACGTCGTCGTCGGTCTTGCGTGGGGTGTCGTAATCCGTTGCCATGTCGCTCTCCCCCTCTGGGTGGTTGCGGTGTCTCCAGCGCACGTAACGCGTGAGAGGCCGGACTTGTGCCCGACCCGAGGCGGAGATTTTGCCTCACATCAAGGTCTGTTACTCAATCGACACCCAATCCGCTCTCTCACGAGTGATCGGGTTTGGGTGGCGAACGGGACCGTACACGGTCCACCTGCCGTCCTTCACGGGCGCCACCCCGTGTACTTCCCGTCATCGATGACCCCGGAAACCCGGACTTTTCCTGGTTTTCCGAGGGAATTCCCGATCACGGAGAGTGGAGGGACGGCTGTACGTTCCTGTGATCGATCACACAGGGGCGTCTCACGGCCGGGCTCCGATAATTCCGCGCACAGCGAACGAAGCGGCGGGTACACGAAGTGTGTCAGATCGGGAGAGTGACGCGCATCACGAGACCACCGCCTTCACGAGGCTCCGCGATGATACGGCCGCCGTGGGCACGCGCGACCGACCGGGCGATCGACAGGCCGAGGCCGACTCCCTTGTCGCTTCCCGTCCGCTCCTGCCGTAGGCGCCGGAACGGCTCGAAAAGATTGTCGATCTCGTACGCGGGAACGACCGGCCCCGTGTTCGAGACCACCAGGACCGCCTGACCGTGCTGGGTCTCGGTGGTGACCTCCACCCAGCCGTCCTCCGGCACGTTGTACCGCACGGCGTTCTGGACGAGGTTCAGGGCGATCCGCTCCAGCAGGACGCCGTTGCCCTGCACGACGGCCGCGGCACGCTCGCCGCGGAACTCCACGCCCTTGGCCTCGGCCTCCGCGTGCACCTGGTCGACGGCGCGCGACGCGACCTCGGCCAGGTCGACGGGCTTGCGCTCGATGATCTGGTTGTCGCTGCGGGCGAGCAGCAGCAGGCCCTCCACCAGCTGCTCGCTGCGCTCGTTGGTGGCGAGCAGGGTCTTGCCGAGCTGCTGGAGCTCCACCGGGGCCCCGGGGTCCGAGAGGTGGACCTCCAGGAGGGTGCGGTTGATCGCCAGCGGCGTGCGCAGCTCGTGCGAGGCGTTCGCCACGAACCGCTGCTGGGCGGTGAAGGCCCGCTCCAGGCGTTCCAGCATCTCGTCGAAGGTGTCGGCCAGCTCCTTCAGCTCGTCGTCGGGACCGTCCAGCTCGATCCGCCGGGCCAGGTCCGATCCGGCGACCTGGCGGGCCGTCCGGGTGATCCTGCCGAGCGGCGACAGGACCCGGCCCGCCATGGCGTAGCCGAAGGCGAAGGCGATGATGCTCAGGCCGAGGAGGGCGAAGAGCGAGCGGCGCAGGAGGTCGTCCAGGGCGTGCTGGCGCTGTTCGTTGACGCAGGAGTTCATCGCCGCGTTGAACTCGGTGGCCGGGGCGTCGTTCGGGAAGTTGCAGACCTCGCTGGTGACCTTGCCCTGCACGATCTTGAACGGCAGCTCGCTGCCGATGTGCAGCGCCTGCGCGGCGAGGAGGTAGATGATCGACAGCAGCAGGATGCCGGCGATCAGGAACATCCCGCCGTACAGCAGCGTGAGCCTTATCCGGATGGTCGGACGCAGCAGGGGCCTGACGGGGTCCCGGGGGTCCCAGGTCGGCTTCGGGGGCGCCTGAGGCGGCGCCGGGGTCGCGGCCACGGGGTCAGATCCGGTATCCGGAGCCGGGGACCGTGACGATGACCGGCGGTTCGCCGAGCTTGCGGCGCAGGGTCATCACCGTCACCCGTACGACGTTGGTGAACGGGTCGGTGTTCTCGTCCCACGCCTTCTCCAGGAGCTGCTCGGCCGAGACGACCGCGCCCTCGCTGCGCATGAGGACCTCCAGGACGGCGAACTCCTTGGGCGCGAGCTGGACCTCCCTGCCGTCGCGGAAGACCTCGCGGCGGTTCGGGTCGAGCTTGATGCCGGCGCGCTCCAGGACGGGCGGGAGCGGGACGGTCGTGCGCCGGCCGAGGGCCCGGACCCGCGCGGTCAGCTCGGTGAAGGCGAAGGGCTTGGGGAGGTAGTCGTCGGCCCCGAGCTCCAGGCCCTCGACCCGGTCGCTGACGTCGCCGGAGGCGGTGAGCATCAGGACCCGGGTGGGCATGCCGAGCTCGACGATCTTCCGGCAGACGTCGTCCCCGTGGACGAGCGGGAGGTCGCGGTCGAGGACGACCACGTCGTAGTCGTTCACCCCGATGCGCTCCAGGGCGGCGGCGCCGTCGTACACGACGTCGACGGCCATGGCCTCCCGGCGCAGTCCGGTGGCCACCGCATCGGCGAGCAGCTGCTCGTCCTCGACGACGAGTACGCGCACGTCGCATTCCTTCCTGCCGGCCCTGGTCCGCGACGCGGGCAGAGCGGTTCATGAGCGTGGGCTGTGGGTGTCCATCCTGCCCCGGACGCGCGTAAACCGGCTGTAAGGCGGCGTACGGCCGGGGACCCGCCGAACGCCGGGGCGGGGGCCGGACGGCGCACGGCGAGGGGTGAAGGCGGGCACGCGGGCGCCGAGGGGGTGCGAGGGCGCGGAGAGGGCGGGCGGGCGGGGGCGCGGAGAGGGCGGGTGTGAGGCGCGCCGAGAATTCACCTGAATCACGGGCCAGTTGAGGTTTCTGTGAGGACCGGCTTGGGGAGGACGTCTGCACACCCCGCGATCACGCCCTGTATGTGGCACGCCACAGGCCGCTCTGTCCCCCAGAGGTGGCAGCGTGTGATCGACCCACCCTCGGCACACCCCCGTGCCACCGACCCATGACGAGGGGGCGCACGATGGACGCTTTCACCGCAGGACTGCTGCAGCGCATCAGGACGGCGCAGACCGACCTCACACGGGCTCGCGAGACGGGCGACGACTTCCTCGCGGACGTCGAGCAGGCTGAGCTCGAAGACCTGCACCGTCTGGCCGCCGAACACGGCGTGGAGGTCGGCGCCGCCAGCGTCTGACCCCAGCACGTGGCCTGCACCCCAGGACGCGAAGGGGCCCCGGTGTCGTCGACACCGGGGCCCCTTCGCGTGTCCACCGTCCTGGTTCAGTCGTGCCAGGCGCCGAACTCCTCCAGGAGCCTCTGGAGGGGCTCGAAGACGCCGGGTGAGGCCGCGACCGCCAGAGCGCCCGACGCGGCCTCACCGGGGCGTCCACCGGTCACCGCGCCCGCTTCCCGGGCGATGAGGTCCCCCGCCGCGAGGTCCCACGGGTTCAGTCCGCGCTCGTAGTAGGCGTCGAGGCGGCCCGCGGCCACGTCGCAGAGGTCGATCGCGGCGGAGCCGCCCCGGCGGATGTCGCGCACGCGCGGGACGAGGCGCTGGGCGACATCAGCCTGGTGCGAGCGGACCGCCTGGACGTAGGCGAAGCCGGTGGACACCAGGGCCTGGTCCAGCGGGGCCGCGGGCCGGCAGGAGAGCCGGCGCTCGCCGACGTCCGGACCCGTGACGTAGGCGCCGCCGCCGAGGACGGCCCGGTACGTCTCGCGGCGCATCGGGGCCGCGACGACGCCGACGACGGTCTCGCCGTCGCGTTCGGCGGCGATGGAGACGGACCAGGTCGGCAGGCCGTAGAGATAGTTCACGGTGCCGTCGAGCGGGTCGATCACCCAGCGGACGCCGCTGGAGCCCGGGCTCGCGGCCCCCTCCTCGCCGAGGAAGCCGTCGCCCGGGCGGTGCTCGGCCAGGAAGCCGGTGATCAGCTTCTCGGCGGCGATGTCCATCTCGGTGACCACGTCGATCGGGCTGGACTTGGTCCTGGCCACGGCCAGGTCGTCCGGCCGGCCGTCCCGCAGCAGCGCGCCGGCCCGCCGCGCGGCCTCCAGGGCGAGGTCGAGCAGTTCGGTCCGCAGGGGGTCGGTCACAGGCTGGGTCACAAGAACTCCTTACGCGTACGGGCTGTCGGCACCGGCCGCCGCCGGCCGCTCCGCGCGCGCGGGGCAGCAGCCGATCGGGCAGAGGTCGTGGGACGGGCCGAGGGCCCCCAGGGCACAGCGCTCGGCCCGGACACCGCGCTCGCCCGCCGCACGCTCCAGGACGAGGTCCCGGACCGCCGCGGCGAACCGGGGGTCCGCCCCGACGGTCGCGGAGCGCCGCACCGGGAGCCCCAGCTCGGCGGCCTTGGCGGTGGCCTCGGTGTCGAGGTCGTACAGGACTTCCATGTGGTCCGAGACGAAGCCGATCGGGACCATCACGGCGGCCGGGACACCGGAGCCGTGCAGCGTCTCCAGGTGGTCGCAGATGTCGGGCTCCAGCCAGGGGATGTGCGGGGCGCCGCTGCGGGACTGGTAGACGAGCTGCCAGGGGTACGCGACGCCGGTCTCCTCCCGGACGGCCTCGACGATCACCCGGGCCACGTCGAGGTGCTGGCGCACATAGGCACCGCCCTCGCCGTGCTCGCCGGCCGGACCGGAGGTGTCGGCGGCCGACTCCGGGATGGAGTGCGTGGTGAAGGCGAGGTGCGCGCCGGCGCGTACGGACTCGTCGAGCTCGGCCAGGGAGGCGAGCACGCCCTCGACCATCGGGCCGATGAACCCGGGATGGTTGAAGTAGTGCCGGAGCTTGTCGACGCGGGGCAGCGGCAGCCCCTCCGCCTCCAGCGTCGCGAGCGCGTCGGCGAGGTTCTCGCGGTACTGGCGGCAGCCGGAGTAGGAGGCGTACGCGCTGGTGGCGAGGACGGCGATGTGGCGCCGGCCGTCGGTGATCATCTCCCGCAGGGTGTCGGTGAGGTACGGCGCCCAGTTCCGGTTGCCCCAGTAGACCGGCAGGTCGAGGCCGGCACGCCCGAAGTCGGTCCGCAGCGCGTCGAGCAGGGCGCGGTTCTGGTCGTTGATCGGGCTGACGCCGCCGAAGAGGAAGTAGTGCTGCCCCACCTCCTTCAGCCGTTCCTTCGGGATGCCTCGGCCGCGGGTCACGTTCTCCAGGAAGGGGACCACGTCGTCCGGCCCTTCGGGGCCGCCGAAGGAGAGCAGCAGCAGGGCGTCGTACGGGGCGGGATCGTGCTGATCGGACATGGCACCGATCCTCCCACCCACCGCTGACGGCCGGTGGCGCGGCCCGGCCGAAAAAGGTGGCTGCCCGATCCACTTCAACACCGTAGGCTTTAGCTATTAATTACACGTGTTGGACGACGCGTGCCGAGCCGATGCCGGAGATCCCCTTGCCCAGTCCCTATCGCGCGATCTTCGCGGCACCCGGCACCAAGGCGTTCTCGGTCGCCGGTTTCCTCGGCCGGATGCCGCTGTCCATGATGGGCATCGGCGTCGTCACGATGATCTCCCAGGTCACCGGGAGGTACGGCCTGGCCGGCGCGCTCTCGGCGACGCTCGCGATGTCCGCCGCGGTGATGGGCCCCCAGGTCTCGCGGCTGGTCGACCGGCACGGCCAGCGCCGGGTCCTGCGCCCGGCGACCCTCCTGTCGCTGGCGGCCTGCGCCGGCCTCCTGCTCTGCGTCCAGCAGCAGGCCCCGGACTGGACCCTCTTCGCCTTCACCGCGCTCGTCGGCTGCGTGCCCAGCGTCGGTGCCATGACCCGGGCCCGGTGGGCGGAGATCTACCGCGGCTCGGCGCGCGAGCTGCACACCGCTTACTCCTGGGAGTCGATCGTCGACGAGGTGTGCTTCATCTTCGGCCCGATCATCTCCATCGGCCTGTCGACCATCTGGTTCCCCGAGGCCGGTCCGCTGTTCGCCGCCGCCTTCCTCGCGGTCGGCGTCTTCTGGCTGACCGCGCAGCACGCCACCGAGCCCCGGCCGCACCCCCGCGAGGAGCACGGCAGCGGCTCCGCCCTGCGCTCCCCCGGTCTGCAGATCCTGGCGCTCGCCTTCGTCGCCACCGGCGCGATCTTCGGCTCCGTCGACGTGGTGACGGTGGCCTTCGCCGAGGAGCAGGGACACAAGGCCGCCGCCAGCCTCGTCCTCGCCGTGTACGCCCTCGGTTCGTGTCTGGCGGGCGCGGTCTTCGGACTGCTCCACCTCAAGGGCGAGCCGTCCCGCAGATGGCTGCTGGGCGTCTGCGCGATGGCCGTGAGTATGATCCCCCTCCTACTGGCCGGGAACCTGCCGTTGCTGGCCGTGGCGCTCTTTGTCGCGGGCCTGTCCATCGCACCGACGATGGTGACCACCATGGCCCTCGTCGAAGCGCACGTACCGCGCACCAAACTGACCGAGGGCATGACCTGGACAGGGACCGGGCTCGCGATCGGTGTGGCGCTCGGCTCCTCGGCCGCCGGCTGGGTGGTCGACGTGTCGGGGGCGGAGGCGGCGTACGTGGTGCCCGTGGTCTCGGGCGCGCTCGCGGTCGTGGTGGGTCTCCTGGGGTACCGCCGGCTGCGCAGGCCGGTGCCGACTGGGGAGGGGCAGCGTGAGCGGGACGATGAGGGCGAGCACCAGGACGGCGATCACCGGAACGGCGAGCGGTCCGTGGCGTAACTGGGCGGGGAACGTCACCTCCCGGCCCGTACGGGAGGTGAGCCCCGCCTCGGCCGAGGAGCTCGCCGACGCCGTCCGGAAGGCGGCCGCCGACGGGCTGCGGGTGAAGACGGTCGGCACCGGGCACTCCTTCACCGCGATCGCGGCGACCGACGGCCTGCTGGTACGGCCCCATCTCCTGGCCGGCATCCGGCGGATCGACCGCGAGGCGATGACCGTCACCGTGGAGTCGGGCACTCCGCTCAAGCGGCTCAACGTCGCCCTGGCCCGTGAGGGTCTGTCGCTCACGAACATGGGCGACATCATGGAGCAGACGGTCGCCGGAGCCACCTCCACCGGTACGCACGGCACCGGCCGCGACTCCGCCTCGATCGCCGCGCAGATCCGGGAGCTGGAGCTAGTCACCGCCGACGGGCGGCTGATGACCTGCTCCGAGAAGGAGAACCCCGAGGTCTTCGCGGCCGCCCGGCTCGGGCTCGGCGCGCTCGGCGTGATCACGGCGATCACCTTCGCGGTGGAGCCGGTCTTCCTGCTCACCGCGCGCGAGGAGCCGATGACCTTCGACCGGGTCACCTCGGAGTTCGACGCCCTGCACGCCGAGAACGAGCACTTCGAGTTCTACTGGTTCCCGCACACCGAGAACTGCAACACCAAGCGCAACAACCGCAGCGCGGGCCCCGCCGCCCCGCCCGGGAGGATCGGCGGCTGGGTCGAGGACGAGCTGCTGTCCAACGGCGTCTTCCAACTGGCGTGCTCCCTGGGGCGCGCGGTGCCCCCGGTCATCCCGTCGCTGGCCAAGGTCTCCAGTCGCGCGCTGTCGGCCCGTACGTACACCGACATCCCGTACAAGGTCTTCACCTCCCCGCGCCGGGTGCGCTTCCTGGAGATGGAGTACGCCCTGCCGCGTGAGGCGGGGGTCGCGGCGCTGCGCGAGCTGAAGGCGATGGTCGAACGCTCGCCCCTGAAGGTGAGCTTCCCGGTGGAGGTCCGGACGGCTCCCGCCGACGACATCACGCTCTCCACGGCTTCGGGCCGGGAGACGGTCTACATCGCGGCCCACCTCTACAAGGGGACGCCCCACCGCGGCTACTTCACCGCGGTGGAGCGCATCATGACGGCGCACGGCGGGCGGCCGCACTGGGGCAAGGTGCACACCCGGGACGCCGCCTACCTCGCCGAGGTCTACCCGCGCTTCGCCGAGTTCACGGCGCTGCGCGACCGGTTGGACCCGGACCGGCTCTTCGCCAACGACTACCTGCGGCGCGTCCTGGGCGACTGAGGGTCACCCGGCCGACGGGGAGCCGGGTGACGGGCTGCCCATCGGGGCCGGGGTGGGCGTCACCGTGGAGGGTGTGGGGGTGGGCGCCGGGTCGCCGCCGGTCGAGGGCGAGGGGGTCGGATCCGGAGCGGGGGTGCTCGCCCCGGCGTCCGGGGGCGCGCTGCCCGCGCCGCTCTCCCCCTGGCCCTTGCCGGGGTCGGGACTCGGGTCCTGGCTCCGCCGGTGGTCCCGGTCCTGTCCGGTCCCGGGCCGGAGGGTGGAGGGAGCGTCGGTGGACGGACTCGACGGGGCGGGGTCCTCGCCGCCCCGCACGACCGAGCCGAAGGTGGTCCTTCCCTTGGTGCCGCCGAAGTCCTGATCGGAGATCAGTTCGTAGGCGGTGATGCCTCCCATGGAGACGAGGAAGACGAGGGCCGCCGCGACGGCGGAGCGCTTCCACCCGCGGACACGGGTGCCGTGGGTCGTCGCCTCGCCGAACTCCTCGCGGAACGCGCCGCGGGGGTGCGCCCCGGGCTCGTCCGGTGGCTCTGGCGCGGCGACGGTGAGGGGGAGGTGGCCGCGGTCGGCCTGGACGGTCGCCACCCGTATCTGTTCGCCCGTCCGCTTGAAGAGGTGCTGGAAGAGGGAACCGCCGCAGGTCGCGATGACGCTGATCACACCGGCGCCCAGGATCGTCCCGTACACACCGAGGGTGGAGGCGAGTTTGGCCGCCACGACGGCGGCGATCGCGCTGCCCGAGACCTGAGCCACGCTCAGGTCGAGCCTCTTCTTCTCCTGATCCATACCCGCCCTTGGCTGCTCGGCTGTTCAACGATGCACCCAGAAAGGACAAATGGGCGAAGTGAATAGTTCCGTTTCTGGGTTTTCTGTGAAGAGCGCCACGTGAACGCCGCGAGCACGGAGACTCAACTCCCGTACCTCCGGAGAAGTTGGGCGGCGTGCCGGTCCACCCAGGTGGCCCGAATGGAGTACTGTGGCGAGCCCTGGGTCCGGGCTCCCACGTGGGTGCTCGGAGTCAACGGGAGGGAGCCGACGGCGGCACTCGAACCGGCGGCGCCGTGGCACCGCACGGACGCCCGATGCACAGCGTGACCACCGGTCACTCTGCGTTGCAAACAGGTAACCGTGCCATAACGGCGTTCCAGGGTCCATGCCCGACACGCCGGGCAACTCGGCAAGGTTGTGGCAGGCTGCACCCGGGCAGGCCACACTCGACTAGCGGAAGCAGCGACGCACGTGACGTCGGCAGGCACCACCCGGGAGGTCCCCATGCCCGAACTGCGTGTCGTGGCCGTCTCCAACGACGGCACACGACTGGTGCTGAAGGCTGCTGACAGCACGGAGTACACGCTTCCGATCGACGAGCGGCTGCGCGCCGCCGTGCGCAACGACCGCGCGCGGCTCGGCCAGATCGAGATCGAGGTGGAGAGCCACCTCCGCCCCCGTGACATCCAGGCGCGTATACGTGCCGGTGCGTCGGCGGAGGAAGTCGCCCAGCTCGCCGGAATTCCGGTCGACCGCGTACGGCGCTTCGAGGGCCCGGTGCTCGCGGAGCGCGCGTTCATGGCCGAGCGGGCCCGCAAGACTCCCGTACGCCGGCCCGGTGAGAACACCGGCCCGCAGCTCGGCGAGGCGGTGCAGGAGCGGCTGCTGCTGCGCGGCGCCGAGAAGGACACCGTGCAGTGGGACTCCTGGCGCCGTGACGACGGCACGTGGGAGGTCCTGCTCGTCTACCGCGTGGCGGGCGAGGTGCACACCGCGAGCTGGACGTACGACCCGCCCAGGCGGCTCGTCCAGGCCGTGGACGACGAGGCGCGCGCGCTCATCGGCGAGACGGACGACACGATCGCCGCGGCGCCGGAGCCGAGCTTCCCGTTCGTGCCGAGGATCGCCCGGCTGCCCCGCGACAGGCCGCTCGACCGTGCACTGGACCGTCAGCTGGAACGCCCCGGCGCCGCGCTTCCCGCTGCGGAGCCGGAAGAGGAGCGGGACTCCCTGACGAGTCTGCTGGAGGCGGTGCCGAGCTTCCGGGGCGACATGATCGTGCCGGAACCGACGGACACCGAGATCGCCGAGGAGCCCGACGCGGAGGAGCCCCCGGCCCCCGCCGCGTCCGCCGGAGCGGGCTCGGCCTACGCCGACGTGCTGATGCCGCGCGCGGTCTCGGGGCACCGCGACCGTCTGACGGGCACGACCGACCGCCAGGCCGAAGCGGACGGCGTCCGCCCGGGCCGCCGGGCGGCGGTGCCGAGCTGGGACGAGATCGTCTTCGGCACGCGGAGGAAGAAGCAGGACTGACGGCCACGAGCGGGCCCCCACCCACGGTGGGGGCCCGCTCGCATGCCCGCCCCTCGGAGGTGCCGCGGGCCGCGGGGCCCGGCCTCGCGGGAGGGCACCGCCGACCCGGCCTCGCCCAAGGCGCCGCGGTTCCGGACACCCACCGCGGGCCTGGCCCCCGGCCTCCGCGCAGACGCCGGGCCCCCTATTGCGGGTCCGGCCCCTTGGCGACGGGGCGGGTGGGGTCGGCGGACCACTCCGACCAGGAGCCGGCATAGAGAGCCGCCTGGACGCCCGCGATCTCCAGGGCCAGGACTTCGTGGGCGCCGGAGACGCCCGAGCCGCAGTAGACGGCGACGGGGGTGCCGTCCGTCGCACCGAGGGCCGAGAAGCGGGCGGCCAGCTCCTTGGCCGGCAGGAAGCGCCCGTCCTCGGCCACGTTCTCGGTCGTCGGAGCCGAGACAGCGCCGGGGATGTGCCCGCCGACGGGGTCGATCGGCTCCACCTCCCCGCGGTAGCGCTCCGCCGCCCGCGCGTCGAGCAGCAGCCCCGAGCGGGCCAGCGCCGCCGCGCCGTCCGCGTCGAGCAGACCGTCCGCGCCCGGGACCGGCACGAAGTCCCCCGGCTCCGGCGTCGGCGTCCGGCGGGACAGCTCCCCCGTCCACGCCGTGAGCCCGCCGTCCAGCACCCGCACGTCCGGGTGGCCGGTCCAGCGCAGCAGCCACCACGCGCGGGCCGCGCCCCACCCGAGGCCGCCGTCGTAGACCACCACCGGGGTGTCCGCCGAGACGCCCGCCCGGCGCATGGCCGCGCCGAAGGCCTCCAGGTCCGGCAGCGGATGCCGGCCGCCGGCCCCGGGCGGGCCGGCCAGCTCGGTGTCCAGATCGACGTAGACCGCTCCGGGGAGGTGGCCGGCCTCGTACGCGGGCAGCCCGGGCGGTCCGCCCAGCTGCCAGCGGACGTCCAACAGGACGGGGGGCCGGGCCCCGACCGACTCGCTCACGAGTTCGCTTGCGGAGATGATGGGCTTCATGGGTGCCATCCTCGCGCAACCGTGACGGCGACACGGATGGCCTAGGAACGGCACACGAATCGGAAACGACGAACCAGGCATCCTCCTGCGGGATCGCGCCAAACCCGGCGCGGCCGGGGCGCGGGCCGTGCCCGGTGGTGCGAGCATCTGCACGGGGCGCGCGAGCGAGGCGCGAAGACGGCAGGCGGACGGCACGCACGGAACCGCTACGGACCCCGTGCCCGGGGCCCCACGGCCCCGTACCAGCTCGCCCGGACGCCTTGTCCCCCCGCACGGCCACGACGATGGTCCGAGGAGAGAGTGACGATGACCGAGGCGACCCGGCACACACCCGGTACACCCTGTTGGGTGAGCTTGATGGTGCACGGGCTTGACGCGACACAGGAGTTCTACAACGCCCTCTTCGGCTGGGAGTTCGTCCCCGGCCCGCAGCAGCTCGGCCCGTACGTGCGTGCTCTGCTCGACGGCAGGGAGGTGGCGGGTATCGGCCAGCTGCCTCCCGACCGGCATCTGCCGGTCGCCTGGACCACCTATCTGGCGTCGGACGACGCCGACGAGACGGCGGAGTCCATCCGCTGCTGCGGCGGGACGGTCGCGGTCGGCCCGCTCGACGCGGGCGAGGCCGGCCGCATGGTGATCTGCTCGGACCCGGCCGGGGCGATCTTCGGCGTCTGGCAGGCCGGACTGCACACCGGCACGACGACCGCCGGCCGGCCCGGCACCCCGGTCTGGAACGAGCTGTTGACCTACGAGACGTCCATGGTCGGGAAGTTCTACCGCACGGTCTTCGGCTACGACATCGAGCCGTCCGTCTCCGACGAACCCGACTCCCTGACCCTCCGTCGGCAGGGCCGCCCGGTCGCCGCCGTGCGCGGGCTCGGCGGCGGACTGCCCCGGGACCGGGGCGCGCACTGGATGACGTACTTCGAGGTGGCCGACACCGACGCCGCCGCCGCGCTGGTCCCGGAGCTGGGCGGTCGCGTCCTGCGGCCGCCCGGCGACGGGGCGGACGGGCGCCTCGCCGAGGTGGCGGACCCGGAGGGCGCCGTCTTCACGATCGTCCACTCGACGAGCGGCTGACCCCCGGGGGTGGACCCTCGGCTCAGCGTCCGCCGCGGACCGGTCCGCGGCGCAGCCGCGACGCGCGTCGCCGCGGGTCGCCACCCGGCAGGCCCAGCTCGGTCAGCCGCTCCCGCCGTACGTACCGCTCGGTGAGCAGACCGTCCGCGAGCAGCGCCGCTGTCTCGTCGCGCAGCCGGGGGTGCAGCCGCGGCTGCATGCAGTAGCCGACGGCCCTGACGAGCGGGCCAAGGGTGTCCGGCGCCGGCCCGGGTACGGCGGGGGCCGCGCCGGTCTCCAGGTCGGGCACGACGTGGTCCACGACGGTCAGCGGCACGCGGTTGCTGTTCTCGTACGGGGTGAGCCGCTCCAGGACCGTGCCCGTGCCGACCCGGGCGACGGGGACGTCGAAGTAGACGGCGGCGGTGAGCATCGCCGTGGAGAAGCAGCCCACGACGAGGCGGGGCCGGCAGCGCTCGTAGAAGGTCTCGGCGAGCAGCGGACCGTCCAGGACGGTGAGCCGCACCCCGGCGGCCTCGGCGGCCTCGCGCAGGGCCAGGGAGTAGCGGGCGGGGGCGGTCGGGTGCGGCTTGAAGACGATCGACCGGTGCCCGGCGGCCGCGGCGCCCCGGACTATGCGGACGTGCAGGTCCTCCTCCTCGTCCGGGGTGAGGATGCCGAGGGCGGCGAGGTACTGACCGAGCAGCACGGCGGTCGGCGCGGCCTCGACCGCCTCGGCCACCACCCGGTCGCCGTCGGCCGCCGCGGCGATCTCCGCGAGCACCGCGCGGAAGGCGTCGTCGGGCACCAGCTCGGGTTCGACTCCGGTCTCGGCGAGCAGCAGGGGGCGCAGGCCCGGTACGAGGTCGAGGTGGAGCAGCCGCCGGACACGGCAGCCGATCGACTGCGGGAGTTCGTCGCGGGTGGGTCCGTAGCTCATCAGGCCGTCCGCGTAGACGTCCACACCGCTCTCGGCGAAGACGGCGGCGAGCGCCTTGGCCGGATTGACCTGGATGGACTCGACGACGAGGTGGACCGGTGCGCCGCCCAGCCCCCAGGCGGTACGGAACACCCGCTGCCACAAGGGGGCCTCTTCGGGGCGGGGCGCCCAGGTGCCGGGGTGGTGGGGGCGGATCGCATCGTTCCAGTCGATCGTGCCGTCGAAGCGGGCGGCGATCCGGTCGTAGCCGGTCATCTCCTCCAGCCGCAGGGCGGTCTCCGGGATCTCCGCGTTGTTCGACACCAGCAGGAGCCGCCGGGCGTCGTCGGGGGCGCCGAAGCGCCCCGCGTCGAGGGCGGCGGCGACGGTGGCGGCACCGTACAGCGTGGACACCTGGAAGATCTGGACGGGCCGGTCGGCGGCGGGCGTCCCGGGGGCGCGCGTCTGCATGGTCAGGCGGTCCTTCCGGTGGCGCACAGACCGCGGAGCAGGGTGCTGCGCGCGGTGTCCATCGTCGCCAGGGTCTCGTCGAGCACCTGCTGGGGCATGCGGCGCAGGGCGTCCGTCACGTTCCGCTTGAGTCGTTTGGCGACCGCGGATTCGTACCGGTCGGCCTTTCCCATATGAAAGGCGATCATGGCGCAGTAGGTGCGGACGGCTTTCGGGAGAAAGCGGTCCGCCTCGGCATCACGGGAGACTTCCTCGAGCAGCAGATCGTACGAGGGGATGAAGTCGAGCTGCCGGTTGTCGGTGATCTGCGTCAGAGAGGTGGTGACACCTCGGCGGTAGAAGACTCCGTGCGTGCTGAGCGCGGCGTAGGACGTCGCTTTCAGGTGGAGCCGCCAGATCCACAGCCGGTCCTCGGCAGTGCGCAGGGTCGTCTCGAAACGTGAGGCGCCGTCGGCGAAGAGATGTCCGGCGTAGATGCCGAACGGCACGAAGGGATAGTCCACCATCGTCACCATGTTCGCCGGGGCGATGCCGTCCCGCGGGTCCATCACCGTGTCCCGCCGCTTGGCCGGCGCGTAGCGGACGCTGCGGGACGTGCCGGTCGACTGCACGTGGTCGGTACGGGCGAAGTCGCAGCCCAGTGCCTCGATGCCGTCGACCATGGCGCGCAGGTGTCCGGGGGCGTACCAGTCGTCGCCGTCGAGGAAGGTCACGTAGTCGCCGGTCGCCGCGTCCAGGCCGGTGTTGCGTGCCTGCGCCACGCCGAGATTGGTCTCGTGGCGAATGACGGTGGTGTGCGGAATCCGGCTCTTCCAGCTGTCGAGAACGTACGGCGTGTCGTCCGACGAATGGTCGTCGATCAGCAGGAACTCGAATTCCGGGTCCGCGTTGGCGGCGAGGCTGCGCATGGTGTCGGGGGCGTAGATCCCGACATTGTGGAGCGGCACGATGACGGACAGTTTCGGCACTCGGGATCCCAACGCTCACACAGGGCGACGATTCGGCGTCCTCGCCCGGCGTTCGCGCGCCGGGAGGGGACGATCAGGCGGCAGCGTATCGACGCTCAATTCCGGTCGGACGAGGCCGATGTGCATTCCGGATGAACTCTTCTCGTCCTGCCGAGAAACCGGTGCCGGAATGCGATCGCCAGCAGGCACACGAGTGCGACGGCACCGGTCGCGCCGCCGGCACGCAGCCCCGGCGGCCGGAAGGAGCAGTGGATCGAGGTGGCCGTGCCGTCGAGCGGTACGGCGATCAGGCCCCCACGGCTGCGGGCCGGCGCGAGCTCCTCGTCGCCCGCCGCGCACCGCCAGCCGGAGATACGCGGCACGGCGACGACGGCGGTCCCGGTGCTGCCGGCCGGCAGTTCGGCGGTGAGGGCGTGGCCGGTGGCCCGCACCTCGGTCGCACCGGTCGCGGTCAGGTGCCGGACGGCGGTGTCCAGCCGGTCCCGTACGAGACAGCCGACCGGCCGCGACGGCAGTGCCGGCGTCCCGGCGGCGGCACGCACCTCGATACGTACCGCACCGGACGCGGGGACGGTGCCGAGCGGCTGCATGGGGGCGAGGACGGAGGGGAGCTTGCCGGCGAAGACCACGGGCGGTTGCCCGGCGAGGGCCGCCATGCCCCGGTGACGAGGGGCCCAGAACCAGAGCTGCGCGCCGGCGGGGCAGACGGCCGTGAGGGTGAGCCGGCCCTCCGCCGCGCCGCTCGGGCCCGCCCGCCGGACAGCGGCCGGCTCGTCGTAGACGTCGGCGCCCAGCAGCGCCTCCTGACGGGCGAAGGCAGAGACGCCGTCGGGGGGCGCGTCGCCGCCGGGGGGATCGGTGCGGAGGGAGGAGGCGAGGTCCGGTCCGGGCGTCGGAGGCCGGTCGTCGTCGTGAACGGTGACCAAGGGCGGTACGGGCGTGTCGGTGGTGGTGATCGCGGCCCGGGGCGGCCTGTCGGTCCGGACGGGCGCGGTGGGTGCCGAACGCATCCGGGTGCCGATCGAGAAGATCGCGTCCGTCACCGGGTTGTCCAGGCTGACCGGGTGGCGCCCCTTGGCGTAGTGGCCGAAGCCGAGGGAGGCGAGCGTCCGGGAGGAGACGTCCGCCGTCAGGCTGCTGTAGTAGTCGGCGCCCTGCCCTCCGACGAGGAGGACGTCGTTGCCGCCCGGCACCTCACCGGGATCCGTGCGGTGCCGCGGCCAGGCGTTCGCCGCCTCCGTCGCCCGTGCCATGTCCGTGTGCCAGGGGCCGAGGGGTGGCGCCCAGGAGACCTTGCTGAGCTGCTGCCGCTCGACCCTGCCGCCGGTGATCGCGGTCTCGCCGGCCTGGGCGAGGACGAGCAGGCCGACGGCCAGGGCCGGCAGGACGCGAGCGCCGACGCCGTACCGCCGGGCGGCGAGCACGGCCGTGGCGGCGAGCGCGGCGGCGGCCAGGGCGGCGCCGAACGCCGGATAGGTCCACCGGTCGATGACCACGCTCCCCCGGGCCGCGAAGGCCGTCGCGCCGAGCAGGGTTCCGGCGCCGAGCAACGCCGGCAGGCGGGGCAGGCCCCGGGCCGTGGAGAGCCAGGCCGCGATCAGCAGGAGGCCGCAGAGGACGAAGGACTGACGGTACGGAATCCCGTTGGGCGAGGCTCCGGCGTGCCACAGGAGGTGGGTGGGACCCCACTGCATCGACAGGGCCACCAGACAGACCGCGGCCGTCCAGGCGATACGGACCCGGGGGGCGAGGGCGCCGTTGAAGGGCAGCGTCAGGGCCAGCGCGAGGGCCGGGGTGCCGATGAAGAGGGCCGGGGACGCGACGCTCGCCGTGGCCGGCAGCAGCCGGGCGAACACCTCCGTCCAGGTGACGGAGGTGAAGGTCACCTCGGGGGTCGGGTCGGCGACCCGGGTGGCCATGAAGATCACCAGGACGAGCGGGGTCGCGAGGCCGATGCCCACCAGCACCGCGCGGGCTGCGCGCAGCAGTCCGGCGAGGCGCCGGCGCCCGGTGTCGTCGGCGGTGAGCAGCCGGACGGCGAGGACGACGGCCGCGCCGACGGTCGCCATGTAGGCGGTGTAGAAGTTGGCGTACCACGCGAGGGCCACGACGAGCGGGCCGAGGACCGGGCGACGCCCTGCGCGGGCCCATTCGCCCACGAGGCACAGCAGGGGGAAGGCCAGCAGTCCGTCCAGCCACATCGGCACGGTGGCGGCGAAGTTGAGCGTCCAGCCGCAGAGCGCGTACGCCGTTCCCAGCACGGCGGCCACCGGCCAGGGGCCGCGGCGCAGCCGCAGCAGCAGGACCGCCATCGCCGCACCCGCGGCGGTGATCTTGGCGGCGGTGATGACGTAGAGGGCCAGCTCGATCCGGTCGGCCGGGAACAGGACGACGATCAGGTCGAACGGGCTGGAGAGATAGGTGCCGTAGTCGCCGAGGAAGTTCGAGCCGAAGCCGGAGCTCCAGTTCAGGAACAGATCGCCCTCGGCCTCGCCGACCAGGAGCCTGCGCCAGTAGGCGTGGTACGGGAGGTACTGCTGGCCGAGGTCGACGGTGTTGCGGGTGGTGGGCCCGAAGGGAAGGCTGCCGGCCAGAGCTCCGCCGAGGCAGAAGACGAGGCAGGTGAGCAGGGCCGCGAGGGCGGCCGCTCGCAGACGGACGCTGCGCCGGGCACGGGCCGTCCACGACCGGGGGCCGCCGGGCGGCTCGCCGGACGCGCCGGCCGCCGAGCCGGGCGGGTCGCCCACGGTCCGCATGCCCCGCCTCGGGGCGGGCACGGTCTCGGCAGCAGGGGGCACGCGTCCTCCGGGTGTGTCACGCGGCGCGCGGATGCGCGGGGCCCGGGGTTCCCGTCACGGGCCGACAGCCATTACCGCCGAGCCGGGCGACCCGCATCCGATCGGCAGACGAGGCCCGGGTACACCCGAGATGAATGGGAGGTGCCGCGCGCCGCCGCTTCTCTCGTCAGGGCTCGTGGGGGCATCTCCGAGGCCGGCCCGGGCTTGTACTCCCCTGCGTGCGTACGGGTCCGGGTGTGGGGTGTGGCGCATGCCGGCGTGAGGCTGCGGCGGGCGTGCGGGCGTGAGGCCGCGCCGGGCGTGCGGGCGTGAGGCCGCGCCGGGCGTGCCGGCGTGAGGCCGCGGCGGGCGTGCGGAGGCTACGACCGGCGGCGGGGCTTGCCGCGCTTGGCCGTTCCGGCGGCGCCGCCGGAGCGGCTCCGGGTGGTCTTGCCCGCCGTCCTGCCCGCCGACGTGCCGGCCGTCCTGGCTCCGGCGGGCTTCTGGCGTGCGCCGCCGCCCTTCTCCGGACGCTTGTCCTTCGCCTTGGCGTCCGCCGGGGCTCCGGCGCGACCGCGCGTGCTGTTGACGGTCCGGCCCCGGACGATCCCGATGAAGTCCTCCACCAGGTCGGTGGTGGCCTCCTCCCGCCACGACAGCGCGACGCGTGATGCGGGGGCGCCCGTCACCGTCCGGTAGGTGAGGTCCTTGCGGTGGTGCAGGCGGGCGAGCGACTGGGGCACGACGAGGACCCCGACTCCCGCCGCCACCAGCTCGACGGCGTCGGCCGTGGTGGCGGGGCGCTCGATCGCCGGGCGCCCCGGCAGGGCCTCCCAGTCCAGGGTGTCGTCAAGGGGGTGCAGCACGATGTCGTCGGCCAGGTCCTCGACCGTCACCTCGTCCGCCGCGGCCACGAGGTGGTCCTTGGGCACCACGACCACGGTCGTCTCGGTGTAGAGCGGGATCGCGCTGAGGTCGATCCGGTCGATCGGCAGCCGGACGAAACCGGCGTCGGCCCCGGCCGCCCGCAGCACGGCGGGTGCCTCGCCGGCGGACACGGGCACGAGGTGCAGCGGGACGTCGGGCAGGCGCTCGTTCCAGATCCGCACCCACTTGCCGGGCGTCACCCCGGGAACGTACGCGAGCCGGAACGAGGGGGTTTCTTCCGAGCCTGTCACCCCGCCAGGTTACCGGTCGTGGTCGGAGGTAGCGCACATGCTCGATACCCTTGACCTCATGAAGTCGCACCAGAGCGCCCAGACGATGAAGCCCGCCACGGCGGCCAAGAAGCTGGGTGTGTACCTCGAGGCCACCCCCGCCGAGTTCCAGGAGGGCGTCGTCTCCCGCGCCGAGCTGAGTGCGCTGCAGACCGATCCGCCCGAGTGGCTGCGGGAGCTGCGCCGCAGCGGTCCGCACCCCCGGCCGGTGGTCGCGGCGAAGCTCGGCATCTCCATCTCGGGTCTCGCGCGCGGCGGGGTGACCGAGCCCCTCACCACGGAGCAGATCGAGGAGCTGAAGACGGAGAACCCCGACTGGCTGCAGAAGGAGCGCGCCACCCAGGCCGAGGTCCGCAAGGAGACCGTGCGCCTCAAGGAGAAGCAGGCCGAGCAGAAGCAGGCCTGACGGAAGCGGCCCCGGCGGCAGCAGACCGCGCGGAACGACCGGCTCCGCGGCCGGGCTTCGGCTCCTCCCCCGCACGGGGCGAGGAGCCGGCGTATGCCGTCAGGAGTGGTTGACGGGGAGGACGTCCGGGGACAGGGCGCCCGCCCGGGCCGACGCGCTGGTCATGTGACGGCGGTGGTGGCGACGGCACAGGACCTCGTAGCCGATCTCCTCGGCCGGACGGTTCACGTCCCCGACGACGACCTGCTCGCCTTCCACGACCATCTCTCCGCCCACCGTGCGGGCGTTGTGCGTGGCCCGCGCCCCGCACCAGCACAGGGCCTCCACCTGCAGCTGCTCGATCCGGTCGGCGAGTTCGATCAGCCGCTGCGAGCCAGGGAACAGCTTCGTCCGGAAGTCCGTCGTGATGCCGAAGGCGAAGACGTCCATGCCGAGGTCGTCGACGATCCGGGCCAGCTGGTCGATCTGATCCGGGGCGAGGAACTGGGCCTCGTCCACGATCACGTAGTCCGCCCTGCCGCCCTTGGACATCTGCTCCACGAGGTACGCGTACAGGTCCATGCCCTCGCCGGCCTCGACCGCCTCCGTCACCAGGCCCAGGCGCGAGGAGAGCTTGCCCTCGCCCGCGCGGTCGTCGCGGGTGAAGATCACGCCCTGGAGCCCGCGGGCGGAACGGTTGTGCCCGATCTGGAGCGCCAGCGTGCTCTTTCCGCAGTCCATGGTTCCGGAGAAGAACACCAGCTCGGGCATGGCAGGTTGAGGCCTTTCGGGCAGGAACGGGGGGGGTACCGGGAGTTCAGGAACGGACTTCGAGGAGCGGGACGAACTGCTCCGCGGGCGTCATGGACCCGTGCACGCCGACCATCGCCGACTCGTGCGGTTCCTTGACGGAGGCGGTGATGACGACGTCGTCATGGGCCGCGGCGACCACGTCGCCGATCCTCCCGTACACCCGCTCGTCGACCGTGTCGCCGAACCAGCCCAGCGCGATGGCCTCGTCCCTGCTCGCCACCCAGAACTGCTCGCCGAGCACCTCGCGCCAGCAGGTCAGGACGTCGGTCTCGGCGCCCGGCACGGCGTAGACGTGACGGGCGCGGCCCTCGCCGCCGAGCAGGGCGACGCCGGCGCTCAGCTCCCAGTCCTCGTCGAAGTCGATCCGGGACTGCTCGTCGAACGGGATGTCGACCATGCCGTGGTCCGCCGTGACGTACAGCGCGGAGTGGGACGGCAGCTGTTCGGCGAGGCGCTGGACGAGCCGGTCGACGAACATCAGCTGGCCGCGCCAGGCGTCGGAGTCGACGCCGAAGCGGTGTCCGGCGCCGTCGAGCTCGCTGTAGTACGTGTAGACCAGCGAGCGGTCGCCGGCGGCGAGCTGCTCGGCGGCGAAGTCCATGCGCTCCTCGCCGGTGAGCCGGCCGTGGAACGCCCCGCCACTCAGAGCGATCTTGGTGAGCGGGGTGTCCTGGAAGATCGGCGACGAGACCTGGGCGGTGTGGATCCCGGCCTCATGGGCGAGCTGGAAGATCGTGGGGTACGGCTGCCAGACGTGGGGCGGCGTCCACGGCTTCCACCGCAGCTGGTTCATCAGCTCGCCGGTGACGGGGTCGCGGACGGTGTAGCCCGGCAGGCCGTGCGCACCGGGGGCCCGCCCGGTGCCGACCGAGGCGAGCGAGGTCGCGGTGGTGGCGGGGAAGCCCGCGGTGATCGGTCGTCCGGTGCCGCCGCGCGAGGTGGCGAGCAGCGAGGTGAGGTACGGGGCCTCGTCGGGATGCGACCGGATCTGCTCCCAGCCGAGCCCGTCGATCAGGAAGACGCAGTTCCGGTCGGCCGGGGAGAGTTCGGCGATCCGGGCGTCGAAGCCGGGGGCGCCCTGTCCGGCGACGAGGGTCGGCAGGAGGTCGGCGAGCGAGCCGAAGCCGTACTCCGGGACGGGCGCGGATTCCGGCGCGAGTCCCACCGGTTCGTCGGGCCAGCCCGAGGTGACCGTGGAGGGCTGGACCATCAGCGGGTCGCCGCGGTGGCTTCGGAGAGCGACTGCGCGAACGCGAGGGTCTGGCGGACCGTGTCCGGGCCGTCGCCCGCGTCGCTGACGCGGAGGCTGAGGTCGTCCGCGGTGGCGTTGCCGGTGTAGCCGTGGTCGGCGTCGCAGTTGGGATCGCCGCAGGCGGCGGGCTCCAGGTCGATCCGGGAGACGGCGCCCCAGCCGATGGTGAGGACGACCTCGCGAGGCAGCGTGCCGGGCGTGTACGACTCCGGGTTGGCGACGACGCGGCTGACGACGACGGAGGAGATCCGGTCGAGCTTGACCGACTCCGTGGACGTGGTGGCGTACGGCGTCGGGGAGCTGGTGTCGGCGGCCTGCTCGTCGGTGTGGCTGACGACGAAACGGGTGGCCGTCAGGACGAGAACCGTGACATGGCGGCGGACCTCGTTGGTGTCGAACGTGGTCTCCTGGTGCACCACGTACGACGCGATCGCCTCGCCACCGACGGCGGCCTCCACCGCCTCGGCCACGAGGGCCGGGTAATAGCCGCTGCGCTCGATCGCCGCGCGCAGCCCCTGGGTCGTCGTACCGGTCTTCGCCATGGACTCCATCCTAATCCGTCGGAAGGGGCGCTCCGGGACGCGTCGGCCGCCGGGGCCGGGGCGCGGGGCGGCTTCAGTAGCTCGGCAGGCGACGCGGTCCGAGGTCGGTGCGGGGCGGGGGCGGTGCGAGGCGGACCGTGGCGCCGAGGACGGACAGGCCGCGCGAGGCCACGACGACGGGCTCCAGGGTGATCGCGACGACCTCGGGGTGGTCGTCGACGAGCCGGGAGACCCGCAGCAGCAGCTCCTCCAGGGCGGGAGTGTCGACGGGGTCCGAGCCGCGCCAGCCGAAGAGGAGGGGGGCGGTGCGGATGGACCGTACGAGCTCGGCGGCGTCCCGGTCGGTGGCGGGGACGAGCCGGTGGGACATGTCGCCGAGCAGCTCGGAGGCGGCTCCGGCGAGTCCGAAGGAGAGGACGGCGCCGACGGCCGGGTCGATGGCGGCCCGGACGACGGTGTCGACTCCGCGCGGAACCATCGCCTGGACGACCGGATGGAGCTCCTCCGGCTTGCCGAGGGTGTCGGTCACTTCGCCGTAGGCGGCACGGAGTTGTTCCTCGGTGGCGAGGTCGAGCCGTACGCCCCCGAGATCGGGGCGGTGGCGCAGATGGGGCGCGGTCGTCTTGAGGGCGACGGGGTAGCCGAGGCGGCCGGCGGCCGCGACCGCGGCGCCGGGGGTGGGCGCGGGCAGGGTCGGCAGCACGGTGATGCCGTACCGCGCGAGCAGCTCGCCGGCCTCGTCGCTGCCGAGGGTGACGCCCCGGGTGTCCACGTCCTCTCCGAGCGACCGCTCGATGCGGGCGGCGGCCCCCGCCTCGTCGATGTCCTCGTACTCCGGCACCCGCCCCGGCTCCGCGGACTGGCGCCGCCACTGTCCGTAGCGCACGGCCTCGGCCAGGGCGCGCACGGCCCGCTCGGCGGCGGGGTAGGCGGGGATGTGCCCGCTGACCCGGGCCGGCGCGGCGGGCTCGCCGGCCTCGGCCCCGCCGACGGGGTCGGCCCCCGAGGGCCCGCCGCCCGTCGTGGCCCCGAAGCGGGTGGGCGGGGGCGGCGTCCCGTCGGCGTCACCGCCGGGCACCACCGCTGCGTTCCGGCCCGCTGCCGCGTCGAAGCGGGCGGGGGCCGTGGGCGTGGCTGTTGCACCCCAGCCGCTTCCCCGGGGCGCCCCGGGAAGGCCGGGCGCGGCGGCGCCGGGTGCCGTGGGAGGCACAGGAGGGACGGGAGGCATGGGCGGCATGGGAGGGATGGGCCTGGTGGCGGTCGGACTGGTGGGGGCCGTGGGCGTGGCGCCCGGGGTCGCGGAGGGGCCGGCGGGCGGGGTGGAGGGCCCGGGCGGCGTGGCGGACGGGGCGGGCGGGCCGGCGGGGGCCGGGCCGGTGCTCCGCGTCGGCGTCGCCGGTCGGGTGCTCGTCGCCGCCGAAAGAGCCTCCGCCAGGCCGCCCATCTCGACGTGCACCACGACCACGGGCTTCGCCGGGGCGGGGGCGGAGGCCACGGCCTCACGGAGGTAGGCCGCGAGGACCTCCCCGTCTCCGGATTCGACGGCTCCGGTCTCGCCGACCCAGGGGATCGCCGTCACGACGACCGCGTCGCTGGTCTCGTCCACGAGCGCCGCCGCGAGCGCCTCGCGGAAGTCCGCCGGGCTCGCCGCCGTCGTGAGGTCGAGGGGGCGCAGCGGCCGCAGGCCCTCGGTGAGACAGGCGTCGTAGGTCAGCAGCCCGAGGGACTCGGAGTTGCCGAGGATCGCCACGCGCGGTCCGGTCGGCAGGGGCTGGCCGGCGAGGAGCAGGCCCGCGTCGACGAGTTCGGTGACCGTGTCGACGCGGATGACCCCGGCCTGCCGGAGCAGCGCGGAGACGGTGGCGTGCGGGATCCGGGTGACCGGCACGCGGTGGCCGGGCGGCGCGCTGCCGCTGTGCCGGGCTCCCTTGACCACGACGACCGGCTTGACCGCCGCGGTGCGCCGCGCGAGCCGGGTGAACTTCCGGGGATTGCCGATCGACTCCAGGTACAGCAGGACGACGTCCGTCGCCGGGTGGTCGTACCAGTGCTGGAGGAGGTCGTTGCCGGAGACGTCGGCCCGGTTGCCCGCCGAGATGAAGGAGGAGAGACCGGCGCCCCGGCGGTGGAGTCCGGCGAGGAGGGCGATGCCGATGGCCCCGGACTGGGTGAACAGGCCGATCCGCCCGGCCGCGGGCATCTGCGGCGCGAGCGAGGCGTTCAGCCGGGCGCCGTCCGAGGTGTTGATGATCCCGAAGGCGTTGGGCCCGATGATCCGCATGCCGTACGAGCGGGCCTGCCGGACCAGTGCGCGCTGGCGGTCCCGTCCCGCCTCCGTCCCGGTCTCGGCGTATCCCGCGCTGAGGACCACCAGGCCGCGCACCCCGTGTTCGCCGCAGTCGGCGACCGCCTCCGGCACCCGTTCGGCGGGGACCGCCAGGACGGCCAGGTCGACCGGCTCCCCGATGTCCGCGACGGAGCGGAAGGCCGGCACGCCGTCGAGCGCGGTCGCCCCCTGGTCGAGGGCCCGGTTCACGGCGTATGTCCGCCCGGTGTAGCCGGCGTCGAGGAGGTTGCGCAGCACGGTCCGTCCGACGCCGCCCGGGGTGCGGCCTGCGCCGACGACGGCGACCGAGCCGGGGGTGAGCAGCCGCTGCACGGAGCGGGCCTCGGCGCGCTGCTCCCGGGCCAGCTGGACGGCGAGCGAGCGGTCGGTGGGCTCCAGGTCGAGATGGAGGCGCACGGCCCCGTCCTCGAAGCTGCGCTTCTGGGTGTACCCGGCGTCCGTGAACACCTTGATCATCTTGTTGTTGGCGGGGAGCACCTCTGCGGCGAACCGTCGGATGTCCCGCTCCCGCGCCACCGCGGCGATGTGTTCGAGCAGGGCGGAGGCGACGCCCCTGCCCTGGTGCGCGTCCTGGACGAGGAAGGCGACCTCGGCCTCGTCGGCGGGGGCCGAGGCGGGCAGGCCGCGGGCGTCGATGCGGTCGTACCGCACGGTGGCGATGAACTCGCCGCCGACGGTCGCGGCGAGTCCGACCCTGTCCACGTAGTCGTGATGGGTGAAACGGTGGACGTCCTTGGCGGACAGGCGCGGGTAGGGCGCGAAGAAGCGGTAGTACTTCGACTCGTCCGAGACCTGTTCGTAGAAGCTGACCAGTCTGTCGGCGTCGTCGACGGTGATGGGCCGGATGCGTGCGGTGCCGCCGTCGCGGAGGACCACGTCCGCTTCCCAGTGGTCCGGGTAGGCGTGTTCCGGCTGGGCCGGGTCCGGCTGTTCCGACGCGCTCTGCATGGGGCAAGCGTACGGCCGGGGTACGACAGTGGCACCGGTCGCGCACGGCGTGCGTGCCCCGCGCGGGCCGTGCAAGGTAGGAGGGCCGGAGGGCCGTTCCGCCGGGCCGCGGGCAGGCACGAGCACATCGCAACACATGAGAGACTGGTCTAGACAACCCGCTAAGACTTGAAGGGCAACACCATGGCTGAGCGCCGCGTCAACGTCGGCTGGGCCGAGGGCCTGCACGCCCGCCCCGCCTCCATCTTCGTCCGTGCCACCACGGCCTCCGGCGTCCCCGTGACGATCGCCAAGGCCGATGGAAACCCGGTGAACGCCGCGTCGATGCTCGCGGTGCTCGGCCTGGGCGCGCAGGGCGGCGAGGAGATCGTGCTCGCTTCGGACGCCGAGGGTGCCGAGGCCGCGCTGGACCGTCTCGCCAAGCTGGTTGCCGAAGGTCTCGAAGAGCTGCCCGAGACCGTCTGACATCACCTCACGAAGGAGCCGCGTCCCGCCCCCCGGCGGACGCGGCTCTTTCGCGTCTGCCGGGGGGCGGGACGCGGCCACCACCCGGCAGCGCGCACGGCCGGGGCGGCGCACGCGTCCGCCGGCTCACGCGTCCGACCCACTCTCACGCCCGGCCGGCTCGCGCGTCCGGTTCGGCTGCGCGCGTCCGGTTCGGCTCGCGCCTTCCGACGGCGAGGACCCGGGGAGGCCGATGCCCCGGGCTGCGGGATTCCAGGGGAAAGGATTCCGGGCAGCCTGGATTCTCGAGCCCGCCGACGCGGCGCCCCGTCGACGGAAATCACGCGAGAGGCTTTTCCGGGCCCCGCATTTCCGGGCAGCAGAATTCCACCACCCCATTACTTCTCTTTGTATACGGCCCGGTCGTTAATTCCGGATGCTCGCGGTGTTTACGACATGTTGCGAAGCCCTCACACGGCCGCGCTCGGGCCGCTTCGGCCGGTACAGGACGAGCGAACGTTCGGCGTGCAGCGCCGTGAGGGCGCGGGCCCGCTCGGCGTCACCGCGGGCGACCGCGTCGACGATCGCCCCGTGCTCGGCCCAGGCCTCGACCGGCTGCGCGGCCGGCTCGATCGCGTACATCCAGGCGATCTTGTGCCGCAGTTGCGTGAGCAGCGCCGTGAGCGCCGGGCTGCCGGACGCCTGCGCGAGGGTCTCGTGGAACCAGCCGCCCAAGGAGCGCAGGTCGTCGCCCTGGCCGCGGCGGGCACGCTCCTGACCCAGCCTGACCAGCCCGCGCAGCACCTTGAGGTGGGCGTCCGTGCGCCGTTGGGCGGCGCGGGCGGCCCCCAGCGGCTCCAGGAGCGCCCGGACGTCCAGCAGGTCCGCCGCCTCCTGCTCGGTGGGCTCGGCCACGTGGGCGCCCGCGTGCCGGCGGGTGACCACGAAGCCCTCCGACTCCAGGGTGCGCAGCGCCTCACGGACCGGGACGCGGGAGACTCCGTAACGGCGTGCCAGCTGCTCCTCGGTCAGCCGGCTGCCGCGCTCGAAGAGACCGGAGACGATGTCGTCCCGAATCGCCGTGCATACCGAATGCGCCGGGATGCGCATGTTCGACCTCCGCCTTTTCCGCGCGAAACCCATCCGATGGACGTCTGTTCGTCGACTCTTCGGTGACTCTATTGCAGCGGGGCGGTATTTCCGATGGCTACCGGAGATCCATGGATATCTTTTGGCCGACGAAAAAGCCCCGGCTCGGTACGAGCCGGGGCTTTTTCGTCGGGCCTTGAGCGGCCCGTGGGCGTTCGCCGGACGCGGACGGGTCAGACGTTCACGCCGCGGGCGCGCAGGTACGCGACCGGGTTGATGTCGGAGCCGTACTCGGCGCTCGTGCGGGCCTCGAAGTGCAGGTGCGGGCCGGTGGAGTTGCCGGTCGAGCCGGAGATGCCGATCCGCTCGCCCGGGGTGACGGACTCGCCGACCGAGACACTGATGGCCGAAAGGTGCCCGTACTGGGTGTACGTGCCGTCGTTCATCCGGATGACGATGTTGTTGCCGTACGCGCCACCCCAGCCGGCCTCGACCACGGTGCCGGAGCCGACGGAGACGACCTCGCTGCCGTAGGAGGCGTGGAAGTCGACGCCGGAGTGGCTGCCGGAGGACCACAGGGAGCCGCCGGTCTGGTACCCGGTGGTGACGTACGAGCCGGCCACGGGGAGCTGGAAGGAGTTCAGGCGCTTGCGCTCGGCCTCACGGGCGGCGCGCTCCTTGGCCTCGCGGATCTCCTTGGCACGGGCCTCGGCCTTGCGCTTCGCCTCCGCCTTGGCGCGGGCCTCGGCCTTCGCCTTCGCGATGGCCTCGACGGCCTCCCGCTCCTGCGCGGCCGCCTGCACGTCGATCCGGTCCGCCAGCGACTCGGAGACGACGGCCTGGTTCATGCCGGTGTCCTCGAGCGAGCGGGTGTCCGTGTCGGCGGCGAGCGCCGGGGAAGCGAGGGTTCCGATGACGCCGGTGGTGGCGAGGGTCGCGACGCCGGCGATGCCCGCGCTGCGGCGCGCCAGACGGCTCGGACCACGATGCTTCCCGGTGGCACGGGTGAACGCCATGTAGTGGCTGATCCTTTCCTTCCTTCTCGCCTACCGGGTTAGCTGACGGGTTCGGAGCAGGAAGGTCTCCTACGGGCCCCTCCGCATGGATGCGAAGGCGTCCGATTCACCCCAGGGACTTCGTGTGGGTCCCCGGCTCCCCAGGCTCGCGCCTGACGGGGACTCGGCGATGACTGTCCGATGCCGCGGATGCGGCGGGTGCAACTGGCGAACAGCCGGATTGACGCTAAACGGACCGTCTTTCAATCGGCAAACGGACTCGGCTGTTTGTAAGACATGCCACAGGGCAGACACCCACTCTCCGTCTCAATACGGACAAAAGATCAATAAAGGCGAGGGCCCCGACGTATGGTGACGTCGGGGTCCTCGCCGTGGCGCGTGTTCCGCCTGGATCAGCCTGTGTTCCGCCTCGATCAGCCGGTGACGACGGTGACTTCGCCGATGCCGAGCGCCCGCACGGGCTCCTCGATCTGCGCCGCGTCACCCACGAGCACGGTGACCAGACGGTCCACCGGGAAGGCGTTGACGACCGCGGCCGTCGCCTCCACCGTGCCCGTCTCCGCCAGACGCGCGTACAACTGCGCCTGGAAATCGTCCGGAAGGTGCTGCTCGACCTGGTCGGCGAGCGTCCCCGCGACGGAGGCGGCGGTCTCGTACTTGAGCGGCGCCACACCCACCAGGTTCTGCACCGCCACATCCCGCTCCGCGTCGGTCAGTCCCTCTGCGGCGAGCGTGCGCAGCACCTTCCACAGGTCGTCAAGTGCCGGGCCGGTGTTGGGGGTGTCGACCGAACCGCTGATGGCGAGCATCGCGGCGCCGTTGCCCTCGGCGTCGGAACGGAGCACCTGCCCGAAGGACCGGACGCCGTAGGTGTAGCCCTTCTCCTCGCGCAGGACACGGTCCAGGCGGGAGGTGAGGGTGCCGCCGAGGCAGTACGTGCCGAGGACCTGGGCGGGCCAGACGCGGTCGTGCCGGTCGGCGCCGACGCGGCCGATCAGCAGCTGCGTCTGGACCGCGCCGGGGCGGTCCACGATGACCACACGGCCGGTGTCGTCGGCCGTGATCGGCGGGACGGGGCGCGGCTCGGCGGTGTCGCCGGTCCACGCGCCGAGCGTCTCGGCGAGGACCTTGTCCAGGTCGACGTCGGTCAGGTCGCCCACGACCACGGCGGTGGCCGTGGCGGGCCGGATGTGCGCCGTGAAGAAGGCTCGGACGGCCGTGGCGTCGATCGCGGCGACGGTCTCCTCGGTGCCCTGGCGCGGCCGGGACATGCGTGAGCCGGCCGGGAACAGCTCCTTGGAGAGCTGCTTGGCCGCCCTGCGGGCCGGGTTCGCCGTCTCGTGCGGGATCTCGTCGAGCCGGTTGCGCACCAGGCGCTCGATCTCGCTGTCGTCGAAGGCCGGGGCGATCAGGGCCTCGGAGAGCAGGCCGAGCGCCTTGGGCAGCCGGGAGACGGGGACCTCGAGGGAGACGCGTACGCCCGGGTGGTCGGCGTGGGCGTCGAGCGTGGCGCCGCAGCGCTCCAGCTCGGCGGCGAACTCCTCCGCCGTGTGCTTGTCGGTGCCCTCGGAGAGGGCCCGCGCCATGATCGTGCCGACGCCGTCGAGGCCCTCGGGCTCGGCCTCCAGAGGGGCGTCGAAGAAGATCTCGACGGCCACCACCTGCTGGCCCGGACGGTGGCAGCGCAGCACGGTCAGGCCGTTGTCCAGCGCACCCCGCTCCGGGGCCGGGAAGGCCCAGGGGCGTGCGGTGCCCGGCTGGGGCTGCGGGTGGAACTCCATGCTCGTCAAAGCCGCGGCAGCGTCGCTCACTGGTCCGCTCCCTCTTCCTCGTCGTTCTCGCTGTCGCTGTCGCCGTGCTCGGCGGTGACCGGTTCGTAGACCAGCACCGCGCGGTTGTCGGGACGCAGCCGGGCGGCGGCGACCGCCCGCACCTCGTCGGCGGTGACGTCCAGGACCCGGTTGACGGCGGTCAGGGCGAGCTGCGGGTCGCCGAACAGCACGGCGAAGCGGCACAGTTCGTCGGCGCGGCCGGCGACCGTGCCGAGCCGGTCGAGCCACTCGCGCTCCAACTGCGCCTGGGCGCGCTCCATCTCCTCGGGCGTGGGGCCCTCGGCGGCGAAGCGGGCCAGCTCCTCGTCGACGGCGGTCTCGATCTCGGGCACCTCCACACCACCGGAGGTCTTCACGTCGAGCCAGCCGAGCGAGGGCGCTCCGGCGAGGCGCAGCAGGCCGAAGCCGGCCGCGACGGCCGTGCGGTCGCGACGGACCAGGCGGTTGTGGAGCCGGGAGGACTCGCCGCCGCCGAGGACGGTGAGGGCCAGGTCGGCGGCGTCGCACTCGCGGGTGCCGTCGTGCGGGAGGCGGTAGGCGGCCATCAGCGCGCGGGCCGGCACCTCCTCCTCGACGACCTCGCGGAGCTGCTCCCCGATGACGTCGGGCAGCGTGCCGTCGCGCGGCGGCCGCTTGCCGTCGTGGGACGGGATGGATCCGAAGTACTTCTCGATCCAGGCGAGGGTCTGCTCCGGGTCGATGTCGCCGACGACCGAAAGGACCGCGTTGTTCGGCGCGTAGTACGTACGGAAGAAGCTCCGCGCGTCCTCCAGCGTGGCCGCGTCCAGGTCGGCCATGGAGCCGATCGGCGTGTGGTGGTACGGGTGCCCCTCGGGATAGGCGAGGGCGGTCAGCTTCTCGAAGGCCGTGCCGTAGGGCACGTTGTCGTACCGCTGGCGGCGCTCGTTCTTGACGACGTCGCGCTGGTTCTCCATGGACTCGTCGTCCAGGGCGGCCAGCAGCGACCCCATGCGGTCCGCCTCCAGCCAGAGGGCCAGCTCCAGCTGATGGGTCGGCATCGTCTCGAAGTAGTTGGTGCGCTCGAAGCTCGTCGTGCCGTTGAGCGAACCGCCCGCTCCCTGGACCAGCTCGAAATGACCGTTTCCGTGGACCTGCTTCGACCCCTGGAACATCAGGTGCTCGAAGAGGTGGGCGAGACCGGTGCGGCCCGCGACCTCGTGACGCGAGCCGACGTCGTACCAGAGGCAGACCGCGGCGACCGGGGTCAGGTGGTCCTCGGAGAGCACCACGCGCAGGCCGTTGGCCAGCCGGTGCTCGGTCGCTGTCAGGCCGCCGGAGCCGGCCTCGGCCGTGGCCGTGTGACCCATGGGCATGTACGTCCCTTCGATCGCGATATGGAAAAGTCCTGCCACTGTATGCAAGCGCACCGACACCTCGCGAAGTTCCCGCAGGTTCGAGGCTTCCCTCTTCCGGGTCGCGGACGCGTCGCGTCCGGCCCAGGGGCGGCCGGAGGCGGTGCGGAACCACCCATTCCCGGGTCGCGGTCGGCGTTGTCGGTGGGACGGTCCACAATGGTCCGCGTCAGATCAACCTTGTTGGTGAAGGAGCCGCAGCCGCGATGGCCCGCCGCAGCACGAAGACACCGCCGCCGGACGACGCGTTCGAGGAGCGAATCCTCGACATCGACGTCGTCGACGAGATGCAGGGCTCCTTCCTCGAGTACGCGTACTCGGTGATCTACTCCCGCGCGCTGCCGGACGCCCGCGACGGCATGAAGCCGGTGCAGCGCCGCATCGTCTACCAGATGAACGAGATGGGGCTGCGGCCCGACCGCGGCTATGTGAAGTGCGCCCGTGTCGTCGGCGAGGTCATGGGCAAGCTGCACCCCCACGGCGACGCGTCGATCTACGACGCGATGGTGCGGATGGCGCAGCCGTTCTCCATGCGGCTCCCCCTCGTGGACGGCCACGGCAACTTCGGTTCGCTGGGCAACGACGACCCGCCGGCCGCCATGCGGTACACCGAGTCCCGGATGGCGTCGGCCGCACTGCTGATGACGGAGTCCATCGACGAGGACACCGTCGACTTCTCCCCGAACTACGACGGCCAGGAGCAGGAGCCGGTCACGCTCCCGGCGGCGTACCCGAACCTGCTGGTCAACGGCGCCTCGGGCATCGCGGTCGGCATGGCGACCAACATGCCGCCGCACAACCTCGGCGAGGTGATCGCGGCCGCCCGGCACCTCATCCGGTACCCGAACGCCGATCTCGAGGCGCTCATGCGGTTCGTGCCCGGCCCCGACCTGCCGACCGGCGGCCGGATCGTCGGCCTGTCCGGCATCAAGGATGCGTACGAGAACGGCCGCGGGACGTTCAAGATCCGCGCCACCGCGACCGTGGAGAACGTGACGGCCCGCCGCAAGGGCATCGTCGTCACCGAACTGCCCTTCACGGTGGGACCCGAGAAGGTCATCTCCAAGATCAAGGACCTGGTCGGCTCCAAGAAGCTCCAGGGCATCGCCGACGTCAAGGACCTCACCGACCGCAGCCACGGCCTCCGTCTGGTCATCGAGGTCAAGAACGGCTTCGTGCCGGAGGCGGTCCTGGAGCAGCTCTACAAGCTGACGCCGATGGAGGAGTCCTTCGGCATCAACAACGTGGCGCTGGTCGACGGCCAGCCGCTGACGCTGGGCCTCAAGGAACTGCTGGAGGTCTATCTCGACCACCGGTTCACCGTGGTGCGCCGCCGCTCCGAGTTCCGCCGGAGCAAGAAGCGCGACCGGCTGCACCTGGTCGAGGGCCTGCTCGTCGCGCTGCTCGACATCGACGAGGTCATCCGTCTCATCCGCTCCAGCGAGAACTCGGCGGAGGCCAAGCAGCGCCTGATCGAGCACTTCTCCCTGAGCGAGATCCAGACGCAGTACATCCTGGACACCCCGCTGCGCCGGCTCACCAGGTTCGACCGGATCGAGCTGGAGAGCGAGCGGGACCGCCTCAACGGCGAGATCGACGAGCTGACCGGGATCCTCGACTCCGACGCCGAGCTGCGCAAGCTGGTCTCGGGCGAACTGGCCTCGGTGGCGAAGAAGTTCGGCACCGACCGGCGTACGGTCCTGCTGGAGTCGGCGGGCGCCCCGGTGGCCGCCACCTCGCTGGAGGTCGCGGACGACCCGTGCCGGGTGCTGCTCTCCTCGACGGGGTTGCTGGCCCGTACGGCGACGGCGGAGCTGCCGGCCGCCGAGGACGGCAGGCGCGCGAAGCACGACGTGATCGTCTCGGCCGTGCCGGCGACCCAGCGCGGCGACGTCGGCGTGGTGACCTCGACCGGGCGGCTGCTGCGGCTCGCGGTGATCGACCTGCCCCAGCTGCCCGACACCCACGCCGCGCCGAACTTGGCCGGCGGGGCACCGCTGGCGGAGTTCCTGACCTTGGAGAACGACGAGTCGGTGGCCTGCCTGACCACGCTCGACGAGTCCTCGCCGGGTCTGGCGATCGGCACGCTGCAGGGCGTGGTGAAGCGCGTGGTGCCGGACTATCCGGCGAACAAGGACGAGCTGGAGGTCATCACCCTCAAGGAGGGTGACCGGATCGTCGGCGCGACCGAGCTGCGAACGGGCGAGGAGGACCTGGTCTTCATCACCTCCGACGCCCAGCTGCTGCGCTTCCAGGCCGCGCAGGTGCGGCCCCAGGGGCGGCCGGCGGGCGGCATGGCGGGCGTCAAGCTCACGGCCGGCGCCGAGGTGATCTCCTTCACGGCGGTGGATCCGGCGGCGGACGCGGTGGTGTTCACGATCGCGGGCTCGACCGGCACGCTGGACGGCTCGGCGGCCACGTCGGCGAAGCTGACGCCGTTCGACCAGTATCCGCGCAAGGGGCGCGCGACCGGTGGTGTGCGCTGCCAGCGGTTCCTGAAGGGCGAGGACGTGCTGCTTCTCGGCTGGGCGGGAGGCGCCCCGGCGCGCGCGGCCCAGCAGAACGGTACCCCGGTCGACCTCCCCGAGATCGACCCGCGCCGCGACGGCTCGGGCACGCCCCTGGCGAAGCCGGTCGCGGTGCTGGCGGGCCCGGCGAGCTGAGCCAGGCGGCCCGGCACCGGCGGATCCGATCGGATCCGCCGGTGCCGGGCCGACTGACCGGGCCGCGCCTGACCGGGCCGCGCCGGCCCTGGACGGACCGGGTCGGGCCTGGCCTGGTCGGATGTGGTCAGGCCGGATCGGACGCGGCGAAGAGACCCTCCGCTCCTGGGTCCTCCTCGGCCTCGTTCCGCTGCACGTAGCGCAGGACCCCCCAGAGAGCGCGCTCGTCGGGGGTGTCCTGCGGGCCGGTCACCTCACAGCCGGCGAGTTCCTTGCGCAGGGCTTCGGCGTCGATGCCGGATCCGATGAGGACGAGCTGGGACAGGCGCTCCTCACCCTCCGGCCAGGGCTCGGGGTAGAAGCGCAGGAACCGGCCGACGGCATGGACGCCGTAGCGGTTGACCGGGTCGGCCGCGCCGAAGTCGAGAAAGCCCTTGAGGCGGTAGAGGCCCTGCGGCCGGGAGTCGAGGAACTCCATGAGCCGGCGCGGGTGCAGCGCGGTCCCGGTGGCGAGCGAGAGGGTCTCGTAGGCGGCGTGCGGATGGGCGGCCGCGTCCTCGTCCGCGTACAGCAGGTCCTCGATGGACATCTGCCCCTCGATCTCCCCCTCGGGCACGACCCGGTCGAAGAGGACCTCGGGGTCGATCCGCCCGTGCGCGGTTCGGATCACCGCGGCTCGTCCGGCGAGCCCGGTGACGGTGGCGTGGACGGCGTCCAGCTCGCGCTCCCCCACCCGGTCGGCTTTGTTGACGACCACCAGATCCGCGAGGGCGAGGTGCCGGTCGGTCTCGGGGTGCCGCTCGCGCGTGGCGGAGAACTCGGCCGCGTCGACGACCTGCACGAGCCCGCCGTACACGATCCGCTCGTTCTCGCTGGCGAGCACCATTCGCACCAGCTCCTGCGGCTCCGCGAGGCCGCTCGCCTCGATGACGATCACGTCCAGGCGGGCCGAGGGCCGGGTGAGGACCTCCAGGTACTCGTCCAGCTCGCTCGCGTCGACGGCGCAGCACAGACAGCCGTTGCCGAGGGAGACGGTGGACCCGACCTGCCCGGCGACGGTCATGGCGTCGATACCGATGTCCCCGAAGTCGTTGACCATGACACCGATCCGGGTGCCCCGGGCCCTGCGCAGCAGATGGTTGAGCAGCGTGGTCTTGCCCGACCCCAGGAATCCGGAGAGGACGACGACCGGGATCTGCTGCGTGCTCAAGGCGAAACCCTCCTGATGCTCGACGCGCGACGAAGCTCCCAGAATAGGCAGCCGCCCGCGGCCGCACGGGCCCGGGCCTGCGGCCATCCCGCCGATCACCAGGGCCGGCCGCGCGGTCCCGAGGGCCCGCGTGGAACCCACCCGGCCCGCTCCGGCGTATGGGCGCTGACGGGCCGAGCCGCCCCCGTGCCCCGGCGTGGCCCCCGGCGTCCCCAGGCCAGGCCGACCAAGAGGGCACGGCTTCCAGCGCGCGGCCCTGGCCGGGGCGGGATTTCCGGTCGGGTTCGTACGACCCGTACCGTTCCTCGCATGCGTCCCGCACCGACCACCCCCGCACGGCCCGCTGTGCGCCGTCGGCGGATCGGCTGGCCGCGGCGGGTCTTCTCCCAGGTCCTCCTCATGCAGCTGGCCATCGCCACCGGCGTGACCGTGCTGGCCACCGGCCTCTTCCTGGCGCCGCTCAGCGCCCAGCTCGACGACCAGGCCATGCGCCGCGCCCTCGCCATCGCGGAGACCACCGCGTCGCCGGAGGTGGCGTCGGCGTTGCGGAACTCGTCGCCGTCCGTCGGCGGGGCCGTCCAGGCGGAGGCCGAACGGATCAGGCGCTCCACGGGCGCCGAGTACGTCGTCGTCATGGACACACGGGGGGTGCGCTGGTCGCACACCGACCCTGCGCAGATCGGCAAGGTCGTCTCCACCGACCCCAGCACGGCCCTCGCCGGCCGCGAGGTGATGGAGATCGACAGCGGCACCCTCGGCCGCTCCGCCCGGGGCAAGGCCCCGCTGCGGGCCGCCGACGGGAGCATCGTCGGCGCGGTGTCGGTCGGCATCGAGTACGACAGCGTCCAGGACCGCCTGCTCGGGGCGATCCCGGGTCTCCTCGCGTACGCGGGCGGCGCCCTGGCCGCCGGAGCGCTGGCGGCCTATCTGATCTCCCGCAGGCTCCAGCGGCAGACCCATGACCTGGCCTTCTCCGACATCTCCGCGCTGCTCGCCGAACGCGAGGCGATGCTCCACGGCATCCGGGAGGGCGTGGTCGCCCTCGACCGCACCGGACGGATACGGCTGCTGAACGACGAGGCCCAGCGCCTGCTCGGCATCGGCGCCGAAGCCACCGGCAGCCCCCTGGAGGAGGCGCTCGGCTCCGGCCGCACCGCCGACGTGCTGGCCGGCCGGGTCACGGGCGAGGACCTGGTGACCGTCCGCGGGCACCGGGTGCTGATCGCCAACCGGATGCCGACGGACGACGGCGGCGCCGTCGCCACCCTGCGCGACCGCACCGAGCTGGAGAGGCTCGGCCGCGAGCTGGACTCCACCCGCGGTCTGATCGACGCGCTGCGCGCCCAGGACCACGAGCACGCCAACCGTCTGCACACCCTGCTCGGCCTCCTGGAGCTGGAGATGCACGACGAGGCGGTCGAGTTCGTCACGGAGGTGGTCGGCGTCCATCGCGCCACCGCCGAGCAGGTCACCGAGAAGATCCACGACCCGCTGCTCGCGGCGCTCCTCGTCGGCAAGGCGACGGTCGCGGCCGAGCGGGGTGTCTCCCTGCGCGTCGCCCACGGCTCGCTGCTGCCCGACCGGCTGGTCGACCCGCGCGAGCTGGTCACCGTCGTGGGCAATCTCGTCGACAACGCCCTCGACGCGGCCGCGGGCTCCGCGGACCCCCGCGTCGAGGTCGCCCTGGGCACGGAGGGCCGCACGGTCGTCCTTCGGGTCACGGACAGTGGCCCGGGCGTCCCGGAGGACCGGCGCGAGCTGATCTTCACGGAGGGCTGGACCACCAAGGAGCTGCCGTCCCACGGCAAGCGCGGGCTGGGCCTGGCACTGGTCCGCCGGCTCGCCGAGCGTCAGGGCGGCAGCGCCCGGGTCGCCGAGGGCGCCACCGGCGGCGCCGCGTTCACCGTCGTCCTCCCGGAGGCACTGAGCGAGCCGGAGCCGGCGCGCGCGGCCGGGGAGGCGCGGTGATCGACGTCTTGGTCGTGGACGATGACGTGCGGGTCGCGGGGATCAACGCGGCCTACGTCGCCAAGGTGCCCGGTTTCCGCGTCGTCGCCACCGCCCACTCCGCCGCCGAGGCCCTCGCCCGTCTCGCCGAGGAGCCGGTCGACCTGATCCTCCTGGACCACTACCTGCCGGACGAGAACGGACTCTCGGTCGTACGGGAGCTGCGCCGGCTCGGCCACCAGACCGACGTGATCATGGTGACGGCGGCGCGGGACGTGGCGACCGTCCAGGCGGCGATGCGGCACGGCGCGCTGCAGTATCTGGTCAAGCCGTTCGTCTTCGCCGGCCTGCGCGCCAAGCTGGAGGCGTACGCGGCGCTCCGCCGCACCCTCGACGGCGGCGGCGAGGCGGAGCAGGCCGAGGTGGACCGGATCTTCGGCGCCCTGTCGGCGGGGGCCGTGGAACCGGGTCTTCCCAAGGGCCATTCGCCCACCACCGCCGAGCTGCTGCGACAGGTCCTGCTGGCCGCCGACGGGCCCTTGTCCACCCAGGAGATCGCCGAGCGGGCGGGCGTGAGCCGCCAGACCGCCCAGCGCTATCTCAAGCTCCTGGAGCGGACGGGCCGGGTGCGGCTGTCCCTGCGGTACGGCGAGACGGGCCGCCCGGAACACCGGTACGTCTGGACGACCCCGGCGGGCTGAATGCCGGCCCGGTGGGCCCCCCGCTCACACCGCTCCGGCTCCGGTCAGCGCCCGGACCTCGGTCTCCGCGTGCTTGGCGGCGTCCGGCGGCTCGTGCGAGGTGACGGTCCCGATCCAGCCGGCCAGGAAGCCCAGCGGGATGGAGACCAGCCCCGGGTTCTGCAGCGGGAAGACATGGAAGTCGACGCCCGGGAAGAGCGCCTCCGGGCTGCCCGAGACCACCGGTGAGAGGACGACGAGCAGGACGGCCGGTACGAGCCCCCCGTACACCGACCAGACGGCTCCCCTGGTGGTGAAGTTCCGCCAGAACAGCGAGTACAGGAGCACCGGGAGGTTGGCCGAGGCGGCGACGGCGAAGGCGAGGCCGACCAGGAACGCCACGTTCAGGTCGCGGGCGAGCAGACCGAGCCCGATCGCCGCCACACCGATCCCGGCCGCGGCGAGCCGCGCCACGGTGACCTCGCTGTAGGGCTTGGCCCGGCTGCCACGCCGGCGCAGGGAGGCGTACAGGTCGTGGGCGACGGAGGCCGAGGAGGCGAGGGTGATGCCGGCGACGACGGCCAGGATGGTCGCGAAGGCGACGGCGGCGACGATCGCGAAGAGCACGGTGCCGCCGGTGGAGCCCGCTCCTCCGCCGAGGTCGAGGGCGAGCAGCGGCACGGCGGTGTTGCCGGAGGCGTTGGAGGCCCGGACGGCGTCGGGTCCGATGATCGCGGCGGCTCCGAAGCCGAGGACGATCGTCATCAGGTAGAAGCTGCCGATGAGGCCGATCGACCAGACGACGGAGCGTCGGGCGGCCCGTGCGGTGGGCACGGTGTAGAACCGCGAGAGGATGTGCGGCAGCCCGGCGGTGCCCAGGACCAGGGCGATCCCGAGACTGATGAAGTCCAGGCGCGCGGTCCAGTCCCCGCCGTAGCGCAGGCCGGGGGCGAGGAAGTCCCGTCCGTGGCCGCTGCGGTCGGCGGCGCCGGCGAGCAGCTGCTCGAAGTCGCCGTGGAAGCGGAGCAGCACGAGCACCGTCAGGGCGATCGTTCCGGCCATCAGCAGGACGGCCTTGACGATCTGGATCCAGGTGGTGGCGCGCATCCCGCCCAGCGACACGTAGATCACCATCAGGGCGCCGACGCCGATCACCGTCCAGGAGCGGGCGGCTTCGCTCGTGCCGCCGAGGAGCAGCGCGACGAGACTGCCGGCACCGACCATCTGGGCCACCAGATAGAGCACGGAGACGGTCACGGAGGAGGTGCCGGCCGCGATCCGGACCGGGCGCTCGGCCATCCGGGAGGCCACGACGTCGGCGAGCGTGAACCGGCCGCAGTTGCGGACCAGTTCGGCGACGAGGAGGAGGACGACCAGCCAGGCGACCAGGAAGCCGACGGAGTACAGCATCCCGTCGTAGCCGTAGAGGGCGATCAGGCCGGAGATGCCGAGAAAGGAGGCGGCGGACATGTAGTCACCGGCGATGGCGAAACCGTTCTCCATCGGCGAGAAGAGCCGGCCTCCGGCGTAGAACTCCTCGGCCGAACCGTGCCGTTTGCGGCTCACCCAGGTGGTGATCGCGAGGGTGACCGCGATGAAGGCGCTGAACAGCAGCAGGGCCAGGGTCTGGTGGTCGCCGGTCACCGCTGGACCCCTCGTGTCATCTCCTGGGTGTCCCAGCGCAGTTCCAGCGCCGCGCGGTCCCGGCGAAGCCGGGCGTGGCGGGCGTAGGCCCAGGTCAGGAGGAAGGTGGTGAGGAACTGTCCGAGTCCGGCGACCATCGCCACGTTGACCGCTCCGGCGACGGGCCGGGCCATCAGTCCGGGCGCGGCGGTCGCAGCGACGACGTAGGCCAGGTACCAGAGCAGGAAGGCGAGCACGGCGGGGATCACGAACCGCCGGTAACGGCCGCGCACCTCCTGGAAGGCCGGGCTGCGCTGGACCTCCAGATAGATGTCCGCCGCACTGCGCGCGGGCCGCTGTCGCGGTACGTCCCCGGACGCCTCGGGGGCGGTGGGCGCCGCCACGCCGTCCGGTGCCACCGTGTCGACGGGCTCGCCCCAGCCGGACGCCAGGGCGTCGTACCAGGGATCCTCGATCCGGACCGCCGGATCGCCGTTCCGCGCCGCGGAGGCGTCCGTCCCTTCCTGCTTCTCCACCGGTGAACTCTCCTTGTCAGCGAACCGTTTCGGCCGCGTGCACAAGGATGGACAGAGCGGGAAGATCCCGGACTCTTCTCCTTCCCCACTTCACCCCATCAGGTGACGGAACACCGCGTGAGGGGACACCTCCGCGCTGATAGGCGTACCGGCACGCGGAAGCGCCGGTACGCCTATCAGCGCGGAGGCCGCCCGGCGGAGCGCACGCCGGTGGGCGGAACGCCGAGGGGGCGGAGGGAGAGCCGCCCTCCGCGACCGCCGGAGCCGTCCTCCGCGATCGCCGAGGGGGGCGGAGCCGACGGCTCCGCCCCCCTCGGGGAGACCGGTGGATCAGGCGTCGATGCGCGAGCGGTCCAGGGTCGCCGCCGAGCTCGTGATGAACTCCTTGCGGGGCGCGACGTCGTTGCCCATGAGCAGGTCGAAGACCTGCTCCGAGGAGTCCAGGTCGCCGATGTTGATCCGGCGCAGGGTGCGGTGGCGCGGATCCATCGTGGTCTCCGCGAGCTGGTCGGCGTCCATCTCGCCGAGGCCCTTGTACCGCTGGATGGCGTCCTTGTAGCGGATGCCCTTGCGCTGGTACTCGAGCAGGGTCTGGCGCAGCTCGTTGTCCGAGTACGTGTACACGTACTTGTCCTGGCCCTTCTTGGGCTGGACCAGTTCGATGCGGTGCAGCGGCGGCACGGCGGCGAAGACCCGGCCGGCCTCCACCATCGGCCGCATGTACCGCTGGAAGAGCGTCAGCAGCAGGCAGCGGATGTGGGCGCCGTCGACGTCGGCGTCGACCAGGAGCACGATCTTGCCGTAGCGGGCCGCGTCGATGTCGAAGGTGCGGCCGGAGCCGGCTCCTATGACCTGGATGATCGCACCGCACTCGGCGTTCTTGAGCATGTCCGAGACGGAGGACTTCTGGACGTTGAGGATCTTTCCGCGGATCGGCAGCAGCGCCTGGAACTCGCTGTTGCGCGCCAGCTTGGCGGTGCCGAGCGCGGAGTCGCCCTCCACGATGAAGAGCTCGCTGCGCTCGACGTCGTCGCTGCGGCAGTCGGCGAGCTTGGCGGGGAGCGAGGAGGACTCGAGCGCGGTCTTCCTGCGCTGCGCCTCCTTGTGCTGGCGGGCCGCGATACGGGTCCTGGCGGCCGCCACGGCCTTCTCCAGGACGGCGCGGGCCTGGGCCTTGTCGTCGCGCCTGGTGGAGGTCAGGAAGGTCTTCAGCTCCTTCGCGACCACGTTGGCGACGATCCGGCGGGCCGCGGAGGTGCCGAGCACCTCCTTGGTCTGGCCCTCGAACTGCGGCTCGGCGAGGCGGACCGTCACGACGGCCGTGAGCCCCTCCAGGGCATCGTCCTTGACGATGTCGTCCTCGGCGACGCGCAGCATCTTGGCGGAGCGCAGCACCTCGTTGACCGTCTTGGTGATGGCCTGCTCGAACCCGGAGACGTGGGTGCCGCCCTTGGGGGTGGCGATGATGTTCACGAACGAACGGACCGTGGTGTCGTAGCCCGTGCCCCAGCGCAGGGCCACGTCGACCCCGAGCTCCCGGGTGACCTCGGTGGGCGTCATGTGTCCGCGGTCGTCCAGGACCGGGACGGTCTCCTTGAAGGTTCCCTGACCGGTCAGGCGCTGCACGTCGCAGACGGCCTTGTCCTGGGCGAGGAACTCGCAGAACTCGCTGATGCCGCCGTCGAAGCGGAAGGTCTCCTCGCTCTTGCCGACACCCTCCAGGTCCCGCTCGTCGCGGACGACGATGGTGAGGCCGGGCACCAGGAAGGCGGTCTGGCGGGCGCGCTGGTGGAGGTGGTCCAGGGAGAGCTTGGCGTCCTTCAGGAAGATCTGGCGGTCGGCCCAGTACCGCGTCCGGGTACCGGTGCGGGTCTTCGGCACGCGCTTGCTCTTGAGCAGGCCGTTGGCCGGGTCGAAGGGGCTGTCGGGGCCCTGCTCCGTGAAGATGCCGGGGACACCGCGCCGGAAGCTGATGGCGTGCGTGGCGCCGCCCCGGTCCACCTCGATGTCGAGCCGGGCGGACAGGGCGTTCACCACCGAGGCGCCGACACCGTGGAGACCGCCGGAGGCGGCGTAGGAGCCACCGCCGAACTTTCCTCCGGCGTGGAGCTTGGTCATGACGACCTCGACGCCGGAGAGCCCGGTCTTGGGCTCGACGTCGACCGGGATGCCGCGGCCGTTGTCGCGCACCTCGACGGAGCCGTCCTCGTGGAGGATCACGTCGATGTGGTCGCAGTATCCGCCGAGGGCTTCGTCGACGGAGTTGTCGATGATCTCCCAGAGGCAGTGCATGAGGCCGCGGCTGTCGGTGGACCCGATGTACATGCCGGGGCGCTTGCGAACCGCTTCGAGCCCTTCGAGTACGAGCAGGTGCCGCGCGGTGTAGTTGGAACCGTCACGGTCTGCGGTCAGCAGCGCACTGGACGGCACGGACGTTTCGGCGGTCACGCGGTTCGCTCCTCGCTGAATTTGAAAACAGGCTCGGTGGGTAAGGCCCGGCGTCGTTCACCGGTCAGAGCGTACCGATGCCTGGTAGAGGCGTTGTCACGCCACCCTCCCGAAATCTCATGCTAGTGCAGAGTCGCATGAGTGTTCGATCCCTCGAAGGGGTGACGTGAACATCACGTTCCCTTCGAGGCATGAACCATTTAGGCTCCGGGCACGTCCTCATTCACAACCGGCAACCCAGCCGGGAGGGCCGAACCCACACAAGCAACGCGAAATCCGTAGAGCGACGCAATACGGCTCATTCGCCGCCAACCGGCAGCAGACAGCCACCTTGGGAAGAAGTTTCAAGGAAAAGCCACGAGCGGGAACGTTTCCGGCCTGGTTGGATGTTGACCCTGGTACGACAGCTCGTCGAGCTAGAGAAGAGGCGACGTGACTACTGTTCTGACCCCCGCGAGCCCCCTGACGGCCGCTGACCGCTGCGACCGCTGCGGCGCCCAGGCGTACGTGCGCGTCGTCCTGACCAGCGGCGGTGACTTGCTCTTCTGCGCGCACCACGGGCGTAAGTTCGAGCCGGAACTCAAGAAGATCGCCGCGGAAATACAGGATGAGACGGACCGGCTCACCGACGTGCCGGCCAAGGCAGTAGACGAGGACCGCTGACGCCTCGCACATACGACGAGCCATGGGCCGGTCACTGACCGGTCGACGGGCGGCAACCCCCTCGATCCAAGGGGGCGGCCGCCCGTTCTCGTACCCACCAGCTCTCAGGCGCGGGCGGGCAGGAGCGCCGACACCCGGGTGTACACACCCGGGCTGTCCGCCTGAGCGCACCCACTGCCCCAGGACACCAGTCCGATAAGCCGCCCGCCGGCCACCAGAGGCCCTCCGCTGTCCCCCTGGCAGGCGTCCTTGCCTCCCCGGGGATCTCCGGCGCACAGCATCGTGTCCGGGCGGTAGGAGGCCCCCAGGCCGCCCGGATAGGCCCGCCCACAGGTCCCGTCCGGCAGCACCTGCACGCGGGCCGACCGCAGGGCGGAGGCGTAGGTCTCCCTGCCGGTGGTGTCACCCCACCCGAAGACCTCCGCCTCCGTGCCCGGCGCCTCCGCGGCGTCGCCCGGGCGCGCCGTCTCGATCACGTACGACGCGGGCAGCGCGACCGCCAGCGACAGGACGGCGAGGTCGCCGGAGTTGTTCGCCGGGTCGTAGGACGGGTTGACCCAGGTCCCGGAGATCCGGACCTCGTGCCCCCCACGGCCCCGCAGGGCGCTCCGGCCGGCGATCACCTTGAAGTCCGCGAGGTCGGACGGCTTGCCTCCGAGGACGTCCCGGCCGAGGCAGTGGGCCGCGGTGAGGACCCGCGTGGGCGCCACGACCACTCCCCCGCAGAACTGCCCCGCGCGCGTACCCCCGAACCGGTCACGGCTGGAGAGCGCCACCACCCAGGGCGCGTCCGCGATCGGGGTCGGCTGCCCGCCGACCACGACGCTGTCGGCGGCCGCCGGGGCGGCGGACGCGAACGGCCCCGCGGCCGCCACGGCCAGCCCCAGGGCTGCGGCCACTGCTCGGGCGATGGGGCGACGCATAGAGCCTCCTGACTCTCCGGTTATGTCCGTTCACCCAGCGTCCGCCACTTCCTCCCGGATCGCACCCCCGCACGCCGAAGGGCCCGGCCCCTTTTCGGGGGCCGGGCCCTTCGGACGCCTGCCGCCAGGCCTCGCGAGCGGCGAGGCGACGGCGGGAGACGGTGACTAGTCGAGGTAGTCGCGCAGAACCTGCGAACGCGACGGGTGGCGCAGCTTCGACATCGTCTTGGACTCGATCTGCCGGATGCGCTCGCGCGTCACGCCGTAGACCTTGCCGATCTCGTCGAGGGTCTTCGGCTGGCCATCGGTGAGACCGAAGCGCATGGAGACCACGCCGGCCTCACGCTCGGAGAGCGTGTCGAGGACGGAGTGGAGCTGCTCCTGGAGGAGCGTGAAGCTGACCGCGTCGGCCGGGACGACCGCCTCGGAGTCCTCGATCAGGTCGCCGAACTCGCTGTCGCCGTCCTCACCCAGCGGGGTGTGGAGGGAGATCGGCTCACGGCCGTACTTCTGGACCTCGATGACCTTCTCAGGGGTCATGTCGAGTTCCTTGGCCAGCTCCTCCGGGGTGGGCTCGCGGCCCAGGTCCTGGAGCATCTGGCGCTGCACACGCGCGAGCTTGTTGATGACCTCGACCATGTGCACCGGGATACGGATGGTGCGGGCCTGGTCGGCCATCGCGCGGGTGATCGCCTGACGGATCCACCAGGTGGCGTACGTGGAGAACTTGTAGCCCTTGGTGTAGTCGAACTTCTCGACCGCGCGGATCAGGCCCAGGTTGCCCTCCTGGATCAGGTCCAGGAAGAGCATGCCGCGGCCGGTGTAGCGCTTCGCCAGCGAGACCACGAGGCGGAGGTTGGCCTCCAGCAGGTGGTTCTTGGCGCGGCGGCCGTCCTCGGCGATGATCTCCAGCTCGCGCTTGAGCTTGGGCGCCAGCTTGTCGGAGTTCGCCAGCTTGTCCTCGGCGAACAGACCGGCCTCGATGCGCTTGGCGAGCTCGACCTCCTGCTCGGCGTTGAGCAGCGGGACCTTGCCGATCTGCTTGAGGTAGTCCTTGACCGGGTCCGCGGTGGCACCCGCGACGGCGACCTGCTGCGCCGGAGCGTCGTCCTCGTCCTCGTCGGACAGGACGAAGCCCTTGTTCTCGCCCTCGGTCTCTTCGTCCTCGCCCTTGCCGGGCGCGACGTCCTCGAGGAGCTCCTCGCCCTCGACGACCTCGTCGGCGTCCTTCTTGGCGGTGGTCTTCTTGGCCGCCGTCTTCTTGGCGGTGGCCTTCTTCGCCACCGTCTTCTTGGCGGTGGCCTTCTTGGCGGCCGCCTTCTTGGCCGGCGTGCCGGCCTCGTCGGCCGGGTCCGCGCTCTCTTCCGCCGGGGCCGCGGTCGCGGCCGCGACGGACTTCGTCACGGTCGTCTTGGCGGTGACGGTCTTGGTGGCGGTGCGCTTGGCCGGGCTCTTCGCTGCGACGCTCTTGCGGGCGCGCTTCGGCGACTCCGCTGCACTGACCATCAGCGTCACACCCTCTTCCTCGAGGATCTGGTTGAGGCTGCGCAGAACATTCTTCCACTGGGTTGGCGGAATCTGGTCAGCCTCGAAGGCCCGACGCACGTCATCGCCGGCGATCTGCCCATCAGCCTTTCCCCGCTCGATGAGCGCCATCACAGACTCGGACTCGGCGATCTCCGGCGGGAGCGTACGGGATGTGCTGGCCGACACGAACAACCTCTCGGAACGATGGAAAACGGCTTCCGGCCCCGCCCGGGATCGGGCCGGAGCCGACGACCGTCAGCGGGGGATGTGCCGACGGCGCGGGCTGGACCGGGGAACTGCACAGCGCCTCGCGGGGCGGCTGTATTCCTTCCTCGGCTGTCACCTCTTAGGTCATCGCATGGCTCCGAGGAGTGTTACGCCCAATCCGCGTGGCCCGAGTCACACCTCATTGGCGACGAAACATACAGAACCGGTGCACATCGTACATTCACGCCGCCAAGCCCCCGCGATCCCCGGGGATCGGTTGCGATCCCCGGGGTCCGCGCGAGTCGGGCGACCCGCGATGCATAGGGCTCCCCGTTCCCGGCCATGAGGCGCGCGCGTCAGTGCTCGCGCGGAGCCGGCACCACACGCTCCACCTCGGGGTGGACCATGAGCAGCTGACGCATGGCCGTCTCGGCGGCGTAGGCGTCGCCGGCCGCGAGGGCGTCGACGATCCGCGCATGGTGCGCGATGCAGTTGTCGCCGGGCCGGTCACAGGCCGTGACCGGCCCTCCGGAGACCTGGAGCGCCGCGCCGACGATGCCGGAGAGGTGCTCCAGCATGCGATTGCCCGCGAGCTGGATGAGCAGGGAGTGGAACTCGGTGTCCGCGCGGGAGAAGGTGATGCCGTCGCCCTGGGCGTAGGCGTGACTCATGATCTCGACCATGTCGGAGAGCCGCTGCTGGACGTCCTCGCGGCCGTGCCCGGCGGCGAGCCGGGCGGCCAGGGGCTCGATCGTCCAGCGCAGCTCGTTCAGCTCCCGGCGCTGGTCGTCGCGCTGCGGGCCGAAGGCGCGCCACTCGATGATGTCGGGGTCCAGCAGGTTCCAGTCGCTGACCGGCCGGACCCGGGTGCCCACGTTGGGGCGGGCGCTGACCAGCCCCTTCGCCTCCAGGACGCGCAGCGACTCGCGTACGACGGTCCGGGAGACCTCGAAGCGCTGGCCGATCTCCTCCGGAACCAGCGGCCGGTCGGCACCGAGGTCGCCGGAGACGATCATCTGACCGAGCTGCTGGACGAGTTGGCCGTGCAGCCCGCGGCCACGGCTGCCGGCGGTGCGCCGGCCGACCCGGCCGAGGTCCGTCTCCACCCCCTCCCAGGCCGGCGGGCCGACGCGATCGGCGACGGGCGCCTCCGCGTAGGGGTAACGGTCGAGATCGCCCGGGGCGCCGAGGCCGGAGTCGACGGAGCGGGCGGCGGTCATCATGGTGTGCGCAAGGGTACTCACGCATCCTTTGTCGGCGTGGCTCGCGGGACCCTTGAGGTCTTTGGTGAAAAGCACACGAAAGGGTGATCGGCACCCCCTACACAATTGACGATTAATCGGACATTCTTAGGCATTTCAAAGGAGGTTGTCGAGAACTCGAACGTTCTCGATCCGAAGTGGTCACCAACGCGCCTTACGGCGAAGCCCGGTGAACAGATAGGCACAGAGCAGGCCGGTCAACGCCAACGTCATCGCCACCCCCACGGGCTGGGCGACCACCCGAATCCCGCCCATCAGCCACCGGTCGGCCGCGGCGGGCCATGCCGCGAGGACGAATTCACGGAGCCGGGCGGGAAGTCCGGCGATCGAACGCCCAGACGGGCCGGCGATCGCGTTGTTCAGCAGGGGGACGAGCACGATCGGTACGGACAGCACCGCCGCCACCCCGGCCGCGGCGACCCGGAAGACCCCGGCCCCGAGCACACCGGCCCAGGCGCAGCCGGTGATGAGCCCGAGCCAATTGGCACACAGACTCGGCCAGTTCTCCGGTACGGGAATCAAGTCGCCCCCGTAGACCAGGCGCAGGGCCTCCAGGTCGACCACCACGACGAGGACGGCGAGGAGGATCGCGACGGCGGCCGCGACCGCGAGCTTGGCGAGCAGCAGGCCGAGGCGCCGGGGAACGGTCCCCCGTCCGGTCGTGAGCGCGGGATAGCGGTACTCGTCCCCGAAGGCGAAGGCGCCGAGCAGCCCCGCGCCGAGCGCGGCCGGAGGCAGCGGCGAGAGGGAGGGCCAGCCTGCGATCGCGGTGGGGACGGGCGTACCTCCTCCTCGGGCGAGGAGCACCGCGATCAGGACGGACGCGGCGAGGGTCGCCGCCACGACGAGGGGGGTGCTCGGCACACCGAGGAGGCGGCGGACCTCGTACCGCAAGGGGCGCAGCGGCGCACGCGACGGCCGACGGGCGGACAGGGGCTCCCCGTCCCGTCGGCCGCCGCCTCCGGCGGCCTCGGTCCCGACTCCGCTCCCCGCGGCCGCCCCGGGCTCGGCGGCGGCCGGGCCCGGGGCGCGGTTCACAGCGGCACGGGCGGCTCCGTGGTCGGCGGCGGGGCCCGTGTCGCCCACCTCGTCGGCCAGGCGGTGGATGAGCACACCGTGCCGGAAGGCGGTCTCGCCGATGGTGGCGCAGTCGCTTCCATAGACGGAGAGGCGGTTGCCGTTCTCGGCGACCACCTCCACGGCGCGGCGGGCGGCGCGCGCCTCCTGTGTGACGACGGCGGCGAGCCGGGCGGCGTGCGGCGTGCGGACGGCTACGCGCGGCCGCAGCCGGGTGCGGGCGAATTCGGTGACGTCCTGGTCGGCGACGAGGCGGCCGGACGTCAGGGTGACGACGCGGTCGGCGTGGCGCGCCGCCTCCCTGGGGTCCGCCGTCGTGAACAGGACGGTGCCGCCGTCCTGGGCATGGGCGCGCAGGAGTTCGTACAGCCAGGCGTTCTCCCGCGCGGACAGACCGGCGCCGGGCTCGTCGAGCAGCAGCGTGTGCGGGTCCCCCAACAGGGCCGACGCAAGGCCGAGTCGGCGGTCCATGCCCCGCGAGAGGGTCCCGATGCGCTGGTCGTGGAGCCCGGTCAGCCCCACGACCCGGAGCATCTCGTCCGCCTTGGCTCCCGGAACGCCGGTGGCCGCGCAGAGCATCCGGAGCTGGCTGCGCACCGTGCGCGAGGGGTGGCCGGCGACGTCGCCGAGCAGGACCCCGACCTCCCCCGGGGGGTAGGCGATGCGGTGGAGGGGGCGGCCGCGGAAGTACGTGACGCCGCGCCCCGGCTCGAGTTCGAGCATCAACCGCAGGGCGGTGGTCTTCCCGGATCCTGCGGGCCCGAGCAGGGCGGTGACGAGGCCCGGCCGGGCCTCGAAGGTGAGGTCGTCCACGGCGGGCGCAAGGTCGCGGCGGGGGCTGCTGGTGAGTCCGATGGCCTGGAGCATCGCTTCTCTCGCGGTAGGTGACACCGCTCCGCGGCAGGGCGGCTACCGAAGCAAGATAACGCTACATTTCGGACTTTCGACGCAGGGTTGGGGTCCCGGGTCGCCCGAAGTGAACCCCGGAGACCTGAAGGCCGCGGTCCGGTCAGACCTCGGGACGCAGCATCGGCGGATTCAGCAGCGTGGCCCCGCCGGCGCGGAACAGCTGCGCGGGGCGGCCCCCCTGACGAGTGGTCGTCCCCCCGGCCGGGACCAGGAAGCCGGGCGTGCCGGTCACCTTCCGGTGGAAGTTGCGCGGGTCCAGGGCGACGCCCCACACCGCCTCGTACACCCTCCGCAGCTCGCCGACGGTGAACTCCGGCGGGCAGAACGCGGTGGCGAGCGAGGAGTACTCGATCTTCGAACGGGCGCGTTCCACCCCGTCGGCGAGGATCCGGGCGTGATCGAAGGCGAGCGGCCCCGCGCCCTCGCCCTCGGCGTCCCCGTCCTGGCTCAGCAGCTCCTCGACCGGGGACCAGCGGGCGCTGTGGGCGTCGCCTCCGGCGCGTGGGGCCGGGAGGTCCGGGGCGAGTGCCAGATGGGCGACGCTGACCACCCTCATCCGGGGGTCGCGCTCCGGGTCGCCGTAGGTCGCCAGCTGTTCGAGATGGGCGCCGTTACCGAGCGCCGGCGGCGGAGCCGCGGGGTCGTGGGCGCAGAGCCCGGTCTCCTCGACCAGCTCGCGCGCGGCGGCCGCGCCGAGGTCCTCGTCGGCCCGGACGAAGCCGCCCGGCAGCGCCCACCGGCCCTGGAACGGCTGTTCTCCCCGGCGTACGACCAGAGCGCACAGCGCGGGACCCCGCACCGTGAGCACGACCAGATCGACGGTGACGGCGAAGGGCGGAAAGGCCGACGGGTCGTAGGGAGACATGCCGTGATCATAGTCGTCTCCCTGACGATAAACACGCCCCTCGGGGGGATCGAGAAGGACTTCTTCTCCCTCCCCGAACGCGTCCGGCACCTGCGCGATCCGCATCCGCCTCAGCCTCCGAGCTGGAGACCTTCGGCGGCCTCCTCGATCATGCCGAGCCCGAGCCTGCTCACCCGGGCCGCGAACGGCTCCCCCGCGACGAGCAGCCCTGACAGCCGCAGGGCGCCCAGCGGGGCCGACCGTACCGGATGGAGGGCGACCGTCCCGCCGGGTGCGTCCGGCCGGATCCCGACGAGCGTCGCCAGGACCAGGACCCCGGTGGCCGCGGCCATCGCCGCGGGCCGGCAGGCTGCCGGATGCGGCACGGGGGCGCCCCCTGCCGTCCGCGACCCGCCGGCGTACATCTCCGGCAGCCGGAAGCCGAAGGCCTCGGCGGCGTCGAGGAGTCCACGCAGCAGGGACACCGCCTCCTTGTCGTAGCCCGCCACGGCGAGACCCGCCACGGCGATCGCCGTCTCATGGACCCGTACGGCACCGGTTCGGTGCCCGAAGGGGTTGTGACCGGGCTCCTTCGTCCCGAGGCCGCGCAGCCCCCAGCCGGAGTCGAGCGCCGGCGCCCCGAGCAGCCTGGCCAGCTGCTCCACGTCCGTCTTGTCCAGCAGCCCCGGAGCGTGCCGCCCGCCGCCGAGCAGACCCGTGTCCAGGAGGTGCGCCGCCCAGCCGCCCATCTGGTTCCACGGCCGTCCGGCGGGCGCACGGGCCACGGCGGGTCTGCCGCCCGCGCGGTCGGGCACCCAGAACTCCTCGCGGAAGCGTCGGCGCAGCGCGCCCGCCCAGTCCCGCCATGCCTCCCCGCCGGGCCGGCCGCAGGCATCGAGCAGGTCCGCGCCGAGGACGGCGGCTCGGTGGGCGTGGGCCTGTGTCTCGGCCCGCCACGGCCCGGCGGGTCCCGGGTCCCGGACGAAACCGTCCGGGTCCGCGGCGCACCGGAGCCATCCCAGACACCGTTCCGCCGTGGGCAGCAGCTCCGCGAGCTCCTGCTCGGGCAGCCCCCAGCGTCTGGCTTCGGCGAGGACCACCGGAAAGGCGAGGGTGGCTTCGATTCCTGTGCAGCGGGGCGGGAGGAAGGGGCCGGCGTCCCGGAGCGGTCCGGGGATCCACCCCGCCTCGGCTCCCGACCCGCCCAGCTGCGTGCGGGCCAGGGCGCGGAGGGTGGAGGAAGCCAGCCGGGTGCCGAGCGGCAGGGCCATCCGCGCCGCCCAGAGGCTTTCGACGCCGACGGGGCCGCAGCGCCAGGGCACTCCTGCGGCGAGATGGACATCGGCGGGGCGGGCGGGATCACGCTGGAGCAGGGCCCTGAGATCGTCGACGGCGGTGCGCAGCAGCTCACCCGCGCGTGCGTCGTCCCCTTCCGCCCGTGCTTCGGAGAGGACGTGTCCCCCGGGTCGGGCGGACGCCCCCGAAGCACCGTTGGTCCGTCCGGCACCCGGGGGCGGGGCGCCGGCCCCGGGCGCGCCGGGCCCCGGGATGCCGCCGGGCCGTGGAGCGCGGTCCGCGCGTACGCGCAGGTCGATGGTGCGGGTGCCTCCGGGAGGCAGCTCGATGTCCCAGCGCAGCAGTCCGGCCGCGGCCAGCGCGTCCATCGGCGGCGGGTCGGCGGTGACGGCCACGCACCGGCCGTCGGCCGCCGCCCAGCGCATCCCCGTGCCGTGGACGCTCGCGGCGAGTTCGGGTCCGGGGCGGCCGGCCGCGATCGCCGCCAGGTCCGCGAGATCCGTTCCCAGAGCGATCTCCACCGGGAGTCGCAGCGGTCTGCCGGTGGAGCTGCGCAGGGTGATCCGCTCGCTTCCGTCCGCGTCGCGCGACCGGTCGACGCTGACGCCGGGATCGGGGCCGGCGTCACCGGGTACGCGCACGACGCCGAGGAATCCGGCACGGTCGGCGGCGGACAGCCGGCCCTGGAGCGCGAGGGGCTCGCGGCCCGCCACCCGGAGGACGCAGCGGGAGAGGAGGCGCCGTCCGGCGAGATAGACCCCTTCGAGTCCGTGGCCGGTGAGCTGTCCGTGTGCGGCGCAGACGACGAGGGCGGGCAGGGCGACGCAGAGGAGGGCGTCGTGGACGGAAGGCAGTTCACCCGGTCGCGCCGGGCCGGAGTGCGAAGGCCCGGCGGGCGGGTGGCCGCTGGGGGCGTGACCGGCGGCGGGGGGCGGGTGGCCGGCCGGGGGTCCGGAGGCCGGGACGGGTCGTGAGGCCATGGGTCGTGTGCTGCGCTCTCTGTGCGATCCGGACGGCCGCTGGGGTCACGGCGGCACGGGCCGTACGGCTCCGCCACAGAGCTGAACGCCGTCGCGGGCGGGCTGGTCACGGGCGTCACCGTCCGCTCCTCGCCGCGGGCCGCCTCCCGCGCCGCACGGCGCCGCCGCTCAGGGGCTTGGCCGGCAGCGGGCCGGGCCGGACGCCGCCGCTCCGTGGTCCCTTCCCGCCGGCCCGCGGGCGGGTCCGCACCCGCGTCCTCGGGCGGACCCTCCCGGTCCGCCCCCGGGTCACCCCCGCGCCGTCGGCAGGGCGGTCGACGGGGCGACGCCGGTCCGCGCCCCCTGCGGGGTCCGCGGCCGTTCGCGCACGGCGTTCCTCGCGCAGGCAGCTGCGCAGGGACTCCGGGTCGAGTCCCTCGTTGCACGCCTGGTGCAGCAGACGGGCGAAGACGTATTCCGGGTCGATGTCCAGCGCCATGCCGAGGGCCACACGGGCGGCGGGCTCGTCGCCCGTCGACCACGCCGTCCAGCCCGCGAGCGTGAGCGGCGCGGCCGCGTGCTCCGTGTAGGGGGCGACGCAGCGCCGGGCCAGGGCCCGCCACAACCGGACGGCGGCGGCCCCTTCGGGCCCTTCCATCCACTCCGCGGCCTGATCCCGGGTCTCCCGGTCCTGCAGCCCCAGAATCAGCGAGGCGGCCTCCTCACTGGTGATCAGGGCGTCGTCGTCCGCGTCCAGCTCCGCCATTCCCCTGGGCCGCGCCCGGCCGGTCAGGGGATCCACCGTCGGCGGGAAGCCTTCCGTGCGCCCCGCCGCGAGGAGAGCGGGGGCCGCATCGGCCGGCCCGTCCTCGGCCGGTGCTCCGAACCGCCGCAGCAGCTGTCGCACGCGTGCGAGCGTGTCCTCCCTCACCTCCTGCCTGCCGCGGGCCGGGCGGTCCTCGAGGAGCTTCGGCACGATCCGCGCGGCGGCGGCGTTCAGCGCCTTGCGCTGCTCCTCGATTCCGGGCGGCTCCTCACCACCGCCCACTCCACGGGGTGCCGTAGGTGGCTTGAGCCGTGCCTGCATCTCCCGCAGCGTGCCCCGGACCTGGATGCCGGCGTAGGCAGCGGCCGCGGCCATCACGGACGTACCGGTCAACGCGAGGGGAGTGCCGTCCGGTGGGCAGCAGCGGGTGTCGGGGCAGCAGTAGGAGAAGTACAGGCCGTCGGAGATGCAGAGGGCCTCGTTCACCGGGATGTCCAGCTCCCCGCAGGCCGTGCGCAGCCGGTGCGCGAACGGCCGGAGCCGCTCCACCACGTGGCGGGCCGTCTCCCCCGGCTCCGGGTCCTGGCACAGGAAGACCACGATGCCGTCGGGCCGCGTGCCGCCGCGGGCGCAGCCCTCGACCAGGCACTCCGCGAGATGTTCGGCCGTCGAGGCCCACTCCGCCGGCGCCTTGGGAATGCCGAGCCTGACCCGGCCGCCGAAGCGTCCGCGCTCGCCGTGCAGCCCGACGAGGACGACCGAATCGGTGGGATGGAAGCCCAGCATGAAAGGCAGCGCGTCGGCCAGTTCGGCCGGGCTGCGCAGCGTGATCTGCTGCGATCCGGAGGGCGTGCTGTCGGATGCGTGTGGGTTCGTGTTCATGGTCACGACGGTCCCGCGCCCGCCGTCGATCGCGAAAGCCCTGTGGATAACTCCCGGGACCGTCGCGCCGAAGTTGTCCACAGGTCTCGCGGCTCGTTCGCGGTTTGTCGTACCCATCGGGTTGCATGGGGGCATGACCAACGCAGATCGTCTCGAAGACCGCGCGGCCCTCAGAGCCACCGCCGACGCCGTACTCGCCCGCCTCGTCGGCGACCCGACGGGTACGGCGAAGCTGCGGGAGGACCAGTGGCGCGCCATCGAGGCACTCGTCGCCGACCGGCGGCGCGCGCTGGTCGTGCAGCGGACCGGCTGGGGCAAGTCCGCGGTGTACTTCGTGGCGACCTCCCTCCTGCGTGCGATGGGGAGCGGGCCCACCGTGATCGTCTCGCCGCTGCTCGCGCTGATGCGCAATCAGGTCGAGGCGGCGGCTCGGGCGGGCATCCGCGCACGCACGATCAACTCGTCGAACACCGAGGAGTGGGAGACGGTGCAGCAGGAGGTGACGGCGGGCGAGGTCGACGTGCTGCTGGTGAGCCCCGAACGGCTCAACAACCCCGACTTCCGTGACGAGGTGCTCCCGCGGCTCTCCGCGGCCACGGGCCTGCTCGTGGTCGACGAGGCGCACTGCATCTCCGACTGGGGCCACGACTTCCGCCCGGACTACCGGCGCCTGCGCACGATGCTGGCCGATCTGCCCTCCGGCGTCCCGGTGCTCGCCACCACGGCGACGGCCAACGCCCGGGTGACGGCCGACGTGGCCGAGCAGCTCGGCACGGGGGCGGGGACGGACGCGCTGGTGCTGCGAGGGCCGCTGGACCGGGAGAGCCTCAGCCTCGGTGTCGTCCGGCTCCCCGACGCGGCCCACCGGCTGGCCTGGCTGGCCGATCACCTCGACGAGCTGCCGGGCTCCGGGATCATCTACACCCTGACGGTCGCGGCCGCCGAGGAGGTGACCGCCCATCTGCGCCAGTGCGGCCACACGGTGTCCTCGTACACGGGCCGTACGGAGAACGCCGACCGTAAGCAGGCGGAGGAGGACCTCCTCGCCAACCGGGTCAAGGCACTGGTGGCGACGTCGGCGCTGGGCATGGGGTTCGACAAGCCCGATCTGGGCTTCGTGGTGCACCTCGGGTCGCCCTCCTCCCCCATCGCGTACTACCAGCAGGTGGGCCGCGCCGGGCGCGGGGTGGAGCATGCGGAGGTGCTGCTGCTGCCCGGCAAGGAGGACGAGGCGATCTGGCAGTACTTCGCGTCGGTCGCCTTCCCGCCCGAGGAGCAGGTCCGCCGCACGCTCGACGTGCTGGCGGGGGCCGAGCGCCCGCTGTCGCTGCCCGCGCTGGAGCCGCTGGTGGAGCTGCGGCGCACCCGGCTGGAGACGATGCTGAAGGTCCTGGACGTGGACGGCGCGGTGCACCGCGTGAAGGGCGGCTGGACGAGCACGGGCCGGCCGTGGGTCTACGACTCCGAGCGGTACGCCTGGGTGGCCCGTCAGCGGTCGGCGGAGCAGCAGGCGATGCGGGAGTACGCGTCGACGACGGGCTGTCGTATGGAGTTCCTGCGGCGCCAGTTGGACGACGAGGAGGCCGCGCCGTGCGGGCGCTGTGACAACTGCGCGGGGTCCCGCTTCGATCCGAAGGTGACCGACGCGGCGCTCGACGCCGCCAAGGGCGAGTTGGGGCGCCCCGGGGTGGACGTCGAGCCCCGGAAGATGTGGCCGACGGGCCTGACGGCGGTCGGGGTCGACCTGAAGGGCCGTATCCCGGCGGGCGAGCAGTCGTTCGGCGGGCGGGCGCTGGGTCGGCTCTCCGACATCGGCTGGGGCAACCGCCTGCGTCCCCTGCTGTCGGAGCGGGCTCCGGACGGCGCCGTGCCGGACGATGTCGTCCAGGCGGTGGTGCGGGTGCTCGCCGACTGGGCGAAGGGGCCGGGAGGTTGGGCGTCGGGCGCGCCTGACGCGCCGTCGCGGCCGGCCGGTGTGGTGACGGTCGCCTCGCGGAGCAGGCCGCATCTCGTGGGTTCCCTCGGGCAGCGCATCTCCGAGATCGGCCGCATGCAGCTGCTCGGTTCGGTCGCGTACACGCCCGAGGCCGAGGACCTCCGGATCTCGCGAACGAACAGCGCGCAGCGGGTGATCGGGCTCCATCAGGCGCTGACGGTTCCGCCGGAGCTGGCCGAGCGGCTCGCCTCGGTGTCCGGTCCGGTACTTCTGGTGGACGACCTCTCGGACAGCGGCTGGACGCTGGCGGTGGCGGCGCGGCTGCTGCGACGGGCGGGAGCGGAGGGAGTCTTCCCGCTGGTGCTCGCCGTTCAGGGGTGAACGTGGAGTGAACACTGAGTGGCTGGGCAGGGATATGAGTGTCATACCGGCCCATTCCAGTCAGCGGTCTCAATTGCTCGTTGCCGCCCGCGCACCGGCCCGCAAGAATTGGAAATACGCCCCGCACAGCACGTACGTGGTCCGGAAGGACTGTGCTGTGGCGCGCCCTCACTCCACTCTGCCCGCTCGACGGGCGCGTATCCGAAGGGAGGACCGTGACCTTCGGATTCGCTCCGTCCGCAGCCACCTCGATCAGCTCGTCGTCCGAGTCCGCCAGCCGCCTCGCTCGGATACTCGAACCGGCCGAGTGGGCGGCGGCCGGGATTCCGCTCCTGCGCAATCCGCGGGAGGTCGTCAGCGGCCTGCACGCCCGCCATCGGCCGACGCCCGCGACGGCCGTCGTCGCCGTCCTCGACCACGAGGAACGGCTCACCGCCAGCGCCTCGTTCGCTCGCCGCGCCATCCACGCCGACGGCTGGGAGTTCCGCAACGCGCTTCTCGCCCATCTGCGCCGGGTCATCCCGCACGACCTCCGGCGCAGGTCTCCGGTGCGCACGGCCGTCCTGCTCTACTGCCGGGACGGTGACGAGCGTTGGACGGAGGAGGACGGCGCCTGGATGTGGGGGCTGCGGGACGCCTGCACGCTGCACGGGCTGCGCTGTGGTGCGTACATCACGCTGACGCGGGGAGGCTGGCAGGTGCTCGGAGAGGGCCGGGGCGGGCGGCAGCCCGGGTCGGAGTCACGCCCGACCGCGCTCGGGGACGTCGGATCCGAACTCGGGGCGCTCTCGCCCCGCACCGCGGGCGGGGCCGCCGAGATGCTGCGCCGTACGGCCGCCCGCTGAGCCACTGCTGGGCCGGGGCGGCGTGACCTGGGCACGGCCACGGCCCGGCCGCCCTCCAGGGGCGACCGGGCCGTGGCCGCGGACGTGGGTTCCGGCTCAGACGACCGCGCCGAGCGCGGCGTTGATACGGCCGGGGTCGCCGCAGACGATGAGCAGCGCGGTCGCGCGCCCCTTCGCCAGGGGCAGGGCGCGGGCGGTGGCCTCCTCGGCTCCGCCGTTGACCGCCACGACCACCACGGGCCGGGCCGAGGCCCGTTCCACGGCGGCTGCGTCGGCGAAGAACACGTCGTCATGGGCGTCCTGCTGGGCCCAGTAGGCGGCATCGCCGAAGGACAGCTCGTGCGCCGCCCACGGGTGCTGCTCGCCGGTGGTGAGGACGAGGACGTCGCCGGGTGCGCGGCCGGTCTCCAGAAGAAGGTCCACGGCCTCTTCGGCGGCGTCGAGCGCACCGTCGGGAGAGGCGGGGACCACCTGGATCTGCGGACCGGGGCGCTGCTCGGAACGATTCTCCGAACGGGACGACGGGGACGGGCCGGCACCGGGGTGCGGGCGCTGTACCGGCGGGCCGGGCCTGGCCGGTCCGGGGCCGGGACGCCCAGGCCGCGGTGAGGCCGCGGAACGCGGGCCGGGTACGGGACGGGGGGTCGGCGCGGGGTGTCCGGCGGCCGTAGCGGCGCGGGGACCCTGGGCACTCTCGTGAATCTGAGGCTCCTCGGAGAAGAGAGGCATGAGTGGATGTCTATCAAACGCCGGTGGTTGAGTCATCGGCGGGTGGGCACACATGTGCGCCCCGGCTGCTGAGGGCGGCTCTGCGAAAGAGTCATGAGAGTCAGGAGCCGGAAGTTCAGAAGTCGAAGCCGAGTTGGCCCCCGCTTTCCAGTGCGGCCGCCTCGGCGGAGATGCGGATCTTCTTCAGGTGCTGCCACCGGGGCAGCGCGTCGAGATACGCCCAGGACAGGCGGTGGTACGGCGTCGGTCCGCGTTCCTCGAGGGCCGCCTTGTGGACCGGCGAGGGGTAGCCCGCGTTGGCGCCGAACCCGAAGGCGGAGCACTCCGCCGCCTTGGTCTCGAGCTCGGCCATCATCGCGTCGCGCCGGACCTTGGCGATGACCGAGGCGGCGGCCACGGCGATGCAGGACTGGTCGCCCTTGATCACCGTGCGGACCTTCCAGGGAGTGCCCAGATAGTCGTGCTTGCCGTCGAGGATCACCGCGTCCGGGCGCACGGGCAGGCCGTCCAGGGCTCGCACGGCGGCGAGCCGGAGCGCGGCGGTCATGCCGAGTTCGTCGATCTCCTCCGGGGAGGCGTGTCCCAGCGCGTACGCGGTGACCCACTTCTCCAGCTCCGCGGCCAGGGCGGTGCGGCGCTTGGGGGTGATCAGCTTGGAGTCGGTGAGCCCTTCGGGGGGACGGCGCAGCCCCGTGACGGCCGCGCACACCGTGACGGGTCCGGCCCACGCCCCGCGTCCGACTTCGTCGACCCCGGCAATGATCTTGGCGCCGGTGGTGGCTCGGAGCGATCGCTCGACGGTGTGGGTGGGTGGTTCATACGGCATGGCGCCAGACAGATTACGCCGATACGGGCCGCCCGCGATACCCGGATTCCCGTCGGATGTGCTGCCGGGCACGAGACGCCCCTCCGTCGCACGGGCGAGGGAGGGGCGAGAGCAGTGATCCGGCCGGTGCGCCGGCCACCGGCGCGAGCGCTTCACCACCGGTCCGGGACAGAGGAGCGCGCCGGATCAGGGGACGTCGTACGGATCGTCCGCGTAGGGGTCGTACTCCTCTTCCCGGCTCGGCTCCCCGCACGGCCCCACCGCCCGGTCGACCGCACGGTCCCGCAGGATGTCGCGGGCCCTCATCTGGGACCAGCTGGTGGCGTACCAACTGCCGTCGTCCTCGCGGAGGCGGGCGTCGATGTCGCGCAGCGCGCAGGAACGCTGGGGTTCGGGAAGCCGGTCGAGCGCGGGCACCGCGTCCGCCGAGAGTCCTTCGAGGTAGCGCAGGTCGATACCGCCGTTCTCGGCGAACCGCTCGACGTTGCGTTCCGCGACGAGCGCGTCGGGCGAGGCCAGGCCGAAGGCGAGGACGGCGGTCGCGGCGCTGGCGGCCAGCGCGCGGGGCAGCAGGCGGGCGCCGAAGATCCCGGCGGCCATGATCAGCAGGATGACCACGCCCAGCCAGATCTCCATCGCGGTGACCGAGACGCGCAGTCGGGTCAGGCCGTAGGCGTCGACGTACAGGTCCATCCTGCGCAGCGCGGAGGCGACCACCACGAGGGTCAGCACGCACAGGGTGCCGAGCACGGCCCGGACGAGCGTCCGGTCGCGGGCGTCCGCACGCGGCGCCCAGCGCAGGGCGAGGCCGATCACGGCGAGGGTGAGGCAGGTGGCGACGAGCAGCTGCCAGAAGCCCTGCCGGGCGTACTCGGAGTAGAAGGCGGGATCGGGTTCGCTGAGCACCTCGTCGTATCCGCCGAGGAGGACCGTGAGTTGGACCGCGTTGAAGGCGGCGAACAGGAGGTCGAGGACGATCAACGGAAGGGCCCACTCCAGGCGCCCTCGGGCCCGTCCGGGCTTGAAGACCACACGGTCCCAGCGCAGGGGCGCGGCGGCGGTACGGGCCAGGGAGATCGCGCCGAACAGGCCGAGCAGCAGGAAGGAGAGCCGCCAGGGCGCCTGGGAGAGCGAGACGTCGGGCATCAGGGAGCCGAGGAGTTCGGCGAAGGCCGCGTCGGCGCCGGCGAACAGGGCGCCGAAGACGACGAGCAGCAAGGCCGCCACCCCGACCGTGCGCAGGACGGGGCCGACCTTCCCCCGCGATCCACCGGCACGCTCGCGCACCCCGTTCCAGACCCAGGTGGTACCCGCGCCCAGGGAGTCGATCAGGCCGACGGGCCCGAAGAGCATGCTCGGCCAGCCCCGGCCGCCGTGCAGCGCGAAGGCGGTGAGGGCGAGGGCGGACCCCATCGCCAGGAAGGTGGGCCAGCCCGCGTCGAGGAGCGCGGGTACGGCGAGGAGGGCGAGCCCTCCGGCGGCCCAGACCAGGGTCCAGGGGCGTGGCCGACGGCCGGCGTGCCGGGCGGCGAAGGAGGCGGCGAGGACCGCGGGCACGGCCACGATCATCAGGTTCAGGCCGATCCCGTCCCCGAGCAGCAGGGCGCTGAGCAGGGCGGTGGCCATGATCGCCCAGAGCGTCGGGGCGGTCACCCGCGCCGGTGCGGCGGGGCGCAGCCGGGCGAGCGGGCTCTCGTGCGGAGGCATCGGCGCTCCCCAGGCGGGGTGCGGCGGCCGTGGGCCGCCCGGTCCGGACGCCGCCCGCGGCTGCGGTGGGACGGACGGCGCGCCGGCGCCGGACGTCGCCCGGGGGCTCTGCGGTACGGACGTCCCGGACGCGGCCGCCCCTGGCGACTCCGGTGCCGGGTTCTGCGGTACGGACGTGCCGGGCGCCGCGGACACGGCGGCGCCCGGCGACTCCGGCGCGACCGGGGCTCTGTTCTGCGGTTCTTGATCGGGCGTGTCGGACACGGGACCCCCTCCCGACCCGGCCCGCTCGCGGCCAGGCGGCGGAAGACGGCGGTCCGGGTGTCTCGTCGGCGCGCGCTCTTGTCATGATCAGCGCTTCGAAGTGGCCGACTTTAACCGTGGCCCGGACGCCCTGACCGGGCCGTACGGCCCTGTGGCAGGACCGTGACACTCTCCTGCGGACAAGCGGGACGTTCCGGCCCGTACTTCTGGGGTGGGCGCCGGGTCAGGGGTGCACGGCGGCGGGGAGCCAGTCCGGCAGCTCCTCGGTCTGCTCCAGCCATGCGGCGGGCGGCGCCCCGGCCGTCCCGGAGGCGACCACCCCGCCGGCGATCGCGCAGGTGGTGTCGACGTCACCGCCGACCTGGGCGGTCGTCCAGAACATCTGCTCGTAGTCCCCCAGGGCCCGGGCGGCCGACCAGAGGGCGAAGGGCACGGTGTCGTGGGCGCTGGTGCGGCGGCCGCTGCCGAGGACGGCCGCCACCGTGCCCGCGTCGCCGTAGTCGAGCATGTCGCGGGCCCGCCGCAGGCCGGCGCCGACGGCGCTGCGCGGCACCAGGGCGATGACTCCGTCGAGCAGGTCCGTGGGGGTCGGCGGACCGGCGGGGTCGGCGGCGAGCGCCGCCGCGGCAGCCACCGCCATGGCACCGACGACGGCTTCCCGGTGCTGGTGGGTGGTGTAGGCGGAGATCTCGGCCTGGTGGGTCGCCTGCTCCGGGTCGTCGGCGTACCAGGCCCCGAGCGGGGCGATCCGCATGGCGGCTCCGTTGCCCCAGGATCCCTGGCCCTTGAACAGCGCGGCGGCGAGCTCGCGCCAGTCGCCGCCCTCCCTGATGAGCCGGAGCATCCGGTTGACCGCGGGGCCGTAGCCGCGGTCGAAGTCGTGGTGGTCGGCGAACGACCGGGCGAGCGCGTCCTGGTCGATCCGGCCGTGCCGGGCGAGCACGGCCAGCACCGAGCAGGCCATCTCGGTGTCATCGGTCCACTGCCAGGGGCCGGCGGGGACCTCGCGTCGTTTCAGCAGCGGGTAGTTGACGGGGACGAAGTACTGGGAGCCCAGGGCGTCCCCCACGGACAGCCCACGGAGGCTGGCCAGGGCGCGGTCGAAGCGCCGGTCGGGAGAGAAGTCAGCGGTCATCGCTTCGCCACTCTATCCGGTGGGGCCGTACGGTTCCGGGGTACGCCAGCGTTCGAAGGGGCGGTCCAGGGTGTACCTCCCGTTCTCGCCGAGGAGCAGCATCCTCGTCTCGCCGTTGCCGGGGTTGGACAGCGACTCGAAGTCGGCGACCGTCCAGTGGAACCAGCGCATGCAGAACAGGCGCATGGTCAGTCCGTGGGTGACCAGCAGCACGTTCGGCGGGTGGTCCGGCGCCTCGAAGCTGCGGTAGAGGCTCTCCAGGAAGGCGCCCACCCGGTCGTACACGTCGGCCCCCGACTCGCCCTGCGCGAAGCGGTAGAAGAAGTGCCCGTACGCGTCGCGGTACGCCTTCTGCAGCCGGACGTCCTCCCGGTCCTGCCAGTTTCCCCAGTCCTGCTCCCTCAGCCGCGGCTCCTCCCGCACCCGGACCCTCCGCGGGTCGAGCCGGAACGCCTGGAACGTGTCGTGCGTGCGACGGTACGGCGAGACGTACACGCTGACGCGTTCCTCCCCGAAGAGGGCCCGCAGCCGTCCCCCGGTCGCCTCCGCCTGCCGCAGACCGGTCTCGGTGAGCCTGAGCGCGTGGTCGGGCTCGCGTTCGTACACGGTGTCATCGGCATTGCCCTCGGACTCTCCGTGTCGTACGAGAACGATGCGCCGCGGTCGTGCCATGCCCCGACCCTAGATCGACCGCTCCGGCGGGGCTCAGTCGGCAAGGCGCCCGGAGTCCATCCGGCGTACGCGCCCCGTGAAGCGGTGGCACAGCCGCCGGTCGTGGGAGACGACGACCAGTGCCCCGGTCCACCGCTCCAGCGCCTCCTCCAGCTCCTCGACGAGCCCGAGGGCCAGGTGGTTGGCCGGCTCGTCGAGGAGGAGCAGGTCGGCGGGCCTGGCGAGCAGACGGGCGAGGGCCAGGCGTCGGCGCTGCCCCGCGGAGAGGCTCCCGACGGGGACGGAGAGATCCGCCGGCCGGAACAGTCCGTACGTGAGCAACAGCTCCTCGCGCTCGTCCTCCCCGAGGGCGAGTCCCCGCCCGAAGGCGTCGATCAGCCGCTCCGCCGGGCGGCCGGCCGGTATCTCCTGGGCCAGGAAGCCGATGCGTCCCGTGCGGCGGACCTCTCCGGCGTCCGGCGTGACCAGTCCCATGGCCACGCGCAGCAGGGTGGACTTGCCCGCGCCGTTGCCTCCGTGGATCAGCAGCTTCTCGCCTGCCCGGATGGTCAGGTCGTCGATCGCGAGCCGGTCCGCGACGCGGACGCCGGTCAGCCTGACCAGGTCTCCCCGCGCGCCGCCCACGACCGGTCGCGCGGCGAAGGCGAGCGGCCGCGGAGGCCGGGGGACGGGCTCGGCGCGCAGCCGGCGCAGCCGCTCCTGGGCGTTGCGGACACGCCCGGCGACCGATGCCTGGACCCGGCCGCCGGCCCGGTCGTAGGCCATCTTGTTGTTGTCCTTGACGGCGCGGCCGGCGGCGACTCCGTGCGCGGTGGTCGCGGCGAAGACCTCCAGGCGCTCGGTCTCCTCCCGCCACGCTTCGTACGCCTGCTCCCAGCGGCGCCGGGCGGCGGCGCGCTCGGCGCGGAATCCGGCGTACCCGTCTCCGTACCGGACGACCGTGCGGCGGTCGGCGTCGACCTCCAGGACGGCGGTGGCCACCCGCTCCAGGAAGGTCCGGTCGTGGGAGACGGCCACGACGGTGCCACGGTGGGCGAGGAGGGCCTCCTCCAGCCAGTCGAGGGACCGGGCGTCGAGGTGGTTGGTCGGCTCGTCCAGGAGGAGGACCTCGGGCGCGGCGGCGACGGCACAGGCGAGGCCGAGGCGGGCCTGCTCCCCGCCCGAGAGGCTGCCGAGCCTCCGCTCCCTCTCCGTTCCCGCGAGGCCGAGCCCGTGCATCGCCTTGTCGACCCGGGCGTCCGCTTCGTACCCCCCGCGCAGCTCGTACGCGGTGAGCAGGTCGCCGTACTCGGTGAGCGCGCCGGCGTCCTCCGTGGCCAGGTCGGCTTCGAGTGCGCGGAGCCTGCGCTCCATGGCACGGAGGTCGGCCAGAGCGTCGTCGATCGCGTCGGCGACGGTGCTCGCGGGAGGCAGCCGGGGGGTCTGCGCGAGCAGGCCCGTACCGCCGTCGGCCAGGGTGACGACCTCCCCCTCGTCGGGTGCGTCGAGCCCGCCGAGGATCCGGAGCAGGGTGGACTTGCCCGCGCCGTTCTCCCCCACCACCCCGATCCGCTCGCCGGGTCGCACCGTCAGCGAGACGCGATCGAGCAGCAACCGGTCGCCTCGGGACACGCAAACATCGCTCAAGGAGAGCTGAGTGGGCAAGGGCGCCTCCGAGGGCTCAAGCGTCGTGCACGCCTCGTACAGGTCGGGACGACGGACAGGAAGGACGCGCACGAGGAGGGCAAATGCAACTCCAGTCGCGTTACCCAGAGTGTGGCACACTCGGACGCACTAACGCAACGGGAGTAGCAATTGACCGACATCGAGGGTGCTCCGACGCCCACGCCGGGCAGCCGCCGGCCCGGGGGGCGCACGGCGAGGACACGTGCCGCGGTCCGGGACGCCGTCCTGACCGGCCTGGCGGAGCACGGCTATCCGGCGCTCACCGTCGAGTACGTGGCGGAGCACTCCGGCGTGCACAAGACCACCCTCTACCGCCGCTGGGGCGGCCTGGAGGGACTGATCGCGGACGCCCTGGACCTGGCGGGCGAGGACGGATGGGCGCCGCCGGACACGGGCAGCCTGGGCGGCGATCTGCGGGCTCTGGCCCGCGAGGTGGCCGACTCGTTCGCCGACCCGGCGGCGGCCGCCGCGCCCACCGCCTTCGTCGCCGCCGCGTTCCAGTCCGAGCGGGCGGCCGACGCGCTGCGCGCCTTCTACGCCGAACGTTTCGGCCGTTGCGAGGTCGTCGTCGCCCGGGCCATCGGCCGGGGGGAGGCACCTGCGGGTACGGACGCCGGCGCGGTCGTCCGGGCGGTCTCGGCGCCGCTCTTCCTGCGCCTGTTCGTCACGCGCGAGCCGGTCGACCGGGGCCTCGCGGACCAGGCGGCCCGGGCGGCCCTCGCGGCGGTCACGGCGGGCGCCTTCGTGACGGACTCCCTCACGGCCGACTCCTGCGGGGGCGACTCCTTCACGGCCGACTGAACGCACCACGGGCCGCACCGAGAACCCCGCCCCACGCGCTCCGCACCATGAGCCGGCCCCCGGGACCGGAGGCCGAGCCCCCGGCCCGGGCCGACCCCCACCCGTCCGGCGCGGTCCGATCGGACCGGACCGATCAGACCGTCCAGGACGCCTCGAGCTGCACCACGTCCCCCGCCAGCGCCGCCACGTCGGCATCCGTCTGGGCGCGCAGCCCGAGCCGCTCGACGCGTTCGGCCCGGTACTTGCCGTGCTCCGCCGCGGACCGCCACATCGAAAGCACGAGGAACTCGTTCCCCGGCGCCTCGCCGAACACCCCGCGCAGCATCCCGGGAGAACCGGCCATCGCCGGATTCCACACCTTCTCCTGCATCAGCGCGAAGTGCTCGACCCGCCCCTCGTGGATGCGGCAGTGGGCGACCCGGGCCACGTCGGCGTCCGAGAAGCGCGGCTCGAAGCCCGTCTTCACGTCGAAGCGATAGTCGAAGAGCTTGACCTGGGCGTTCTTGTACGTGCCGGCCTGCGCGGCCGCGAGACGGTCGTGCGACCGGGCCATGAACGAGTCGTAGAACGCCCGGCTCTCCCAGAAGGCGAAGACATGGGCCACACCGGGCCGCCCCCGGCTCCATCCCCCGCCCTGTCCCCGGAATCCCGGCTCACCCAGCAGCCCCGCCCATTTCCGCTGCCCCCGCTCGAACCCCCGACGGTCCACCACGGTGCAGCGAATCCACTTGACCAGCACCGCGCCATCGTACGGGGCCGGACCGTGCTGCCGTCAGAGTACGGAGGAGTGCACTCTCACCGGTCGCGACGCCGCTTCGTCAGCCGGTTCGATACCGCCCGTCGCGTCCCCGCCCTCCGCGGCGCGCATGACACCATGGGCAAAGTGCCCGCGACCACGGGCAGTTGACCGGGCCGACAAGGCGACGCCCAGGCGGAGAGGGGATTCACGGTGAGCGGTCTCAACAAGGGGGTCGGCAAGGTCGAGGTGACGCTCAAGTGGGATCCCGCCCCGGCCGGCGCCCCGGCGCACGACCTCGATCTGATCGCGGGCGTCTACACGGCGGAGGATCCGTACGGCACCCCCGCCTATCTGGTGCACTTCGACAGCCGCTCCCCCGACGGCACGATCACGCTCAACCGCGACAGCCGTACGGGCCAGGGCTTCGGCTACGACGAGGCGATGACCCTGGAGCTGGAGCGCCTCGCGCCCCGGTACGCGCGCGTGGTGGTGGGCGTGGCCATACAGCAGGGGGGCGGCCGCCTGACCTTCGGCGACATCGCCCACACCGGTGTGCGCGTGCGTGAGGGCTACACGGACCTGGCCGAGCACGATTTCGCGACGGTGGCCGACGCCACCGCGGCGATCGTCGTGGAGTTCAGCCGCGACGGTGGAACGGACTGGTCCTACCACTCGGCCCCTCGCGGCTTCGACGCCGATCCGGAGACGTTCACGGCCCTGATGGGGGCGCGGCACGCCTGAACCACGCCGCCGGGGTGGGTGCGCGACACCTCTGAAACGCGCCCTACCCGCAGCGGCCGGACGGGACCGCTCACCGGCCGGTCCCGTCCGGCGGCCCGTCCGGCCCGTGTGATCGGAACGAGCGGGATGCCTGCGAGAGTCAGGAGACCGTCGCCGGGGTGTCCCGCAGGGTGACGTTGGCGTGGCTCTCCTGGAAGCTCTGGTCCGAGACGAGGGTGAGCCGGGCTGTGGACTGGAACTCGGGCAGGGTGGTGGACCCGCAGGAGACCATCGTGGTCTTGAGCTTGGCGACGGTGAGCGCGAGCCCTTCGTTGAGATCGCCCGCGTAGGGGACGTAACCGTCCACGCCTTCCTCGAAGACGAGCCCCTGGCCTCCCTGGCCGTAGCGCTGCCAGTTGCGGGCCCGGTTCGAGCCCTCGCCCCAGTACTCCTTGACGAAGCCGTCACGCGTGGGCAGCTTCGCGCCGGCCGCCTGGTCGAAGCGCGCGAAGTAGCGTCCCATCATGACGAAGTCGGCCCCCATGGCCAGCGCCAGGGCCACGTGATAGTCGTGCACCAGGCCGCCGTCGGAGCAGACCGGCACGTACTCGCCGGTGCGGTCGCGGTAGGCGTCCCGGGCCGCCGCGACGTCCAGCACGGCGCTGGCCTGGCCCCGGCCGATGCCCTTCTGGTCGCGCGTGATGCAGATCGAGCCGCCACCCACCCCGACCTTGACGAAGTCGGCCCCCGCCTCGGCGAGGAAGGTGAACGCCTCCCCGTCGACCACGTTGCCGCCGCCGACCGGGGTCTCGGGGTAGTGCTTCTTCACCCAGGCCAGGGCCTGCGCCTGCCAGTCGCTGTAGCCGTCGGACGAGTCGAAGCACAGCGCGTCCACGCCCGCCTCCAGCAGGGCTGGGACGCGCTCCTGGTAGTCGTGCGTGTTGATACCGGCGCCCACCCGAAGACGCTTGGCCGCGTCCACCACCTGGTTCGGGAAGCGCTTGTTGTCCGCGTAGTCGGAACGGAACACCAGGTGCTGCAGGTGTCCTTCGGCGTCCAGCACCGGGAGGCAGTCCAGCCGCTCGTCCCACAGCCGCGCGTTGGCCTCGGACAGCGTGACGTCGGGCCCGGCAAGGGCCAGGTCGGCGACGGGGATCATCCGGCCGCTGACCGGTCCGTCCAGATCATGGCGCTGGGGGTGGAAGTCCCGGGAGGTCACGAGGCCGTGCAGGCGGCCGGTGGCGGTCCCGTCGTGGGTGACCGCGGCGGTGCTGTGACCGGTGCGGCGCATGACGTCGACGAGGACGCTCAGGCTGTCGTCGGGCCGGACGTTGGTATCGCTGGTGACGAAGCCGGCTTTGAAGTTCTTCACCTGGCGGACCGCCGCGGCCTGGTCCTCGATCGGCTGATTGTGGTGCAGGAAGCTGAAGCCACCGTTGCGCGCGAGCGCGATCGCGAGATCGGGCGTGCTGACCGCCTGCATGATCGCGGAGGTGAACGGGGACTGCAGCTCGATCGCCGGCGCCTCGCCCACCACATGGCGCACCAAGGGCGTGCGCAGGTCGACCGTCGCGGCCGAGCAGTCGGTCCGCGTGCGGTTCGGCAGGAGCAGGAATTCGTTGAACGTCCGTGAGACTTCGGCGATGATCTGTGCCACTCGTTCCTCCTGGCCCGTCGGCCGGGGCCCGTCTGCCCCGCCGTGAGGATCGCCCCCCGTGTCCCGGGGCCGGGCAGGCAGAGACCGGCACGGCAGCCGTGGAGATGCCACCGGCCGCGGCAGAGCCCTGACCGGCCCGTGATCGAACGGGGTGCGGTCGTGACCTGGCACCCTACCGACGAAGGCGGGCCCCGCACGAATCGCGGACGGGACGGCGGGCGTCAACCCCCGTTGACCGCCCGCGGGTTGCACCGCGCCCGGGCCCCGCCGGCAAGCAGGCCAAGGCCCCCGGAAGCAGGCCGTAGACCCGCCGGAAGGCAGGTCCAGGCCCCCGGGAACAGGCCCGACCCGGCCCCGCCGGACAACAGGAGGCCCCCAGCCCCGGCCCTCAACGCCGGCCGGCCCCCAACGCCGAAGAGGGTGCCGGCCCATGGGCCGGCACCCTCTCTCAAGCGCGGATCAGCGCCCTCGGCACCCGTGACTCAGTGCCGCTTCGGCGTCCCGTCGGACGCGGTTCCGCTCGGTGTCAGCTGCACCCGCTGGTCGAGCCGCAGCCCTCGCAGATGTAGCAGGAACCCGCGCGCTGCATCTTCGTACCGCAGGAGAAGCAGAGCGGCGCGTCGGCGCTGATGCCCAGCTGCATCTCGACGAGCTCCGCCGAGGTGTGCGCCTGCTTGGGGGCGGGAACCTCCGCCGCCACGGCCGGGGCGGCGACAGCCTTCAGGGTCTCCGTCTGGCGCGGGGCGGACTGGGCCAGGCCCTCGACGTCCACCTCGTCGTCGGCGGGCTCGTAAGAGCCCGTCTCCAGGTGACGCTGACGCTCCTCGGCCGAGTGGATGCCGAGCGCGGAGCGGGTCTCGAAGGGCAGGAAGTCCAGCGCCAGGCGGCGGAAGATGTAGTCGACGATCGACTGCGCCATCCGCACGTCCGGGTCGTCCGTCATGCCGGCCGGCTCGAAACGCATGTTGGTGAACTTGGAGACGTAGGTCTCCAGGGGCACGCCGTACTGCAGACCGACGGAGACGGCGATGGAGAAGGCGTCCATCATGCCGGCGAGCGTCGAACCCTGCTTGGACATCTTCAGGAACACCTCGCCGAGACCGTCGTCCGGGTAGGAGTTCGCGGTCATGTAGCCCTCGGCCCCACCGACCGTGAAGGAGGTGGTGATCCCCGGGCGGCCCTTGGGGAGGCGCTTGCGGACCGGGCGGTACTCGACGACCTTCTCGACGGCCTCGCGGATCGTCGCCTCGGTCTTCGCGGTGACCTCGGTCTTCTCCACCTCCTTCTTCTTGGCGGAGAGCGGCTGGCCGACCTTGCAGTTGTCGCGGTAGATCGCGAGCGCCTTGACGCCCATCTTCCACGCCTCGAAGTAGACCTCCTCGACGTCCTCGACCGTGGCCGTCTCCGGCAGGTTCACGGTCTTGGAGAGGGCGCCGGAGATCCACGGCTGGATGGCGGCCATCATGCGGACGTGGCCCATCGCGGAGATGGAACGCTCGCCCATGGCGCAATCGAAGACCTCGTAGTGCTCGGTCTTCAGGCTCGGGGCGTCGATCACGTTGCCGTGCTCGGCGATGTGGGCGACGATCGCCTCGATCTGCTCCTCCTGGTAACCCAGGCGGCGCAGGGCCTGCGGGACGGTGCCGTTGACGATCTGCATCGAGCCGCCGCCGACCAGCTTCTTGAACTTGACCAGGGCGAGGTCGGGCTCGAGGCCGGTGGTGTCGCAGGACATCGCGAGACCGATGGTGCCGGTCGGGGCGATGACCGAGGCCTGGGCGTTGCGGAAGCCGTTCTTGGCGCCGAGGCGGATCACGTCCTGCCAGGCCTCCGTGGCGGCGGCCCAGACCGGCGAGTCCAGGTCGTCCATGCGCACGGCCACCGTGTTGGCGTCGGCGTGCTGCTTCATGACGCGCTGGTGCGGCTCGGCGTTGCGGACGTAGCCGTCGTACGGGCCGACGACCGCGGCCAGCTCGGCGGAGCGCTTGTACGACGTGCCGGTCATCAGCGAGGTGATGGCGCCGGCCAGGGCGCGGCCGCCGTCGGAGTCGTACGCGTGGCCCGTGGCCATCAGCAGGGCGCCGAGGTTGGCGTAGCCGATGCCCAGCTGGCGGAAGGCGCGGGTGTTCTCGCCGATCTTCTGGGTCGGGAAGTCCGCGAAGCAGATGGAGATGTCCATCGCGGTGATGACCAGCTCGACGACCTTGGCGAAGCGCTCGGACTCGAACGACTGGTTGCCCTTGCCGTCGTCCTTGAGGAACTTCATGAGGTTCAGCGAGGCGAGGTTGCAGGACGTGTTGTCCAGGTGCATGTACTCGCTGCAGGGGTTCGAGCCGTTGATGCGGCCGGACTCCGGGCAGGTGTGCCACGCGTTGATGGTGTCGTCGTACTGGATGCCGGGGTCGGCACACGCCCAGGCCGCCTCGGCCATCTTGCGGAAGAGCGACTTGGCGTCGACCTCCTCGATGACCTCGCCCGTCATGCGGGAGGTGAGGCCGAACGTGCCGCCCGCCTCGACCGCCTTCATGAACGTGTCGTTCACACGGACCGAGTTGTTGGCGTTCTGGTACTGGACGGACGTGATGTCGTCGCCGCCCAGGTCCATGTCGAAGCCCGCGTCGCGCAGCGCGCGGATCTTCTCCTCTTCCTTCACCTTGGTCTCGATGAAGTTCTCGATGTCGGGGTGGTCGACGTCGAGGATGACCATCTTGGCGGCGCGGCGGGTGGCGCCGCCCGACTTGATCGTTCCTGCGGAGGCGTCGGCACCGCGCATGAAGGAGACCGGCCCGGAGGCGTTGCCGCCGCTGGACAGGAGCTCCTTGGAGGAGCGGATGCGGGAGAGGTTCAGGCCGGCGCCGGAGCCGCCCTTGAAGATCATGCCCTCTTCCTTGTACCAGTCGAGGATCGACTCCATGGAGTCGTCGACGGACAGGATGAAGCAGGCGGAGACCTGCTGGGGCTGCGGCGTGCCGACGTTGAACCACACCGGCGAGTTGAAGCTGAAGATCTGGTGCAGGAGGGCGTAGGCCAGCTCGTGCTCGAAGATCTCGGCGTCGGCGGGCGAGGAGAAGTAGCCGTGCTCCTCGCCGGCCTTCGTGTACGTCTTCACGATCCGGTCGATGAGCTGCTTGAGACCGGTCTCGCGCTGCGGGGTGCCGACGGCCCCGCGGAAGTACTTGCTGGTGACGATGTTGACCGCGTTCACCGACCAGAAGTCGGGGAACTCGACGCCACGCTGCTCGAAGTTGACCGAGCCGTCGCGCCAGTTGGTCATGACGACGTCACGACGCTCCCAGACCACCTCGTCGTACGGATGCACGCCAGGAGTGGTGTGGATGCGCTCGATACGCAGACCCTGCCGGCCCGCCGCAGCCGCCTTGGTCCCCTTGGCGCGGGAACCTCGTGCCGGACCGCTCGCCGTCTCTGTCATGCCGCCTCCCATATACGGGCAAAACACCCTGAAGTGCCCAGTTAGTCCCAGGGCACCGTCTTCTTGTCTGCTGCCGCGAACGCCGCTCAGGGCCCTCGTGGCACGTCTTTTCGGCCGCTCGGCGACCGGTCTCGCCGGACCTCGGGTCCGGCCCGCCGGTCAGTCGGCGGCGGTGGCGGGAACGGGGACCTCGGGGGTCACTCCGGTCCCGCGCTCCACTGCGCGAGGCCGCTGTCCGCGGAGTTCCGCGATGGCGGCCTCGAAGTCGTCGAGGCTGTCGAAAGCCTTGTACACGGATGCGAAGCGCAGGTACGCGACGAGGTCGAGTTCCTGCAGCGGGCCGAGGATGGCCAGGCCCACGTCATGGGTGGTCAGCTCGGCGCTCCCGGTGGCGCGCACCGCCTCCTCGACCCGCTGGCCGAGCTTGGCGAGGGCGTCCTCGGTCACGGGTCGCCCCTGGCACGCCTTGCGGACGCCGGAGATGACCTTCGTACGACTGAAGGGCTCGGTCACGCCGGACCGCTTGATCACCATCAGCGAGGCGGTCTCCACCGTCGTGAAACGGCGGGAGCAGTCGGGGCACTGGCGGCGGCGTCGGATCGACGTCCCGTCGTCGGTGGTGCGACTGTCGACGACTCGGCTGTCGGGGTGCCTGCAGAAAGGGCAATGCATGGTTCCGACCCTCCCTCACGGCACGACTGAATAGCCCCACCGGGCCCGTCAGGGCCCCTCGAAGCGACCACCAGCATAGGCGATGCGTGCACCCCCGGCAGACCGGGGACCACAACTTCTGGGTGGCTGATGCAATCCAACCACTAGATCTGGTGGCGAAGCGCATTTTCGCCCCTTCGCGCGTGTCGCGCGGCGCGGCCCGTGAAGGGGTGCGCGGGGCCGGGTCAGAGGGTACGGGAAGCGCGCGGTGCCGCCGATTCCGGGGCCTCTGATGCCACACTGGAACAAGGACCCCGCCGCCCTGCGGGCCGGCGGCGAAGGCTACCGTGACCACCGAATTCCGACGGGGCCGAGCCGGCATATACACCCACCTGCGTGAACACGTAAGGCAATCCGCAGTTTTTCACTCGAACGTGTGTTTGGCGCAACCTTTCGAAAGCCACTACCGTTGTGCCAGCCAGGGAGACCATTCGAGAGGGGCCGACGACGTGACCACCACCGCAGACAGTGCCACCATCACCGCCCAGGACCGCTCCCAGGGCCGACTCGAGCCGGTGCATGCCATGAATGACACAGTCATGAACGGGGACGGGGAGCCCGGTCGGCCCGCCCGCTCGCTGCCCGGACGACCTCCAGGGATCAGGGCCGACAGCTCGGGCCTCACCGACCGGCAGCGCAGGGTGATCGAGGTCATCCGGGACTCGGTCCAGCGGCGGGGTTACCCCCCGTCGATGCGCGAGATCGGCCAGGCGGTGGGCCTCTCCAGCACCTCCTCCGTGGCGCACCAGCTGATGGCCCTCGAGCGCAAGGGCTTCCTCCGTCGCGACCCTCACCGCCCCCGGGCGTACGAGGTGCGCGGCTCCGACCAGCCCAGCACCCAGCCCACCGACACCAGCGGCAAGCCCGCCGCGTCGTACGTTCCCCTGGTCGGACGGATCGCCGCCGGTGGCCCCATCCTCGCCGAGGAGTCGGTCGAGGACGTCTTCCCGCTCCCCCGGCAGCTGGTCGGCGACGGCGAGCTGTTCGTCCTGAAGGTCGTGGGTGACTCCATGATCGAGGCGGCCATCTGCGACGGCGACTGGGTGACGGTGCGCCGCCAGCCCGTCGCGGAGAACGGTGACATCGTCGCCGCCATGCTGGACGGCGAGGCCACCGTGAAGCGCTTCAAGCGCGAGGACGGCCACGTCTGGCTGCTGCCGCACAACGCGGCGTACCAGCCGATCCCCGGCGACGAGGCCACCATCCTCGGCAAGGTCGTGGCGGTTCTGCGGCGGGTGTGATCCATCCGCCGGCTCTGACCGGGCCCCGGGACCCACTGCGCCGGTCCCGGGGCCCTGCCGTGTCCTCACACACCCGCCGCCTGGGAAGCCGCGTCGATCGCCGCCAGCGACTTCCGCACCTGATTCCGGTCCGTGGTGTACCAGAAGTCGGGCAGTGACGCCTTGAGGTAGCTGCCGTAGCGAGCGGTGGCCAGCCGTGGATCGAGCACCGCGACCACCCCGCGGTCCCCGGTGGCGCGGACGAGCCGGCCGGCGCCCTGAGCCATGAGCAGCGCCGCGTGCGTGGCCGCGACGGCCATGAAGCCGTTGCCGCCCGCTTCCTCGACGGCCTTCTGGCGCGCGCTCATCAGCGGGTCGTCGGGGCGCGGGAAGGGGATCTTGTCCATGACGACGAGCTGGCAGCTGGCGCCCGGGACGTCCACTCCCTGCCACAGCGAGAGCGTGCCGAAGAGGCAGGTCTTCGGGTCGGCGGAGAAATTCTTGATCAGCTCGCCCAGGGTGTCCTCGCCCTGCAGCAGGATGGGGAACTCGGGGATGCGCGTGCGCAGCTCCTCGGCCGCGAGCTGGGCCGCCCGCATCGAGGAGAACAGTCCGAGCGTGCGGCCGCCCGCCGCCTGCATCAGCTCCGTGAGCTCGTCCAGCATGTCGCCGCGGTCGCCGTCGCGGGCGGGCCGTGACAGGTGCTTCGCGACGTAGAGGATGCCCTGCTTGGGATAGTCGAACGGCGAACCGACGTCGATGCCCTTCCAGACCGGGATGTCGTCGCCCTCGGTGCCTTCCGGAGCGAGCCCCAGCGAGGCCCCGACGCCGTTGAAGTCGCCCCCCAGCTTGAGCGTGGCCGACGTGAGCACCACGGACCGGTCGGCGAAGAGCTTCTCCCGCAGCAGCCCGGAGACCGAGAGCGGGGCGACCCGCACGGAGGCGCCGAACCGGTCGTGGCGTTCGTACCAGACGACGTCGTACTCGGAGCCCTGCGTGATCCGCTCGGCGACGCCGTGGATGCTCTCCACCGACGCCATGGCCTGCTTGCGCACGGCGTCCTCGTCCTGGACCGCCTTGTCCCGGGTGGAGCCCAGGGCCGTGATGACGGCGCGGGCCGCGTCCCGCAGCGCCATCAGCGCGTACGAGAGGTCCTCCGGGAGCTCCTCCAGGCGGCCCGGGAGGGCCAGCTCCATGACCCTCTCGAAGCCCTCGGCCGCCGTCTGCAGCTGGTCGGCGATCTTCTCGTCGACCAGCCTCGCGCTCCGGCGGACGGCGCGGTTGACCTGGCCCGGGGTGAGCTCGCCCGTGGCGACGCCCGTGACCCGGGAGACCAGCTCGTGGGCCTCGTCCACGATCAGCACCTCGTGCTGGGGCAGGACGGGGGCACCCTCGATCGCGTCGATGGCCAGCAGGGCGTGATTGGTGACGACGACGTCGGCGAGCTTGGCCCGCTCGCGGGCGGCCTCGGCGAAGCACTCCGCGCCGTAGGCGCACTTGCTCGCGCCCAGGCATTCACGGGAGGAGACCGAGACCTGGGCCCACGCCCGGTCGGAGACGCCGGGCGTCAGGTTGTCCCGGTCGCCGGTCTCCGTCTCGTCGGACCAGTCCCGCAGCCGCAGCAGGTCCTGGCCGAGCTTGCTCGTGGGCGCCGCGGCCTCGAAGGGGTCGAACAGCCCGTCCTCCTCGTCCTGCGGCACACCCTCGTGGAGGCGGTGGAGGCAGAGGTAGTTCGACCGCCCCTTGAGCATGGCGAACTCGGGACGCCGCCGCAGCTGCGGATGCAGGGCGTCGACCGTGCGCGGAAGGTCACGCTCGACCAGCTGGCGCTGGAGCGCCAGCGTGGCCGTGGCCACCACCACCCGCTCCCCGTGCGCCAGGGCCGGCACCAGATAGCCGAGCGACTTTCCGGTGCCGGTGCCGGCCTGGACGAGAAGGTGGGAGCTGTCGTCGATGGCCTCGGCGACGGCTTCGGCCATGGATACCTGGCCAGGCCGTTCCATACCGCCGACGGCGGAGACTGCGGCATGGAGGAGTTCGGGGAGGGATGGCTTCGTCATAGCGCTTCCACCCTACGGCGCGGCAGTGACAGTCGGGATCACGCGAGCGGATTCGGGACGGTCCCGTGGACGGCGGCGTGCGGCCGCGCGGGGCGGTCGCGGTAGCCGTCCAGGTGCAGACGGTTACGGTTGAGACAGAGCCGCTCGATCCGGGGTCTGAGGAGATCGAACAGCTCGAACCGTTCCTTCAGCTCCGGGAAGCGCGCCTGGTGGCGCAGGATCTCGGCCCGGACCATGGCCCAGAAGTCCTGCTCGGGCACGCCGAGTTGCTCCGCGCACAGCGGTGCCAGATAGCGGAAGACGCCGACGAACAGACCTGAATGGATGAACTGGGTGAGGAAGCCCGGTTCCTCCGTGAGCAGGACGGCACGGACGTCGTCCGGCATCGTCTCGTGCTCGGGAAGGGGCAGGGCGCTGACGTTCACGTCGTCGACGAAGTCCTTGATCGCCAGACGTACGGGGACGTCCCTTTCGTCGTAGACGACGATGGCGTTCTCGCCGTGCGGTGAGAAGACGGTGCCGTACTGGTAGAGGAAGTGCAGCAGCGGCGGCAGCAGGGCGGCGAAGAGGTGCTGGAGCCACACGGCGGGGCGGAGCCCGGAGCGCTCGACCAGCGCGGCGACGAAGGCGCGGCCGTCCGGGTCGGTGTGCAGGAGCGCGGCGAGGGTCCGGGCGCGCTCGTCGGGAGGCAGTCGCAGCGGCTCGCGCCAGATCGCGCCGAGGAGTTCCTTGTACTGGTACGGGACCTCGGGCAGCCTGTCGTAGAGCGGGTGCTCCACGGTGACGGAGGCGACCTCGCCGAGGAGGATCACCCCGCACTCGTCGCGGAGGAAGGGGTCGGCGTCGCGCAGCCCGTGCACCCAGGAGGTGACGGCGGGGGCGGCGAGGGTCCGCTCGGTGGGGAGACCTCGCCAGACGAGCGTGTTGAGGACGGAGAGCGGCAGCTTGACGGTGTGCCGGTCGGGGCGGCTGGTGTTGAGGAACGTACGGACCGACTGCTGCGGCAGGCGCAGGTCGCCGTCGGTGGGGAGCGGGACGATGGCTCCGCCGGCGACGGCGGGGGCGTAGAGGGGCAGCAGGATCTCGTCCCACTGCCAGGGGTGGACGGGCAGCAGGAGGTACGTCTCGGGATCCAGGCCCCGGCCGGTCAGCTCGGCGCGGAAGGCGTCGCGGACCTCGGGGCCGAGCTCGCGGGCGTAGAGCCGGTCGGGGGTGTCGAGCCCGGGGACGCCGCGGTAGGCGGCGAGGTCGGTGCTGACCGCGATCCAGGGGAGGCGGGTGGGGCGGCGGGCCTCGGGGGCCCAGCGGGCGGCGTCGGCGGCGGAGAAGCCGATGCGGCCCTTGTTGAGCACGAGCCAGGGATGACCGGTCTGGTGGCCTTCCAGCTCGGCGTAGCCCAGGTCGGCGAGCCGGTCCGCGGGCAGCGCCGTGTGGTGGAGGCGGGCGTCCGCGACGAGGGTGGTGGTGAGCTCGCGGATGAGGTGGCCGAGGGTCGCGCCGTCGATGCCGAGGAGCCGGTGGGCACGGACCAGGAAGTCGAGCGGGTCCGTCAGCGGCCGGCCGTCGAGGGTGATCGAGTCGGGGGCGACGCGCCAGCTTCCGTACGCGCCACGGCGGGCGCGGAAGGCGAGCGTCGAGCCGTCGTCCAGGCACAGGGTGTGGCGTCCGGGGTCGTCGGGGCCGCCGGGTTCATGGGGATCGTCGGCGGGGATGGGTTCGATGATCTCCTCGTACGCGAACTCGCCGAGGGTCTTGGCGAGGAGGTGGGAGCACACCAGGGTCCAGGCGGAGGTGTTCAGCTCGGGGGGTGAGAGCGGTGCGGAGTCATGGGTGGCAGGGGACGACGGCACGGGGACTCCTCGGGGTGGGAACCGCTGTGGAGCGAGCGGTGTATGGATGACGAAGGGGCGTTCACAGGACGTGGCGGAGGGCGCGGTCGCGGACCATGAGGGCGGCTCGTTTGTCGGGAAGGTCGACTTCGGCGGAGAAGCGGAAGCCGGCGCTCAGGAAGGCGGACACCGACGGTGTGTTGCGCACGTCGGGTTCGGCGATGACACGGGTGCACCGGGGCCGGTGGTCGAGGACGAGGTCGGCGACGGCCCGCAGCAGCGTGGTGCCGATCCCTCGTCCGCGGTCGGCGACGCCGCCGACGAGCAGATGGATCCCGGTGTCGTGGGGGCGTGCCGGGTAGTGCCGGGCGAGCGGGTCGAGATCGGCGCGGTAGATCTCGAAGTAGCTCATGGGGGTGGCGCCGAGGACTCCGAGGCAGGGCACGGTGCGTCCGTCGCCGTCGAGTTGGGCGCGGAGGTGGGCGGCGGTCACGCTCTCGGGTCCTGACAGCTCCCAGAAGGCGGCGACGGCCGGATCGTTCATCCAGCGGCTGACGAGTGCCAGGTCCCGGTCGATCCGTACGGGTACGAGCCGGAAGGGGCCGACGGGGGTGGCGGCCGGGCCCCAGGAGGGAACGTCGTCGAGCAGGTCGCCGTGGGTCGGCGTCGTGGTCTCGCCGGCGGTGAACAGGGCGACGAGCTCGTCGGGCAGTCGCATGTCCAGGGTGTCCTCGCCGCCCGTGTCGACCGGGGGGCGGGCGCTGGTCCCGGCGGCGCCCCGGGGCCCGGGATCGGCGTCGGTGCGGGACCCGGGGCTCGCGTCGGTGTCGGTGCCGGCGTCGGTGTGAGGCACGGTGACGCTCTCCTCTCGGCGGTGCGGCGGTGCGGCGTGGGGTGGTGCGGCGGTCGTGTCGGGAGCGGCTCGTCGGCTGTGGCTCGGGGCTCGTCGGGCGTGCGGCCCGGACCTGGCGCGTTCGGCCAGGCCCGGGGCGCACGGCGCTCAGGAGCGGAGGGGGTTGGTGATGGTGACGTAGACGGACTGGGTGTCGACGGGCCCCACCAGTTCGTCCAGGCCGTGGAGGCGGGTGAGCAGGTTGGCCTTGCAGCGCAGCGTCGCGGCCTCCAGGAGCCGGTGCGGCAGGGGGGAGCCGAGGCCGGTGGCGGAGGTCAGGAACTGCCGGAAGCCGGCGAGCAGGACGCGCTCGTCGGCGAGACACTGGGAGCCGAACGCGCCGATGAGACCGAGGACGTTGTTGATGCCGAGGTAGTAGGCGAAGCGCTCGTCGGTGACCTGGTCGGAGACGAAGGTGTCGCTGGCGGCGCCGATGCCGGGCAGCCGCTTGTCCAGCTCGTCGCGGTGGGATTCGCGGAAGTAGTAGCCCTGGTTGTCGCGGTAGCGGCCGCCGACGGGCCAGCCGTCGGGGTCGAGGAGCACGAGGGTGTTCTGCTGGTGGGCCTCCAGGGCGACTCCGGCGGCGCCGTCGAGCCAGAGCACGGGGCGGACCACCTGGTCGAGGTAGCGCAGGAACCACTCGGCCGCGACCGCCGTGGTGGGGCGGCCGGTACGGGCGGCGAGGCGGGTGACGATCTCGGCGAGGCGTGAGCGCATCCGGCCCGTGCCCGGCCAGGGGCGCGGGGCCGTGAGGGCGGCGATGCAGACGGCGTCGTCGCCGGCGGCGAAGGGGTTGTGGCGGACCATGACGTCGAGGCCGGGAACGGGTGCGCCGTCGAGGGTGTCGACCGCGAGCCAGGCGGGGTCGCGGACGATGTCGAACCCGGGGTGGGCGGCCTGCCACTGGTCCACGAGTCCGGTGCGCAGGAGCCGGTGGACCTCCACGCCGCGGTGAAGTTCCTTGCGGAGGTTCTCGCGCCGGGAGTTGGTGATGCGGACGCCGAGGGAGAGCTTGAGCATGGTCCGGGCGCCGGGCCGGTGGACGGTGCGGACGGAGGAGGTGGGGTGCCAGGCGCCGCCGTGGGGACCGAGGTCGTGCAGGAGTCCGGCGTCGAGGAGGGAGGCGACGGCGGGCCGGTGCAGCAGCTCCCGGGCCTGCCAGGGGTGGAGGGGGAGCGGCACGGTGCCCGGCGGCGGTGCGAGGCCCTCGGCGAGCCCGGTGGCGAGTTGTTCGGCGGTGACCGGGCGGCCCTGTTCGGTCCAGGCGGAGTCGGAGGCGAGGACGGTGCGGTCGACGGCCATCCAGTGCAGGGGGAAGGAGCCGTAGAGCTCCGGGGAGTAGAGACGGGCCTCCGCCTCGGAGAGCCCCTCCCTGCTCTTGGGGGTGGGGTGGAGCGGGTGGCCGAGGAGCAGGGACTGCTCGGCGGTGAGGAAGAGGTCGGCGTCGAGGCCGGGGCGTGGCCGGCGGCGCCGGTCGGCGATGAAGTCGGCGGTGCGGCGGGCGGAGTCGGCGACGCGGCCGACGAGATCGGTGCCCTCGGGGCGGCCCGTCTCGCGGCTGAGGAGCGCGGCGACGGTGACGGCGTCGGCCGCCGGTGCCGAGGCGGGGAGGCCTTCCAGGACGGGTGCCCCGAAGCGGTGCCAGCCGGTGGGCGACCAGTAGAGGACGGGCACGAGCAGTGCGGTGCCGCTGGCGTCGAGGGGGACGCGGAGGGTGGTCGCCTCGGGGGCGCGGAGGTCCTTCTCCCGTACCCAGCAGCGCAGCAGGTTCTCGATGGTCGCCGCGTCCGCGGCGCGCCGCGGGTCCGGGTCGTCGAGAGGCTCCCCACGGTGGTCGTCCCGGTGGCCGTCCCTGACCGGGGGCGCGGGAGCGGGCGCGGTCGGTGCGCCGGAAGCGGGCCCGGGAGCCGTCGCGTGCCCTGCCGCGGGCGCGGACGACGGCTGCGGCGCCGCGGGCTGGGGGTCGTACGGACCGGAGTGCTGGCGGGGGACGGTGGCCTGCTCGACGGTGAGCGGGCCGCGTGCGGCGCTGCCGGAGTCGGACGCTTCGGAGGCGGGAGTGGCGTTCACGGGGGCTTCCTTGTGAGGGTGTCCGGGTTCGGTCCGGGATCAGTGGGACGGTCCGGTGGCGGTCCGGCGGGGCGCGGAGCGGGCGGGTACGGACCCGGGGTGCGAGGACGGGCCCGGGCGGTGGGTGCGTTCGGCGGCGGCCAGGGCGTCGGCGAAACGGTCCAGGACGGCTTCGGCCTGCTCGTCGGTGAGGGTCAGCGGCGGCAGGAGACGGACGACTCCGGCGTGCCGGCCGCCGAGTTCGACGATGAGCCCGCGGTCCAGGCACTCCCGCTGGACGGCCGCGGCGAGCGCCGGAGCGGCCGGCGGGGCGAAGACACCGAAGGCCTGGGCCTCGTCGGCGGACGGGAACGGGGCCTCGTCGGCGTACGGGTCGACCAGCTCGACGCCGATCATGAGGCCCCGGCCGCGGACGTCTCCGACGCAGAGGTGGTCGGCGGCGAGCCCCTGGAGCCGGCCGAGCATCCGGGCGCCGAGCGTGGCCGCGCGGTCGGCGAGCCTGTTCTCCCGTACGTACGCGAGGGTGGCGGCTCCGGCGGCCATGGCGAGCTGGTTGCCGCGGAAGGTGCCGGCGTGGGCGCCGGGCTCCCAGGCGTCGAGCTCGGCGCGGTAGACGATGACGGCGAGCGGGAGGGAGCCTCCGATGGCCTTGGAAAGGACCATCACGTCGGGCACGACGCCGCTGTGCTCGACGCCCCAGAAGGTGCCCGTGCGGCCGACGCCGGTCTGCACCTCGTCGGCGATGAGGGGGATGGACCGGGAGGCGGTGAGGGCGCGCATCCGGCGCATCCAGGCGTCGGGGGCGGGGATGACTCCCCCTTCTCCCTGGACGGGTTCGAGGATCATCCCGGCGGGGGTGGTGACCCCGCTCTTGGGGTCGTCGAGGAGGTTCTCCGTCCAGCGGGCGGCCAGTTCGGCGCCGCGGTCGCCGCCGACGCCGAAGGGGCAGCGGTAGTTCTGCGGGTAGGGCAGCCGGGTGACGCGTACGTCCGTGGCTCCGCCCGAGGCGTCGAGGGCTCCGGCGGTCATGCCGTGGTAGGCGCCGGTGAAGCTGAACAGTCCGCTGCGGCCGGTCGCCGTGCGGACGAGCTTGAGGGCGGCCTCGACCGCGTCCGTGCCGGCAGGCCCGCAGAACTGGATGCGGGCGTCGTCGGCGAGTCCGGCGGGGAGCGTGGCGAACAGCTCGGTGGTGAAGGCGTCCTTGACCGGGGTGGCGAGGTCGAGGACGTGGAGCGGAGCGCCCGAGTCGAGGACCTTCCTGACGGCTTCGAGGACCACCGGGTGGTTGTGCCCGAGGGCCAGCGTCCCCGCCCCCGAGAGGCAGTCGAGGTAACGACGGCCGTCCGCGCCCTCGATGGTGAGCCCTCGGGCGCGCACCGGCACGATCGGCAGCGAGCGGGCGTAGGTGCGCGCCGCCGACTCGCGCAGCGACTGGCGGCGCAGGATGCCCTCGTGGGCGCCCGTCTCGCCCGCGGGCCGCTCCCCCGTCGGTGTCTGCGCTGCCGGTGGTACGGCCGGAGCTGATTCGGTCACGGCCACGGCTCGGTGTCCTCCCGCTGTAACGGTTGCGTTGCACATCAGTACGTTGCTCGACCGTGCGTACGACGGCCGTGAACGCTGCTTGGGGGTCCCCCGTACGTACCAACGACGCGGACTCCCGGGGATCACGGGCCGATACCAAGATCCTTGGGCCGGTCTTGATCACGGCCCGGCAACGGCTGTACGGGGTGCGGAACCGCGGACCTGCCGCACACCGTCCCCACCTGCACCGGCATCATGGGGGCCGCGCTCCGGCGGCGGTCGACGCCGCCGGGACGTTCACCACAGTTCATGCATGCACAAGTTGACGTAGTCCCAGGGGGATCTCGAGATGCGATCGATTCGTCCGCTGCTGGCCTCGGCAGCCGCCGTCGCGGCGTTGACGCTGACGGCGACGGCCTGCGGCCCGACCGAGGAGAACGCGGGCGACAAGCCCAGCGCTCCCGCGAGCCCGTCCGCCGGCGACAAGATCACGATTCCGGACGATCTCAAGGACCGCCTCAAGGAGCGCGGGATCGACCTGGACAAGTGGCGCGACGGCGAGTGGAAGAACTGGGACCGCGAGAAGTGGCTGCGTGAGGCCAAGGACTACGTGAACCCGATCATCGAGGACCTCTGGAACCCGGACCGGATGCGGGAGGCCGAGCGTCCCGACAAGCCGGTCGAGGAGGAGGACATCTCGGGCGACGAGGGTGTCACCGACCCGACCCCCGTTCCGGCCAGGGCGAGGGCCGTGGACACGCCGTACCACTCAGAAGCTCCCGAGGCGGGCAAGGTCTTCTTCGACGGGCCCCAGGGCTCGATGGTCTGCTCGGCCACCGTCGTGAAGGACCCGGCGAACCCGGGGAAGTCCAACATGGTCTGGACGGCGGGCCACTGCGTGCACGCGGGCAAGAAGGGCGGCTGGTACCGCAACATCGCCTTCGTGCCCTCGTACAACGACAGCGGCAAGCCGGCCGCCCAGCTGGAGAACGCGACCCGCGAGGACGTCGCCCCGTACGGCGTGTGGTGGGGTGACTGGGCGCAGACGTCCGAGCAGTGGATCTCGCAGGGCGCGGCGACCGGTGGCCAGGGCGCCCCGTACGACTTCGCGGTGATCCACGTGACGCCGGAGAAGGGCAGCACGGGCAAGTCACTGGAGGAGACGGTCGGTTCGGCACTTCCGGTGGAGTTCAACGCGCCGGCCACGCCGAAGATCGCGAGCATGACGGCGACCGGTTACCCGGCCGGTGCCCCCTTCGACGGCCAGAAGATGTTCCAGTGCCAGGACAAGCCGGGCCGTCTGTCGGTGAAGGCGGACCAGCCGACGATGTACCGCATCGGCTGCACCATGACCGGCGGTTCGTCCGGTGGCGGCTGGGTGGCCCAGGGCAAGGACGGCAAGCCCGCGCTGGTGTCCAACACCTCGATCGGCCCGGTGACGGCCGGCTGGCTGGCCGGTCCCCGTCTGGGCGCCGAGGCCAAGGGCGTCTACGCCGAGGTCAGCAAGAAGTACGCGGGCCGCTAGGGCGTGTGCAGGAGGCGGGCCCTCGCGGGGTCCCGCCTCCTTCGTACGGGCATACTGTGCACCGCTAGTGACGCGTCCATGGCAATCACTGAGGTGGTTGCGGGGCGCGGGAATCATCCCAGGGGGATCTCTACTCATGCGTTCGACAAAACTCCTGCCGGCCTTCGCCGGCCTGGCCGTGGCGCTCTCGCTGACCGCCACCGCCTGCGGTCCGACCGAGACTCCGGCGGCCGACAAGCCCGCCGCCGAGGCGACCGCGGCCACCGCCGACCCCACCACCGGCGGGGGCGACAGCGCCCTCCCGAAGGACCTGGCCGACAAGCTCAAGCAGCACGGCGTCGACCCGGACAAGTGGAAGAACGGCGAGTGGAAGAACTGGGACAAGGACACCTGGCTCCGTGAGGCCGAGGACTTCGTCAACCCGGTGATCGAGGGTCTGTGGAACCCCGAGCGCATGCAGTCGGCGAAGAGCCCCGACCCGGCGATCACCGCCACCGCGGGCGCGGGCGGCAGCGACCCGGTGCCGCGGCCCGTGCGGGCGCAGCGCGAGAAGACGCCGTACCACCGCAACGCGGCGCCCGTCGGGAAGATCTTCTTCGACTCGCCGCAGGGCCACATGGTCTGCTCCGGCACGATCGTGAAGGACCCGCGCCGGCCCGGGAAGTCCAACCTCGTGTGGACCGCGGGTCACTGCGTGCACGCGGGCCAGAAGGGCGGCTGGTACCGCAACATCGCCTTCGTCCCGGCCTACAACGACCTGGGCAAGTCGGCGTCCTCGCTGAACAACGCGCAGGCGCACGAGGTGGCTCCCTACGGCCAGTACTGGGCCGACTGGGTGGTCACCTCCGGTGAGTGGATCAACCGCGGCGGCACGAACCCGGCCTGGCCCTACGACTACGCCGTGATGCACGTGCAGCCGGAGCGGGGCAAGAAGTCCCTGGAGGAGACGGTGGGCGCCGCCCTGCCGATCGACTTCTCCGCGCCCACCGCGGCGCAGGCCGGCACGATGGGCGCCTGGGGCTACCCGGCCGCTCCCCCGTACAACGGTCTGATCATGCACAAGTGCGTCGACCGGCCGAGCCGGCTCACCACGGCCCCCGCCACGCCCACGATGTACCGCATCGGCTGCACGATGACCGGTGGTTCCTCCGGCGGCGGCTGGATCCGCACGATGCCGAACGGCAAGGCGGCGCTGGTCTCCAACACCTCGATCGGCCCGGTCGGCGGCAACGGCTGGCTGGCCGGACCCCAGCTCGGCCGGGGTGCCCAGAACGCGCACGAGATGGTGAGCAAGAAGTTCGCCCGCTGACCCGTCGTGACCGGCGGCCGGCCGAGGAGGCCGGCCGCCCCGCGCCGAGGCCCTGACCACGGCTCGTGGCACGCGTGTGCGTGACGCGGATCGTGGCGAAGGTCCGACGGACGCACACGGATCCGAACTCCCCATGCGGAAGGCCCCGCCCCCCTCGGTCAGGGGGGCGGGGCCTTCCGCATGGACGCGTCCCGGCGTGCGCCGGGCGGGCCGGTCAGTGAGCGGCGGGAACGTACGGCATGAGGAATGCCGCCAGCTCCTCGTGCACCCGCGCCTTGAGCAGCGTGCCCTCCGCCGTGTGCTCCTCGGAGAGCACCTCGCCCTCGGCATGCACCCGCGAGACGAGCCCGCCCTGGGTGTACGGCACGAGCGCCTCGATCTCGACCTGCGGCCGGGGGAGTTCGGCGTCGATGAGCGCCAGCAGCTCCTCGATGCCCTCGCCCGTCCGCGCCGAGACGGCGATGGCGTGGCGCTCGGCCCGCATCAGCCGCTGCAGCACGAGCGGGTCGGCCGCGTCCGCCTTGTTGACGACCACGACCTCGGGCACGTTCACCGCGCCGACGTCACGGAACACCTCGCGCACGGCGGCCAGCTGCTCCTCCGGCGCCGGGTGGGAGCCGTCCACCACGTGGAGGATCAGGTCGGATTCGCCGACCTCCTCCATGGTGGAGCGGAACGCCTCGACCAGGTGGTGCGGAAGGTGCCGCACGAACCCGACGGTGTCGGCCAGGGTGTACACCCGGCCGGTGGGCGTCTCGGCCCGGCGGACGGTCGGGTCGAGGGTGGCGAACAGCGCGTTCTCCACCAGCACACCCGCGCCCGTGAGGCGGTTGAGCAGGGAGGACTTGCCGGCGTTGGTGTATCCGGCGATGGCGACCGACGGCACCTTGTTCCGGCGCCGCTCCTGCCGCTTGATGTCGCGGCCGGTCTTCATCTCCGCGATCTCCCGGCGCATCTTCGCCATCTTCTCGCGGATCCGACGCCGGTCGGTCTCGATCTTGGTCTCACCGGGACCACGGGTGGCCATACCGCCACCGCCGCCGCCACCCATCTGACGGGACAGCGACTGACCCCAGCCGCGCAGTCGCGGCAGCATGTACTGCATCTGCGCGAGCGCGACCTGCGCCTTGCCCTCACGGGACTTGGCGTGCTGGGCGAAGATGTCGAGGATCAGCGCGGTCCGGTCGACCACCTTGACCTTGACGACGTCTTCGAGGGCGATGAGCTGACCGGGGCTGAGCTCGCCGTCGCAGACGACCGTGTCCGCGCCGGACTCGACCACGATGTCGCGCAGCTCGCGTGCCTTGCCCGAGCCGATGAAGGTGGCCGGGTCCGGCTTGTCACGGCGCTGGATCACGCCGTCGAGCACGAGGGCGCCCGCCGTCTCGGCCAGGGCCGCCAGCTCCGCGAGGGAGTTCTCCGCGTCCTGGACGGTCCCCGAGGTCCACACGCCGACCAGCACGACGCGCTCCAGGCGCAGCTGCCGGTACTCGACCTCGGTGACGTCCTCGAGCTCGGTGGAGAGGCCCGCCACGCGCCGCAGAGCCGCGCGCTCGGAGCGGTCGAACTGATCGCCGTCCCGCTCTCCGTCGATCTCGTGGCTCCAGGCGACGTCCTCTTCCATCAGGGCATCGGCCCGAAGGCTCTCGGTGCGGCTCGTCTCGGCGAAGCTCTGCTCGTCCTGGGAAGGGGAAGAAGAGGAGGTCATTTGATCCTTACGTCGATGGAAAGTCGTTGCGTCGATCAGAACACGTGGCGGCACGGAAAGATTCCCGGGCCGGCCGCGTCGCCGACCTGACGATGGTGTCACGCCCGGGTGGTGCGCGTCATCCCGGTTTCACGGCGTTCGGCGGCTGCGGGGCGCGGCTGCTCCAGTCCGGGTGGCCGGGCATGGGCGGGGTCTTCTCGGCGTAGAGCCAGTCGGCGAAGAAGGCGGAGAGGTCACGGTCCGCGACCTGGGACGCCATCTCGGTGAAGTCGGCGGTGCTCGCGGTGGCGTCGCGGTGCTCGCTCACCCAGCGGCGCTGGAGGTGCTGGAAGGCGTCCTCGCCGATCTCCTGGCGCAGGGCGTACAGGACCAGGGCGCTCCCGTCGTACACGACGGGCCGGAAGAGGCTGATCTTCTGGCCGGGCGAGGGCGGTGCGGGGGCGGCCGGAGGGCCGCCGGCCGCCCGCCATCCGTCGGAGGCGCCGTAGGCGGCCTTCATCCGGCGCTCCAGGGACTGCTTGCCCACCTCGTCCGCGTAAAGCGCCTCGTACCAGCTCGCGTGCCCCTCGTTCAGCCACAGGTCGGACCAGGTGCGGGGCGAGACGCTGTTGCCGAACCAGTGGTGGGCCAGCTCGTGGACCATGATCGAGTCGACGTACCAGTCCGGGTAGCCGGGCTCGGCGAAGAGTCGTCGTTCGAAGAGGGAGAGGGTCTGCGTCTCCAGCTCGAAGCCGGTGTCGGCGTCGGCGACGAGCAGTCCGTACGTCTCGAAGGGGTAGCGGCCGACCTGGCGCTCCATCCACTCCAGGTGCCCGGGGGTCCGCTTCAGCCAGGGCTCCATGAGCTCCCGGTCGGCGGTGCGGACGACGTCCCGCAGGGGCAGGCCGTGCGGTCCCTCGCGGTGGACGACGGTGGTGGCGCCGATGGAGACCTGGGCGAGCTCGGTCGCCATGGGGTGGGAGGTGCGGTAGGTCCAGGTGATGGTGGCGCCCTTCTCGCTGCGCCCGGCCGGCAGGCCGTTGGCGACGGCCGTCAGCGCACGGGGGGCGGTGATCCGGAAGGTGAAGTACGCCTTGTCGGCGGGGTGGTCGTTGGAGGGGAAGACCCGGTGGGCGGCGTCGGCCTGGTTGGCCATGGCGAGGCCGTCGCCGGTGCGGACCCAGCCGCCGGTGTCGGCGGGGCCGGACGGGTCGCTGGTGTGGACGACCGCGATCTCCAGCGGCTCGCCCTCCTCGACCGACCGGGACGGGGTGATCACCAGGTCCTCGCCGCTGGTGGCGAAGTCGGCCGGGACGCCGTCGACGGTGACGGCGGAGACCTCGCCGTGGGTGAAGTCGAGGTTGACGCGCTCCAGGTCGGCGGTGGCGAGCGCCTCGATACGGGTCACGGCAGCGAGGGGCTCGGTGTTGCGGCCCCCGTAGGTGAGGTCGATGTCGTACGAGAGGACGTCGTACCCCGGGTTGCCGAGGTGGGGGAAGAGCGGGTCCCCGATGCCGAGCGGCGCGGGCGCGGGCAGCGCGGCGGCGACGAGCCCGGCCGAGGCGGCGACGAGAACGGCGGAGCGGAGCCACCGCGCGCGAGGGGCGGTGTTCCGGGAGGTGAGCGGCATGAGCTACGGCTACCAGGGCGTCGGTCCCGGCCCGGTGCGGCGCGCTCGCCCGCCACCCGAAGGAGTCATCACCGGGCTGACGGGGACCGCCCCTCGCGTGCGGCGGGGGTGCCGCCGAAGGTGACGCGGCGGTGGCGGTGGCCGTGGCGGGCGGCCTACAGGTCCGGTGAGGCGGGTTGGCGGGCGCGGCTCACGTCGTACACGCCGGGGACGTCCCGCATGGCCCGCATGAGGGCGGGCAGCCCGGCGGCGTCGGGGAGTTGGAGCGTGTAGGTGTGACGTACCCGTTGTTCGCTGGGCGGTTCGACGGTGGCGGAGACGACGGCGACGCCGGCGGCGGCGATGGCCTCGGTGAGGTCCGCGAGGAGCCGGGGGCGGCCGAAGGACTCGGCGACGAGGGTGACGCGGCACTCGTCGGTGTCGCCCCAGTGGACGGTGACGGGATCACGGCCGAGGCTCCGCATGGCGTCGGCGGCTGCGCAGCCGGTGCGGTGGACGGTGACGGTCCCGCCGCGGACCAGGAAGCCGGTGATCTCGTCGGGGGGCACGGGCGTACAACAGCCGGCCGGGCGTACGGCGCCGGCCGTGGTGCCCGGCAGGTCGGCGAGGAGCCGGGTGCCGGTGCGGCGGTCGGCGGCGTGGGAGGCGGGCGGGCGCGGGTCGGCGGCCGGGGCCGTCGCGGTCTCGGGATGTGCCTGGAGCCAGCCGGTGATCGCGATGCGCGCGGCGGGGGTACGGGCGTGGTCGAGCCACTCCGGGGAGGGCCCGGAGGCGGCGTCCTGGGCGAGCAGCAGCTGGACGGTGTCGCCGTCGGCGAGGACCGTACCGAGCGTCGCGAGCCGCCCGTTGACACGTGCGCCGAGGCAGGAGTGGGCGGCCTCGCCGTACTGCGCGTAGGCCGCGTCGACGCAACTCGCCCCGGCGGGCAGGCCGAGGGTGCCGCCGTCGGCGCGGAAGACGGTGATCTCCTGGTCCTCGGCGAGGTCGGCGCGCAGCGAGGTCCAGAAGGTGTCCGGGTCCGGGGTCGCCTCCTGCCAGTCGAGGAGCCGGGAGAGCCAGCCGGGCCGGGTGGGGTCGGCGCGCTCCCCGTCCTCGGCCGTCTCGGCTCGGTCGCCGGTCGGCGGGGGCGTGTACGGATTGCCCAGGGCGACGACTCCGGCCTCGGCGACCTTGTGCATCTGGTGGGTGCGGATGAGGACTTCGGCGACGGCCCCGTCGGGGGCGGCGACGGCGGTGTGCAGCGACTGGTACAGGTTGAACTTGGGGGCGGCGATGAAGTCCTTGAACTCGGAGATCACCGGGGTGAAGCAGGTGTGGAGTTCACCGAGGACGGCGTAGCAGTCGGCGTCCTCGCCCACCAGGACGAGGAGTCGGCCGAAGTCGCTGCCGCGCAGGTCGCCGCGCTTGAGGCGGACGCGGTGGACGGAGACGAAGTGCCGTGGCCGGACCAGGACTTCGGCGGGGATGTCCGCCTCGCGCAGGAGGGTGGTGACGTGTTCGGCGATGGCCGCGAGGGCGTCGCCGGCACCGGTGTTCCCGGCGATGAGGGCGCGGGTGTTCTCGTACTCCTCGGGATGGAGGATGGCGAAGACCAGGTCCTCCAGTTCGGACTTGAGGGCCTGGACGCCGAGTCGTTCCGCGAGCGGGATGAGGACGTCACGGGTGACCTTGGCGATGCGGACCTGCTTCTCGGGGCGCATGACGCCGAGGGTCCGCATGTTGTGGAGCCGGTCGGCGAGTTTGATCGACATGACCCGGACGTCGTTGCCGGTGGCGACGAGCATCTTGCGGAAGGTCTCCGGCTCGGCCGCGGCGCCGTAGTCGACCTTCTCCAGCTTGGTCACGCCGTCGACGAGGTAGGCGACCTCGTCGCCGAACTGCTCCTGGACCTGATCGAGCGTCACATCCGTGTCCTCGACGGTGTCGTGGAGGAGGGCCGCGGTCAGGGTCGTGGTCTCGGCGCCGAGTTCGGCGAGGATGAGGGTGACGGCGAGCGGATGCGTGATGTACGGCTCGCCGCTCTTGCGGAACTGCCCGCGGTGCGAGGACTCGGCGAGGACGTAGGCGCGGCGGAGGACGGCGAGGTCGGCGTCGGGGTGGTGGGCGCGGTGCGCCTCGGCGACGTGGCCGATGGCGTCGGGGAGGCGATCCCGGGTGCCCGGCCCGAGCAGGGCGGCGCGGCCCAGCCTGCGGAGGTCGATCCTCGGGCGGGTGCGTCTGCGGCTGGGAGCGTCGGGGCCGGTGGCCTCGGCCGCGCTCAGGGGGTTGGTGGCCTCTGCACTCATGGGCACCTCCGGCGACGTCGACCGGCGGAGGGCGGGCAAGGCGTGCCTGCCGGGCTTGCCGGTGCTTGATGCTACCGAGCCCACCACGCGGTGCAGTCCCGCTCTCGCCCAGCGTGAAACGGATCACCCATTCGAGCGACGGATCAGTCGTTGACTGTTTCGATTCCGGCCCTTTTCGGGGCCGCCCGTCTCCCCTCCGGCCCGCAGGGGCGCCGCCCGGCCGGGAGCGCAGCGGTCAGGGGCACGGGTCAGGGCGTCGCTTCGGGGTACCGCTTCGGGGCGTCGGGCGGGGCCGTCCGGGGTCAGGCCGACCGGGCCGGGGTGAGCCAGGCGGGGTCGATTACGCCCTCGGCGACGATGACGGCCGGGCCGGTCATCTCGATCTCGCCGTCGGGGTGCTCGGTGATGATCAACGTGCCGCCGAGGACGTCGACGGTGTACGTGACGGGCGTGCCGCTCTCGGCGGGGTCGGCGCCGTCCCGGCGGGCGGCGGCCACGGCGACGGCGCACGCGCCCGTGCCGCAGGAGCGGGTCTCGGCGGCGCCGCGCTCGTGCACCCGCATGGCGACGTGGCGCGGCCCGCGGTCGGCGACGAACTCGATGTTCACGCCCTCCGGGTAGACCTCGGCCGGGGCGTAGGGCGGCTCGGTGAAGAGGTGGCCGGCGTGGTCGAGGTTCTCGACGAAGGCGACGGCGTGCGGATTGCCCATGTTCACGTTCCGGGCGGGCCAGCTGCGGCCCTCCACCGTGACGGTGACGCCGTCCTCGGGGAGCAGGGCGCGGCCCATGGAGACGGTGACGGATCCGTCCTTGTCCAGGTGGACCTTCTTGACCCCGCCCCGGGTGGCGACGGCGACCTCACCGGCGGTGACGTGCCCGGCGTGCTCCAGATAGCGGGCGAAGACGCGCACGCCGTTGCCGCACATCTCGGCGACGGAGCCGTCGGCGTTGCGGTAGTCCATGAACCACTCGGCCTCGTCGGCCATCGGCCTGGCCTCGGGGTGGGCGGCGCTGCGGACGACGTGCAGCAGTCCGTCCCCGCCGATCCCGGCTCGCCGGTCGCACAACCGGGCGACGACGTCGGCGGGCAGGTCGACGGCGTTGTCGGCGTCGGGGACGATCACGAAGTCGTTCTCGGTCCCGTGGCCCTTGAGGAAGGAGAGCGGCGAGGTCTGCGTGCTGGTCACGGGATCAACTGTACGGGTCGGGTCCGACAGGGGCCGCCCGGGTGGGGACAGCGCGCGCGGGCCGGAAGCGGCCCTCCCCCCGGGGAGGGCGAGGGCGGGAAGCGGCGAGCGAGGGGCCGGCGAGGCACCGGGCCGCGGGGCCGGGTCAGCACGAGCGGGCGAGGCACCGGGCCGCGGGGGCGGGTCAGCGCAGGCGGGCGACGCGCCAGACCGCCAGGGCCACCAGGAGGGCGCTGACGCACACGTACAGCGCCATCACGCGCCAGTCCGGGCGCTCGCCGGAGCCCCGGGACGGCAGGCCGGGCCAGGTGTCCCGCCCGGGTGGGGACAGCGCGCGCGGGCCGGAAGCGGCCCTCCCCCCGGGGAGGGCGAGGGCGGGAAGCGGCGAGCGAGAGGCCGGCGAGGCACCGGGCCGCGGGGCCGGGTCAGCACGAGCGGGCGAGGCACCGGACCACAGGGGCGGGTCAGCGCAGGCGGGCGACGCGCCAGACCGCCAGGGCCACCAGGAGGGCGCTGACGCACACGTACAGCGCCATCACGCGCCAGTCCGGG
>NZ_JBVJPY010000008.1:272985-328779 GCF_055609145.1 Streptomyces sp. NPDC036822
CGCGCTCGCCGGAGCCCCGGGACGGCAGGCCGGGCCAGGTGTGGCCGACCTTGCGGGCGGCCATCATGCCCCAGCCGGCCGCGCAGCAGCTGATGAGCAGTCCGAGCATGGCGACGACCGCGCCGCCGTCGCCGGAACCGAAGGCGAGCGGGAAGGCGAACATCAGGGAGCCGAGGGCCGCGAGGCCCACGATGGGGGCGAGCTGCCAGATCCGCAGGCGTCGCTGCGGTCGCAGCTCGACCTCGACCTCGTCGGCGTCCACCTCCACGGAGGTGCCCTGGGCGTCGTCGGGACCGTCCGGGGTCAAACCGGGCGCGTCACCCGGGGCTTCGCCCCGGACCGCGCCGTGCTGCTCTGTGTCGCGAGGGCCGGCCTCCATCGCCACGCGCCCTCCCCACTCGGACTCCACTTGGTCGATCGATGCTCGATGATGGCACGCTCCCGGGCGCTGGAATGACGGGCATGGCGTCCCGATGCCATCACGTGATCAGGCTGTAACCGCTCGTTCGACCAACCTCAGCGCCTCTCGCGGGAGTTCCCCGCGGTGTTCGGCGGCGCCGCTGAGCCAGTGGACCCGCGGGTCCCGCCGGAACCACGAGTCCTGACGGCGCGCGAAGCGCTTGGTGGCGCGCACGGTCTCGGCGCGCGCCTCGTCGTCGGTGCACTCCCCCGCGAGCGCCGTCAGGACCTGCTGGTAGCCCAGGGCACGGGCGGCCGTACGCCCCTCGCGCAGGCCTTGCCCCTCCAGCGCCCGGACCTCGTCCACGAGGCCCGCTTCCCACATCCGGTCCACGCGCGTGGTGATCCGCTCGTCGAGTTCGGGCCGCTCGACGTCCACGCCGATCTGGACGGTGTCGTAGACCGAGTCGGGCCCCGGCAGATGGGCGGTGAAGGGCTTTCCTGTGATCTCGATGACTTCGAGCGCCCGGACGATGCGGCGGCCGTTGCTCGGCAGGATCGCGCGGGCGGCCTCGGGGTCGGCGGCCGCCAGCCGGTCGTGCAGGACGCCGGAGCCCCGCTCCTCCAGTTCGGCCTCCAGGCGGGCGCGTACGGCCGGATCCGTACCGGGGAACTCCAGGGCGTCGATGGCACCCCGGACGTACAGGCCGGAGCCGCCGACCAGGACGGGGGTGCGGCCTGCGGCGAGCAGCCGGTCGATCTCGGCGCGGGCGAGGCGCTGGTACTCGGCGACGCTGGCGGCCTCGGTCACGTCCCAGATGTCGAGGAGGTGGTGCGGGACTCCGCCGCGCTCCTCGAGCGTCAGCTTGGCGGTGCCGATGTCCATCCCTCGGTAGAGCTGCATCGAGTCGGCGTTGACGACCTCGCCGCCGAGCTGCTGAGCGAGGAAAACACCCAGATCGGACTTTCCGGCCGCTGTGGGACCGACGACGGCGATGACCCGCGGGGCGGGAGCTGCACTTCTCACCGCCCCAGTCTCGCAAACCTCTCGCCGGGTCCCCGAATGAGCGACGTGACGACCCGCATCCGGCTTCGTTGCCTGTTGCGAGGTTCCGACCGCCGGTTTCCGTGCCGGCTGCGCCGGGTGGCGCAATGGGGCGCCCCGGGCGCCGCGGGGCTTCTCCCACACGAGTACGCTATGGAGTGGAAATGGGCGTTTTTGCAATGTTTCGCCGTAAGGGCAAGGAAGCTGCCGAGGCGTCAACGCAGGAGACCGAGGCCGTCGACGTGACGGACGGCGCGGAGCCCGCGGAGAACGTCGCCGACACCGACGCCGAGGCGGAGACGACGGCGGACACCGAGGCCGCGGGGACCCCCGCCGAGGCACCGGCCGCGGAGGCGGTCGAGGCCGTGGAGATCCCTAAGCAGCAGTCGGCCGAGGAGGCGGCGGACAACGAGGCCGGTGAGAGCGCCCGTAAGTAGCCCCTGGAAGCAGGGCACGGCAGACGGTTTACCGGAGGGATGGTGACCCATGGGTCTCCTGGATTCGCTGAAGGCCAAGCTCGCCCCGGCCAAGGACAAGGTCTCCGACCTCGCGCATCAGCACGGGGGAAAGATCGATCACGGTCTGGACAAGGCCGCGAGGTTGGTCGACGAGAAGACCAAGGGCAAGTACAGCGCCAAGATCGAATCGGGCACCGGCAAGGCCAAACACGCCCTGGACCGGATCTCCCACAAGGACGACGGCACCCCGGGCCCGGCGGGAACGGGACCGACGCCGCCGCCGAACGCCTGACGCACGGCGGCGGCTGACCCTCCGGACGGCGGACGGCCGCGGAGCACATCGCTCCGCGGCCGTCCGCCGTTCGTTCGTCGCCCGCCCGCGTCCCGTTCCGTCCCGTCGCGTGTTCCGTCCGGTGAGGATCCGTGGAGCCCGCTCCCGGTCCGTGGTCTCGTGGCCGGTGAGCCGGCGCGCCGACCGCTACGACCAGACGGCGGTGATGTAGCCGACGCCGTAAGGCGCGTCCTCGAAGAGCAGGCGGCCTGCCAGGTTCGCGCCCTCCGCTGCGCCCGCAAGGACCTGCCACGAAGCCCGGCCCGCCGCCTTCAGCTCGAAGGCCAGGTCCTCGTCCAGGGCGAGCAGGGCGTCCCGGTCGGCCGAGCCCAGCGCCCGGACCGCCTCCGCATCGAAACCGGCGGCGCGCTCGTCCAGATAGCCGGGAGCCTTGACGGACCGGCAGGCGCTGCCGTCGCCCATCACCAGGAGCGCGACACGGTCGGCGGCCCCGGCCAGCTCACGCCCGACGGCCGCGCACCGCGCGGCCTCCAGCCGTTCACCGACCCCCAGCCCCTCCACCGGCGCCCCGGCCCAGTCCGTCCGCTCCAGGAGCCACGCGGCCACGGCTAGAGAGACGGGCAGCGGCGGCCGGCCCCGTCCGGCCCCGGGGGCAGGGCCGGCGCCCAGCCGTACGGAGAGATCGACTCCGAAGCCGGCGAAGGACCCCACAGAACCGGCCGGGTACGTTCCGTGCCCGCCCTCGCCCGCCGCGCCGACGACGTACAGCCGATCGGGCCGGGACGCCGCCAACACCCCCAGGGCGTCGGTACACGCCGCACGGGCGGCGTCCAGTTCGTGCGCGGCCCCGGCCGCGACCTCGGGCACGAGCAGGGGCGGGGAGGGGCAGACGGCTGCGGCGACAAGCATGATCCGCAGCCTACTGCCGAGGTGCGGGTGCCCCGCGGACCGCTCGGCTCAGTGGCTGCCGCAGGCCGGTACGGAGGCGGCGGGCAGGGGCTCCGGCACGCCGATCTTCGGCAGGCCGAGCAGCACGCCCGCCGGCTTGGGGGCAGCGGCGCCTGTGCGCTTCTCCCAGGCGTCACCGGAGCGGGTGCGGCGTACCGACGTCGTCGGACCCTCGGCGAGCAGGTGGTGCGGCGCGGCGTAGGTGATCTCGACCGTCACCACGTCGCCCGGGCGGACCTCCTGGTCCGGCTTGGTGAAGTGCACCAGACGGTTGTCGGGGGCACGGCCGGAGAGACGGTGGGTGGAGCCGTCCTTGCGGCCCTCGCCCTCGGCGACCATGACCTCGAGGGTCCGGCCGACCTGCTTCTTGTTCTCCTCCCAGGAGATCTCCTCCTGGAGCGCGACGAGGCGCTCGTAGCGCGCCTGCACGACCTCCTTGGGAATCTGCCCCTCCATGTCGGCCGCGGGGGTGCCGGGCCGCTTGGAGTACTGGAAGGTGAAGGCGTTGGCGAAGCGCGCCTCGCGGACCGTGTGCATCGTCTGCTCGAAGTCCTCCTCGGTCTCGCCCGGGAAGCCCACGATGATGTCGGTGGAGATGGCGGCGTGCGGGATCGCGGCGCGCACCTTCTCGATGATGCCGAGGAAACGCTCCTGCCGGTACGAGCGGCGCATCGCCTTCAGGATGGTGTCCGAACCGGACTGCAGAGGCATGTGCAGCTGCGGCATGACGTTCGGGGTCTCGGCCATCGCCGCGATGACGTCGTCCGTGAAGTCGCGGGGATGCGGGGAGGTGAAGCGGACCCGCTCCAGGCCCTCGATCCTCCCGCAGGCGCGCAGCAGCTTGGAGAACGCCTCGCGGTCGCCGATGTCGGAGCCGTACGCGTTGACGTTCTGGCCGAGCAGGGTGATCTCGGAGACGCCCTCGCCGACCAGCGCCTCGATCTCGGCGAGGATGTCGCCGGGACGGCGGTCCTTCTCCTTGCCGCGCAGTGCCGGGACGATGCAGAAGGTGCAGGTGTTGTTGCAGCCGACGGAGATCGAGACCCAGGCGGCGTACGCGGACTCGCGCCGGGTGGGCAGCGTGGAGGGGAACGCCTCCAGCGACTCGGCGATCTCGATCTGCGCCTCCTCCTGGACGCGGGCGCGCTCGAGGAGGACGGGCAGCTTGCCGATGTTGTGCGTGCCGAAGACGACGTCGACCCAGGGCGCCTTCTTGACGATGGTGTCCCGGTCCTTCTGGGCGAGGCAGCCACCGACGGCGATCTGCATGCCGGGACGCGTGGTCTTCATCGGGGCGAGCCGGCCGAGGTTGCCGTACAGCTTGTTGTCGGCGTTCTCGCGGACGGCGCAGGTGTTGAAGACGACGACGTCGGCGTCACCGTCCGCGCCCTTGGGGGCGCGGACGTAGCCGGCGTCCTCCATCAGACCGGAGAGCCGCTCGGAATCGTGGACGTTCATCTGGCACCCGTAGGTGCGGATCTCATAGGTCTTGGCTTCGCCCACGTCGCGGCTCCGGTCGATGTTGGTCACTTCTCTAGGGTAAGGGCCTCCGGAGGGGTGACTGCCCGTCCCTCCGGCCCGCCCGGGGAGGGCGCGGGGCCCGGCCGGTGCTCCGGCGCGCGCCCGGGCGTGACCGCGGCGACGGCGGCCGCCGTGGCCTCGAGGACAGCGGTGAGCTGCGCCCCGAGAGTGCCGGCGTCCGGGCGCAGGGAGCCGCTGAAGGCCGCGGAGCCGATCGTGAAGGCGTCGGCGCCCGCCTCGGCCAGGGCGCGGATGCGGGCCGGGGTGGTGATGCTTCCGGCCACGACGAGCCGTCCTGTGGTCGCGGCGCGAGCCGCCCGGACGAGGTCGAGCGGGTCGGCGTCCACGGCGCGGTAGGCCAGCAGGTCCACGCCCGCGCAGCCCGCCGCCTCGGCTCTCCGGCAGTCGTCGGCGATGCGGGACGGGCCGCCCGCCAGGCGGGTGGGGTGTCCGAGGGGCTCGCCGGCGAAGGGAAGGTAGCGGGTGCCGGTGCCGTCGAGGAGGGCCAGGGTCTCCTCGACCCAGGTGCCGCCCATGAGCCAGTCGACGCCCAGGTCGACCGCGCTGCGCACGGAGGCGAGCGCCTCCTCACGGGTGGTGCTGACCACTTCGAGGTAGCTGGTGGCGCCCCTGTCCTTGATCTTCCGGTGGAGCCGGGCGAGGGTCCGCGCGTCGACGCCGACGTCCTTGAAACCGATGTGATCGATGCGGGCCTGGTGGCCGGCGGGGGCGATGCGGGCCTTGTGGCCGATGTGGGGGGCGTCCGCGCCGCCGAGGAGGTCGACTGTGTCACGTCGGCCGAGGCCGAGGAGGTCGCGCCGGTCGAGATCCTCCGGTCCGTCCGGTTCGCGCGACCCGTCACGCCCCTCCGGTCCCTCCGTTCCCTCCGGCCCGTCATGCCGGTCGAGGGCGTCGAGCTGGTCGAGGGCGTCGAGCTGGTCGAGGACGTCGAGGCAGTCGGTGACGGTCCTGTCGTCACGGGTGAGCATGAAGACGAAGTCCACGGCGGTCCTCCGGGTCGGATGTCAGGTCGTCGGCCTGGTGCAGGGCGGTGAGCAGGCTCGTGTGGTCGGCGGTACCGCGGCCCGCGAGGTCGAAGGCCGTGCCGTGGTCGACGCTCGTGCGCACGAACGGCAGGCCGATGGTGATGTTGACGCCGTGTTCCAGGCCCAGGTACTTCACCGGGATGAGCCCCTGGTCGTGGTACTGGGCGACGACCACGTCGAACTCCCCCGCCCGGGCGCGCATGAACACGGTGTCGGCCGGCCAGGGCCCGCTCGCGTCGATGCCCTCCTCCCTCGCGGCCCGGACGGCCGGCTCGATGACGTCGAGGTCCTCGCGTCCGAAGAGCCCGTTCTCGCCGGCGTGGGGGTTGAGCGCGGCCACGGCGATACGCGGGCGGTCGCGTCCGCCGGCCCGGAGCGTGCGGTCGGTCAGCCGGATGATCTCCAGCTCGCGGGCGGTGGTCAGGGCGTCGAGGGCCGTGCGCAGCGACTGGTGGACGGTGACCAGGACGACCCGCAGCTCGTCGTTGGCCATCATCATCGCGTAGTCGCTCGTCCCGGACAGGTCGGCGAGGATCTCCGTGTGTCCGGGGTAGGGCAGTCCGGCGAGCCGGAGCGCCTCCTTGTTGATCGGCGCGGTGGTCAGGGCCCTGACCTCGCCACCGAGGGCGAGGGCGATGCCCCGGCGTACGTACCGGTAGGAAGCCGCCCCGGCGCGGGCGTCGACGGTGCCCGGGGCCAGGTCGGAGGGGAGGGTCCCCTCGGTGAGCACGTCGAGGACTCCCGGTGTGAGGGCGGCCTCGGCCACGGAGTCGATGGGGCGCACGGTCAGGGCGGTGTCCGTCACGCGGCAGGCGCGGGCGAGGGCGTCGGGGTCGCCGATGACCACGACGGGTGGCCGGCGGGCGGGGTCGGCGCAGGCCTTGACGGTGATCTCCGGTCCGATGCCGTTCGGATCGCCCATGGTGAGGGCCAGGGGCTTCACGCGTCCGCGCCCCTCTCGGGTCCGGGGCGGGGGTCGTGGGCCGGGGGACCGGCGGGGGTCGGGAGACCCGCGTGGGCTGCGAGACCGGCATGGGTCTGGGCGGCGGGCCCGTGCGGGGGGTCGTCGCCGGGGCGGTTCTCGGGCTCGTCGCCGGGGCCGTTTCCGGGCTCGTCGCCGGGGCCGTTTCCGGGCTCGTCGCCGGGGCCGTTTTCTGGTTCGTCGCCGGAAGCCGTGCGCGGGGCGGTGAGAAGCCGGCAGAGCCGGTCCAGGGTCTCCTCGTCGCCGAAGCCGCCCGCCTTGATCAGGACGGGGACCGGCCGGGGGCCGATCAGGGTGCCGCGGGCGATTCCCGGCTCGGGCTCGTCGTACAGGTCGATCCCCGCCGCGCCGAGTGCTTCGAGCACCGACACCGCCGTCTCTCCCCCGGTCAGCACGAGTCCGTCGACGGACCCGTCCGTGATCAGGCTTCCCGCCACGAGCGCCAGGTCGCCGGTGAGCGAGCGTGGTGTGGCGGCCCGGCGGTGCTCGTCGGGGGTGTGGACGACCCGTACCGCCGTCGTCGTCCGCCGTAGTGACTCGACGGCGGCGAGGGGATTGTCGACCGACGCGGCCGTCACGTCCGGCCGGTCGCGCAACAGGTCCAGCTGGCGCCGGCTCGCCGGATTCGCGCTCCCGACGACCACCAGCGGCCTGCGGACCGCCGGCAGGGCCGCGGGAGTCACCCCGGCCGGGGCCGGGGAGGCGGTGAGAGGCGTACGGGCGTGGTGCCGGGCGAGAGCGGCGGCGAGGCCCGGGGAGCCGACCCACAGCACCTCGCCGGGCTCGGGGACGGCGGCCACGATGTGGTCCAGGTCGCCGTCCGTGGTGGCGGAGCAGACGAGCAGGCCGCCCTCGGCCACGAGCCCCGCCAGGAGGGCGAGCCGGTCGAGACCGACGACCGTCGCCTCCGGCAGGAGGCGCGCGAGGTCCGAGATCGTGACCGGATGCGCCGGGTCGCGTCCGAACGCGGTCTCGTGGACGGGAACGCCGTGCACGTACTGGACGCCGTCGACCGTGGTGCGCCCCTCGGCCGGGAAGGCGGGAGCGATGAGCACGGCGCGGCGGCGCGAGCCGGCGTGCGCGGCGCGGATCTCGGCGGCGACATGGCCCCGGAGGGTGGAGTCGACGGTCTTGATCAGGAGGTCGGCTCCGGCGTGGGCCCGCGCCGCTGTTCGCGTGCGGACCGCTGCGGTGTCCTCGTCGAGCAGCCGGGTGCCGAGGTCGACGGCGACGACTCCGGCGGGGGTGGTCACGGAGGCGGCCCCCGGCACGCCGATCCGGACCTGGGCCGGGTGTCCTCCCTTGCGGAAGGGAGCGGCTCCGTCCCCGGCGCTGGTCAGGTCGTCCGCGAGGACGGCGATGCTCCATGCGGGCGCTCCGGCGCCGGGCGTCCCGGGGAGCGGGGGGATTGGGGCCGCGTCCGTTCCGTGGGGTGCCTGAGACGTTCGGGGTGTTCGGGCCGCCTGGGGTGCTGGGGGCCCCTCGGGCGCCTGGAGCCCCGGGGATGCCTCGGGGGTTCCCGGTGTCTGGGATGCCATCCTGCTGTGTCTCCTCGCCTCGCCGGTCGGCCGCCGGTCGCCTCGCCGGCACGTCCCCCGGCACCTCGCCGGACGGGCCGCCGGTCTGGTCGCCGTCAGGGCGACCGCCGGCGGCGGTCGTCACAACCGGCCGCCCGTCGGCCTGTGGCCTGCGACCCGTTACCTGTGACCTGTGACCTGTGACCTGTGACCTGTGACGCCATCAACAGTGAGGCTCGGAAAGCCCCTGCGACAAGCGATTCCTTCTCACCCCACCTGTGAGTAGATTTCACACATGCCCTGGCCCGATCTCCCACCGCCCCACACCCTTCTGCCCTTCGAGGCGACCGTGCGGCACGCGAGCATGACCCAGGCGGCCCAGGAGCTCCATGTCACCCACGGCGCCGTCAGCCGGCAGATCCGGAACCTGGAGAAGGCCCTGGGCGTCACGCTCTTCGAGCGCGGGACGCGGTCGCTGAAGCCCACCCCGCAGGCGCGCCTGCTGGCGGCCGCCGTCCGGGACGGGCTCGACAGGATCGACTCGGCCGCCCGCCAGGTCTCCCGCCGCGAGGAGAGCGGCCCGCTCGCCCTGTCCTGCGAGCCTACGCTGCTGATGCGCTGGCTCATCCCGCGCCTGCCCGACCTCGCCGCTCAGGTGCCCGGACTCACCCTGCACCTGTCGGCGGGCGGCGGCCCCGTCTCCTTCGAGCGGGATGCCTTCGACCTCGCCCTGCGCCGGGACGACTTCCCCGTACCGGCACGGGTCAGCCGTACGCCGCTCTTCGACGAGTGGATCGGCCCGGTGTGCAGCCCCGACCTGGCACGGCGCCTCGGCGGCGTGGACGATCTCTCCGACGTGACGCTGCTGCACACCAGCACCCGGCCGCACGCGTGGGACGACTGGCGGCGGCTCACGGGCACCCGCTCCGAGGGCGTCCCGAAGCGGCAGCAGACGTTCGAGCACTTCTACCTCGCGTTGCAGGCGGCCGTCGCCGGCCTCGGTGTCGCCATCGGCCCGTACGCCCTCGTGCACGACGACCTCGTGCGCGGGCAGCTGGTGGCTCCGTTCGGTCTGGTCGCCGACGGCACCGGCTATCAGCTGCTCGGTCCCCGGCCGCCCCAGGAGGACACCCGGGTCTCGGCGCTGCTCGACTGGCTCCACGGGCAGGCGGCCCGGCTCCGGCCGCCCCAGGACCTCACCGGCCGGGCCGCTCTCCCGAACGCGAGCCGATCCGGGCAGCTGGAGGTGTGAGCCGGCCGGCCTGGCCAGGGCGGGGAGGGAGCTGGCAGGATCGCGCCATGCCCGCCACCCTCTTCCGTGCCGCCCGCCGCCGTGCCGTCCAGCTCGCGGCGGCGCTCCTGGTGGTGTGCGGGCTGCTCGTCTGGTGGCTGGTTCCTTTCGGTGCACCCCCGCCGAGCGGCACGGTGACCTTCAGTACGGGCGTGCCCACCGGCGTCTACCAGCGGTACGGCGAGCTGCTGAAGCAGGCGCTGGCCCGCGATCTGCCGGACGTCTCGATAACACTCCGGAACAGCGAGGGCTCCCAGCAGAACCTCGCCCGGCTCGCCTCCGGCGAGGCCGATTTCACCATCGCGACCGCCGACGCCGTGGCCCAGTACACGCGGGACCGCAAACCGGGCTTCGACCGGCTGCGGGGCTCCGCCCGCCTGTACGACGACTACGTCCAGCTGGTGGTCCGCAAGGGGTCCGACGTCCGTTCCGTGGCCGACCTGCGCGGGCTGCGGGTGGGCGTCGGCCAGGAGGGGTCCGGGGTGCGGCTGATCGCGGACCGGGTCCTCGCGGCCGGCGGGCTTACCCCGGACGTAGACATCAGGCCGGTCTCCGCCGGCATCGACACGATGCCGTCCCTGCTGGAGCGCGGGAAGCTCGACGCCTTCTTCTGGTCGGGCGGCCTGCCCACCCACGCGGTGCAGACCCTCTCCCAGCGTCTCCCGGTACGGCTCGTACCGTTGGACGCCTCGCTGGTGGACAACCTCCACGACGTCGGGGGGTCGACCCGCCACTACCGCTCCGCGGTCATTCCGGCGGACGCCTACACCCTGGCCCAGGACGGGCAGCCGGTCGAGACGCTGGCCGTGGCGAACCTGCTCGTCACCACGGCGGAGACCGAGCCGGACCTGGTGGAGGGTTTCACCCGTACGGTCATCAGGAGCCGGGACCGGATCGGCGGCCAGGTCCACCCGGCCCAGCTGGTCGACCTGCGCACCGCGATCTACACCGAGCCGCTGGAGCTGCACGAGGGCGCCCAGCGCTACTACCGCTCGGTGAAACCCTAGGGCCGCTTCCGCCAGGGCCGCTTCCAGGTCGTGTCCGTCACGTCTCGCCCGGGTCGCGAGGCCCTCCGGCCGGCGCCGATACCTTCCGGGCGCATTCCCCAAGTCGGGCCCGGAAGGGCTCTCCGATCCGGCCTCCACGGCCACCGGCCGACTCGCCGCTCATTCCCCCCGAGCCCGCGGCGCCGAGCGCGGGACCGTGACCGTCACACGCAGCCCGTGCGGCTCGTTCGGCGCGAAGTCGATCGCACCGCCCCCCGCCGCGAGCAGGACCCGGGAGATCGACAGGCCCAGGCCCGAGCCCTTGACGTTCTGGTGGCGGTTGCTGCGCCAGAAGCGGTCGCCGACGCGCTCCAGCTCCTCCGGGGTAAGCCCGGGGCCGCGGTCCGCGACCGCGATCGCGCAGGTGTCGCCCTCGGGCACCACGGTCACGACGACCTCCTCACCGGACGGCGTGAACTTCAGGGCGTTGTCGACGATCGCGTCGAGGGCGCTGGAGAGGGCCACCGGATCCGCCCACCCCGTCACGGCCCGGTGCTCCCCGCGCAGCCGGACGCCCTTGTCCTCGGCGAGCGGCCGCCAGGAGGCGATCCGCTCGGCGACCAGCGCGCCGATGTCGGTGAGCCGCAGATCGGCTGCCGCGTGCTCGGCGAGCGCGAGGCCGAGCAGGTCGTCGAGGACCTGGGCGAGCCGCTTCCCCTCGGTCCGGACGGAGGCGATCTCCTCGTTGCCCTCGGGGAGTTCGAGGGCCAGGAGTTCGATGCGCAGCAGCAGCGCCGCGAGCGGATTGCGCAGTTGGTGGGAGGCGTCGGCGACGAAGGCGCGCTGCTGCTCCAGGACGTCCTCGACGTTGTCGGCCATCTCGTTGAACGAGCGGGCGAGCCGGCGCAGTTCGGGCGGCCCGCCCGCGGCGGCGACCCGGGACTTCATCCGGCCGGTGGCGATGTCGTGGGTGACGGCGTCGAGGACCCGGACCGGACGCAGCACCCAGCCGGTGAGCCGGAACGCGGCCCCCACGGCGAGCAGCATCGCGGCGAACTCGCCTGCGGCGATCACGAGCCAGCCGCGGAGGATCGCCGAGCGCAGCCGGCCGGTGGGCGAGTCGGTGACGACGACGGCGACGACGTCCCCGTCCCGTACGACGGGGGAGGCGATGGCGAGCCGGGCGTGGTCCTGCCACGGCCAGACCTGCGGCGGGTCGTGGCTCCGGCGGCCGAGCAGCGCCTCGTTGAACGCGCGGCGCCCCTCCCCTTCGTAGGGGACGACCCAGTCCTCCGGTGCGGCGGCCATGGCACGGTTGTCGCGGTAGAAGATGCCCGTGCGAATGCCGTAGACGTCGTGGTAGCTGGTGAGCTCCCCTTCGAGGGTGGCCCGGCGCTCGTTGGTGCCGATGTCGGTCTCGCTGACGAACTGGGCGAGCGCGGCGAAGCGGGCCGCGTCGTCGAGCCGGTCGACCACCACCCGCTGCTGTTCGGAGGCGGCGAGGCTGGCGGCGAGCGGGAAGCCCAGGGCGAGCAGGACCCCGGCCATGAGGACGATGAGGAGCGGGAGGAGGCGGGTGCGCACGAGTGGGGGTTCCGGCGGCTACGCGGCCGGCACGACCAGGCGGTAGCCGACGCCGCGCACGGTCTCGATCAGGGCGGGCATCCTCAGCTTGGAGCGCAGCGAGGCGACGTGGACCTCGAGCGTGCGGCCGGTGCCCTCCCAACTGGTGCGCCAGACCTCGCTGATGATCTGCTCGCGCCGGAAGACCACTCCGGGCCGCTGGGCGAGCAGCGCGAGGAGGTCGAACTCCTTGCGGGTGAGCTGGACGGGGGCGCCCTCGACGCTGACGCGTCGGGTGGGGAGCTCGATGGTGACGGAGCCGAGCCGCAGAGCGCTCTCCTCGCCCGTTCCGGCGGCCTCGTCACCGGCGGCGGTGCGCCGGCTGACGGCGTGGATCCGGGCGAGCAGCTCCCCGGTGTCGTACGGCTTGACCACGTAGTCGTCGGCCCCGAGGTTGAGGCCGTGTATGCGGGAGCGGACGTCGGCCCGCGCGGTCACCATGATCACGGGGGTGGTGGTGAGCTTACGGATGCGGCCGCAGACCTGGTACCCGTCCTGGTCGGGCAGACCGAGGTCGAGCAGGATCACTCCGTACGAAGGGCGCTCACCGTGTGCGGCGGGCAGCACCGCCTGGAGCGCCTCCTCGCCGTTGCGGGCGTGCGTGACCGAGAACCCGTGCTTCGCCAGGACGGCGGACAGGGCCGCGGCGACATGATCGTCGTCCTCGACGAGCAGCAGTCTCATGACCCTCCTCCGTTACCTCGACGTTCGAACGATGGACTTCCGTGTACCAGGGTTGTACCAGGGTTACCTGGGCATGAACGCCGATGGCCGGTGCCACAGTCAAGTCTCCCCCCGTGACACCGGGGTTTCTGTTATGGACCCGGTACGCCGCGGGCGTCCCCTTCACGCAGTGTGTCCGGTTGCGGCCGGATCGTTATCCTCAATTTCCGCTCAGATGTAATGACGCTGGTCGCACCGCGTGCCTAGTGTCCTCCCCAACCGAGGAGGACGGAGCAAGAAGCCGATGAGCGGAGTGTCAGTGACCAAGGGCTCGAAGGACGCCGTACCGGCGGCGGGCGACCTGGTCGTGCTGTCCAACGTGAACAAGCACTTCGGCGCGCTGCATGTGCTCCAGGACATCGACCTGACGATCGCCCGGGGCGAAGTCGTGGTCGTCATCGGACCCTCAGGGTCCGGTAAGTCCACGCTGTGCCGCACCATCAACCGCCTGGAGACGATCGACTCCGGCACCATCACCATCGACGACCGGCCGCTGCCCCAGGAGGGCAAGGAGCTGGCCCGACTGCGCGCCGACGTGGGCATGGTCTTCCAGTCCTTCAACCTCTTCGCGCACAAGACCGTGCTCGAGAACGTGATGCTGGGGCAGGTCAAGGTCCGCAAGACGGAGAAGGCGGCGGCCGAGACGAAGGCCCGCGCGCTGCTCGACCGGGTCGGTGTCGGCACGCAGGCCGACAAGTACCCGGCGCAGCTCTCCGGCGGTCAGCAGCAGCGTGTCGCGATCGCGCGCGCCCTCGCGATGGACCCCAAGGTCATGCTGTTCGACGAGCCGACCTCGGCCCTCGACCCCGAGATGATCAACGAGGTCCTGGAGGTCATGCAGCAGCTGGCGCGCGACGGCATGACCATGGTCGTCGTCACCCACGAGATGGGCTTCGCGCGCTCGGCCGCCAACCGGGTCGTCTTCATGGCCGACGGCAGGATCGTCGAGGAGGCCACGCCCGACCAGTTCTTCAGCAACCCGCGCAGCGACCGGGCGAAGGACTTCCTGTCGAAGATCCTGCACCACTGACCTTCGCGTCGGCGGGCTTTCCCCTGACCGTCTCGTCAGGGGGCCTCTCCCCCTGCTTCACTTGCCGATCAACGATCCACGAACAAAGGGATGTTCACCATGAAGCTCCGCAAGAGCGCGGCCGTGGCCGTCGCCGTCCTCGCGCTGACCGCCACCGCCTGTGGTGGCAAGGAGGGCTCGGCCGGCGACAAGCCCGCCGTGAAGCCCGGCGACAAGAGCGCTCCGCAGCTGCCCAAGTACATCGTCGCCACCGACGTGAAGGTCGACTCCGCGGTCCTCAAGGAGGCGCAGAAGCGCGGCAAGCTGATCATCGGCTCCAAGGCCGACCAGCCTTACCTCGGCTTCGAGGACCAGGCCACCAAGGAGCGGTCGGGCTTCGACGTCGAGATCGCCAAGATGATCGCGGCGGAGCTGGGCTTCAGCGAGGACAAGATCGAGTGGAAGACGGTCGACTCCAAGCTCCGTGAGACGGCGATCTCCACGGGCCAGGTCGACTACTACGTCGGCACCTACACGATCAACGACAAGCGCAAGGCGCAGGTCGGCTTCGCGGGTCCGTACTACCAGGCCGGCGCCGACCTCCTGGTCCGCAAGGACGAGACCGCGATCACCGGTCCCGAGACCCTCAAGGGCAAGAAGGTCTGCTCGATCACGGGCTCCACCCCGCTGCAGGAGATCAAGAAGCCGCAGTACGGCGCCGAGACCACCGAGCTCGCGAAGTACTCGGACTGCGTGCAGCAGCTGCTCACCAAGCAGGTCGACGCCGTCACCACCGACGACTCGATCCTGAAGGGCTACGCCGCCGCCAACGCCGGCAAGCTCAAGGTCGTCGGCAAGCCGTTCACCAAGGAGCCCTACGGCGTCGGCATGAACAAGGACGACAAGGCCCTGCGTGCCAAGATCAACGACACGCTGGAGAAGTACATCGAGGACGGCACGTACAAGAAGATCTACGAGGCCACCCTGGGCCTCTCCGGCTCTTCCTACGTCGCGCCGCCGGCGATCAACCGCTACTGATCGTCCGCGTCACCACGGGCGCCCCGTACGGACGTACGGGGCGCCGCTCCCCCTGCCCGCACACCTTGTCCGTAAGCCTTGGCACGCCTCGACCGTAGGCCGCCGACCGCCGACGCGGAGACCTCATGAACGTACTGCTCGACCATTTCCCGGAGTTCCGCGACGGCTTCATAGGAACCGTGTCGATCACCGCCGTCAGCTCGGTCATCGCGCTGGTCCTCGGCGTCGTCGTCGCCGGCTTCCGGGTGTCCCCCGTCCCGCCGCTGCGCTTCTTCGGCACCCTCTGGGTCACCCTGCTGCGCAACACTCCGCTGACGCTGCTCTTCCTCGTCTCGTTCTTCGTGGTCCCGGAGATCTTCTTCCCGGGCATGAGCCCCTTCCTGCTGGGTTCGCTCGCGCTCGGCTTCTACACCTCCGCCTTCGTCTGCGAAGCCGTCCGCTCCGGCATCGGCACGGTGCCGATCGGTCAGGCGGAGGCCGCCCGTTCACTCGGCATGACCTTCGCGCAGACCCTGCGGATGATCGTGCTGCCGCAGGCGACCCGCACGGTTCTGCCGCCGCTGAGCTCGATCTTCATCGCGCTCACCAAGAACTCGGCCATCGCCGGCGCCTTCAGTGTCACCGAGCTCTTCGGCTGGCAGACGCTGATGAGCGAGGAGGGCTACGCGATCGGCCCGATCTTCGTCTGGGTGGCCGCCGCGTACCTGGTCGTCACCTTCACCATCAGCGGGATCTTCCGTCTCCTTGAGCGCCGCATGGAGGTCGCCCGATGAGTGCCAGCGTTCTCTACGACAGCCCCGGCCCCAAGGCGCGCGTCCGCAACCGGATCTACGCCGTCCTCGGCACCGTCGCCATCGTCGCGCTGATCGCGGTGAGCATCCTCCGCCTGAGCGAAAAGGGTCATCTCGCCCCCGCGATGTGGGACATCTTCAACTACGCGGGCATCCGGCAGAACATCGCCGACGCCGTCCTCGCCACGCTGAAGGCCTTCGGCCTCGCGGCGGTCGGCTCGCTCGTCCTCGGTGTGCTGCTGGCCGTCGCCCGGCTCTCCGACCACAAGCCGGTCCGCTGGCTGGCCACCGGCTTCATCGAGATCTTCCGCTCCATCCCGCTGCTGATCACGATCTACGCCGTGTGGGTCGGCTTCCTCACCGAGTACTCGATGTGGGCGCTGGCGCTCGGCCTGTCGATCTACAACGGCTGCGTGCAGGCCGAGGTGCTGCGCGCCGGCGTCAACGCGGTGCCCAAGGGGCAGCGCGAGGCGGCGTACGCCCTGGGCATGACCAAGACCCAGGTCATGACGACCGTCCTGCTGCCGCAGGCCGTCCGCTCGATGCTGCCGACGATCATCAGCCAGCTCGTGGTCACCCTGAAGGACACCTCGCTGGGCTTCGTGATCCTCTACCCCGAGCTGCTCCAGACGGCCCGGCTGATCGCCTCCAACACGCAGGTCAACGGCCAGTACCCGTACGTCTCGACCATCGTGGTCATCGGCACCATCTACATCGCGATGTGTCTGGCGCTCTCCGCGCTCGCGACCTGGATCGAGAAGCGCGGCCGCCGGGCGAAGACGGGCATCCTCGTCCCGGACGCCGCGGCGCAGGAGGTCGTGCTCACCGCCGACGCCGGCGGGGGCCTCGGGAACACGGCCGGCGACGCCGACGGGCCCGGTAACACGAAGAACTGACAGTATGTGACATCATCCGGGGGCAGTGGCGGTCGCGCCGCTGCCCTCGTCGCTTGACGGGGGCACCCGCAATCGGTTGCATACGTTCTGTGATCACGCACCGGGCTCGCGCCACTCTTCGCAGTGCTTCCCGCATGACCGAACGGCCTTCAGGAGCCGCGCCGTGGACCCGGTGATCATCGTCGGCGCGGGGCCCGTGGGCCTCGCGCTCTCCCTTGCCCTGGCCTCCCAGGGCGTGCCCAGCGTCGTCCTCGACGAGGGCCCCGGCAAGGAGGAGTCGCGCCCCGCCCGCACGGTCGTGCTGCGCGCCGACATGGCGGCGATGGCGGAACGGCTCGGCTGCACCACCCTGCGTGACGAGGGGGTCCGATGGGTCGGGTGGCGCTCCCTGCGCCGGAAGCAACTGATGAGACACGTCGAACTCCACCAGGGCCTCGCGGACACGGAGAGTGACGTCGAGGGCCTCCCGGCTCCCCTGCACATCCCGCAGCACGCCCTCGCGCGCGGTCTGCGGGACGCGATCGCCGGCCAGGAACTCGTCCAGCTGGTCCCCGAGGCCCGGCTCGACGCGATCGAGCAGGACACCGGCGGCGTCACGGCGCACACCCGGGGCCCGGGGGCGACCTGGTGGCGCGGCAGCCATCTGGTCGGCTGCGACGGGGCCCGCTCCACCGTGCGCAAACTGCTGGGTGTCCGCTTCCCCGGGCGTACGGCGGTGGAACGGCACGCGGTCGCGGCGCTGCGCACCGAACTCCCCTGGCCCGGCGAGGCGGTGCTGCACCGTCAGCCGCCGTGGCGGGGCGGCGGCGACGAGGTCACGGCGCGCCCGCTGCCGGACGGTGTCTGGCGCATCGACTGGCTGCTGCCGCCGCGCGGCGATCTCGTCACCCCGGACGCGCTCGTCGCCCGGATCCGCGACACGCTCGCCGGGTGGTGCGGCGGTGAGACCCCTCCGTACGAGCTGATCGACACCGGGGTCCACACCTTGCACCACCGGCTGGCCCGGCGCTGGCGGGTGGACCGGGTCTTCCTCGCGGGCGACGCGGCCCATCTGCTCGGAGCGGTCGGTACCCAGGGGGTCGACGAGGGGCTGCGGGACGCCGACAACCTGGCCTGGAAGCTCGCGCACGCCTGGCACCACGGCGCCTCGGAGACGCTGCTCGACAGCTACCAGAGCGAGCGGCGGGCGGCCGTCGCCTCCCGGCTCCGGGCCGCCGACCAGTCGCTGCCGGTGCTGCGGGGCGGTGGCGGCCTGCGGACGTACATCCCGGGCGGCACGCGCGGCCACGACGCCCTGCTGACCGACGGGCACCTGGGGCGCGGCCCGCTGGGCGCGCCGCCCTCGTACCCGCACTCCCCCCTCGCGCCTCCCGACGCAGGGAACGTCCGTGCGGCGGTGGCCACGGAGGCCGGGGCGCCGGTGGAGGACGTCCGGGTGACGGCCCCGGACGGTACGACCGTGCGGCTCCGGGACCGTCTCGGCCGCGGGCGGCTCCTGGTCGTCCTGGTCGCGCCGGGGACGGGGGTGTGGGACCGGCGGCACTGGAAGAGCGCCGGTGTGATGCCCCAGTTGGCGGAGGCGGTGCGCGGCCTGCCGACGCGGGCGGAGCTGCTCGTGACCGAGACCTACCCGGGCGCGGCGGCCCACACCGTCCTCCTGGTGCGGCCGGACGGGCATCTGGTGGCCTCGTTCTCCGGCGTGCGGCCGGGCGAGCTGTTCGAGGCGGCGGACGCCGCACGGGGCGGCGCGGTCGGGACGTCCCGGGAGCTGCCGAGGCCGGCGTCCGGTGGAACCGCCTCCGGTGCGGCCGCGTCCGGTGCCGCTTCCGCGTCCGTCTCGAAGTGAGCGACCGCACCGCGGACGTCGATTGACCGTCGCGGGCGCACGTGGTGTACTCCGGATCATGACCGACACCGATGTGCGCCTGTGGCGGAGGGTCCATATGGACCTCGTCCGCTACGCGGGCTGCGTGTGTCGCCCCTCCTGCTGAATTCGCCCTTCCCCGCGCGCTTCCGCCGCTGACGTCGGCGTGGTCCCGCGCGTCTTCCCGCGAACTCCAGGACGGTCCTCCGTGTCCCAGCAGCATGCCTCCGCTCCTCCCGCGTCCCCCGTCGCTCCCGCGCCCGCCGTGCCGGCTGCCTCCGTGGCGCCGTCCCCGTCCGCCGCGCCGTCCCCGTCGGTCACGGTGTCCACGTCGGGAGCACCGGCCGTGGGCTCCTCGGCTCCCACCGCGGCCGAGCTCCTCGACTTCGTCCGCCGCACGGCCGCGGACACCGCGCTGATCGACTCGCTGCCCCTCGATCCGGAGGGCCGTACCTGGGTGCGGCTTGACGGCCCCGGCGGCAGCGAGGCCTGGCTCATCGGCTGGCCTCCCGGCACCGGCACCGGCTGGCACGACCACGCCGAGTCGCACGGCGCCTTCACCACCGCGCGCGGCACGCTGAAGGAGCACTCCCTGGCGGTCCGGCTTCCGGCGAGCGGCTGGAAGACCCTGGAGCTTGCCGAGGGGGTCGACCGGTCCAGGGAGCTGCCCACGGGCAGGGGCAGGGCGTTCGGGCAGCACCATGTGCACGAGGTGCTCAACGAGTCCCGGGTAGCCCACGCCGTGTCGGTGCACGCGTACTATCCGCCGCTCCCGCTGCTCCGGCGCTTCAGCCGGTCGGGCGCGGTGCTCCGTCTTGAGCAGGTCGAGCGTCCGGAGGACTGGCAGTGAGCGGTGAACGGATCGGCATCGACGAGCTGCTGGAGCGGGTGAGGTCCGGCCTGGACCGGATCGAGGCCCGCGCGGCCTACGACACGTACGAGGCGGGTGACGCGCTGCTCGTCGACACCCGGTACGCGGCGCTGCGCGAGCGGGACGGGCTGATCCCGGGCGCCCTGGTCGTGGAGCGCAACGAGCTGGAGTGGCGGCTCGACCCGCTGGGCAGCCACCGCGCGCCCGAGGCGGTCAGCCACGATGTGCGGGTGGTCGTGCTGTGCAACGAGGGCTACGCGTCCTCGCTGGCGGCCGCCTCGCTCCGCCAACTGGGCCTCCACCGCGCGACCGACGTGATCGGCGGCTTCCAGGCATGGAAGGCGGCGGGCCTCCCGGTGCTCCTTCCCTGAGCGAGCTCGTCAGTCGGGCGCGGGCAGCCGACTCGGGCTCGTGAGCGGGCGCGCACCCGGCAGGGAGGCAGACTCGGCAGCGAACACGGGCGGCGGACGCGGCCTCGGGCGGCCCGGCGCGCGGGGCGGCGGATACGGCCTCGGGCGGCGCGGCGCGCGGGCCCTGCAGCCGGGGGCGGGCTCGACGGCGGGCGCGGGCCCGGCAATCGGGCGCGGGTTCGACGGTGGGAGCCGGCCTCGGGGGTGGATGCGCGAGCGTGGCCGGGCGTCCACCGGGGCGCCGCCGCGCTCCCCCCGCGTACGCGCATCCCTGGAAGCCCTAGAAGGGCTCGTCCAGCCCCTCGGTGTCCTCGCCCTCTTCCTCCAGTGCCTGTCTGACCACCCGCAGGGCCATGCCCTCCGCGTACCCCTTGCGGGCGAGCATCCCCGCCAGCCTGCGCAGTCGCCGGTCACGCTCCAGGCCACGGGTGGCGCGGAGCTTGCGGTCGACGAGCTCGCGCGCCGTGATCTCCTCCTGCTCGGAGTCGAGCTGCCCCACCGCCTCCTGGATCAGCGAGGGGTCGACGCCCTTGGTGCGCAGCTCGCGGGCGAGAGCCCGGCGGGCGAGCCCCCGCCCGTGGTGCCGGGACTCCACCCAAGCGTCCGCGAAGGCGGCGTCGTCGATCAGCCCCACGTCCTCGAAGCGTGCGAGGACCTCCTCCGCCACCTCGTCGGGGATCTCCCGCTTGCGCAGGGCGTCGGCGAGCTGCTTGCGGGTGCGGGGGGTCCCGGTGAGCAGGCGCAGGCAGATCGCCCGCGCCCGCTCAGCCGGATCCTGGGGCGACAGCTCCTTCTCGGCCCTCGACGAGTCGGGGCTGTCGCCCGGCCATTCGGTACGCCCGGTCACCGCGTCAGCTCTTGGCCGCCGGGGCCTTGGTCGCCTTGGTCGCCTTGACCGCCGGGGTCGCGGGGGACTTGGCGGCGTCATCCGCGGCCGCCGTCTCTGCGGTGCCCGCGGCCTCCGCGGCCGGCTCGGCCGACGGGTCCTTCGGCCGGACTCCGACGCCCAGCTTCTCCTTGATCTTCTTCTCGATCTCGTCGGCGAGGTCGGGATTGTCCTTCAGGAAGTTGCGGGCGTTCTCCTTGCCCTGGCCGAGCTGGTCGCCCTCGTACGTGTACCAGGCGCCGGCCTTGCGGACGAAGCCGTGCTCCACGCCCATGTCGATCAGGCCGCCCTCGCGGCTGATGCCCTGGCCGTAGAGGATGTCGAACTCGGCCTGCTTGAAGGGCGGCGCGACCTTGTTCTTGACGACCTTGACGCGGGTGCGGTTGCCGACGGCGTCCGTGCCGTCCTTGAGGGTCTCGATGCGGCGGATGTCGAGGCGCACCGAGGCGTAGAACTTCAGGGCGCGGCCACCGGTCGTGGTCTCCGGCGAGCCGAACATCACGCCGATCTTCTCGCGGAGCTGGTTGATGAAGATCGCCGTGGTCTTGGACTGGTTGAGGGCGCTGGTGATCTTCCGGAGGGCCTGGCTCATCAGACGGGCCTGCAGACCCACGTGCGAGTCGCCCATCTCGCCCTCGATCTCCGCACGCGGGACGAGCGCGGCGACGGAGTCGATGACGATGAGGTCGAGGGCGCCGGAGCGGACCAGCATGTCGACGATCTCGAGGGCCTGCTCGCCGTTGTCCGGCTGGGACAGGATGAGGTTGTCGATGTCGACGCCGAGCTTCTTGGCGTACTCGGGGTCGAGGGCGTGCTCGGCGTCCACGAAGGCGACCTGGCCGCCGGCCTTCTGGGCGTTGGCGACGGCGTGCAGGGTCAGGGTCGTCTTACCGGAGGACTCCGGGCCGTAGACCTCCACGACACGGCCGCGGGGCAGACCGCCGACGCCGAGCGCGATGTCGAGGGCGGTCGATCCGGTGGAGATCACCTCGATCGGCTCCTGGACGCGGTCACCCATGCGCATCACGGCGCCCTTGCCGAATTGGCGTTCAATCTGTGCGAGCGCGGCGTCGAGCGCCTTCTCGCGGTCGGTTCCTGCCATGGGTTCCACCCGGTTTGCTTGAGTCGATCGCTTCATGTGAAAGACGCTAACCCCTGCCACTGACAATGGGCCCCGGCGTCCTTCCGACCTGTGGAAAACCCGGCGGCGCCCCCGCCGAGAAGCCCGTGTTTCCAGGGCCGGACCTCCATCAGAATGGATGTTCGATTTCGGTGTCAAGCGCACCACGCCGACGGCGGAGGGCCCGGGCCGAGGGCCACCGGCCCCTACCGGCGCGCCCCCGCGAGGGGCCCGAAGGGGCCGAGCCCTCTCGGTCCTGCCCCGGCGCGACGCGCCGGAGCAGCTCCCCCGCCACCTATCCTTCCTGACATGGCCCTCCCCTCCCGCGTCCGTGGTGGCCGCGTGCCGCCCCGGGCCGCCGACGCCGTCGTGACGCTCGCCGTCACCCTCGTCGTGGCCGTCTGGACCCTGGTCTCGTCGCGCTACGCGACCGAGCCGGCGTCCCGCACCGCCCTCGGGTGGGCCTTGCTGGCGGTCGGCTGCGGAGCGCTCTACTTCCGCCGTCGGCTGCCCGTCACGGTCGCCGTCGTCACGCTGCTCGCCTGTGTGGCCTACTACCCGCTGTCCGCGCAGGACGGGCCGCTGATGATCGCCTTCGCCCTCGCGCTCTACACCACCGCGGCGGAAGGGCGCTTCGCCGCGTCCGTCGCGCTCGCCGCCGCGACGCTGCTCGCCGTCGGCGTCGGCGAGATCCGCCAGCAGCCCGGCCACCGGCAGATGGACGACACCTCGCTGGTGATGCTCGCCGGCTGGCTCGTCAGTCTGGTCGCCGTGGGGCGCGCCCAGCGCACCCGGCTCGCCTACCTCCACGAGGTGGAGCAGCGCGCGCTCGCCGCCGAACGCGAGCAGGAGGCCCGGGCCCGGCAGGGCGCCACCGAGGAGCGGCTGAGGATCGCGAGGGAGCTGCACGACGTCCTGGGCCACACGGTCTCGCTGATCAACATCCAGTCCGGGGCCGCCCTGCACCGGCTGGGCAAGAAGCCCGAACCGGAGATCGCGCTGGCCGCCGCCACGGAGGCACTGGAGGCGGTGAAGGCCACGAGCAAGGACGCGCTGCGCGAGCTTCGGGCGACGCTCGGGGTGCTGCGCCAGGCCGACGAGGCCGCGCCGACCTCGCCGCCCTCCGGCCTCGCCCTCCTCGGCGACCTGGTGGAACGCGCCAGGAGCGCGGGGCTCGACGTCCGTACGAGTGTCGTCGGCACCCCCGTACCCCTGGCGCCGCCGGTCGACCTCGCCGCGTACCGGATCGTGCAGGAGTCGCTGACCAACGTCACCCGGCACGCACGGGCGCACGTCGCCACGGTCACGCTCGACTGGCGCGCGGACGAGCTGCGGCTGCGCGTCGAGGACGACGGTGAGGGGTGCCCGGAGGAGTCGCCGCTGGGCAGCGGCATCCGGGGGATGACCGAGCGCGCGCGGGCCTTCGGCGGCGAACTGACCGCGCGCGGCACCGCGGAGGGCTTCCGGGTCGAAGCCCGGCTGCCGTTCGCCGCACGCACCGCACCGCAGACCGCCTTCGAGGGGGACCCCCGATGATCCGTGTCGTACTCGCCGACGACCAGACCCTGGTCCGAGCGGGCTTCCGCTCGATCCTGGCTGGCGAGGACGACATCGAGGTCGTCGGCGAGGCCGGGGACGGGGAGCGGGCGATCGCGCTCGCCCGCGAGCTGCGCCCCGACGTGGTGCTCATGGACATCCGGATGCCGCTCCTCGACGGGCTGGAGGCCACCCGCCGCATCACCTCGGACGCGCGACTCGAAGGGGTCCGGGTGGTCATCCTGACCACCTTCGACGTCGACGACCACGTCTACGGCGCCCTGCGCGCCGGGGCCAGCGGCTTCCTCGTGAAGGACACCGAGCCGATGGAGCTACTGCACGGGGTGCGCGTGGTGGCGCGCGGCGACGCGCTCATCGCCCCGGCCGTCACCCGCCGGCTGATCGGGGAGTTCGCGAGCCGCGGCCGGCAGCCGGACCCCGGCCCCCGCCTGAACGCCCTGACGGAGCGGGAGCGCGAGGTGATGGGACTGGTGGGCGCCGGGCTCTCCAACGACGAGATCGCCGGGCGGCTCGTCCTCTCCCCGGCGACCGCGAAGACCCACGTCAGCCGCATCATGACCAAGCTCGGCGTCCGGGACCGGGCCCAGCTGGTGATCCTCGCGTACGAGTCGGGGATGATCACGCCCGGCTGGCTGGGGTAGCGGGTCCGGCGCCCGTGCGACGAGCCCCGTGCGGGCTCACGCCCGACGTCCCGCCCTGAGCACCCCGCCCTGGGCGCCGCCCTCAGCGCCCGACGAGCCCCGTACGAGGCCACATCCCCGGATCCGCCCCTTAGGGGTCACGCGCCCGTGGACGCAACTCCTGGGGTACGCGCGCGGGGAGGGACACGACCCGTGGGGTAGGGCGGGTGTCCCCCGCCGGCCGACGCGGCGACCCGATCCGTACACCGACGCTGGCGACGTGAATCCAGACGTCCTCGATCTCGCCCGGCTGCAGTTCGCGCTCACGGCCGGCGGCCACTTCCTCTTCGTCGCCCTCACGCTGGGACTCGCGACCGTCGTCGCCGTGCTCCAGACGGTGGCGACGGTGGGCCGAAAGCCGCCACACGCGCGCATGGTCCGTTTCTGGGGCCAGCTGTACGTGATCAACTACGCCGTCGGGATCGTCACCGGCATCGTGATGGAGTTCCAGTTCGGGATGAGCTGGAGCGGTCTCACGCACTACGCGGGCAATGTCTTCGGGGCCTCGCTCGCGGTCGAGACGATCGTGGCGTTCTTCGTCGAGTCGACCTTCCTCGGCCTGTGGATCTTCGGCTGGAACCGCCTGAACCGATGGGCCCATCTGGCGGCGATCTGGATCGTCACGCTGACCGCGTACCTCTCCGCGTACTGGATCCTGGTCACCAACGGCTTCCTCAACAACCCGGTCGGCCACCGCGTCGAGGGCGACAAGCTGGTCCTGGACGATCCCGTCGCCGTGCTGACCAATCCCTCCGCCCTGCTCGCCTTCGGCCACGTCCTCGCGGGGTCCCTGCTCACCGCCGGCTTCTTCGTCGCCGGGGTCAGCGCGTACCACCTCTTCCGGCGCACGCCCGAGTGGGACTTCTTCGGCCGGAGCCTGCGGATCGGGGTGTTCCTCTCCCTGCCGGCGCTGATGGTGACGGCCGCCTTCGGCGGCGTCCAGCTCGGTGCGCTGAGCACCCTCCAGCCCATGAAGTCGGCCGTGTTCAGCCAGAAGACGGCCGAGATCGCGCGGATCCAGGCGGACATGGTGGCGCGTCACGGACCCGGTGACTACGTCCCCTCCGAAGCCTGGACCCGCGGCGGCGCCCTGGTCATGCTCGTCTGCTTCGGCCTGATGATGTACTTCACCTTCGCCGGGGCGATCCTCGCCTGCTTCAAGAAGGTCGTCTTCCGCTTCCGGCTCTGGCACCTCGCCCTGATGGCCGCCGTGCCGCTGCCGTACATCGCGATGATCAGCGGCTGGGTCTTCCGGGAGGCGGGCCGCCAGCCCTGGGTCGTCCACGGGTTGCTGAGGACCGAGGACGCGGTCTCCGACCTGTCCCCCACGTCGATGCGCGTCTCACTGGCCGTCTTCACCACCCTCTTCGCGCTGCTCGCCGTCCTCAACGCCTGGCTGCTGGCCCGCTACGCCCGCAGGGGCCCCGTCGACTCCGGCCTCGGCCACGACGACCGCACGGCCTCCCCCGAGGAACAGGCCGCAGCCCTTCCCCCCGCGCGCTTCTAAGGAGTGGACCGTGCACACCCTCGACATCCTCGCGATCGCCCTGCTCGCCTTCTTCGCCACCGGCTACCTCGTGCTCGGCGGCGCGGACATCGGCACCGGAATGCTCATGCCCTACCTCGGGCGCGATGGTCACGAACGGCGCCTGGTCATCGCCTCCTTCGCGCCCTTCTTCCTGGGCAACGAGGTATGGCTGGTCGCCACCGCGGGCGTGCTGATCGGCTGCTTCCCGGACCTCGAAGGGGAGCTGCTGACCGGACAGTTCGCGGTGCTGGTGCCACTGCTCACCGGCTGGGTGGTCCGGGACGTCGGCCTGTGGTCGCGCGGCCGGGGCGGGGGCCGCGCCTGGCGAGCGGTGTGCGACGGGGCGGTGGTGTGCGGCAGTTGGGCGGTCGCGCTGTCCTGGGGCCTGCTCCTTGCGGCGCTGCTGACCGGGAAGCCGTACGAGGCCGCCACCGGGTCCGTCGCCGTCGTCACGGCCCTCGCCGTGGCGGCCCTGTTCGCCGCGCACGGGCTCGGCTTCGCCACGCTGCGGCTGACGGGCCTCCCGTACGAACGCGCCCGCCGGCTGGTGGGACGGACCGGTTCCTGGCAGTCCTTCGCCCTCACCGGCGGGCTGCTGGCGGTACTCGCGCTGCCGGCCGGGGCGGGGCTGCCGCTGGCCGAGCACGCGGCGGACACCGCCACGCTCACCCTGCTCGTCCCGGCGCTGCTGGTGGTCACACCGCTGCTGGTCGCCGCCCAGGTGTGGACCTGGCGCACCTTCCGGCACCGGGTGACCCGCCCCTCCTACCTCTGACCCGTCCGAACCCCACCCGGGATCAGATGCCGTCCTCCTCCCGGGACGCGCCCCGGCCCTGCTCCTTCTTGTGGTGCAGCGCCTTCTGCAGCCGGGCGACCACGGCTTCGCCGTAGCGCCGGTGGCCGTGCACGCGCGGGTCGTCCGTCACGTCGTACCGCTTCACATAGGCGCCGAGGAACGCCTGGAGCGTGGCGACGGCCGGGATCGCGATCAGCGCGCCGACCGCGCCGAGCAGCGCCGTCCCGGCGATCACGGAACCGAACGCCACCGCGGGGTGGATGTCCACGGTCTTGGAGGTCAGCTTGGGCTGCAGGACGTAGTTCTCGAACTGCTGGTAGACGAGGACGAACACCAGCACCCACAAGGCGTACCAGGGGTTCACGGTGAACGCGATCAGCATCGGCAGCGCACCCGCCAGATACGTGCCGATGGTCGGGATGAACTGCGAGACCAGACCGACCCACACCGCGAGCGCGGGCGCGTAGGGCACGCCCAGGACCTCCAGCAGGACGAAGTGCGCGACGCCGGAGATCAGCGCCATCAGTCCGCGGGAGTAGAGGTAGCCGCCGGTCTTGTCGACGGCGATCTCCCAGGCCCGCAGCACCTCGGTCTGGCGGGTCGGCGGCAGGACGGAGCACAGAGCGCGGCGCAGCCGGGGGCCGTCGGCCGCGAAGTAGAACGAGAACAGGAAGATCGTCAGCAGCTTGAAGAGGCCGCCGAGGACGGTGGCCGAGATGTCCAGGACACCGCTGGCGCTGTTCTGCACGTACTTCCGCAGCCAGTCGGAGCGCAGCACGCTGTCCTGGACCTCGACCCGGGACAGCTCCGTGTGGAACGTCTGGTTGATCCAGTTGATCAACGAGTCGAGGTACTTGGGGAAGTTCTCGACCATGTCGACGATCTGGCCCGCGAGCATCGATCCGAGCAGGACGACGAAGCCGACGCCGACCACCATGACGGCGAAGAAGACCAGGAAGGTGGCGAGGCCCCGGCGCATGCCGCGGGCCGCCATGCGTCCGACGGCCGGCTCGATGGCGAGGGCGAGGAAGAAGGCGACGAGGATGTTGACCAGGAGGCCGATGAGCTGGTGGAAGGCCCAGCTGCCGAGCTGGAAGCAGGCGTAGAGCGCGAGGGCGAGCAAGAGCGCCCGCGGCAGCCAGCGGGGCATGCGGGCGGCGGGCGGGAGGGCCGTGTCCCCGCCGGCGGCGGACGCGGGCGTCGCGGCGGCCACCGGGCCGGGCGTCGTCGGCCGCCCGGGATCCGTCTCGTCCCCTGTCGTGCCTAGGCCGGTGTCACGCGCACGGTCGGTGTCACCGGTGTCGCGGCCCGGGCCGGACATGCCGGTGCCGCCCACCGGTGCTGTCGGTTCGGTCGGTTCTGTCCGGTCGGGTTCGTCGGAGTCGTCAGTCGGAGCCACCCCGCCAGTCTCGCGCACCGGACGGACATCGCGTCCCGGCCCCGCCCGTCGGCGTTTGTCAGCGCTTGTCGTCGGGCACGCCGACGGCCGAGCAGACCGCCCGCCACACGTCCTTGGCCTCCCAGCCCGCGTCCAGGGCCTCGTGGACCGTACGCCCGCCGAGTTCGGACATCACGTGGTCCCGCGCGAAGGACTCGGCGTAGGCCGCGCCGAAGTGGTCCGCCATCCGCTCCCAGAAAATCGTCAACCGCATGACCCCAGTATCCCGCTCCCAAGAGTGCAGCCCGGTCCATCCCCCTTGTCAGCGGCCCTTTCCGCCCTACGGTCGGACCATGGCTGGAACTCCTTTCGCGGATCCGTCCGCGGCTCCGCACGCGCCGTCACCCCTCGCGCGTGCCGAGCACTTCATCTGGCTCACGGCCCGCGTCCTCGAACAACGGCGGTTCGCCTACCACTTCCTGCGCGCGGGCGCGGAACCCGTCGAGGCCGCGCTGTCGGCGTACCTCAACGAGGACGGCGGGTACGGCCACGCCCTCGAGCCCGATCTGCGCGGCCCGGTCAGCCAGCCGCTGCACACCGGGCACGCACTGCGGGTCCTGGACTCCATCGGCCGCTGCGGCGGCCTGCGGATCGAACGGATCTGCCGCTATCTCACGGAGGTGTCCACCCACGACGGGGCGCTGCCCGCGGTCCTGCCCTCGCAGCGCGCGTACCCCCACGCGCCCTTCGTCCCGGTCGTCGACGCCCCGCCCAGCGACCTGCTGTCCACCGGTCCGGTGGTCGGACTGCTCCACCGCAACCAGGTCTGGCACGCCTGGCTGTTCCGCGCCACGGAGTTCTGCTGGGCGGCGGTGGAGTCGCTGGAGAAGTCCCATCCGTACGAGATCCAGGCCGCCGTCGCCTTCCTCGACGGAGTCCCCGACCGGTCGCGGGCGCAGGCGGCGGGCGACCGGCTGGGGCGCCTCGTCCGGGAGCAGCGGCTCGCGGTCCTCGACCCCGACCGGCTCGACGAGTTCCCCGTGGCGCCCGGATACGCCCCGGGCGAGCACCACTTTCCGTACGACTACGCGCGCGTGCCGGACTCGCTGGCCCGCCGCTGGTTCACGGAGGAGGAGATGGCGCGCTCCCTCGACCACCTCGCCGCGGCTCAGGACGAGGACGGCGGCTGGCCTGTCACCTGGCGGCAGTGGGCCCCGGGCACGGCGCTCGAGGCGCGCCCCGTCGTCACGATCGAGGCCCTGCGGACGCTGCGCGCCCACGGCCGGCCGATCGACTGACGGCAGAGCGCCGGGGCAGGGCCGCCCGTCCCGTCAGCCGCCGATGGCCCTGACGCCCGCGGTCACGACGACCGCGGCCCCCACCACCACCAGGAAGGGGGCCCGGAGCATCAGGGCCACGGCGGCGGCCGCGATGCCCGCGGCGCGGGCGTCCAGGACGAGGGCGCCGCCGGCCGCGAAGGTCTGCTGGGCGGTGAGGGCCGCGAGGAGGGCCACCGGCAGCAGGGCGGCGAGACGCTGGACGAGAGGTCGTTCCAGGGTGCCCGCGGGCACCAGGAGCCCGAGGAGCTTGACGAGGTAGCACCCGGCCGTGGTGAGGCCGATGGCGATCCAGACGTTCATCGGTCGCCCTCCGTTCCGCTTTCCCCGGCCGTCCGGGCCGTTCCGCTTTCCCCTGCGGCTTCGGATTTCCCGCCCTGCCCGCTCGCTGGGACCTTCCCGCCCTTGGTGCTCTTCCCGGCCTCCCCGCCGTGTCCGCTCCTGCCGCCGCTCCCGGCCTTCGCGGCGTCGCGCCGGCCCTGGGCCCACAGCACGAGGGGCGCGGCGAGCGCCGCCGCGAGGACGGGGACACCGGCCGGCAGGACGGGCAGCAGTCCGAGGCCGAGCAGGACGGCGATCCCCGCCGTGGCCCGCTCGGTGGCGGTGCGCAGCATCGGGGCGAGCAGGGCGAGGAAGACGGCCGGACCGGCGGCGTCGAGGCCCCAGGCCTCGGTGTCGCCGAGGGCTTCGGCGCCGAGCACCCCGAGCAGGGTGGTCAGGTTCCACAGCACGTAGAGCGTGATTCCGGTGACGGTGAACCCGATCCGCGCGGCCCGCCGGGTGGGCTGCGCGAGCGCGACCGCCGTCGTCTCGTCGATCACCCACTGGGCGGCGAAGGGCCTGACCGCGCGCGGCAGGGCGAGCAGCTGGGAGAGCCGCAGGCCGTAGAAGGCGTTCCGGGTGCCGAGGAAGAAGGCTCCGGCGGCGGCCGTGAACGGGTTGCCGCCCGCGGCGAGCGCGCCCACCAGCGCGAACTGCGAGGCACCGGTGAAGACGAGCAGGCTGAGCGCGCAGGTCTGGAGCAGCGTGAGCCCGGCTCCCGCCGACGTCACGCCGAAGGCGAAGCCGGAGATCCCGACGGCGATGCCGACGCCGAGGGCGTCCCGTACGACCGCGGAGTCCGTTTTCTCTGGTGCGTCCCGGATGACCGGGGGTGCTGTCTGTTCTGCCACGCCAGGGACGTTACGAGCCGTCCCGTCGCCCGGTCTTGTACGTTCTTGCGCGCTCGCGTTGGTACGCACCGGGAGGAACCCCGACGATCCGGGTGAAATGCCGGTTCAGGTGGGGCTGATCGGTGAACCCGACGGTCACGGCCGCCTCGCTCGGCGCGACGCCGTTCTCCAGCAGGCCGCGGGCACGGCGTACGCGCGCGTTGGTGAGCCAGGCGTGCGGGGGCATGCCGTACTCGCTCTTGAACGCCCTCAGCAGCGCGAACGGGCCGACGCCGAGCTCCCGGGCCAGCTGTTCCAGGGAAGGCGGCTCGGACATCCGCCCCTCCAGGACCTCCCGGGCTCTGACCGCCGCGCGGCTTCCGGCCGCCCGCGGGGTGCGGGCCGGCAGGGTCTGGCCGTGCCGGCGCAGCAACCGGGCGACGCCGATCCGCAGCAGGCTGTCGGCGGCGAGGGCGTTGCCCTCCTCGGCGGCCCGGTGCACGGCCTGGATGAGCCGGGCGGTCTCCTCGTCCTCCACGATCGTCTCGGCGAACCCGACCGTCCCGCGGAGGGTGGTCTCCTCGTCCGCGATTCCGGCGATCAGCTGGGAGGACGGGTAGAGGGTGGCGTACGACCAGCCCTCGGGCACGCCGGCGTGCGCCGCGTGCGGGACCTCGGGATTGATGAGGACCACCGTGCCGGGCCGGGCGCGGATCGTGCCCTCCGGCATCACCACGTCCTCGATCCCCCGGCGCACGGCTCCGAGGACGAACCCCTCGTGGCTGTGACGGGTGAAGGAGTGGCGCACGTAGCGGGCGCGCAGCAGATCGAGGCCGGGCACGCCCGGGTACTGCCAGTGCCTGGCCCACTCGTCCTTGTGACCGCCGCTCGGCTGGATCGCCATGGGTTCCATTCTGCGCCGCCCGCACCGCTTCCGACCTGCACGTCCATGTCATGGACAGGCCTCCCCCCCGGCCCCGCACCGCCACCCGCCCCGGCACGGCACGCCACCCCGCCGGGCCCGTCACCGCCACCTCATCGCCCACCGCACCGCCACCCACCCCGGCATGCCGCGCCACCCCGGCCGCGCACCGCACCGCCACCCACCCGGCACGCCCCGCCACCTCCTCGCCCCCCACCCGTCCGGCCCACCCCCGCCAACCCGCCCGGCACGCCCCGCCACCCCGCCCGGCCCGTCACCGCCACCCGTTGTCAGTGGCCGGGTGCACGATGGGGGGCATGGTCAGGTCTGCGCTCGACTCGTTCTCCCCCGCGACCCGCGGCTGGTTCACCCAGGCCTTCAACGCGCCCACGGCGGCGCAGGAAGGCGCCTGGCAGGCCATCGGCGCGGGCTCCGACGTGCTCGTCGTGGCGCCCACCGGATCCGGCAAGACCCTGGCCGCCTTCCTCGCCTCCCTCGACCAGCTCGCCTCGGCCCCCCCGCCCGCGGACCCCAAGAAGCGCTGCCGGGTGCTCTACGTCTCGCCGCTGAAGGCCCTCGCGGTCGACGTGGAGCGCAATCTCCGTTCCCCCCTGACCGGGATCCGCCAGGAGTCGGTGCGGCTGGGGCTGCCGGAGCCGGAGGTGCGGGTGGGCATCCGCTCCGGCGACACTCCGCCCGCCGAGCGCCGGGCGCTCGCGACCAAGCCGCCGGACATCCTGATCACCACCCCTGAGTCGCTGTTCCTCATGCTGACCTCCGCCGCGCGCGATGCCCTGTCCGGCATCGAGACGGTGATCCTGGACGAGGTCCACGCGGTCGCGGCGACCAAGCGCGGTGCCCATCTCGCGCTGTCCCTGGAGCGGCTCGACGAGCTCCTGCCGCGCCCGGCGCGCCGGATCGGTCTCTCGGCGACCGTCCGGCCGGTGGACGAGGTGGCCCGCTATCTCTCCCCGCAGCGCAGGGTGGAGATCGTGCAGCCGCCCTCGGGCAAGGAGTTCGATCTCTCCGTCGTCGTCCCGGTGGAGGACATGGGCGAGCTGGTCGGTTCCCCTGCCCCCGACGGCAAGGAAGGCGGCGACAAGCCGTCGATCTGGCCGCACGTGGAGGAGCGCATCGCCGACCTCGTCCAGTCCCACCGCTCCACGATCGTCTTCGCCAACTCGCGCCGGCTCGCCGAGCGGCTCTGCAATCGGCTCAACGAGATCGCGTACGAGCGTGCCACCGGCGAGGCGCTCCCCGAGGGCTCCCCGCCCGCCGAGATCATGGCCCAGTCGGGGGCCGCGCAGGGCGCCCCGGCGCTGCTCGCCCGGGCGCACCACGGCTCGGTCTCCAAGGAACAGCGCGCCCAGGTCGAGGAGGACCTGAAGGCGGGCCGGCTGCCCGCCGTGGTGGCGACCTCCAGCCTGGAGCTGGGCATCGACATGGGCGCGGTCGACCTCGTCGTCCAGGTCGAGTCGCCTCCCTCGGTCGCCTCCGGCCTGCAGCGGGTGGGCCGCGCGGGACACCAGGTCGGCGCCGTCTCCACGGGCGTGGTCTTCCCGAAGTACCGCGGCGACCTCGTCCAGGCGGCCGTGGTCACCGAGCGGATGCGCAGCGGGTCCATCGAGTCGCTGCGGATCCCGGCGAACCCCCTGGACGTGCTGGCACAGCAGCTGGTCGCGATGGTCTCCCTGGACACCTGGCAGATGGACGACCTGCTGACCGTGGTCCGCCGGGCCGCCCCCTTCGCCTCCCTTCCCGAGTCGGCCTTCACGGCCGTCCTGGACATGCTGGCCGGCCGTTATCCCTCGGACGCCTTCGCCGAGCTGCGCCCGCGGGTGGTCTGGGACCGCGTCGCCGGCACGGTCACGGGCCGCCCCGGCGCGCAGCGGCTGGCCGTCACCTCCGGCGGCACGATCCCCGACCGCGGCCTGTTCGGGGTCTTCCTGGCGGGCGCCGACCCGAAGAAGGGCGGCGGGCGGGTCGGGGAGCTCGACGAGGAGATGGTGTACGAGTCCCGGGTCGGGGACGTCTTCACCCTGGGCACCACGTCCTGGCGGATCGAGGACATCACCCGCGACCGGGTCCTGGTCTCCCCCGCGCCGGGCGTGCCGGGCCGGCTGCCCTTCTGGAAGGGCGACCAGCTGGGCCGCCCGCTCGAGCTGGGCCGCGCGGTGGGGGCGTTCCTGCGCGAGGTCGGTTCGCTCGAACCGGAGGACGCCCGGCTGCGACTGGTGACCGCCGGCCTGGACGGCTGGGCCGCCGACAACGTCCTCGCCTATCTGGACGAGCAGCGCAAGGCCTGCGGCCATGTGCCGGACGACCGCACGATCCTCGTGGAGCGGTTCCGCGACGAGCTGGGCGACTGGCGGGTCGTCATCCACTCCCCCTTCGGGGCCCAGGTGCACGCTCCCTGGGCGCTGGCCCTCGGCGCCCGGCTCGCCGAGCGGTACGGCATGGACGCCCAGGTCATGCACGCCGACGACGGGATCGTGCTGCGGCTCCCGGACGCCGACCTGATGGGCCTGGACCTCCTCGACCACGACCCGGCGGACACCGACCGGCACCTCGACACGACGTACGACGCCGACCAGGCCCCCATCGGCGCGGCCGACGCGCTCTTCGACAAGGGCGAGATCAGCCAGATCGTCACCGACCAGGTCGGCGGCTCGGCCCTGTTCGCCTCCCGGTTCCGCGAATGCGCCGCCCGGGCACTGCTGCTGCCCAAGCGCAATCCGGGCAAGCGCACTCCGCTCTGGCAGCAGCGCCAGCGCGCCGCGCAACTGCTCCAGGTCGCCAGTGAGTTCGGCTCCTTCCCGATCGTCCTGGAGGCCGTCCGCGAGTGCCTCCAGGACGTCTTCGACGTCCCCGGGCTCACCGAGCTGATGGGCGACATCGAGTCCCGCCGGGTCCGCCTGGTCGAGGTCACCACCCCGGAGCCGTCCCCGTTCGCCCGCTCCCTCCTCTTCGGCTACGTCGCCCAGTTCCTGTACGAGGGCGACTCGCCGCTCGCCGAACGGCGGGCGGCCGCCCTCTCCCTGGACTCCCGGCTCCTCGCCGAGCTCCTCGGCCAGGCGGAGCTGCGCGAGCTCCTCGACGCCGACGTGCTGAGCGAGCTGGAGCGGGAGCTCCAGTGGCTCACCGAGGACCGCCGGATCAAGGACGTGGAGGGCGTCGCCGACCTGCTGCGCGTCCTCGGCCCGCTCACCGACGCCGAGCTGGCGGAGCGGGGCGCCGACCCGGACTGGGCTCCCCAGCTGTCCACGGCCCGCCGGGCCCTCCGCGTCCGGATCTCCGGCACGGACCACTGGGCGGCGATCGAGGACGCCGGCCGGCTCAGGGACGCGCTGGGCACGGCCCTGCCGGTCGGAGTGCCCGAGGCGTTCACGGAGCCGGTCAAGGACCCGCTGGGCGACCTCCTCGCCCGGTACGCGCGCACGCACGGGCCGTTCACGTCGTCCGCGGCCGCCGCGCGCTTCGGCCTGGGCGCCGCCGTCACCGACGGCGCCCTCCAGCGGATGTCCGCGGCCGGCAGGGTCGTCCAGGGCGAGTTCCACCCCTCGGGGATCGGGCAGGAGTGGTGCGACGCGGCCGTGCTGCGCCGTCTGCGCCGCCGCTCGCTCGCGGCCCTCCGGCACGAGCTGGAGCCGGTGCCCCCGGCCGCGCTCGCCACCTTCCTTCCCCAGTGGCAGCACCTGGGCGGCAGCAGCCTGCGCGGAATCGACGGCCTCGCACGGGCCGTCGAGCAGCTGCAGGGCGCGCCCGTGCCCGCCTCGGCCCTGGAGAAGCTGATCCTGCCGTCCCGGGTCAGGAACTACTCCCCCGCCCTCCTCGACGAGCTGACCACGACCGGCGAGGTCGTCTGGGCCGGTGCCGGCGCCCTGCCCGGCAAGGACGGCTGGGTCTCCCTCTACCTCGCGGACGCGGCACCCCTGCTCCTCCCGCCGCCGCACCCGCTCGAGACCACCGCGCTGCACGAGTCCGTGCTCACCGCCCTGACCGGGGGCTACGGCCTGTTCTTCCGTCAGATCGCCGACCAGGTCCGGGCCACCACCCACCCGGACGCGACCGATCCGCAACTGGCCGACGCGGTATGGGACCTGGCCTGGTCGGGGCGGCTCACCAACGACACGCTCGCGCCGCTGCGTGCGCTGCTCGGTTCCGGCCGCACGGCGGGCTCCACGGCGCACCGCGCCAGGCGCACGGTTCCCCGCGGGCGCTACGGCACGCTCACCGCGGCCGCCCGGACGGCCTCCCGGACCGGTCCGCCCACCGTCAGCGGCCGTTGGTCCCTGCTCCCTCCGACCGAGCCGGAACCGACCCATCGCGCCCACGCGCTCGCCCGCACCCTTCTGGACCGGCACGGGGTCGTCACCCGGGGCGCCGTGGCCGCCGAGGGCGTGGAGGGCGGCTTCTCGGCGACGTACCGCATCCTGTCGGCCTTCGAGGACAGCGGACAGGCCCGGCGCGGTTACGTGGTGGAAGGGCTCGGCGCGGCCCAGTTCGCGATGGACGGCGCGGTGGACCGGCTCCGGGCGGCGGCGACCGCCCGAGACCGTGGCGCCGAGGCGGGAGCGGGACCGCGCGCGGTGGTGCTGGCCGCCGCCGACCCGGCCAACGCGTACGGCGCCGCGCTGCCGTGGCCCGAGCCTCCGACGGGCGCGGGACACAAGGCCGGCCGCAAGGCCGGTGCGATGGTGGTCGTGGTCGACGGCGAGCTGACGCTCTACATGGAGCGCGGCGGAAAGACGCTGCTGTGCTGGCCCGAGGACCCGGACGACCCGGCGCTGAGAGCCGCCGCCGAGGCGCTGGCCACGTCCGCCCTCGCGGGCTCGCTCGGCACGGTCACGGTGGAGCGGGTCAATGGAGCCGCCGCCCTCACCTCCCCCCTCGCCCGAGCCCTGGAGACCGCCGGCTTCCACGCCACCCCCCGCGGCCTCCGCCTCCGCCCCTGAGTCCGGAAGTCCGCCCGGCCGGGGCGCCCGGGCAGCCCGCACGCCGGCCTCCGCCCGCGCCCCGAGGGCACCCGCCCTCGCCCGGTGATCCCGCATGATGGAGCCATGCCCGAAGGAGACACCATCTGGCTGGCCGCCCATCGGCTGCACGCGGCGCTGGCGGGGCGGGTGCTGACCCGGTCCGATCTGCGCGTGCCCCGGTTCGCGACGGCCGACCTCACCGGCCGCGCTGTCCTCGACGTCACCCCTCGGGGGAAGCATCTGCTCACCCGGATCGAGGGCGGCCTGACCCTCCATTCCCATCTGCGGATGGACGGCTCCTGGCAGGTGTACGCCAACGGTGAGCGGTGGCGCGGCGGCCCTCTCCACCAGGTCCGGGCGATCCTCGGCAACGACGAGCGCACGGTGGTGGGCTACCGCCTGCCCGTCCTCGAACTGATCCGCACCTCCGAGGAGCCCGACGTCGTGGGTCACCTCGGTCCTGACCTGCTCGGCCCGGACTGGGACCCGGCCGAGGCGGTCCGGCGGCTCACCGCCGACCCCGCGCGGTCACTCGGCGAGGCCCTTCTGGACCAGCGCAATCTGGCGGGCATCGGCAACGTCTACAAGTCGGAGCTGGCCTTCCTGGCCGCGGTCACGCCCTGGCTGCCGGTGGGCGAACTGCCGTCCGAGGTGCCCGAACGGATCGTCGCCACGGCCCGCCGCCTCCTGGAGGAGAACAAGGACCGGACCTCCCGCAAGACGACGTCCGCCCGGAGGTCCTCCCAGGACCTCTACGTCTACGGGCGTCGCGGCCGCCCCTGCCTGCGGTGCGGGACCGCCATCCGCAAGGCCGAACTCGGCGACCGCGTCACCTACTGGTGCCCGGGCTGCCAGAAGGGCCCCACCGACTGATTGACGGGCCGTCAGATTCGCCCGTACGGTCCCCTCATGCCTCTCACGGCGTACGACCTCAGCGGCCGCACCGCCTTCGTGACCGGCGCCGCGGGCGGGATCGGCCGCGCGACGGCCGTCCTCCTCGCGCAGGCGGGCGCGACGGTCCACTGCGCGGACCGGGACGAACGGGGACTTCGGGAGACCGCCGCCCGTGTCGCCGACGGCGGGGGCGCGGCGGCCCGCCTCCACCGCCTCGACGTCACCGACCGCGCCGCCCTCGCGGCGGCCGTCGGCAGCGTCACGGGTCCGCTTCACATCATGGCGGCGATCGCCGGGATCATGCACACGAGCACGGTCCTGGAGACGCGGGACGAGGACCTCGACCGCGTGCTCGCGGTCAACTTCAAAGGGGTGTTGTACGCCTGCCAGGAGGGCGCCCGGTCGATGATCGCCTCGGGCACCCGCGGTTCGGTCGTCACCATGGCCTCGGGGGCGATGGACTCGGCGAGTGCGGGCCTGCTCTGCTACAGCGTCGCCAAGGCCGCCGTGGTGCAGCTGACGAAGACACTGGCGACCGAGGTCGGCGGTCACGGCATACGCGTCAACGCGGTCGCCCCCGGATGGATTCGCACCCCCATGACCGACCGCCACGAACCGGCCGCGCAGGAACAGGCGGAGGCGGCGATGGTCCGGCACTCACCCTTGCGCCGGGTCGGCGAGCCCGAGGACATCGCTCACGCGGTCCTCCATCTCGCCTCGGACGCCTCGTCGTTCACGACGGGTCAGATCCTCCGCCCGAACGGCGGGGTCGCGATGCCGTGGTGAACCGCCCCTGCCAGGCCGTGAACCATCCGCGCCAGGCCGTGGGTCCCGCGCTCCCCGGCCGTATTCGGCCCCGGGGCCGGCGCGAGGTGGACGCCGCCACATGGACCGGCAGCAGGCTCAGTCCCCAGCCGCCCGCTGCCACCGCGCCCTCGACCAGCCCGGACTGCTCCGGGACCAGGACGAGGCGCAGGACGGCCCACCACCACAGCCCGCCGACCGCCAGTCCGCTCGCCACCAGCGCGAGCGCGACCAGCGGAAACCGTCGCCGTACCATGGCCGCCTCCTCCGGTCGACGCTAGACCGGGCGTATAGCGCGGCGGGAGGGCGCACGGAAGGCCACACGGGCGCGCGGGAGGCTCGGCGGGCCCGACGAGCCCGCCCTGTCCACCGCGCCCACGCCGCCCGCCGCCACGGTCAGGCGCTCTCCGCCTGGAACATCCACGCGTGCTTTTCGAGGTCGGCTGTGAGGCCGATCAGAATGTCCTGGGTGACCGGGTCGGGCTCGTCCGTGACCTCGATCCGCTCCCGCATCCGCGTGATCACCGCGCCCAGCGCGTCGACCAGGATCTTCACCGCGTCCGTGTCCTTGATCCAGCCCGTGGGGACCTCGCCGATGGCGCTCCCGGAGGCCACGGACGCCGCCCGGCCGTCGGGGTTGACACCGACCGCCGAGGCCCGTTCGGCCACCACGTCCGAGTGCTGGCGGGCGCTCACCACGACTTCGTCGAGCTGGAGGTGGACGGAGCGGAACCGGGGCCCGACCACGTTCCAGTGGACCTGCTTGGCGACGAGGCCGAGGTCGACGAGGTCGACGAGGGCACCCTGCAGGGCATCGCCGACCGTCTTGAGGTCGGCCTCGGACAACGAGCTCTTCACGACGGACATGCCTGTTCTCCAACCAGTCGTACGTTTCCTCACCATGGCACGCATGACCCGCATCGGGCATCTCAAACCAAGCGCGCGAACCCTGACGACCAGCCCGGAAAACGACAAAAACCCCGGCTGGTGTCCGCTCTGGGACACCTTCCGGGGCTCTCGCCCATTCGGTTCAGGCCGGTTCAGGCAGCGACGACGTCCACCGCTTCCGCGGGCGCCTTGATGGTCACCCGCTCGGTGGGCACACCTGCCACCGACGTCACCGACACCGAATTGAGCATCGGGCGTACCGGCGCCGGCACCGGTTCGCTCGCCGCTGCCGATTGGGCCAGTTCGGCCAGCGACAGCTCGTCGCTCACTTCACGCATGAGCTCGGACATCCGTACGTCAAGCGCGTCGCAGATCGCGGAGAGCAGCTCGGAGGAAGCCTCCTTCTGCCCCCGCTCCACCTCGGAGAGATAGCCGAGCGAAACTCGGGCGGACGAGGAGACTTCGCGCAGAGTACGGCCCTGGCGCTGGCGCTGCCGACGCAGCACGTCACCCAACAGGCGACGGAGCAGAATCATCGGTGGCTCCCTCCTCGGACCGCGTAGCCGCATCCTTCACGCCCCACCGTACCGCCTCGCGCTGCGGCCGTGCGGGGAGCGATGTCGTGTTCACTCAGGGCTGCAAACATCAATTCCCCCCGTTCTGTTCCGTATCCTGTGCCCGCGCATTTCCCGAGAGTTCGTCGCCGAGCAGTTCCAGCACGCTGCGTACGCTCTCTCTACGGATGTCCGCGCGATCGCCGTTCAACCGCAATGACGCCACTTTCCCGGCCGCGGCGCCCGATCCGGCCGGCCCGGCGACGGCGACGTACACCGTCCCGACGGGCTGCCCGTCCTGCGGTTCGGGGCCGGCGACACCGGTCGTGGAGATGCCCCAGTCGGATCCGAGCCGGTCGCGCACACCGGCCGCCATCTGCAGCGCGACCTCCGGATCGACCGCCCCGCGGTCCGCCAGGAGGGCTTGGTCGACGCCCAGGAGTTCCGCCTTGAGCGGCGTGGCGTACGCCGTGACGGACCCGCGGAAGCCGGCCGACGCCCCAGGCGCGTACGTCAGCTCCGCGGCCACCAGACCGCCCGTGAGGGACTCCGCGACGGCCACCGTGTGACCACGCTCCGCGAGCAGATCCAGCACCAGGGCGGCCTCTTTCATCGCGCGGACCCCGCCGTGGGCCCCGGTACCGACGGTCCGCCGGACCGTTCGGCACGCTCGGCGGCCAGTCCCTGGCGCCTCAGGACGACCGCCTGTCGCACATAGTCCAGGCCGGTGACGACCGTCAGCACGACGGCGACCGCCATCACCCAGAAGCGCAGGGTGGCGAGTGGACCGGTCATCACGAGCACGTACATGCCGACCGCCGTACCCTGCGCCAGCGTCTTCATCTTCCCGCCGCGGCTGGCCGGGATAACCCCGTGCCGGATCACCCAGAACCGCATCAGCGTGACGCCGAGCTCCCGGGCGAGGATCACGCCCGTCACCCACCACGGCAGGTCCCCCAGCCAGGACAGGGAGATCAGCCCGGCGGCCATGATCGCCTTGTCGGCGATCGGGTCGGCGATCTTCCCGAAGTCCGTGACCAGGTTGTACGTCCGCGCCAGATGCCCGTCGAAGATGTCCGTGATCATGGCGACGGCGAACGCGGCCCAGGCCCAGGCACGCCACACGGGATCGTGACCGCCGTCCTGGAGCAGCAGCACCACGAAGCCGGGGACCAGCACCAGCCGGATCATGGTCAGGATGTTGGCGATGTTCCACAGGCTGGCCTGGTTGACGGCCGCAGCGCCCAGCTTGCCGCCGGGCGCGGGCCTACCGGGCCCGCCCGTCGCGGACGCCGGGACTCCGGTCATCTGCCCGCCTCCTCGTCAAGACACTCGGCCACCAGGTCGACGCCTTCCGTTCCCACGACCTTGGCCCTGACCATACGGCCGGGGGCCAGATCGTGGCGTGCGGCGGACTCGGAGGTGAGGACCACCTGGCCGTCCGTCTCGGGCGCCTGGTGGGCCGCGCGGCCGATCACGCCGTCCTCGTCGACGGCGTCCACCGTTTCGACGAGTACTTCCAGGGTCTCTCCGATCCGCTCCTCCGCACGCTGGGCGGTGAGCTCCTCGGCGAGCCGCGAGAGGTGGGCGAGCCGCTCGTCGACGATCTCCTGGTCGAGCTTGTGCTCGTACGTGGCGGCCTCGGTGCCGTCCTCGTCGGAGTATCCGAAGACACCGATGGCGTCCAGCCGGGCGTGGGTGATGAAGCGTTCCAGCTCGGCGAAGTCCGCCTCGGTCTCGCCGGGGAAGCCGACGATGAAGTTGGAGCGGGCACCGGCGGTGGGGGCCTTGGAGCGGATCGTCTCCAGAAGCTCCAGGAAGCGGTCGGTGTCGCCGAAGCGGCGCATCGCCCGCAGCACGTCCGGGGCGCTGTGCTGGAAGGACAGGTCGAAGTAGGGGGCGACCTTCTCGGTCGACGTCAGCACGTCGATCAGCCCGGGACGCATCTCGGCGGGCTGGAGGTAGCTGACCCGGACCCGCTCGATCCCGTCGACGGCGGCCAGCTCGGGCAGCAGCGTCTCCAGGAGGCGGATGTCACCGAGGTCCTTGCCGTAGGAGGTGTTGTTCTCGGAGACCAGCATGATCTCCTTCACCCCCTGCCCGGCGAGCCAGCGCGTCTCGCCGAGGACGTCGGAGGGGCGGCGCGAGACGAAGGAGCCGCGGAAGGACGGGATGGCGCAGAACGAGCAGCGGCGGTCGCAGCCGGAGGCGAGCTTGACCGAGGCGACGGGGCTGGTGTCCAGGCGGCGGCGCAGCGGCGCGCGCGGCCCGGAGGCCGGGGCCACGCCCTCGGGGAGGTCGCTCGGGACGTTCTCCGGCGCCTCCACGGCGCCGTGGCCGGGCAGCGCCACGGCGGCGGCCGCCTCCTGCCGCTCCACAGGGGAGAGCGGAAGCAGCGTGCGCCGGTCACGCGGCGTGTGCGCCTCGACGTTCCCGCCGCTGAGGATGGTCTGGAGGCGGTCGGAGATGTCTGCGTAGTCGTCGAAGCCGAGCACACCGTCGGCTTCGGGCAGGGCCTCGGCGAGCTCCTTGCCGTACCGCTCGGCCATGCAGCCGACCGCGACGACGGCCTGGGTCTTGCCGTGATCCTTCAGATCGTTGGCTTCGAGGAGGGCGTCGACGGAGTCCTTCTTGGCGGCTTCGACGAATCCACAGGTGTTGACGACGGCGACGTCCGCGTCCGATGCGTCCTCGACGAGCTCCCAGCCGTCCGCTGCCAAGCGGCCTGCGAGCTCCTCCGAGTCCACCTCGTTACGGGCGCAGCCAAGAGTGACAAGGGCGACGGTACGGCGTTCGGGCATGGGCTCAAGACTACTTCGTCCTGGCCGTACCCCCGCCGCGCAGGGTTGCCGCGCGACGGGGGTACGGGGAGAAGGCAGGGCCTGACGGCCGGCGTGATCAGCCGGCCTCGGGGTCGCCCTTGGTGTACGAGAGCCGCTCGACCTGCCCGGATTCGAACTTCTGCGCGACCTTCTTGCCGTTCACGTAGAGCTCGATGGGTCCGGCGTTGCCGAGGATCAGGTCGATGCGCTCGTCGTCCTGGAAGGTCTTGGAGTCGCCCTTGAGCAGCAGCCCGTCGAAGAGCAGCTTGCCGTCGTGGGCCTTGGCGGAGATCCAGCTCTTGTCATTGGTCGCGGTCAGCTTGACCGTGACCTTGTCCTTCGGGACCGCCGCGATGGCGCTCTCGGAGGGCACGGGCTTGGGGTCGGCGGGCTTGGTCGGCTTGGGCTTGACGGGCTTCTTCACGGGGGCGGGGCCTTCCGCCACCGTGCCGGAACCGCTGGAGGCGTCGTTCCCGCTGAACATGGTGAAGCCGGCGAAGCCGACGACGGCCACGATCGCCGCGACCATGGCGGCGGTCCAGTTGGGTCGGCGCGGTTCGGGGCGGATACGTTCCGCCTCGAAGAGCGGTGCGGCGGGGGTCGGCGCGGGACGGCCGCCGTGCTCGGCGTCGTACTGGTCGACGAGCGGCGCCGGATCGAGCCCGACGGCGCGCGCGAGCGTGCGGATGTGCCCGCGGGCGTAGACGTCACCGCCACAGCGCGAGAAGTCGTCCTCCTCGATCGCGTGCACGATCGGGATCCGGACACGGGTGGAGGCACTGACGTCTTCGACGGTGAGGCCGGCGGCGACGCGGCCCTGCTGGAGAACGCGACCGATCGAATCCCGGTCGTCTGCCGGGACGTTCCGGTCGTCTTCGGGGGAGTTGCCGATGGACACGAGAGCGCCTTTCGAGCGTGTAACCACCTGCTGGATGTTCAGTCTATGGGTGGTACGAAAGGGTGGGGCAACCGGGCGGACTCGGTTTGTACGCCATGAGGCTGGGACATCGTTCTGTCCTTGTCTCCAACTTGACGTACGACCAAGGGAAACGGTTGCCCACCCTTCCCTTACGAGTGAGTCTCGGCCAGGTCTCGTTCCGGCCGCACGGGTGAACCGGCGGTGCCCCGCACGGCGTACCGCCGCCTCCGCACGGCCCGCGCGGTCACTCCGCCGACTCCCCGCGGATGACGGCGAGTACTCCGTCCAGCTCATCCGGTTTGACGAGCACGTCCCGCGCCTTGGAGCCCTCGCTCGGCCCGACGATGTTCCGGGACTCCATCAGGTCCATCAGCCGCCCGGCCTTCGCGAATCCGACCCGGAGCTTGCGCTGGAGCATCGACGTCGAGCCGAACTGGGTGGAGACCACCAGCTCGGCCGCCTGGCACAGCAGGTCGAGGTCGTCGCCGATGTCCTCGTCGATCTCCTTCTTCTGCTTGGTGCCGACGGTGACGTCGTCCCGGAAGACCGGCGCCATCTGGTCCTTGCAGTGCTGGACGACGACCGCGACCTCGTCCTCCGTGACGAAGGCGCCCTGCATGCGGACGGGCTTGTTCGCGCCCATCGGCAGGAAGAGGCCGTCACCCTTGCCGATGAGCTTCTCCGCGCCCGGCTGGTCGAGGATGACCCGGCTGTCGGCGAGGGAGGAGGTGGCGAAGGCGAGCCGCGAGGGCACGTTCGCCTTGATCAGACCGGTGACGACGTCCACGGACGGACGCTGGGTGGCCAGGACCAGATGGATGCCGGCGGCCCGGGCCAACTGGGTGATGCGGACGATGGCGTCCTCGACGTCCCGGGGCGCGACCATCATCAGGTCGGCCAGCTCGTCCACGATCACCAGCAGGTACGGGTAGGGGCTGAGCTCGCGCTCGCTGCCCTCGGGCAGCTTGACCTTGCCGTTGCGGATGGCCTCGTTGAAGTCGTCGATGTGCCGGAACCCGAACGCGGCCAGGTCGTCGTAGCGCAGGTCCATCTCGCGCACCACCCACTGGAGCGCCTCGGCGGCCCGCTTGGGGTTGGTGATGATCGGCGTGATCAGGTGCGGGATGCCCTCGTACGCGGTGAGTTCGACCCGCTTGGGGTCGACCAGGACCATCCGGACGTCCTCGGGGGTCGCTCTTATCATCACCGAGGTGATGAGGCAGTTGATGCACGAGGACTTGCCGGAGCCGGTGGCTCCGGCGACCAGGATGTGCGGCATCTTCGCGAGGTTGGCCATCACGTAGCCGCCCTCGACGTCCTTGCCGAGCGCCACCAGCATCGGGTGGTCGTCGCCCGCCGCGTCCGCGAGGCGCAGGACGTCGCCGAGGTTGACCATTTCGCGGTCGCTGTTGGGGATCTCGATGCCGACGGCCGACTTGCCCGGGATCGGCGAGATGATCCGGACGTCCGGGCTGGCCACGGCGTACGCGATGTTCTTGGTGAGCGCCGTGATCTTCTCGACCTTCACGGCGGGGCCGAGCTCGACCTCGTAGCGCGTGACCGTCGGGCCGCGGGTGAACCCGGTGACGGCCGCGTCGACCTTGAACTCGCTGAAGACGGTGGAGAGCGACTCCACCACGGCGTCGTTGGCCGCGCTGCGCGTCTTGCCGGGGCCGCCGCGCGTCAGGAGGTCCATCGACGGCAGCGCGTAGGTGATGTCCCCGGCGAGCTGGAGCTGCTCGGCACGGGCCGGCAGCTCGGTGTGCTCGGGCGCGGGCTTGGTCAGGTCCGGTACGGCCCCGGTCCGGCTCCCCGACTCCGGCTTCGCGCCCCGCGCGGTGGGCACCGGAGCGGCCGGCGGCACCGAAGGACGGGCCGGTACGGCCGGCGGCCCGGCGGGGGCGGCGGGCGCCTGTGCGGCGGAGTCCGCCACCGCGGCGGCCCGCTCGGCGGTGACGTCCCGGGTCAGATCGGCGACCAGCGGGGAGGGCGGCATGCCGTTGAGCACGGCCCCGTCCAGTGCGGCGGCCGCGGCCGCCGCGACGTCCACGGCGTCCAGGGGCCGGTCGAGGGCGGGCCGCGCGGAGGAGCGGCGGGGGCCTCGGCGCCGGGTGAGAGCCTCCTCCTCGGCCTGGTCGGTGTCGTAGACCTCCGCGGGTCCGGGAGCCCTGCGCCGCGCCCGCGCCGGCACCGGCTCGCGCCAGGTCCCGTCGTACGCCTCGTCCTCCTCCACGAGCGCGGGGTCGTAGGCCGGCTCGACGATCCCGAGCCGGGCGCCGAGCGCGTGCAGCCGCTGCGGGATGGCGTTGACCGGGGTCGCGGTGACGACGAGCAGCCCGAAGACGGTGAGCAGGACGAGCATCGGTACGGCGAGGACCTCGCCCATCATGAAGACGAGCGGCTTGGACGCGGCCCAGCCGATCAGACCGCCGGCGTCCTGCATGGCCTCGGTCCCGTCGCCCCTGCCCGGCGAGCCGCAGGCGATGTGGACCTGGCCGAGCACGCCGATGACGAGGGCGGAGAGACCGATGACGATACGGCCGTTGGCCTCCGGCTTCTCCGGATAGAGGATCAGCCGGATGCCGATGGCGCCGACCAGCAGCGGGACGAGCAGGTCGAGCCGTCCGAAAGCGCCGGTGACCAGCATCTCGACCAGCTCGCCGACCGGGCCGCGCAGACGGGACCAGGTCCCGGCCGCGATGATCAGCGCGAGTCCGAGGAGCAGCAGCGCCAGACCGTCCTTGCGATGGGCCGGGTCGAGCCCCTTGGCGCCGCGCCCTATCCCCCGGAACATCGCGCCGACCCCGTGCGCCAGGCCGAGCCACAGCCCGCGGACGAGCCGGTACACACCCCCGGTCGGCGACGGAGCGGGCTTGGGCGCGGCCTTCTTCGCGGGTGCGCGCCTGGCGGGTGCGGCCTTTCTGGCCGCCGCCTTCTTCGCGGGGGGCTTGGCCGCCGCACCGGCGGCCCTCTTCGCGGGCACCGCTTTCTTCGCGACACCAGGCGTACGGCCGGCGCGCGGCTTCGCGGTGCCCGCCGTGCCCTGGGAACCCTTGCCGGACGTACGTGAGGCCATGATGCCGAGGTTACCGGTGTGAGCCGCTCGCGACACGTGCGCGTCCGGCCTCACCCGTTCGTGTCGCCCTTGCCGGGGCATGAAACTGACGGCCGCTCACGGTCGGCAGCCCCGCCGTGACGGTACGTCAGTTCTGGGCGGGGAGGGTCGGCGCGCCGCCCGTGCCCGGCTCCAGCGCGTCCAGCGCGCGCCTCAACCCCGTGAGCTTGCGCTCCAGATGGGCGGCGGTGGCGACGGCCGCGGCGTCGGCGGAGTCGTCGTCGAGCTGCTTGGACAGCGCCTCCGCCTGCTCCTCGACCGCGGCGAGACGGGCCGACAGCTCGGCAAGGAGTCCCGCGGACTCCTTCGCGTGACCTCCGTGGCCGCCGCCCTCCAGCTGGAGGCGCAGGAGCGCGGCCTGCTCCCGCAGCTGGCAGTTCTTCATGTACAGCTCGACGAAGACGGAGACCTTGGCGCGCAGCACCCAGGGGTCGAACGGCTTGGAGATGTAGTCGACCGCGCCCGCCGCATAGCCCCGGAAGGTGTGGTGGGGACCGTGGTTGATGGCGGTGAGGAAGATGATCGGGATGTCCCGGGTCCGCTCCCGCCGCTTGATGTGCGCCGCCGTCTCGAAGCCGTCCATCCCGGGCATCTGGACATCCAGCAGGATGACCGCGAAGTCGTCGGTCAACAGCGCCTTGAGCGCTTCCTCCCCGGACGATGCCCGCACCAGCGTCTGATCGAGCGCGGAGAGAATGGCCTCCAGCGCCAGCAGATTCTCCGGCCGGTCATCGACCAGGAGGATCTTGGCCTTCTGCACCATGCCCCGTCCTCCTCGCCCCGGCATGGGCTCTCCCCGACTCGCCGAGTCGGGGGAAGCACCGGGCGCCGCCCCAGAAGACGACTCCCTTGCGCCGTCCGTCCTTGTGCCGGTCATGGTAGCCGCACCCCGCCTGTCGCCACACCCTGTCACCACGATGTCACTGTGCACGTAGCAGAAACGTGGTGGGAGACCAGAAGGTTCCCCGGATACAGGCCCCTCACACGCCTGTGGCGACAGCCGGCCGGCACGGCGGGAACTCCTCGCGACACCGCGAGGAGACCCCTGTCACTCCCCTCGCATCCACTGCTCCATCACCGACAGCAGGTGGTCCGGGTCGACCGGCTTGGTGACGTAGTCGGAGGCGCCGCACTCGATCGCCTTCTCCCGGTCGCCCTTCATCGCCTTCGCCGTGAGCGCGATGATCGGCAGCCCGGCGAACTGCGGCATCCGCCGGATCGCGGTCGTCGTCGCGTACCCGTCCATCTCCGGCATCATGATGTCCATCAGGACGACCGTCACGTCGTCGTGCTGTTCCAGGACCTCGATGCCCTCGCGGCCGTTCTCCGCGTACAGCACCGCCAGGCCGTGCTGCTCCAGGACGCTGGTCAGCGCGAAGACGTTGCGGATGTCGTCGTCCACGATCAGGACCTTCTCGCCGCGGAAGGCGAAGGTGCGGCGCGGCGCCGCCTCGGCGCGCTCGTCGGCCGCCTGCTGGTCGCCCTGGGTCCGGCCGGCCCGGCCCGGCAGCGCCGGGCGCTCCGCCCCCGCCGGGACCGCCTTGCGTCGGTGCCGGAACAGCGCCCCTGCCCCGGAGCGCAGGTCGGCCGCCATGGACGACGGCGCCGACTCGAAGTGCCCGTCGTGCCCGCCCACGCCGTCCTCGTACCCCGTCCGCTGCTCCGACGGATCGTCCTCCTCGCCCTGCCCGTAGCCGTTCGCGGCCAGCTCCATGGGGTGCAGCGGCAGGTACAGCGTGAACGTCGAACCACGGCCCGGTTCGCTCGCCGCGTAGATCTCACCGCCGAGCAGCCGCGCGATCTCCCGGCTGATGGAGAGCCCGAGACCCGTACCGCCGTACTTGCGGCTGGTCGTCCCGTCCGCCTGCTTGAACGCCTCGAAGATGACCCGCATCTTGCCGGCCGCGATGCCGATGCCCGTGTCGGTCACCGAGAACGCGATCAGCTCGGCCTCCGGGTCGCGCAGCGAACCCGCCTCCAGGAGCTGCTCGCGGATCGACTGCGGCACATCCGTCCCGGCGGGCCGGATGACCAGCTCCACCGCGCCCGTGTCGGTGAACTTCACCGCGTTGGACAGCAGGTTGCGCAGCACCTGGAGCAGGCGCTGCTCGTCGGTGTGGAGCGTGGCGGGGAGCTCGGGCGAGACCCGCACCGAGAAGTCGAGCCCCTTCTCCGCGGTCAGCGGCCGGAACGTCGCCTCCACGTAGTCGACGAGCTGCACCAGCGCGATACGGGTCGGGGAGACGTCCATCTTGCCCGCCTCGACCTTGGACAGGTCGAGGATGTCGTTGATGAGCTGGAGCAGGTCGGAACCGGCCCCGTGGATCGTCTCGGCGAACTCCACCTGCTTCGGCGAGAGGTTGGCGTCGGCGTTGTCGGCGAGCAGCTTGGCCAGGATGAGCAGGGAGTTGAGCGGCGTCCGCAGCTCGTGCGACATGTTCGCGAGGAACTCCGACTTGTAGCGCATCGAGACGGCGAGCTGCTCGGCCCGCTCCTCCAGGACCTGACGCGCCTCCTCGATCTCGGTGTTCTTCACCTCGATGTCCCGGTTCTGCCGGGCGAGCAGCTCCGCCTTCTCCTCCAGCTCCGCGTTGGAGCCCTGGAGCTCCTTCTGCCGGTGCTCCAGCTCCGCCGAGCGCTCCCTCAGCTGCTCGGTCAGCTCCTGCGACTGCTGGAGCAGCACCTCGGTCTTGGTGTTCACGCTGATGGTGTTCACGGTCGTCGCGATCAGCTCGGCGAGCTGGTTGAGGAAGTCCCGCTGGATCTGCGTGAACGGCTGGAAGGAGGCCAGCTCGATCACCCCGAGGACCTTCCCCTCGAAGAGGACCGGCAGCACGATCACATGCGCCGGGGCGGCCTCGCCGAGCCCGGAGGAGATCTTCAGATAGCCCGGCGGCACATTGACCTGGATCGTCCGCTTCTCCTCGGCCGCCGTTCCGATCAGGGTCTCCCCCGGCCGGAAGGAGGTCGGCATGGAGCCGGCGGAGTACCCGTAACTGCCGCGCATCCGCAGCTCGTACGAGCCCTCGCCCTCCCCGCCGAGTTCGGCGCTGGCCGTCGCGGAACCGGTCGGCATCGCCACGAAGAACGCGCCGTGCTGGGCCGAGACGACGGGCGTCAGCTCGCTCATGATGAGGGAGGCGACGTCGTCCAGGTCCCGGCGGCCCTGCATCAGACCGGAGATCCGGGCGAGGTTGCCCTTGAGCCAGTCCTGCTCCTCGTTGGCGAGGGTGGTGTCGCGCAGGTTGGCGATCATGGTGTTGATGTTGTCCTGAAGCGCCTGGATCTCGCCCGCCGCGTCCACACCGTCGATCTTGAGGTTCAGGTCGCCGCGGGTCACCGCGGTGGCGACGGCCGCGATGGCCCGCACCTGCCGGGTCAGGTTCCCGGCCATCTCGTTCACCGACTCCGTCAGGTCGCGCCAGGTTCCGTCGACGTCCCGGACTCGCGCCTGACCGCCCAGGATGCCTTCCGTACCCACCTCACGGGCCACCCGGGTGACCTCCTCGGCGAACGAGGACAGCTGGTCGACCATCGTGTTGATGGTGTTCTTCAGCTCCTGGATCTCACCGCGCGCGTCGATGTCGATCTTCTTGGTGAGATCGCCCTTGGCGATGGCGGTGGTGACGGCGGCGATCTGACGCACCTGGCCCGTCAGGTTCGACGCCATCGAGTTCACCGACTCGGTGAGGTCCTTCCACGTGCCCGACACGCCCGGCACCCGCGCCTGGCCGCCCAGCTCGCCTTCCGTGCCCACCTCGCGGGCGACCCGCGTCACCTCGTCCGCGAACGAGGACAGCGTCGTCACCATCGTGTTCACGGTGTCGGCCAGCTCGGCCACCTCACCGCGCGCCTCGACCGTCACCTTCTTCGTCAGGTCGCCGTTGGCGACCGCGGAGGAGACCCGGGAGATGTTCCGCACCTGACTCGTCAGGTTGTTCGCCATCAGGTTGACGTTGTCGCTCAGGTCCTTCCAGATGCCCGTGACCCCGCGCACCCGTGCCTGACCACCGAGGATGCCCTCCGTACCCACCTCGCGGGCGACCCGCGTCACCTCGTCCGCGAAGTTCGACAGCTGGTCGACCATCGTGTTGACGGTCGTCACCAGCTCCAGGATCTCGCCCTTGGCGTCGACGGTGATCTTCTTCGACAGATCGCCCTTGGCGACCGCCGTGGTCACCTCGGCGATGTTGCGCACCTGCGAGGTCAGGTTGTTCGCCATGAAGTTCACCGACTGGGTGAGGTCCTTCCAGGTGCCGGAGACCCCCTGCACCTCGGCCTGACCGCCCAGGATGCCCTCCGTGCCCACCTCACGGGCCACCCGCGTCACCTGCTCCGCGAAGCTGGAGAGCTGGTCCACCATCGTGTTGAGGGTGTTCTTCAGCTCCAGGATCTCGCCCCGCGCGTCCACGTCGATCTTCTGCGACAGGTCACCGCGCGCCACGGCCGTGGCGACCTGCGCGATGTTGCGCACCTGGGCGGTGAGGTTCCCGGCCATGCCGTTCACCGAGTCGGTCAGATCACGCCACACCCCGGCCACGCCCGGCACCTGCGCCTGGCCTCCGAGCCGGCCGTCCGTACCCACCTCACGGGCCACCCGCGTCACCTGCTCCGCAAACGCGGACAGCTGGTCCACCATCGTGTTGATGGTGTTCTTCAGCTCCAGGATCTCCCCGCGCGCGTCCACGTCGATCTTCTGCGACAGGTCGCCCCGCGCCACGGCCGTCGTGACCTGCGCGATCTGCCGCACCTGGGACGTCAGGTTGCCGGCCATGAAGTTGACGGAGTCGGTGAGCTCCTTCCACGTACCGGAGACACCGTCGACCCGGGCCTGACCGCCCAGGCGGCCCTCCGTGCCCACGTCCCTCGCCATCCGCGTCACCTGGTCGGCGAAGGACGACAGCTGCGACACCATCGTGTTGACGGTGTTCTTCAGCTCCAGCATCTCGCCCGCGACGTCGACGGTGACCTTCTGCGACAGATCGCCGTTGGCGACCGCCGTCGTCACCTGCGCGATGTCCCGCACCTGACCCGTCAGGTTGCGGAACGCCGTGTTCACCGAATCGGTCAGGTCCTTCCACGTACCCGCCGCGCCCGGCACCTCGGCCTGACCGCCCAGGAGACCCTCGACACCGACCTCCCGCGCCACCCGGGTCACCTCGGAACCGAACGCGGACAGCTGGTCGACCATCGTGTTGACGGTGTTCTTCAGCTCCAGCATCTCGCCGGCCACGTTCACGGTGACCTTCTGCGACAGATCACCGTTGGCGACCGCCGTCGTCACCTGCGCGATGTCCCGCACCTGCGTCGTGATGTTCCGGAAGACCGTGTTGACCGAATCGGTCAGGTCCTTCCACGTACCCGCCGCACCCGGCACCTGCGCCTGACCGCCCAGCAGGCCCTGCGCCCCGACCTCACCGGAGACGCGCGTCACCTCGTCGGCGAACGTCCGCAGCGTCTCCGTCATCTGGTTGATGGTGTCCGCGAGCTGCGCGACCTCGCCGCGCGCGCTCACGGTGACCTTCTGCGAGAGGTCGCCGTTGGCGACCGCCGTGGTGACCTCGGCGATACCCCTCACCTGATTGGTGAGATTTCCCGCCATCGTGTTGACGGAATCGGTGAGGTCCTTCCACACACCGGCGACCCCGGCCACCTCGGCCTGACCGCCCAGCTCGCCCTCGGTGCCGACCTCCCGCGCGACGCGGGTCACCTCCGAGGAGAACGAGGAGAGCTGGTCCACCATCGTGTTGACGGTGTTCTTCAGCTCCAGCATCTCGCCGGCCACGTGCGCCGTGACCTTCCGCGACAGATCGCCCTTGGCGACCGCCGTCGTCACGAGAGCGATGTCACGTACCTGAGCCGTCAGGCGGTACGCCATCGTGTTGACCGAATCCGTGAGGTCCTTCCACGAACCGGACATCCCGCGCACCTGGGCCTGACCGCCCAGCTTCCCCTCGGTACCGACCTCCAGAGCGACCCGCGTCACCTCGTCGGTGAACGCCGACAACTGGTCGACCAGGTTGTTCACGGTCCGCGCGACCTTCAGGAACTCCCCGCGCAGCGGCCGCGCCGCCCCGTCGGGCCCGTCCGACCGCAGGTCCATCCGCTGGTCGAGATCACCCTCGGCCACCGCCGACAGCACCCGCCCCACCTCGGACACCGGCCGCGTCATGTCGTCGACCAGCGCGTTCGCGGCCTCGATCGCCGCCGCCCAGGCCCCCTCGCTGGCCCCGGCCTCCAGCCGCTCGGACAGCTTGCCCTCGCGCCCCACCATCCGGCGCACCCGGGACAGCTCCCCGGTCAGATGCATCTGCCGGTCGGCGACCTCGTTGAACACGGCGGAGATCTCCGCCATGACACCGTCGCCGGATACGGTCAGCCGCTTGCGGAAGTTCCCGTCCCGCATCGACACCAGAGCCTGGAGCAGCCGCTCCATCGCCGCCGCGTCCACCTGCACCGTCCCACCGCTCCGGGACCGTCCGCCCTTCGCCCGCGTGCCGCTGCCGCTGCCGCGCCGCGCCGCCGTGCCAGAGTCCACCGTGTCCCTCCCGAAGGGGTTGGCCGTCTTGCCCGGGCCGTCACCACAAGCCTGCCCAGTGTTTCACCGCAGCCGAACAAGGCCATAACAGTTCGGCAGCTTCGCATAACGTCCCCGTCCTCGGGGGACGGAAACAGCGGTGACCGGCATCCGCCCGGACAGTGAAGGTAAGTAACCTGGCATCCGGCTGTCCAACCGCCCCGGTCCGCCCGGCGGGGGCGGGGCGGCGGGAAGAACACCACCGGGGAGCGGGAGGGGCACACCGACCATGGCAGAGCCGGGCGTCGAAACGCGTACGAGGAGTTCTGTGATCACCGCGCGGGCGGCTGCCAGCTTCGACCCCGTCGGACGGTCCGTCGCGACCGCCCGAGCCTTCGTCCGGGACACCCTCCAGGGCTGGGGGTACGCCGAGGTCGTCGACGACGCCGTCGTCCTCACCAGCGAACTCGTCACCAACGCCGTCATCCACGCCGGCACCGCCGCCGACGTCCTGTGCCTACGCAGCGAGGACGGCGTCCGCGTCGAGGTCGCCGACCGCTACCCCGAGCGCGAGATCCCCGTCCAGAGCGGCCGCACCGTCGCCCACCCCGACCGGGAGAACGGCCGGGGCCTGCTCCTGTGCGCGGCCCTGGCCACCCGCTGGGGCGTCGAGTACACGCCGACCCGGAAGAACGTCTGGTTCCAGCTGGATCTGCCCGAGCGCCCCATCGGGACCCGCTCGGCGGGCCCGGTGCTCCCCGACGCCCTCCTGCCCGTCGCCGAGAGCCGCGTACGCGTGGCCGTCGCCCAGATCGACCGCGGCGGCGCCGTCACCGCGTGGAACGAGGACGCCGAGGAACTCTTCGGATACACCGCCGAGAAGGTCCTGGGCAAGCCGCTCGGAGACCTCGCCGCCTGGCCCCACACCCCCGGCATCGGCACCGGCCTGGTCGAGGCGCTCCAGCTCTCCCGCTGGGAGGGCAGCTACGGCATCCGCTGCGCCGACGGCCGGGTCGTCCCGGTCTACGCCTCCCACCTCCGCGTCCGCGACGCCGAGGGCGAGCCGTCCACCGTCTGCCTCCTCGTGCGGGAGTACGAGCGCGCGGTCCTCCAGACCCCGCAGCGTTCCCCCGTCTCCGACCCCGGCGCCGAGAACCGCTCAGCCGACCCCTTCGAGGTGTTCATCGGCTCCCCCGCCCCCGACGACCTCGACGGGCTCCTCCAGCGCACGGTGGAACGCGCCCGCGACATGCTCGACGGCGACTCCGCGTTCCTCCTGCTCGCCACGGACGACGAGACCGAGCTGGAGGTGCGGGCCACGACCGGCCTCCCCTCCGCCCGTCAGCGCTTCGCCCGCGTCCCGGTGGAGACCGGCGCCAGCCGTTACGGCTCCGCCCGGATGCCGGCCGTCCACGAGGACCTGGCCGCCGTCCCCGGCGCGGTGCCCCTCCTGGAGGGCACCGGCATGCGCTCGGTGGTGACGGTCCCCCTCAAGGTCGAGGGCCGTCTCACCGGCTCGCTCGGTGTGGCCGCGGAGAGCGCGAACCGCTATTCCAACGAAGAGGCCCTGCGGCTGCAGTTCGCCGCCGACCGCATCGCCCTCGCCGTCGAGTCGGCCCGCCTCGGCGAGCTGGAACGCCTGCGCCGCGGCTCCCTCAGCTTCCTCGTCGAGGCCTCCGACCTGCTGGCCGGGACCCTGGACCGCGACCAGACGCTGGCGCTCATGGCCCAGATGACCGTCCCCACCCTTGCCACCTGGTGCGCCGTCTACACGATCGCCGACCAGTCGTCGGACCCGTATCTCTCGTACGTCCTCCATGAGGACGAGGACCGCATCGACGGCCTGAAGGCCCTGCTCACCTCCATCGCCCCGCCGGACCCGGTGCCCACCCCCGGCGCCCGGGTCTGGGCCGCCCCCGCGGCGGCCGCCCACCGGGCCGCGCTGTCCACCTCGATGCGGGAACTGGACGGGGTGTCGGGCCCGTTGTCCTCGGGCATCGACGCGACCCTGGCCACCGCCGCCGTGGTCGGCGGGGAGACGGTCGTCCTGCCACTGGTGGCCCGTAACCGCGTCATCGGCATGCTCACCCTGGGCAAGCCCTCCGACGACCACTTCCGCCAGGAGATCCTGGAGCTCGCCGAGGACCTCTCGCGCCGAGCGGCCCTCGCCCTGGACAACGCGCGGCTCTACAGCGAGCGCATGGCGATCAGCCAGTCCCTCCAGCGCAGCCTCCTGCCGCCGGGCCTCCCGGAGATCCCTGGTGTCGAGGTCGACGTGATCTACCGCGCGGCCGGCGAGGGCAACGAAGTGGGCGGCGACTTCTACGACCTCTTCCCGATCCGTGACAACGCCTACGGCTTCGCGATCGGCGACGTCTGCGGTACGGGCCCGGAGGCCGCGGCGGTGACGGGCCTGGCCCGGCACGCCCTGCGCCTGCTGGCCCGGGAGGGCTTCGGCGGCCCCGCGGTCCTGGAGCGCCTGAACGCGGCCATCCTCGACGAGGGCGCCCGCAGCCGCTTCCTGACCCTTCTCTACGGCGAGATCTGGCCCCAGGAGGACGGCTCGGCACTCCTGAAGGTGGTCTGTGCCGGTCATCCGCTCCCCCTGCGGCTGCGCCAGGACGGCACGGTCCTACCCGCCGCCGACCCTCAGCCGCTCCTGGGCGTCATCGACGACCTGGAGCTGTACGAGCAGACGATCACGCTCGATCCCGGCGATGTTTTGCTGTGCGTGACGGACGGCGTGACGGAACGCCGTGAGGGCACGCGCATGCTCGGCGACGACGGCCTGGCGGAGGTCCTGAAGTCCTGTACGGGCCTGACGGCCGGCGCCGTCGCGGCCCGCATCCTGCGTGCGGTCGAGCGCTTCGCCCAGGAGCCGGCGTCCGACGACATGGCCATCCTGGCGATGCGCATCCCCGAGCCGATCGCCAACGGCTGACAGCGAGCACCCCGGCCCGGCTGCCCTCGTGGGGCAGCCGGGCCCCTTCATGTGCGGATACGCCGTGCGAATCCTGTGCACAAAACAAAGAAGGCCCCCGCCATATGGCGGGGGCCTTCTTCTTGTGGAGCCCTTTAACGGAATCGAACCGTTGACCTTCTCCTTACCATGGAGACGCTCTACCGACTGAGCTAAAAGGGCGGGTTGTTCGGCGGCGTCCTACTCTCCCACAGGGTCCCCCCTGCAGTACCATCGGCGCTGAAAGGCTTAGCTTCCGGGTTCGGAATGTAACCGGGCGT
>NZ_JBVJPY010000009.1:0-315493 GCF_055609145.1 Streptomyces sp. NPDC036822
CGCCGGCTCCTCCAGGCCGTCAAGGGGCTGGAGTTGGTGGAACTGCCGGGCGCGGAGGAGTGCTGCGGCTTCGGCGGCACCTTCGCCGTGAAGAACCCCGACGTCTCGGCCGCGATGGGCACCGACAAAGTGCGCAACGCCGAGGCGACCGGCGCGCGGACGCTGTGCGCGGCCGACAACTCCTGTCTGATGCACCTCGGCGGCACGATGACACGGCTGGGCAGCGCGATGCGGCCGGTCCACATCGCCGAGATCCTGGCGAGCACCAAGGAGGAACCTCTCGTATGAGTGGTACGTATCTGGGCATGCCGGCGTTCCCCGTGGCCGCGCGAGCCGCGGTCGGCGACACGACCCTCCGGGCCAACCTGCGCCACGCCACCCACACCATCCGCGACAAACGCACCCGCGCCGTCGCCGAACTCGACGACTGGACCGCCCTACGCGAAGCCGGCAAACAGATCAAGGACCACACCCTGCGCCACCTCGACCGCTACCTCCTCCAACTCGAGGAATCGGTCCAACGAGCCGGAGGAACCGTCCACTGGGCCACCGACGCCGCCGAAGCCAACCGCATCGTCACCGACCTCGTCAAAGCCACCGGCGAAAGCGAGGTCGTCAAAATCAAATCCATGGCCACCCAGGAAATCGGCCTCAACGAACACCTCGAAACCCACGGCATCCGCGCCTACGAAACCGACCTCGCCGAACTCATCGTCCAACTCGGCCGCGACCGCCCCTCCCACATCCTCGTCCCCGCCATCCACCGCAACCGCCACGAAATCCGCGACATCTTCACCCGCGAAATGAGCAACTGGGGCCGCCCCGCCCCCCACGACCTCACCGACGACCCCACCGCCCTCGCCGAAGCCGCCCGCCTCCACCTCCGCGAAAAGTTCCTCCGCGCCAAAGTCGCCATCTCCGGAGCCAACTTCATGGTGGCCGACACCGGCACCCTCGTCGTCGTCGAATCCGAAGGCAACGGCCGCATGTGCCTGACCCTCCCCGACACCCTCATCTCCGTCGTCGGCATCGAGAAGACCATCCCCACCTGGCAAGACCTCGAAGTCTTCCTCCAAACCCTCCCCCGCTCCTCCACCGCCGAACGCATGAACCCCTACACCAGCATGTGGACCGGCACCACCGACAACGACGGACCCCACACCTTCCACCTCGTCCTCCTCGACAACGGCCGCACCGACACCCTCGCCGACACCACCGGCCGCCAAGCCCTCCGCTGCATCCGCTGCTCCGCCTGCCTCAACGTCTGCCCCGTCTACGAACGAGCCGGAGGCCACGCCTACGGCTCCGTCTACCCCGGCCCCATCGGCGCCATCCTCACCCCCCAACTCCGCGGCACCACCACCGACATCGACACCACCCTCCCCTACGCCTCCACCCTCTGCGGCGCCTGCTACGACGCCTGCCCCGTCGCCATCGACATCCCCGAAGTCCTCATCCACCTACGGGAGAGGGTGGTCGAAGGCGGCCCGGTCACCCGTGACGGCACGAAGACGGTGATCCGCCCCGCCCGCGGGCACGCCGCCGAGCGCGCCGCCCTGCGCGCGGCCCGCTGGGCGCTCGGTCACCCCGCCGTCCTGCGCACCGGACAGCGGCTCGCGAGCCGCACACGGCGCTTCCATCCGCGCCGGCTCCCCGGCCCGGGCCGCGCGTGGACCGCGAGCCGGGATCTGCCCGCGGTGCCGGCTGAGCCGTTCCGCGACTGGTGGCTGCGGACGAACGGTGGGAAGGGAGAGGCGTCATGACCGGCAGGAGGACGATCCTGGACCGCGTCCGGCGGGCGCTGGCCGATGTTCCGGCGGGTCAGGTCGCGTACGAGCACGCCGTCTCGCGTGGTTACGTACGGGAGCACGGCTCGCGCACCCCGGAGGAGACGGTCGCGCTCCTGGCGGAGAACCTGGCCGACTACCGTGCCGTGGTGCACCGCGTCGACGCCGGCGGCCTGCCGGTGCTGCTGGCCCGGTTGCTCGCCGAGCGCGGTGCGTCCGGTGTGCTGGTGCCGGAGGGGCTGCCCGCGGAGTGGCTCGCGGCCACCGACGCCGAGCCCGTCCGCGACCGGGCAGCGAGCACCCCGTACGAACTGGACCGGGTGGGCAGTGTCGTCACCGGCTGTGCGGTGGCCATCGCCGAGACCGGCACCCTGGTCCTGGACGGCTCCGCGGGCCAGGGGCGCCGTCGCCTCACCCTCGTGCCCGACCACCACATCTGCGTCGTACGCGTCCCCGACCAGGTGGTCTCCTCCGTGCCGCAGGCCCTCGAACGCCTCGATCCCGTCCGCCCCCTGACCTGGATCTCCGGTCCGTCCGCGACCAGCGACATCGAACTGGACCGGGTGGAGGGCGTTCACGGGCCCCGCACCCTGGAGGTGGTGCTGGTCGGCGACCTGTGAACCTTCGGCACAGGCCCGGACGCCTGTCGTGGCGAATGCCGGGTACCCGCCTCCCGTACGGGCAGTGACGCGGGCAGCGTCCTCGGCCGCTCTTGGGGAGTGAAGAACGTGACAGTCAAGGCGATGGGTTGGGCGCACTCGTTCCCCGTGTCCGGGGGTGTGCGCGCCGGACGGCAGTGGACGCGGGGGCACTTGGCCTCCCTGCCGTGGACGGCACGGGAACCCGAGACGGTGGATGCCATCATCCTGACCGTCTCCGAACTGCTCACCAACGCCCACGTCCACGCGCACAGCGACGCGCAGCTCGTGCTCACCTGGGACGGCGACTGCCTCCACATCAGCGTCCACGACGACGACCCGTCGCTGCCCCGGCCCCGCGACGCCGACGACAGCGCGGTCTCCGGCCGGGGCGTGAGCATCGTCCAGGCCCTCGCCGACGACTGGGCCATGCGGTGCCAGCGGCACGGCAAGACGGTGACGGCCTGCTTCCGGCCGGCCACCGGATCGGCGGAGTGACCCGGTCGGCCGGGGAGCTGCCCAGGCCCGTGCCAAAGCCTTGACAGGTCCACCGCTCACTTCTTAAATCACACCATGAACTAACCCGCTCGTGGTCCACACCTCACCCCCGGCGATGCGCCCCTGAGGCCGAGAAGCCGCTGGACGGAACGCCCTCCGCCGTAAGGGGGTTCCGTCCAGTGTTCCGGCGTGGGGCGGCTCGGTGTGCGGTCACACGCCGTGCCGCCCCACGCCCTCTCCTCCCCGTCCGCGCGTCAGCGAGGCGATCCCGGAACCGACGACGCTCGTCACGGCGAGGCTTCCGACCACGATCATCCCCACGCCGACCACGAAGAGGCCGCTGGAGTCGTCCGACCAGTCGACCCAGGCGGCTACGGCCAGGCCGGCGGTCGTGCCGAGGACGGCGTCGGCGACGCGTCCGCGCGAGGCCGTCCAGTACACCGGGGCCAGGAGCATGACGACCAGTCCGATCACCTGCCAGGCCTCGTAAGGGCCGGTGGTCGAACCGTCCGGGTGCACGTCCCGGTGCTGGTCCCAGCCCAGCCAGGCGGCCCACGCCCCCATCGCCACGGCAGCCGTCACGGCCGCGGCCGAGATCCGAGGGGCGCGATTCAGTCGTCGTTGTCGCATGGCTTCACTCTCACCGCCCCACCGGTCACCGCCCAGAGCGCGGATACTCAGCCGCACCCGAGTACGTCGACCGGCCCGAGCGGTCCCGGCCGGGCCCATCCCTGGTGGCGGCGCAAGCCCTGCGTGGTCGCGCTGACCGGCCGGCTGCCGGAGCCGCATGTCGCCGACCTGATGGCCCGTGTCCGCGACGCGGGCGACGTGGGCGAGGTCCGCATCGCGCCACCGACTCCGACGCCGGCCCCGACAACGCCCGCGCGGTCCGCGAAGCCCTGGAAGGAGCCGGTTTCCGCTGGATCGACGACACGACCGGCGCGATACGGGTCACCGGGCTGAGCGTCTACCACTTCGGCTCCCGCGAACCCCTGAGCGTCGACACCCTGCTCTTCTCCTGGCAGGACTGAGAGACTCGGGCCCCGGCGAAGATTGCGATTCGGTGGCGAAGTGCCGCCGTCGCGTTGCCCCGTGCCGTGTCCCGGAGTTGAGTCCGGCATGCAGACTCGCAGAAACCAGTACACGGTGATGGACGGTGTCTACTGGCTCAGGGGCGAAGGATCACCCTGCGCTCGGTGGACCGAGCAGCCGCCCGCCCCCGCCGACGGTGACGACCGGACCGCGAGCCGCCGCTCCCGGACGGCCTGGCTCCGGACGGTGGAGCTGTTCACCGGGGAGCCCGCGACCGTCGTCCGCGTCGTCATGCTCACGGGGGCTTCGGTCACCGTCGCCCTGTCGCCTCTCCTCCTGCCCCGCTGAGGCGGCTCACGGCGGGACGCCTCTCAGGGAACGTCCCGGACGGGCCGGTAGGTGAGCAGGGCGAGGTTGTCGCCGACGGTGCGCATGTCGCCCAGGCGAGGAACACGTCGACCAGGCGCGGCCCGGTCCCGGATTCCCCGCCCCGGTGCCGCGGTGGGGGAATCCGGGACCGGCCGGGTGAGCCGGCCCGCCTGCCGCGGGGCGGAGATCAGGGCTTGTTGGCGAGGGCCCCGAGGTACTGGTTCACCTGCTCCAGCCGCGCGTCCACGCTGCCCGTCTTCTCGGACACCGCCCGCAACTCGTCACAGACCGCCAGCAGCGCGAGCGCCACCGCCCTGGCGGAGGGATCGGACACCTCGTCCAGGGCCGACCGGGCCGCGTCTGCCGCCGAAACGGGTCGGGGTGCCTGTGCCATGGCTACGCCTCCTGCCCGGCCGACCATCGGCCGCTGTGGTACGTCTGCCCCGAAAACGGCGCCTCCGTACAGCGACGGACCCCTTCGGCGGTCCGGCCTGTCGTCCGGACCGGCCCAGCAAGATCGGCAGGACATCGCCTCGGTCGACCTAGCCGAGCAGCCTGGTGCTCGCGAGGCTGTGGGCGAAGGAGTTCGCCGTCCCCTCGGCGTAGTCGTAGGAACCGGCTCCGAGCCCGAAGCCGGCCTGCGCCGTCGCCGCGGCGGCGTTCATGGTGGACGCGGCGGCGGAGTCGAGGCGCCCCGTCACCGGGTCGGGGGCGGGCTCGGCGGCCTGCGAGGGCGCGGGGAGGACCAGGACGACGCCGGCCAGGAGTCCGACGGTGAGGACGCGCTTCATGGTGTTCATGACTCCCTCAACGATCAAGCCGTCCGACGGTCATCACCCGTACGGACGAGGTGTCAGGCCGTGGCCTCGGCGTCCCCGTCGGGGACGCGCAGCGCCAGGATCGCGACGTCGTCGTCGTTGTCGGCGGGCCGTACGCGGTCGAGGAGGACGTCGCAGAAGGCGTCCAGCGGCCGGTCGGCCAGACGCCCCGCCTCATGACGGAGACGGGCCAGGCCGTCGTCGAGGGTGTGGGTGCGGGACTCGATCAGGCCGTCGGTGTAGAGCAGCAGCGTCGAGCGCGGCGGCAGCGCCTCCACATGGTCGGCGCGGGGAAGCCGCGCACGGGTGCCGAGCATGATGCCGCCGCCGGGGGTGAGGAAGCGCGCACTGCCGTCCTCGCCCACCAGGAGCGGCGGGGGGTGGCCGGCGTTGGTCCACCGCAACCGCCAGCCGCCTTCCTCGTCGTGCTCGACACGGGCGAGGACGAGGGTGGCCGTGGAGGCCTCCACGATGTGGTCGAGCGCCTCGTCGAGACGTTGGACGGCTTGGCTCAGGGGCCCCGACTGCGACCAGGTGAACGCCCGCAGCATGTTCCGCAACTGTGCCATCCCGGCGGCGGCGTCGAGATCGTGGCCGCCGACGTCCCCGATCACCACGGCGGTCGCGCCGTCGGTCAGGGTGAAGGCGTCGTACCAGTCACCGCCGACCTGGGAGGCGTGCGGCGCGGGCTGGTAGCGCGCGGCCATCCGCAGACCCGGCACGGTGGGCAGGTGCGGCAGGAGATGGCGTTGCATGGTCTCCGCCACCCGCTGCTGCCGCTGGTAGAGGCGCGCGTTGTCCAGGGCGAGTCCGGCCCGGCGGGTGATGTCCTCCAGGAGGGAGAGGTCCGCGGGGGTGAACGCCTCGGCCTGTTCGGAGCGGCCGAGGGTGAGCGCGCCGAGGACCTCCCGCAGGGTGCGGATGGGCGCGATGGCGGCGGAGTGGATCCCCGTGGCCTTGAAGAGCCGTCGCTGCTCGACGGCGATGCCGGAGTCCGCCGTCCCGCTGTACGTGTCGGGCCCGGCCAGGGCCGACGCCGCGCCGCGCAACGCCCGGGAGAGCGGCATCGTCGACTCCTGCGGGACCGGCGGGAGCGATCCCTCCAGGTCGGTCCGGTGGACCAGAGCGCCGTCCTGGTGGTGGACCACGGCCGCGCGGCGTACCTCCCGGTCCTCGGTCAGCAGGTCGATGACCACCCAGTCCGCCAGGCGCGGCACGAGCAGTGTGACCAGCCGCTTCAGCGCCTCGTCCCTGTCGAGGGTGGACGTCAGCCGGGTCGTCGTCTCGGCCAGCAGCGCGAGCCGGCCCAGCTCCGTCAGGGCTCCGGACGTGTCGGAGGTCGGCTCGGCCGGGGGAGGAGGGGTGGAGGCGGGCGCGGAAAGGGTCGGGAGAGCGGCGGCGGCAGTGGCGTCGGCGGTGGCGTCCCACGGGGTCAGGGCGCGCGCGGACTCGCCGAACACGACCAGAGCGCCCTTCCCGCCGTCGGCGAGCGCGCACGGGACGACGAGCCACCACAGGCGGAGGAGCTGACCGTCGGCCCGCTCGAACCAGCCCTGCTCCTCGTGCTCGACGAGCCGGCCGAGGAAGGCCCGCATGATCGGGCACTGGGCGCGCGGCATCGTACGTCCGTCGCCGTCCCGGTGCAGGAGGGCATGGGCGTCCTGACCGATCAGCTCCGCGGCGGGCCGCCCGAACAGCGCCTCGGCCCGCGCCGTCACCCGGGCGATGGTCCCCTGGTCGTCCACGAGGTAGGCGGGCGCCTCGAGACCGCCGAACATGTCGAACACGTCGGCCGGGGCCGTCACAGCGTCTCCGCCGGGGCTCGCTTGCGTCTTCGCCCGTACCACGCCCGCGCCTCCACCCACCCCGACCTCTGGCTGCACACGCCTACTGTCCCATGTCAGCGGGTCGAAACAGCCGCCGCTGCGGGCCCGAGAAGCACCGGGCGCCGGCTCATCGGCCGCCGCCGTGCCCCACCCCCCGGTGCATTCCGTCGCAAACCCGCTGGTTAGAGTCGTGGACGTCGCGCCGCCGCATCGGGTTGAGGCGCGGCGCCGGGCCGGCTGTCGATCACAGAGATTGCCCGTACGACGTCGACGTCGCCGTTCTCGTCACCGTTCTCGTCCCTGCCCCGGCCGCCCGGCCGCCTGTCCCGGAAACACCGCACATGAGTATCGACGCCCCTTCGCGTCCCGAGTCCGCCCAGCCCGCCCCGGCCACGCAGCCCACGCCGTCCACGCGGCCCACCACCGGGAGGGCGTCACGGCACGGCGCCGCTCGTGTCCGGCGGCTGAGGATCTCCGGCCGGGCCCCTGCCCGGCCCGCGCCGTCGGCCGCCTTCCACAGCGTCAGCGCCGCGACGACGGTCCTGCTCGGCCTGGTCGCGATCGGCGCCGTCATCCACGAGCCGGTGCTGATACCTCCCCTGGCCGCCAGCGCCGCCCTGGTGCACAGCGCCCCGGCGCTCCCCCTGGCGCAGCCCCGCAGCGTGGTGATCGGCCACCTCGTCGGCGCGGTGGCGGGCTTCGCCGTGCTGGGAGCTGCGGGCAGCAGTCCCTGGGCCGCTGCGGTGGCGGCCGGTGTCACGCTCGCCCTGAACACGGCCGCCCGCACCCCGCACTCCCCCGCGTGTGCTTCCGCCGTCGTGATCGTTCTCCAGACGCCCGCGCCCACCCGGTACGTGCCTCTGCTGCTCGGCTCGGCCGTCCTGCTCGTGCTGACCGGGTACGCCGCTTCCCGTATCCGGCGCAACGCACCGAAGTACCCCTCCTACTGGTGGTGAGGCGGCCGGATGGCCGCCGGCGGAAAGCAGTGGCGTGCGCGTTCCCCGTGCGGCCAAGATGATCTCCATGAGCGACGAACCTGCACGATGGACCCAGGCGACCGTCTACCCCGACATGTGGACGGACCCCGCCGACGACCCCCGCGACAGCGAGGGAGCCGGTCCGGAGGGTGAGCTCGCGACGCTGCTGGACTTCCTGGCGAACTACCGCCTGACCCTGCGCATGAAGTGCGAGGGCCTGGACCCGGAGCAGCTGGCCCGTCGGTCGGTCCCGCCGTCGACGATGTCGCTGCTCGGCCTGCTCCGGCACCTCGCCGAGGTGGAGCGGGACTGGCGCAACTGGATCAGCGACGGTGACCCGCTGCCGAGGCTGTACGGCAGGAAGGACGCGGACTTCGACGGAGCCGTCGCCGAACAGGCCGTGGTCGACGGCGCCTACTCCGATCTGGAGCGCGAGCAGGCGGCGGTCGACGCCGCATTGGCCGCGCACGCGGACCTGGGCGTGCGCGTGGGCCGGGAGGGCATCGCGGTCCGCGAGCTGATGGTGCACCGGATCGAGGAGTACGCCCGGCACTGCGGACACGCCGATCTGCTGCGCGAGTGCGTCGACGGCCGGGTCGGCCAGTAGCCCCGGGGAATTCCGGTCCCGGCCGGGACGCGTCACGACGACCGGTGGGGGTACCCGACGGGCGACAGGGAGCGCGACGGGACGGAAGAGGAGCACCAGTGATCACCGAGCGGCAGCTTGCGGCCCTGGCCGGATGCCCGGTCGACGGCGAGGGCGGGCAGCACGTGGGCGACGTGGACTACTTCCTCCTGGACGACACCACCGGGAAGCCCGAGTGGGCGCGGATCATCGACCGGGGCACGGGCCCGAGGGACGCCTTCGTCCCGCTTCGTGGCGCCGAGCCGAGGGAAGGGCGCCTGGCGGTGCCGTACCCCCTCGCCCTGATCGAGCGGGCTCCGCGTGTGACGCCGGAGCACGACGGGGTTCTCACGGTGGCCGAGGAGGAGCGGTTGATCGCGCACTACGGCCTCAGGAACGCCCGGGAGGAGACGAACACCCAGGCGGGCGCCGGCTGGGCGCAGATGGACCGGGCACAGGCCATCCGCGAGGGCACGGACGGCCATGAGCGCAGCCGGTCCCGCCTGCGGCGCCCGTCGGCGGGCTCGGCGTAGTACGCCCGGCATGGGCGACGGCGCCCCGGCACAGCGGCCGACGGTCGCCGGGCCGGGGCGCCGTCGTCTGCTCCATGGCCCCCGGACGGTATCGCCGGCGTCGGCTGAGCGATCGCCGGACGGTATCGCCGGCGTCGGCTGAGCGATCGCCGGACGGTTTCTCCGGCGTCGGCTCAGCATGGGGCGAAAGGGTTCGCCGACGTCGGCTGGGCAGGCCCCGGGGCGGTTTCTCCGGCATCGGCTCAGCGGGCGCCGGGCGGGGCGCCGTCGTCGGCCTCGCCCGTCAGCCAGGTGCCGATGCCGGCGAGCGCGGTGGGGCCGTAGTCCTCGTCGACGTTCCTCGCCAGGTCGGCGATGGAGACGTCCTCCAGAGCCGCCGGCCAGGCGGCCTCCGCGCCGGCCATGGCGCGGGCGATCGCGCACGGTCACCTGGCGGCCACGCGCTACGAGGAGTGGATCCGGGGCGCCCGATGACCGGTGGCGGGCGAGCGCCCCGTCCACCACCTTCGGTTCTTCCCGGTCAGACGTTGCGCCACTTGGCGACACCGAAGGAGAACACCCCGAACAGCGCCAGGCCGACCGCCACGGTGATGAGCAGCCACGGGCCGGCGGGGGTGTAGGCGAACGAACGGATCGCGTCGTCCACGCCCTTGGCCTCGGCCGGGTCGAACTGAACGGCGGCCTTGAGGGCGAAGAACCCGACCGCGGCGAAGACGAGGCCGCGGGAGACACCGCCGGCGACCCCGGTGAGGTTCATGAAGCGGCGCTGGTTCGTGGACATCCCGCCCCACTTCAGGTGCTTGCGGAACTTCCGCAGGCAGGCGCTGCCCGCGATGCACAGCCCCGCGACGACGATGCCGGCGGCCACCGCGCCGACCCACCACTGGCCGCCCGGGAGGCCCAGGGCACGGTCGGTGACGTCCTGGCTCTGGCGGTCGCTCGACCCCGCCCCGCTGCCCCGGGACCCCGCCGCGAAGGAGAGCACGAGGAAGGAGACGACCGCGTAGAAGACGAACCGGAAGCCGGACATGGCCCGCTTGGTCGCGCGGCCCCCGTCCGGCCCGGCGGCGCCGAACACGGCCTCCGTCAGGCGCCACACCGCCATTCCGGCGAGCCCCACGCCCAGGGCCCACAGCAGGACGGCGCCGAAGGGAGTGGAGGCGACCTCGGCCAGGGCGCCGCCCCGGTCGGCCTGTTCGCCGGTGCCCGTCCATCCGATGCGTACGGCGAGGACGCCGATCAGCAGATAGAGCACTCCGCGCGCCGCAAGGCCCGCCCGGGCGCCCGCCCTCACCGCGTCCCCGTGGGCCGCTCGTCTCGCCACCGCCGTGGGTGACCCCACTCCTGTCATGTCCCGCCCCTCCCCTGGTTCCGGAGATAGCGGGTGCCCCGTCCCCCCGAAGCCAACCCTCCCGTCGCCGGTCCCGGGCGGGTCAGAAGGCGTAGCGCACGCGCAGCCAGGGGGCGCGGGTCTCGATCATCCGGCGCATCGACTCGACGGCGGACGCCTTGACCGCGTTGCGGTAGCGGACGTTCAAGCTGCCGTTCTCCGAGCGCTTGGGCTGCTGGAGGTCAGGGCGCCACAGGAGCTCCTCGCCGCGGGGGTGCCAGCCGAGGTTGACCTCGTGCAGGTCCTGGTTGTGGGTGAGCATGATGATCTCGGCCGCCGCCTGCTCCCGCACCCGGCGCGGGAGCACGTCGTCCATGGCGCGGAGCAGCTCGTCCCAGGCCTGTTCCCAGCCCGGACGGATCACCACCGGGGAGAGGTTGAAGTGCACCTCGTAGCCGGCGTCGAGGAAGTCCGCCGCCGCCGCGAGGCGGTCCGGGACCGGGCTGGTCCGGATGTCGAGGAGCTTGGAGTCGTCCGGCGGCATCAGGGAGAAGCGGATCCGGGTGCGGCCTCGGGGGTCGAGGCGGAGCAGGTCCGGGTTGACGAACTTGGTGGCGAAGGACGCCTTGGCCGTCGGCCACCGGCGGAACGCGTTGATCAGGTCGGCGGTGTTGTCGCTGATCAGGTCGTCCACCGAGCAGTCACCGTTCTCCCCGATGTCGTACACCCAGGCGTGCTCGTCGCATTGGTTGGGTTCGGGCTTGGGGCCCGCGGCGGCGATGTGGCGGCCCAGGCTGCCCAGGACGCGGTCGACGTTGGTGAAGACGGTGATGGGGTTGGCGAAGCCCTTGCGGCGCGGGACGTAGCAGTACGCGCAGGCCATGGCGCAGCCGTTGGAGAGTCCGGGGGCGATCCAGTCGGCGGACCGGCCGTTGGGGCGGACGCCGAAGGACTTGCGCTCGCCCAGGACCAGCGTCTCGCGCTTGACCCTCACCCACCGTTCGGCGTTTCCCTCGTTGCCGTGGAGGTGCGGGATGCGCCAATGGGAGTCGGTCTCGACGAGGCGGGCCTCGGGGAAGCGCGCGATGATCTGGCGCCCCCGCCAGGAGTCCGCGGCGGCGGGCTCGGCGTGGATCTCCGCCACGTGCAGCAGCATGCGCGCCCGCGTTCCGTCGCGGAACGGGCGGCTGCCGGCCTCGTCGGCCGGCGCTGCCGCCGCCAGGAGGTCGTCCATGCTGAACAGGCCCTCGGCGTCGTCCACCGGTTCGTCCCCCGGTTCTCCGGAACGCTGTCGCATGTCCTCTCCGCTGGCACGGTGCTGACGCGGGTGCCGGGCCGGCGCGTGGCCGATGACACGGCGTCGTCCCAGTGTACGGAGGGGGGCGGGGTTCCGGCGGAGCCGGACGGCAGGGGCGGCGAGGCGCGGTGAGGTCCCGCCGCGTGTACGGAGGGCAGGGGTCCCGGCGGGGGCGGCCCGCCGGGGCGGCGAGGCGCGGTGGCCGGCCGCCGCCGGGGCTCAGGGCCGGTCGGCGGGGCCGTCCGGGTCGGAGTGGCTCTCCCGGTCCGACGGGGGCCAGACGTAGGGGAGGTCGTCGGGGACCCCGGGGAAGCGGTGGGCGTAGACCTCAGGGGCCTTGCGCAGCAGCGCGGACTGGTGGCTGCGGTGGAACGCGGGGTCACCGAGCCAGGGCGGCAGCTCGCCGTCGGCTGTGAGGTCGCCCTGTTCGCGCACGACGGCCCTGGGCCGCCAGGCGAGGTAGTCCGCCATCAGGGTGGCGGCGCAGGTGTCGGGGCGCCCCTCCGCCGTCCACACGCCGCAGACGTCCAGTCCGTAGCGCACCAGGGCTTCCTCGTAGCCGGCCCACATCCGCACCGCCAGATGCCGACGCCAGCCGTATCCGGGGACGGTGAGTCCCCGGAAGACCTGCAGGGCCTCGACGCGCTGTTTGCCCAGACGTCTCGGGTCCAGCACGGCGGCCGACTCGGTGAAGTCCGGGTACGGGAGAAATGTCTGCATGCACGAACCCCTACCCCGTGCGTGGCCGACGGGGTCAGAGCGGAGCGCCGCCGAACCCGATCTGGTTGCCGTCCGGGTCGTGGTAGGTGACCTTGCGGACGCCGTTCGCGTAGGTCTCGCGGTCGGTGGGCGAGAGCCCGCGGCCGGCGATGGCGGCGACGCGCCGGTCGAGGTCGTCCACGAAGAGCGTGTGCAGGGCGTGGCCGGCGCGGCCGGGCCGGTGCTCGATGTAGACGTAGCGGTGGTCCGCCAGCTTCCAGACGGCTTCCGTGTCGTTCGGGAGGAACGCCGGCGGGGCGCCGAACAGCCTCTCGTACCAGGCGAGCGCCGCTGCGTAGTCCTCCACCGGGATGCCTGCGAAAAGATCGACGGCCATGACGTCATCCTAGGGGCGTCTTGTCGATCAGGCCGGATCAGGGAGCGGCGGCCGGGGCGGGCCACAGCACGGCGCCGGGGCACCGCGCTGTTCCCGTGGGGTCTCCTCAGGGCCCCTCGTGGCGTCCTTCCGGCTGGGCGGTGTGGTCCCGGTGGCCGTGGGTGCGGCGCTTCTCCTTCATCTCGGCTTCGTAGAGGTGGTCGCGGCCCTCGGCGAGCGCGGAGACGGCATCGCGCTCCAGTCCCTTGAACGGCTCGTAGTACGTCCGGTCGTACGCCTCGATGATCTGGTACGTCCAGTGTCCGGGGATGACGTTCCGGCCCAGGATCTCCCGTAGGACGAGGTCGGCCCACTCGTCGTGACCCGCCTGCCTGAGCAGCTCCACCGCCCGGTCCAGTTCGAGGTCGGCGGTACCGGTGAGCTGGTGGAAGGAGTAGAGGTGACCGCGAGCCCGTTCGGTCGTCTCCAGGGCCTTGGACAGGGAGCCCAGTGCCTCGACCGTCAGGTCGCCGACTCCTTCGGGGCGCACACGGCGCCGGTCGTGGGGGTGCCCGTCATCGAGTTCCATGCCGCACTGGTGCCCTGGGCGTGGCGGCCGCACACCCGCGGGCGGCGGCGCTGGCCCGGCCGGGGGAACGCGCGGTGGCCGTCGCGGCTGCCGCCGGTCGGCGGCCCTGGGCAGCGAGACGTGACGGACACGGACTTAGGGGCGGTCACGGCCCGCTTCGTCGGCGAGTCCGCCCGGTCCGAGCAGGCCCGTCGCGGGCAGCGGGCCCCCTTCCGCGAGACGCGGCAGGGTGCGGGCCGAGGTCCAGGCCACGAGCAGGGGCAGGAGGGGGCGTACGGGCTGTGCGACACGCAGCCAGGGAGGCGCGTAGACGGTGGCGGAGCGGCGTAGGACCGCGTCGGCCAGCCAGGTCGCGACCCGCTCCACCGGGTACACCTTGCGCGCCGGGCGCGGCATGTGGGCCCGCAGCTCCCTCAGGACGTCATGGGCGTCCACGTCCCGCACCATGTCGGTGTCCGTCCAGTGCAGGTAGGCGATGCCGACGCCGACGCCCTGGTAGGCGCACTCGGCGCGCAGCGACTGCGCGAAGGACTCGGCCCCGGCCTTCGACGCGCAGTAGGCACTCATCATCGGGGCCGACCCGAAGGCCGCGGTCGAGGCGACCTGGAGGAAGTAGCCCCGTGAGGCCAGCAGTCCGGGCAGGAACACCCGGGCGGTGACCGCGCTGCCGACGAGGTTGACCTCGATCACGCGGCGCCATGTCCGCGGGTCGGACGTGGCGAACGGGCCGCCCTCGGCGATGCCCGCGTTGGCGATCACCACCGACGGCTCCCCGAGGTCCCGCGTCACGCGGTGGGCCGTCCGCTCCATCAGGTCGTCGTCGGTCACGTCGACTTCGTAGCACCGGTTCTCCACGGGCAGCCGTCGGGCGACCTGCTCCAGCGTCTCGGCCTCCCGCCCGAGCAGGGCGACCCGCATCCCCCGTCCGGCCAGCTCCCTGGCGAGCCCGGCGCCGAGACCGCGCGCCGCTCCCGTCACGACCGCCGTACGTCCCTTCAAGGGGTTGGCGTGGGACATGGTTCTCCAAGGGGGTGCACCGGGGCCACGTGGTTCCGTGCCTCCCCCGGCCGGAGAGGCACGACCATGGCACCACCGCCGGCGGAGCCGTGCCTGCCGGCTGCGCCGATTGCCGCATCGGACGCGTGGCGGAGGGGCTGCCCCGGCGGCCTGTGCGGGGCCGGGGCTGCCGGCGGGCGGGACGCCGCGGCGGGGGTCAGCGGCAGGCGCCGGTGTCGTCCGCCGTACCAGGGAAGGCCGCGGCCTTCGTCTGGGCGAAGTTGGCCACGAACGCGTCGTACACCGCGGGCGTGGTGATCCGCAGCATCGTCTCGTCGTTGTCGCGCAGGGCCGGGCCGCTCCAGTTGTGGCTGCCGGTGAAGACCAGCTTCTCCCGTGCCCCCGCGTACATGCCGTCGATCATGAGGTTCTTGGAGTGCACGATGCGGTTGGGGGTGCCGGAGACGGAGTCGTGGTCGTGCTGGTAGCAGCGGGGGGTGAGGCGGGTCTGGCCGTGGAGGGCGTTCCAGGTGCCGGTGTCGGTCTCGCTGTAGACGATGTCGACCGTGCAGCCGGCCGCCGCGAGGGAGCGCAGTTTGTCGGCGACCGCCTGGCGGGTGATCTTCAGCATCGCCACGCGGATCGCGGTGCGGTAGGTCCCGGCCGAGTCGCTCCAGGTGCAGCCCACGTTGTCGAGGGTGTTGACGACGGTGTCGGTGTCGTCGGTGGTCCCGGCGCGCGGGAAGAAGTACGCCTTGTAGTCGCCCGCGCCGGCGTACGTGTAGTCCCAGGCGGCCCGGTTCTGCTGCGTCAGCTTGGCGAAGTACGAGGTGTACGCCGCGTAGAGGGTGGAGTTGCCGGCGAAGCCGACGGCGCTGTTCCAGTAACGGAGGTAGTTCGAGGGGGTCAGGTTCGAGGTCGTCTGCAGGACGACCTGCGTCGCCGCGCCGCCGCCGACGCTGCTGAACAGCAGGAACTTGTTGTGGTTGATCCCGCTCGTGGTCGAGCCCAGGCACGACCGGCCCTCGGCGCACAGGGTGACGTACGAGTTCTTGGTGATGTCGGTGCCGAGCGCCGCCTTGAGCGTGTCGTACGAGGCGGGGCTGCCCTCCGGGGCGCTGACCGTCGTCTCGTCGAGGACCACCTGCACGGCTATCCCACGGGTGCTGTGGGCGGTCGCGAGGTCCTGGGCGATGGTGGTGTCCCACAGGTGGTACATCGCCATGCGGATCGTCGAGCCGTCGTCGGCGGCGGCGAGGAGTTCGCGGACGCGGTTCCTGATGGCGTACTGCGCGGCCGGGTCGGCGGACGTCGGGGTGTTGAACAGCGGCCCGAGCGCCGGTACGGCGGCCGCCTCGGCCGGCGCCGTCTCCTCGGCGGTGGCGCTCTGCGCGGAACCGATGGCGCCGGCCGTCAGCACCAGGGCGGTGACGGCCGCTGACAGACGTCTGCGGAGGCTGGTCCTCATGAACTCTCCTCGTAGGAACTCCACTTGTAGTGATCATGACCCTAGCGCCCTTGCGTCCGCGCGCGATCGTGTGGTCATGGGAAGCGGAGGGCGGGCGCGAGGTGTCGCCGGGTCGTCGCGCCCGTCGAGGGAGAGGGCGTCCGGGGCCTCGCCGTCTCACTCGGATGCGGAGGCGCCCCGGACGCGGTGGGCGGTGTCGCGGAGCCAGAGGGCGCTGCGCTTGGGGGTGCGGGTCTGGGTGGCGTAGTCGACGCGGACCAGGCCGAAGCGCTTGGCGTAGCCGTAGGCCCACTCGAAGTTGTCCAGGAGCGACCAGGCGAAGTAGCCGCGGACGTCGGCTCCCTGGAGCCGGGCCTGGGACACGGCGGCCAGGTGGGCGGCGAGGTAGGCCGTGCGGGCGGTGTCGTCGACGAAGCCGTGGGCGTCGGGGTGGTCGTCGTAGGCGGCGCCGCTCTCGGTGATCACCATGGGAGTGCCCGGGTAGTCACGGGAGACGCGGAGCAGCAGCTCGGTGAGGTCGTGGGGCATGACTTCCCAGCCGAGGCCGGTGACGGGCAGGCCGCCGTGCGGCAGGTTGCGGGTGACCGGGATGCCGTGGGCGTCGTGGGTGGCACCGTTCTCGTCGACGCCGGACGTCCGCATCGAGCGGTAGTAGTTGACGCCGAGGGTGTCGATGGGGGCGGCGATGGTCTCCAGGTCGCCGCCCTTGACCGGGATCTCGATCCCGTGGACGGCCAGGTCGTCGATGAGGTCCTGGGGGTAGGCGCCGCGCAGGATCGGGTCGAGGTAGAAGCGGAACCCGAGGGCGTCCGCCCGGCGCGCGGCCTCGCGGTCGGCCGGGGTGTCGGTCGCGGGCCGGCTGGTGCCGAGGAGGTGGGTGACGGCCAGGTCCAGGGGGCGCCGGGCCGCCGAGCGCAGCCGCTGGACCGCGAGGCCGTGGCCCAGGTGCAGGTGGTGCAGGGCGTGCACGCCGTCCGCGAGGGAGCGGCCGCCGGGCGCGTGAACCCCCTCGACGTGGCCGAGGACGGCCGAGCAGAAGGGCTCGTTGAGCGTCGTCCAGTGCTCGACGCGGTCGCCGAGACGGTCGTGGACCAGCTCCGCGTAGTCGGCGAAGCGGTAGGCGGTGTCGCGGGCGGGCCAGCCGCCGGTGTCCTGGAGTTCCTGGGGCAGGTCCCAGTGGTAGAGGGTCAGCCACGGGGTGACCCCGCGCGCCAGGAGTTCGTCGACCAGCCGGTCGTAGAAGCCGATGCCGGCCGGGTTGACCGGACCGCGCCCGTGCGGCTGGACGCGGGACCAGGCGACGGAGAAGCGGTACGTGTCGAGGCCGAGGCCGGCGAGCAGGGCGACGTCCTCGGGCATGCGGTGGTAGTGGTCGCACGCGATGTCACCGTCGTCGCCGTTGTCGACGGCCCCCGGGACGCGGCAGAAGGTGTCCCAGATGGAGGGGGTGCGGCCGTCCTCGGCGGTCGCACCCTCGATCTGGAAGGCGGAGGTGGCCGCGCCGAAGCGGAAGTCCGGGGGCAGCCGGTCGATCAGCGCGTCGTGGTCCGCGGTGGAGGACGGGGCGGAGGAGGACGGGGCGGTGGCGGACGGCACGGTGGCGGACGGCACGGTGGTGGTCATGAGGGGCGATCTCCTCGCTCGACGGGATGCGGAACGGCTCGGGGCGGTGGCGCGCGGACGGCCCGGACGCCGTGGTGGACGTCCGGGCCGCACGGGATGCGGGTCAGGGCAGGCGGTGGTCGGCGTTCAGCACGGCGCCGCGTTCGGGGCGGTAGAGGTCGAAGCCCCGGGTGTCGCACTGCAGGCCGCCGACGATGCAGTGGTCGACGAGGGCCTTGAGCGTGCGCTCCTCCCACGCGTTGAAGAAGTCGTAGTGGAAGGAGTAGCCCCTGCCGCTGGAGAGCCGGACCTGCGACATGTCGCCGTTGACCGGCCAGGCCATCTTGAACTCGATCATCGGCAGGGCGACCGGGTGGGAGGCCGGGCACATGTTGTCGTTGGTGCCGGGCTTGACCACCGTGTAGGACATGTGGCTCTTGTGGTCGGGTGTGTCGAGGTACTTCCCGTCCCAGCAACTCGGCGCCTGGAAGCGGAGGTTGAGCTGCACGTCGGGCCGGCTCGGACAGCTCGCCGGGAAGTCGGTGTTGAAGAAGCTGTCACCGCATTCCCAGCCTTCGACGAAGCCCTTGTGGTTGCGGAACTCCTGGGCGCTCTGCATGGGGCTGCCGACGACGAACCGCAGGCCCTTGGGGAAGGGCCGCACGCTGCGGTAGTCCGTGACGCCGGACTTGTAGTAGATGACCTGAGGGCCCACGGGGAGGATCTTCGTGTTCCCCTTGTACAGCGAGGGCATCCAGTACGCCGACGCGTCCGCGGGCGCGGTACAGCTGGTCGGGCCCGGGGTCAGCGAGGCGGTGGTGGAGTGGGCGTTGGTGGTGGTGTTGCCCATGAACGTGTGGTCGTGCGAGGCGCCGGGCTGCCCGGGGTAGAGGATCGGGTCCTCCGCCGCGGTGTGGGTGACGGCGCAGCCGGCCTGGAACTCGTGGTGGTAGGCCGGCGGCGGGACCGCCGTCGACGGAGTGACGCCGGTGACCTGCGGGTTGGCGACGATGTACCCGTCGCCGTCGGGGTCGTCGCCCGACGCGAGGGCGGACGCTCCCCTCACGTGTCCGGTGTGGACGGAGACAGCCGTCGGCGCGCTGTCGGTGGTGGAGGCGGACGCGGCCGTGAACGCGTTCACGGACAGGGCCGAGACGCCCAGGGCGGTGGCGAGAAGCAACGCGGGCAGGGTCCTGCCACGGATTCTCATGAAGATCTCCTCGGTCGGTGTACGGGCGACGGCGTGCGGCGACGGGACCCGCCGCCGCGCGCCGGTCACGACGTGTACGGCTCGGGCGGCCGGGCGGCCGTCAGCTGTAAACGCCGAACTCGTGGAGCGAGTAGCCCCAGCCGGTTCCCCGCGCGGTGAGCTGGAGCTTGACGTAGCGGGCGGTGGTGGCGGTCTCGATGGTGTCGATGTCCCCGTTGCCGGTGGTGGTGGTGTGGAGGGTCCGCCAGGTCGTGCCGTTGTCGGAGACCTGGACCTCGTAGGACTTGGCGTAGGCGGGGTCCCAGACGAGCTGGAGCGTGCGGATGGGCTTGGCCGAGCCGAGGTCGACCTGGATCCACTGCGGGTCGCTCCAGTCGCTGGCCCAGCGCGTGCCGGCTTTGCCGTCGACGGCGTTGGAGGCGGGGCAGGGGCAGTCGCCGTAGGAGGCCTGGGCGGAGGAGGCGGTGGCGGGCCTGTTCAGGGCGATGTTCGTGCCGCTGACGGGCGGGGCGACGACCTTGACGGACTTCGTCTCGATGCCGGCGTTGCCGCGGCCGTCCTCGGCCTGGATGTAGACCTTCCACACGCCGAGCTTCTCGGGCGCCGTGACGGCGAACGTGCCGTTGCCCAGGGAGCGGTACTGCGCGTCGACGAGACGCTTGTCGCCGTTGGCGTAGTTACCGCTCAGGTAGATCTTGGGGGTGATCGGGTCGCCTTCGGGGTCACGGATCTCGGCGCGGACCGTGAACTCACGTCCCGCCGAAGCCGCGGTGGCCGGACTGACCGTCATGTTGGTGATGACCGGCGGGGTGTTGTCGCCCGCGGTGGAGCCGGTGTACGCCTTCTTCACGGCGTAGTAGGAGAGTCGCTTCAACCCGTCGGGCAGGAGGTTGAACCAGATGCCGCCGAAGTCGTGTTCGAGGCCGTAGTGGAAGAGGGTGGCACCGAGGGCGACGCCCCGGTGGCCGGTGACGCAGTTCCACCCCGTGGTGTAGCCGTCGGCCTTCTGCACGTCGGTCGGTTCGTCCGGGATGCCGTTGGCGTCGTCGGGGACCTCCCACTCGCCGGCCGGGCCGCCCTCGGTGATGATGTACGGCTTGTCGTAGCCGCCGTCGATCCAGTCCTGACGCACCTTGCAGAGGTTGCCGTAGGAGTTCATCGAGTACAGGTCGAGGTCCGGGGCGTTGCGCTTGTAGTACGGCCAGGCACCGGTCCACGCGTCTGTGGAGGTGACCGGGTGGTCGGGGTCGATGGAGTGGATCTTCTTGGCGACGTCGTTGACGAAGGAGGTGTACGCGTTGCGCTGGGCCTCCAGCTCGGTGCCGCCGTAACAGTTCTGCAGGCCGAGGACGGACTCGTTGCCGACGTTCCACATCAGCGTGGCCGGGTGCGACTTGTAGGTGTCGACCCATCGGGCGAACTCGGTGAGCATGGTGTTCTTGTACGTCGTGTCGGTGACGTAGTTGACACAGCCACCGGAGCCGGGGCCGCCGCCGGGCTGGAGCCAGAAGCCGTTCATCACCTTGAGGCCGTTGGCGGCCGCGGCGTCGAGCAGGGGCTTGCTGGAGGCGTCCGTCCCCCAGGTCCGGACGGTGTTGACGCCCATGGACTTCAGGTCCGGCATGTAGCGGGGGGCGTCGGCCATCGCCGGGCCCCAGGTGAGGCCCTTGACCGTGTACGGCTGCCCGCCGACGGTGAGCTGCCAGTTGCCCTGCGAGCCGGTCACCTTGACCGCGCCGCCGACGGGCTGCGTGGTGCCGCCGCCGTAGACCTGGAACTCCCACAGCGAGTAGCCGTAGCCGGTGCCCCGGGTGATGCCCTGGAGGCGCACGTAACGGCCGGTGCCGGTGACCGCCAGGTCGTCGGTGCCCCCGTCGCCGGCGGTCACGGACTTGACGGTGCGCCAGTCGGTCCCGTTGTCGGAGAGCTGGATGTCGTACGCCTTGCCGTACGCGCCCTCCCAGTTCAGGACGACGCGGTTGATGTTCGTGCTGCTGCCCAGGTCGACCTGGATCCACTGGGCGTCGGTCCACTGGCTCGACCAGCGGGTTCCGGTGAGGTCGCCGTCGACGGCGGCGGCCGCGGACCACGCGGCGCCCTCGCTCGACGAGGCGGTGGCGGGCTTTCCCTGGGAGAGGAGCGTCTCCGCCGCGGTGGCGGGCGCTGAGGTCAGCAGGGTGGCGGAGGTGGCGAGCAGGGCACCCAGGGAGATGAGTGATCCGGTGGTGCGGGCGCGCTTACGGACGCGCCTTCGCACCGTCGGGGCGGTGGTCGTGTTCATGACAGCTCCTGGACGGACAACGGGGTGGGGGTTCGCCTTCCGGGCGGCGCTGCGGGGACGGGGCGCCGCCCGGAAGGGGTGCGGAGCCGGGACGCGCCGGGGTGGGCGCGTCCCGGGGGAGGTCAGGGGAAGGAGACGACGGTCGAGGGCACGGTCGAGGTGCCGGCGGGGATCGTGGAGGCACCCGTGTCGTTGATCACGTGGTTGTAGTGGCCCATACCGCCCAGGGAGACCACCAGCAGACTGTGGAACTTCACCCCCGGCTTGACCGGCGCCTTGAAACCGTGGTCCTGCACGATCGTCGGATCCACGTTGTAGTTGCAGTAACTGCCCAGCCCCCACGCCTCATGCGTGGTCACCGAGTCGTCCACCCGGTAGGCGGCGTACCCCTTCGTCGTACCGTTCTGGATCGCCGCCTGGTTGGGAGCGTCGTACGCCTTCTCGTTCTGGTAGAAGATCGTGCGCCCACGCTCGCCGTACCACTCCACGTCGTACTTGTTGAAGTGCTCCACGAACAGACCCGTGGCGAGCACGTCGTCACCGTTGACCCGCACGCCGTAGTCCGCCCGGTTGGTCTCCCAGCCCCAGCCCTCACCATGATCGGCACGCCACACCCAGGTGTGGTCCACGATCGCGTCGTCACTGTTCACGACCATGCTGGTGGTGGCCTTGCCGACGTGGGCGCCGCCGATGCGGATGTAGACGTCCTGCACGGTGGTGGGGTTGGCAGCGTGGTCGGCGGAGGCCCCCTGCTGACCGATCTCCAGAAGGGTCGGGGAGTTGACCGGGCCCGCGTCGATCAGGAAGCCGGCGAGCCGGACGCCGTCGACGTCCGCCACCTTCATCGCGGTGACGCCGTTGTCCGGGATGATCGTGGCGAGGCCGAGGCCGAGCACGATGGTGTTCGCCCGGTTGACGTTGATGCTCTGGTCGACGTGGTAGACACCCGGCGTGAACAGCAGGTGCAGGCCCTGGGCCAGCGCCTGGTTGATCGTGGCGGCGGTGGCGCCCGGCTTGACCACGTAGAACTGGCTCAGCGGAATCGACTCACCCTGCGGGGTGCCGCCCGCCCAGCTGGTGCCGCGGGCGTTGACCCGCTTGGCGGGCGCGAACACCTTGTACTCGCTGCCGTCCAGATAGAGATACGGCTTCTCGCGAGAGATCGGGGTGGTGTCGAGCGTGGTGTAGCGGGGCTCGGGGAAGGAGGTGGCCGGAGCGCCCTGGACACCGGAGAAGGTCTGGTTCCAGACGCTGTTGGACCAGCCGCCGATGGAGCTCTCGCGGGTGTACCACTGCTGCTGGGAGTAGTTGCCGACCTGGCCGTCGATCTTCGAGTCGGCGATGTAGCCGCCGCTGGCCCAGCCGTAGCCGTTCGGCGCCAGGTTCAGCCCGCCCTTGACGTGCATACGCCGGAAGGAGGACGCCTGCGAGACCGCCCACCGGTTGGTGCCGTTGACCGGGTTCAGGGTCAGGCCCTCGGCGCCGCGCCAGAAGTTCTGCGTGGCGTTGCCGTTGAACCAGCCCGCGTCCACGGTCACATCACCGTTGATGGTGGTGTCGCCGGGGCGCAGGCCGAGTCCGGCGATCTGGGTGTAGAAGCCGATCTGCGCGTTCAGGTTGTTGTACGTCCCCGGCTTGAACAGGAACGCATGCCGCCCCGAACCGAACTGGGCCGACTCCTGCTGCTGGAACACCTGATCCAGCTTGCTCTGGATACCCGGCGTGGACGGGTCGAAGACGTGCACGTTCGGGCCCAGGTCACCACCACCCGGCAACTGCGGACCGCCGCCACCGCCGTCACCGGGCGTGCCGTACACCTGGAACTCCCACAGCGAGTACCCGTAGCCCGTGGCCCGCGTCAGTCCGTTCATCCGGACGTAGCGGCCGGACCCGGAGAGGGTGATGTCGTCGGTGCCTCCGTCGCCTGCCGTGACGCTGGTGAGGGTCCGCCAGTCGGTGCCGTTGTCGGAGGCCTGGATCTGGTAGCTCTTGCCGTACGCGGCCTCCCAGGTCAGGACGGCGCGGCTGAGCGTGGCGCTCTGCCCGAGGTCGATCTGGATCCACTGGGAGTCCTGCCACTGGCTGGCCCAGCGGGTCCCGGTGAGGTTGCCGTCGACGGCGGCGCCCGGCCCGAAGGCGGCCCCCTCGCTCGACGAGGCGGTGGTGGTCTTGCCCTGGGAGAGCAGGGTGGGGGCGGCCTGAGCCGTGGTGGCCGGGGTGACGGCGAGCAGGGCGCCGGCCAGTGACGAGACGAGTGCGCCGACGGTGGCCCGTCTGACGGTTGAAGCGGGGCGCCGGTAGGCCGGCGGGGGCCCGACGGTAGGCATGGGGGCTCCTCGGTATACAGAACGGAAACGTGGGAGAGCGCTCTCCGAAACCATGCCCGCCGCGCGCGCGGGCGGTCAAGAAGTAGGACATGGCTTTTCTTTTGGCTTTCATTAAGGTCGACCCCTCTTTCGCGCGCCCCTGCGGAGCCGCGGGCGGGACGGGTCAGGACGGCGCACGTCCGGCGCCCAGGGCGTACAGGAGGCGCACGTGGGTCGTTCAGGGGCCTGACCTGGACCGCGGGCCTCGCCGGCCGTCTGGCCCCGTTAAGGTTCACGCGTGGGGAATCGAGAGCCGACACTGGAGGACGTCGCACGTGAGGCGGGGGTGTCCCGGGCAACGGTGTCGCGCGTCGTCAACGGCGTGCGCAACGTGGCGCCCGAGATCCAGCAGAGCGTGCGGAACGCGATCGCGCGTATCGGCTACACACCCAACCAGGCCGCCCGGTCCCTGGTGACGCGCCGCACCGGCACGGTCGGTCTCGTCTTCTCCGCGACGGGCAGGGCGTTCGCCGCCCGGGTCTTCTCGGACCCGTTCTTCGGGCGGGTGGTCGACGGCGTGCTTCCGGCGCTGCGCAAGAGCGGCATCCAGCCGGTGCTGCTGGTGGCCGAGTCGGAGGAGGCCCGGTCCCAGCTGGTGGAGTACCTGCGGCAAGGCGGCGCCGACGGCGCCCTGGTCGTCTCGCTCGACGAGGACGACCCGCTGCCGGCGATGCTGGTGGCGGCGGGTCTTCCGACGGTGCTCTTCGGCCGCCACCGTGACACGGTGCCGTGCGGCTACGTCGACCTCGACAACGAGGCGGGCGCCCGGCTGGCCGCCGAACACCTCTGGGCCACGGGGCGGCGGCGGCCGGCCACGATCGCGGCGCCCGCCTCCGCCCCGACCGCCCGCGCGCGGCTCGACGGGTTCCGGCAGGCGTTCGCCGCCCATGGGGTGACGTCCGTGCCCGTCGTGCGGGGACGGTTCACGGTGGACAGCGGCAGGCAGGCGATGGCCCGGCTGCTGGAGGAAGACCCCGGCATCGACGCGGTGTTCGCCGCCAACGACCTGATGGCGCAGGGAGCGTGCCAGTACCTGCGCGAGCGGGGGGTGGCCGTCCCGGACCAGGTGGCCGTGGTCGGCTTCGACGACTCCATGGCGGCGCGCAAGAGCCGCCCGGCGCTGACCACCGTCCGCCAGCCGGTGGAACGGATGGCGGCCGCCATGGCCGGGCTCCTGGCCGGGCAGCTCGACGGCAGTCGGCCCGAGACCTCCTCGAAGGTGTTCGAGCCGGTGCTCGTGGTACGCGAATCCGCCTGACCCGGACTCCGCCTGACCCGGGCCTGGCCCACCGGCTGTCGTCCGCCCGTCACCGGCGGCGGACGGCGGACCGGAACGCGGCGCCGGGAGCCGGGGCGACGAGGCGCCCGAGCGGGGCGGAAGGCGCGACGACGGCCCCCGCCCCCCAGGTGCCTCGACCGGTCAGCGGCTCCCGGCGCGGTGGGCGCGGATGATGTCCGCGTACCGCTGCCCGCTCGTCTTCACGGTCCGCTTCTGCGTCGCGTAGTCGACGTGGACGAGGCCGAAGCGCTTGTCGTAGCCGTAAGCCCACTCGAAGTTGTCGAGCAGCGACCAGGCGTAGTACCCGGCGAGCGGGGCCCCCTTGCGCAGCGCGCCGGCGCACGCGGCCAGGTGCTGTTCGAGGTAGCGGGTCCGGTCGGGATCGTGGACCGCCCCGTCGGGGCCGACGGTGTCGGGGAAGGCCGAGCCGTTCTCCGTGACGTACAGCTTCCGCACCCCGTACTCCTCGGTGAGGCGCAGCAGGAAGGTCTCCAGGCCGTCGGCGTCGATCTGCCAGTCCATGCCGGTGCGGGGCACGTCCGGGAGACGCACCTCCCGGGCGTAGGGGAAGGGGCCCTCGGGGTCGTCGGCGACGGTGACCGGGAAGTAGTAGTTGAGCCCGTGCCAGTCGATCGGGGCGGCGATGGTCTCGGCGTCCCCGGGCCGCTCCGGCAGCTCGACCCCGTACAGCTCGCGCATGTCGGCGGGGAAGCCGCGGCCGTAGACGGGGTCCAGCCACCAGCGGTTGGTGTGGCCGTCCATGCGGAGGGCGGCGGCGATGTCCTCGGGCCGGGTGGACGCGGCCTCGACCGTGGAGTGGTTGGTGACCAGGCCGACCTGGGCGCCGGGGGCGGCGGCGCGGATGGCCTGGGTGGCGAGGCCGTGCCCGAGCAACAGGTGGTAGGAGGCGCGGACGGCGGCCGTGATGTCGGTCAGGCCGGGGGCCATGCGGCCCTCCAGGTGGCCGATCCACCCGGAGCAGAGCGGCTCGTTGAGGGTGGCCCACTGGGTGACCCGGTCCCCCAGCCGTTCGGCGACGACGGAGGCGTACGCGGCGAGGTGCTCGGCGGTGGCCCGCTCGGTCCAGCCGCCGTGGCTGTCCTGGACCCGGTCCTGGAGGGCCTGGGGCAGGTCCCAGTGGTAGAGGGTGACGGAGGGCGTGATGCCGGCGTCGAGGAGTCCGTCGACGAGCCGGTCGTAGAAGTCGAGACCGGCGGCGTTGACGGTGCCGTCACCGCCCGGGACGACGCGCGGCCAGGCGATGGAGAGCCGGTACGCGTCGGCGCCCAGCCCCTTCATCAGCGCGACGTCCTCGGGCCAGCGGTGGTAGTGGTCGCAGGCGGTGTCGCCGTTGTCGCCGTTGTCGATCGCTCCGGGCACGCGGCTGAAGGTGTCCCAGATGGAGGGAGCGCGGCCGTCCTCGTCGACGGCGCCCTCGATCTGGTACGCGGAGGTCGCCGTCCCCCAGGAGAAGTCCGGGGGGAACGCCTCCAGATCGAGCGGGCGGGAGTCGGTGGATTCGGACACAGGGAACCTCTTCGTGATCGATGGGGGGAAGGACGTCACTTGACCGCACCCGCGGTGAGTCCGGTGACGAGATAGCGCTGGAGCAGGAGGAACCCGACGACGACGGGGAGGCTCACCACGAGGGAGGCGGCCATCACCTGGTTCCAGTAGACGTCGTTCTGCGTGGCGTAGCCCTGGAGGCCGACGGCGAGGGTGCGGGTGGTGTCGTTGGTCATGACGGAGGCGAAGAGGACCTCGCCCCAGGCGGTCATGAAGGCGTAGACGGCGACGGCGATGATGCCGGGGATCGCCGCCGGGACGATCACCCGGAACAGCGCGCTGATCGGTCCACAGCCGTCGACCTTGGCCGCCTCGTCGAGTTCCCGGGGGATCGAGTCGAAGTAGCCGGTCAGCATCCAGATGGAGAACGGCAGCGAGAAGGTCAGATAGGTGAGGATCAGGCCTTCGCGCGAGCCGAAGAGGGCGATGCCGGTGGCGTTGCCGATGTTGACGTAGATGAGGAAGAGCGGCAGCAGGAAGAGGATGCCGGGGAACATCTGCGTCGAGAGGACCGTCACCGTGAAGACCCGTTTGCCGCGGAAGGTGTAGCGGCTGACGGCGTACGCCGCGAAGATCGCGACGGTGACCGAGAAGACGGTCGCCGCGCCCGCCACGATCAGGGAGTTCACGAAGTAGTCGGCGAGCGGGACGGTGTCCCAGATGTCGACGTACGGGCGGAGGGTGAGGCCGGAGGGGATCCACTCGAACTTGCCCGAGACGTCCTCGAGCGGCTTGAGGGAGCTGGAGATCATCACGTACACCGGCAGCACGACGAAGCCGGTGAGCAGGGTGAGGAAGATCCGGCGGGTCCAGAGGAAGGAGCGGGGCGCCGCCATCGGGGAGCGGGGCGTGCTCATCGAAGGCCGGGCGGTCCGGTGCCCGCGTGCGTGCTCAGGCATCGGTGGCCTTCCTTCCCCGGGTGGTGACCAGGAGGTAGACGCCCGTGACGACGAGGAGGAAGAGCAGGAGCAGCACGGACATGGCCGAGCCGGTGCCGAAGTTCCACGTCTGGAAGGACGACTGGTAGATGTGGAGGGAGATCAGGTCCGCGGCTTCCGGTGCCGCCTTGCCGAAGAGCACGAACGGCGTGTTGAAGTCGTTGAACGTCCACAGGAACAGCACGAGGACGAGGACCTGGTTGACCGGTCGCAGCGACGGCAGGGTGATGTGGCGGATCTGCTTCCACACGCCGGCGCCGTCGAGCGCGGCGGCCTCGTACATGTCCCGGGGGATGTTCTGGAGTCCGGCCATGACGGTGAGGAAGGCGAAGGGCCAGCCCTTCCACACCGAGACGATGAGCAGGGCCCAGAAACTGTTGTCGCCGATGAGCCAGAAGGCGGGGCTGTCCCCGATGCCGAGCTGGTCGTGCAGGACGTGGTTGATGAGGCCGTTGTCGCGCTGGAACATGAACGCCCAGGTGATGACGGCCGCGTAGACGGGCAGGGCGTACGGGACGAGGAAGAGGGTCCGCAGGAAGCCCCGGCCGCGGAAGTTCTCCTGGAGGAAGATCGCCGCGGCCGTCCCGAGCACCCAGCACAGTCCCACGGAGAGGACGGTGAACAGGCAGGTGGTCAGGAAGGACTTGAGCAACGCCTGGCCGACGGGTGCGTCGAAGTCGACCGAGACGGCGAAGTTGTCGAGCCCGGACCACGGGGCCTCCGACCAGTCCCGGATGTAGAACTGGGTGAGCTCCTTGAAGCTCATGGTGATGCCCATGAGCATCGGCACGAGGTGGACGAGGAGTTCGAGGAGGAGGGCGGGCAGGAGCAGGAGGTACGGCAGTGCGGTGCGGCGACGCCCGGAGCGGCGTGGTGCGGGTGCCTCTCCGGGTGTCGCCTTGCGCACCGCCGGCTCACTCTCGAGAGTGGCGGTGGTTCTGGTCATGGGAGGGGCTGCCTACTTCTTGGGCATCTGCTGCTGGGCCTTGTCGAGCTTGGCGCGGACGGACTCGGTGGTGACGGCCCGGCCGGCGGCGGCGTCGGCGAAGAGTTCCTTGACCGCGGTGCCGACGACGGTCTCGAACTGCGACTCCTCGGGGACCTGCGGAAGGGCGGCGGCGCTGGTGGCGAGGGTGTCGCGGATGACGGCGAGCGACGGGCCGGAGAACTCGGGGGAGTTCTGGGCGCTCTTGACCGGCGGGACGGAGCCGTAGGCCTTGTTGAGCATGGTCTGCTCTTTGTCGCTGGTCATGAACTTCACGAACTTCAGGGCGCCGTCGAGGTTCTTGGTGTTCTTGAAGACGGCCATGTTGATGCCGGCGACCATGGAGTTGGTCTGCTTGCCCTGGCCGGGCTTGCCGGACTGGACGGGGGCGGGGGCGACGCCCCACTCCTCCTCGGACATGCCCTGGGAGGCGAAGGTCTGCGACGGGGTCTGCCACAGGACCATGCCGGTCCGGTCCTTGGCGAAGTCGCTGAGCGACTGGTTCTGGGAGTATTCGGCGTTGCCCGGGGCGACGATCTTCTGGGTGGCCATCAGGTCGACGTACTGCTTCACGGCGGCGACGGCGCCGTCGGAGGTGAAGTCGGCCTTGCCGTCAGGGGTGAAGAAGTCGGCGCCGTGCTGCTTGCCGAACACGAAGACCTGGTGGATGTTGTTGGACAGGTTGGAGCCCTCGACGCCCACGCCCCACTTGCCGTCCTTGCTGATCTTCTTGCCGGTGGTGATCAGCTCGTCCCAGGTGGCCGGCGGCTTCTCTATGCCGGCGTCCTTGAACATCTTCTTGTTGTAGTAGAGCGCGTAGGCCATGGAGTAGAGCGGGACGGCGGCCGGGTCCTGGCCGGCGACGCCGGTGGAGCCGAGCGCGGAGTCGACGAAGCGGTCCTTGCCGCCGATGGCCTGGAAGTTCTTCGAGTCCCAGGGGAGCAGGGCGCCGGTGGACTGGAGGGAGGCGCTCCAGGTGTTGCCGATGTTGAGGACGTCGGGGCCCTGGCCGGAGGTGGTCGCCGTCAGGATCCGGTTGAGCAGGTCGGACCAGGGGATGACCTCCAGCTTGACCTTGATCCCGGTCTCCCGCTCGAACTGGTCGAGTTCGGGCTGGAGCACCTTCTTGTCGACCTCCAGGCTGGAGCCCTGGTTGGAGGCCCAGTAGGTCAGGGTCTTCGGCTGGGACTCACTTCCCTCTCCCCCGCCACAGGCGGTGGCGGTGAGGACGAGGGACAGGGTGACGGCACCCGTGACTGCGGCTCTGATTCTGCGCATGGCTCCTGGGTCCCTTTCGGGGGTGACGGGAGGGCCGACACGGTGAGGGCGCCCGGGCCGCTCTCCGTCACATCGGCTTAATTTAGGATGTGAGTTAAACCCCATGAGAAGGTCGCGTCAAGGCCTGTCATGCAGGTATGTTGCATCGAACGACTTCAGAGACGGGGACACAAGTGCACGCGAGAAGTGGCCGCACGGTGCGTGACCTGCGACGCGAGAACCGCACCGCGGTGCTGCGCAGGCTGTACTTCGACGGGCCGATGAGCCGCCTCATGCTCGGCCCCGCGACCGGACTGAGTTCGGGATCGGTCAGCAACGTGGTCGCCGAGCTCGTCGCGGAGGGGCTGGTCGAGGAGGCCGGCAGCGTCGACTCGGCCGGCGGACGGCCCCGGACCCTGCTGCGGATCTCCCCCGCCAGCGGCTGCATGATCGGCGTGGACATCGGCGAGACCCGGGTCAGGATCGAGCTCTTCGACCTCACCCTCACCGAGCTCGCGCGCACCGAGCGGCCGCTGGCCAGCTCCGGACCGCGCACGGCGCGCTACGACGTGGAGGTCATCGTCGGCCATCTGCGCGAAGGCATCGCGGAGGTGCTGCGGGCCGCGGACGTACCGCCCGAGCGCCTCCTCGGCGTCGGCGTGGGCGTCCCCGGCATCGTCGCCCGCACCACCGAGGACGGCTCCGTGGTGCACGGCCAGACCATCGGCTGGCACGCCGTCCCCCTGGAACGGCTGCTGCGGGCATCCGTGGACCTGCCGACGGGAGTGCCGTACTGGATCGACAACGGCGCCAAGACCCTCGGCCAGGCGGAGATGTGGTTCGGGGCAGGGCGGGGCGCGCGCAGCGCGGTGGTCGTGCTCTTCGGCTCGGGCGTCGGCGCCTGCGTGGTCTCGGACCCCCTCGGGTCCGGGCGCGCGGTGGAGTGGGGACATCTGACCGTACGGGTACGGGGGCGCCGCTGCCGCTGCGGCGCCCAGGGCTGCCTGGAGGCGTACGCGGGGGCCGAGGCGCTGCTGGAGCGGTGGCGCGAGGCGGGCGGCGAACCCCCGGCCGGCGCCGACGAGGAGACGGCCCTGACGGCGATGCTCGCCGCCGCCTACCCTCCCGCCCCCGGAGCCGAGCCCGACACCACGGCGCTCGCCGTCCTGGAGGAGACCGCGGAGTACCTGGGTGCGGGCTTCTCCGACCTGATCAACCTCTTCCAGCCGGAGCGGATCCTCGTCGGCGGTTGGGCGGGCCTCCAGCTCGGCGCCCGCTTCCTGGAGACCGTGACGGCCTACGCGAAGCAGTACGCGCTGCGCTACCCGGCCAGCAGGACCGAGATCTGCCTGGGCACCCTCGGCCCCGAGGCCGTCACCGTCGGCGCCGCCCTGCTCCCCCTCGCCGACTTCTTCGCCCGCGGGGGCCGACGACCCGAGAGCGCGCCCAGCACGCCGGCCCCCGCCTGGCAGGCGGCCCTCCAGGACCGGGTGTCGCCCTGACCGGTCGGTATCGTGAGACCTCAGGGTCCCACGCGGGCACATCCGCGACATCCGTCGCGGCCGTCCCACGGTGTCGTGTTGCCCACGGCGGGTGTGAGGCGGGAGTCGACTGGGAAGTCAACGCCCGTCACAGGGACGGACGGTGTGCTGTGGAGGGGGATTCTTGAGCGGGTCACGTGCCGGCGGCGGTTCCATCGCCGCGACCGTGTGTGTCATCGGTGCCGGTCTTTCGGGACTGGCGACCGCGCGCGCACTTGCGAACAAGGGCGTCGACTTCGTCTGCCTGGAGAAGGCGCCGGACGTCGGGGGGATCTGGCGCCAGCCCGGGGCGGGCGAGCGCGGGCCGGCCTATCTGTCGCTGCACCTGAACAGCGCCAAGCAGCTCACGGGTTACGCCGAGTTCCCGATGCCCGACGACCTCCCCCTCTACCCCCGGCACAACGACGTCGCCGCCTATCTGCGGTCCTTCGCCGAGTGGGCCGGCCTGCTGCCGCGGATCGAACTGCGCACCGAGGTGCTCTCCGTGCGACAGGACGACGACAGCGCCTGGACGGTCACCAGCAGGGGCGTGGCCGGAGAGGTGACGCAGCGGCGCTTCCGGCAGGTGGTCGTCGCCTCGGGTCACAACACCGAGCCGTCGCTGCCCCGTTCGCTGCCCCCGGGCGCGGAATCCTTTGCAGGAAGGATTCTGCACTCGATGGACTACCAGGCGGGGAAGGACTTCGCCGGGCAGCGCGTGGTCGTCGTCGGCCTGGGCGCGTCGGCGGTGGACATCGCCGCGGACCTCTCCCGGCACGCCGCGCGGACCGTCCTGTCCGTCCGGCGCGGGCTGCACATCGTGCCCAAGCAGCTCTTCGGCATGTCCGTGGACCTGATCGCCGACGCGCCGTGGTGGAACACCATGTCCTTCCCCGAGCAGCGCCGCTTCGTCGAGCAGGCGCTGTTCGTGGCGCGGGGCAGGCTGTCCGACTACGGCCTGCCCGAGCCCGACCACGCCGTCTTCTCCTCGGCCGTCACGATCTCGGACGAGATCCTCAGCCGCATACGGCACGGCGCCGTGCTGCCGAAGCCCGCGATCGAGTCCCTGGACCGCGACCGGGTGCGATTCACCGACGGCACCTCGGTCGAGGCGGACGCGATCGTCTACTGCACCGGCTTCCGCATGTCCTTCCCCTTCCTCCCCGCCGGGTGCCCCGCGGACCCGCGGCGCGGGACGGTGGAGCTGTACCGCCGCGTGGTCGCCCCCGACCGGCCCGGGCTGCTCTTCGTCGGTCTGATCCGCCCCGTGGGGTCGATCACCCGCCTCGTGGAGGAGCAGGCCCGCTGGGTGGCCCAGGTCGTCGGCGGGGACATCGGTCTGCCGCCCGCCGACGTCATGCGCGAGGAGATACGGACGTACCTCAAGGGCATCGAGGAGCGCTACGGCACGTCGGAGGGCGCGTCCATCCAGGTGGACGTCGGCCCCTACCTGCGGGACCTGCGGGAGTTGCAGGACGCCTAGGGAGTGTCTTGCCGATCTTGCCGGAGTCGGGCTCCGGCGCGACCACGGCCCGGTCACCGGGTGATGCGGGCGGCCGCCCTGGAGCCTGTCCGGATCAGCCGGGGGCCTGGGCGCCGCCGCCGACGGGGGCAGCGGTCCGGGTGGTCGCGGCGGGGGCCGGCGGCCTGACCTCGTACGCCTCCGAGGAGATGTAGACGGTCACCCGGGGCGCACGGCCCTGCTGGTGGACCAGGCCCACGTAGGCGATGAGCCCCACGCCGTCCTCGGGCCGCCGCGAGGTCACGGCGGAGACGGCGCGTACCAGGGGGGCGGGGTCCATGCCGTAGCGGCGGAGCACGGCCACCGCCCGCTCGAGGGCCACGCCGTCGTGGGCGGCGTGGTCGCGGACCGGGATGTAGAGCGTGAAGCCGCTCGGGCGGCCGGTCGTGGTGCGGGTGAAGGCGTGGCAGGACTGGACGGGACGGCGGTCGGGCCGCGGGTCCCGGGCGTCGAGGCCGAGGGCCGCGGCATCGAGGGCGGCGGGGCCGGCGGTACCGAGGACCGCGGGGCCGGCGTCGAGCGTGGAGGCGGCCGTGGCGAAGCCGGTTGCGGTGGAGTGGGCGCCGGTCGCGGCGGCCTGGGGGGTGAGGTCGGGGGCGCCCGTTCCGTCGCCGGCGGCCATGCGGAAGAACGTCGAGATCTCACGCCGCTCGCGTACGCCGTCCACGCGGGACAGCTCGGCCGCCTCCCGCGCCGACAGGTCCTGGTGCGCCAGATAGACCTTCACCCGGGGCTCGTCCCAGTCGCCGAGATCGAGGGCGAGGAAGAGGTGGCGGTCGCCCTCGGGCAGTGAGGTGAACGCCTGGCGGTGGCCGAGCCGGCGCAGCGCCTCCCGTACGGTCCAGGCGGAACGTTCCTGCCCCGAGGCGGCGGGGTTCAGGTAGACCTTGAGCTTGGGGATGCCGCCGGGCAGCAGCTCCAGCGCGCACCAGAGCGCCAAGGGGCCTTCGGGGGCCGCCGGGAAGAACAGGTCCTCCACCTCGTCCAGCGGCTTGGTGCTGAATCCCCAGCGCCGCGCCATCTCGCGGACGACCCGCAGTCCGGTGCGCCCGTTCCGCGCCAGGTCCCCGGCTCCGCAGCCCGGTTCCAGCAGCACCCTGAGCGTGGGGTCCGCGTCCGGTGTGAAGGAGAGCGAGAACTCCACCGGCGTGTGGTCGTCGGAGAGGAAGGAGTCGTCGGGGGCCGGCAGATCGAGCGGCCGGTCGGCGACGGGGCCGAGCGCCGTGAGCACGGTCCGCGCGTAGGCGGCGGAGTCGGCTCCGTCCAGCCCCGCCGCCTCACAGAGGCGCAGCATCTGTCTCGCCGTATGGCCGCCGAGCGTCCGCCCGCCGAGCGTCGCCGGGATGCCTGGCGGGGAGACGCTCCCGGGTCTTGCCGCCGGAGGCCGGACCGCCCAAGAAGATACCCGCCTGGCGGGGCGGGTATCGAGGGGGTCCGACTCTGCCGGGTCCTGCATGAAAGCGGCGTCGGCGACTATGTCGTCCACGACACCTCCTTTGCCTCGTGAGCGGGACGGAACAACGCGTGCACTACCCCTGAGGCTGAAGTTTCATGCGGTACGAGAGAAGCCGCCAGGTGTTCTGTTGATCACCTCGTCAGCCACTTGAGGAACTGGCTCCACTTTCCGGCGCGTTCGCGCGTGGCGCCGTCCTGGGCCGGCCCGGGGGTGGCGGACGGCTGGGGCTGCGCCTGCGGGATGGTCCTGCGCACGGTCTCGACCGGGGTGAACCGGGCCGGCAGGGTGGCGAGGCCGCGGTTGAACGGACCGGGACGCCAGGTCAGGCTGTCCTCCGGCACGGCGAGTTCGATGTCGGGGAGCCGGTTGAGCAGGTTCTCGACGGCGGTCACGGTGATCTGCCGGGCGGGGTCCTTGGACGGGCAGGCGTGCGGGCCCGCGCTCCACGCCAGGTGGGCGCGGTTGCTGCCGGCCTGACGCGCGGCCGTCAGAGCCGGGCCGCTGTTGGCGGCCGCGAAGCTGACCAGCACGAGGTCACCCGCACGGAACTTCTCCCCCGCGAACTCCAGGTCCGTCGCCGGGTAGTGCGGCGCCAGGTTCTGCATCGGCGGGTTCTCCCACAACGTGTCGTCGAGGGCCTCGTCGATCAGGCCGCCCTTGTGGGCGTAGCCGTCGTGGGTGAGGAGCCGGTGCAGGGTGTTGCCGATGAGGTTGCGCAGCGGCTCGTTGCCCGCGACCAGCAGGAGGGCGAGCTGGTGGACCATCTCCTCATCGGTCAGGTTCGCCTGGTGCTGCATCAGCCACGAGGTGACGTCGTCGCCCGGCCTGGCGCGCTTGCGCGCGACCAGCTCGCCGACGGCCCCGTACAGCACCTCGACCGCCTTCTCGGCGTTGACCCCGTCGAACATGCCGGTGATGCCGAACACGACTCGGTCACCGATGTCGGCGGGGCAGCCGAAGAGTTCGTTGAACACGAACAGCGGCAGCTGCTTGGCGTAGTCGCCGAGCAGGTCGGCGGAGCCCCGCGCGCCGAACTGGCTGATGAGGTACTCGGAGACCTGCTCGGTGCTGTGGCTGAGCTTGCGCGTGTCCACGCGGGCCATGCTGTCCGTCACCGCCTGGCGCAGCCTCAGGTGGTCGGCGCCGTCGCTGAACATGCAGTTGGGCCGGTACGCGAGGACGGGCACGACCGGGTTGTCCGGGCTGATCCGTCCTTCGTTGAGGTCCCGCCAGCGGCGCGCGTCCTTGCGGAAGGAGCTGGAGTTCTGCAGGAGTTGCAGCGCGGTGGCGTAGTCGGTGACGAGGGTGGCCTCCACCCCGGGAGCGAGCTCCACGGGCGCGGTGGGGCCGTAGTGGCGCAGGTAGGAGTAGTACGCCTGCGGATCGGCCGCGAACTCCGGCCCGTACAGCGGCACCCGGCCGCCGTCGGCATGAGCCGGGCACCCGGGCGGGGGAACGGGAGCGGTGGGTTGAGCGTCCATGACGGTTCCTAGTGAGCGCGGTCCAGCAGATAGCGGACGAGAGTGATCAGTGCGTCGGCGGAGGACTTCTCGTCCCGTGCGTCGCAGGTGACGACCGGGGTGTCGTCGAGCAGGTCCAGCGCCTCGCGCAGCGCCCGCACCTCGCGGTCCGGTGTGCCGTCGAAGCGGTTGATGGCGATCGCGTAGTCGAGGCCGTACTGCTCGATCAGGTCGATCACGGCGAAGGAGTCCGCCAGCCGCTCGGGGTCGACCAGGACCAGCGCTCCGAGCGCGCCGCGCGCCATGTCCTCCCACATCTGCACGAAGCGCTGCTGACCGGGCGTCCCGAACAGATAGAGGACGACGCGCTCGCTGATGGTGAGGCGGCCGAAGTCCATGGCCACCGTGGTGGTGGTCTTGCTCCGGACGCCCTTGAGGTCGTCGAAGGACTCGCCGGCGCGCGTCATCGTCTCCTCGGTGGACAGCGGAGGGATCTCCGAGATCGCACCGATGAACGTGGTCTTGCCGACCGCGAAGTGCCCCACGACGAGGATCTTCACCGCGGTCTGCGTCGCCCCGGCGCGGACGTACGCCCGCTCATCCAAACTTGGTGCGGAGTCCATGCAGCACCTCCTCGAGGATGTGTTTGTCCGCCAGCGAGGCACGCTGTACGGGAGGCCGGGTGATGAGGTAGCCGGCCTCGGTGAGGGAGGACAGGAGGATCTTCACCACACCCATGGGCAGCCGGGTGTGCCCCGCGATCTCGGCGACGGACAGATAGCCGGCGGTGCACAGGTCCAGCAGTCCCTGCTCCTCGGGGGAGAGCCGGGTCGGTCGCTGCTGGTGGTCGTCGACCGCGGTCACCAGGGTGATCAGGGTCAGCTGCTCCGCGTCGGGCAGCCCGCGTCCCTTGGTGATGACGTACGGTCGCACTAACTCCGCGGCCTCGGACTCCAGTTCGCCGAAACCGGTCATGAGCGCACGCCGAGGTTCTCGCGCGGCGGGGTCATCAGCACCTTGCCCAGCTGGCCGACGAGCTGCTGCATCCGGAAGGAGATGTCCTGCATGTCGACGTCCGGCGAGGCCGAGACGCCGAGGTAGGCGCCCTCCCCGGCGGAGATCAGGAAGACCCAGCCGCCGTCGAACTCGACCAGCGTCTGGCGCCACCGGAGCTGGCCGCCATGGCCACCGTCGACGAAGAACCCGAGTGAGCGGCTGAGCGACTGGACGCCGCTCATCGCGGCGGCGACGGTGTCCGCGTTGTCCTTGTCGAAGTCCCTCGTCCGGGCCATCAGCAGACCGTCCGCGGAGATCAGCACCGCGTGCAGCGCACCGGGGATCTCCAAGGCGCTGTCAAGCATCCATGACAGATCGTCATTCACGAGAACTCATGCCCTTCGCTGCTCGCATCGTGTGTGCTGCCTGTCTCGTTCGCCCCGTCCGGGCCCGTGGCCCGTCCGGACTGCGTGCCCCGCTGGAAGGCGCCCAGGATCGCCGCGGTCTCCGCGCCGGAGCGGGTCGACGCGGACGCGCGCGTGGCCGGCGCCGTGCCGGGCACGATCGCCATCGGCCGCTTGCGGCGGCGCCTCGGCAGACCGTCGGCGGTCGACGACGCGACCATCGAGGGTTCGGGCCCGGCCGGTTCCGCGACGGAGCCGGCGGGGACGGCGGGCACGGCCGGAGCCGGGGCCTTCTTGTCCGGCATGCCGGTGAGCAGCTCGTGCGGCAGGAGGAGAACCGCGCGGACGCCTCCGTACGGCGAGTCCGAATCCACCGACACCTCGAATCCGTAGCGCTCGCAGAGCACACCGATCACCGCGAACCCGAACTGCGGCGGACTGCCGAGTCCCGAGACACCGGAGACCCGCTCACTGGAGAGGAGCTTCGCGGCCTTGGCCCGCTCCTCGTCGTTCATACCGACACCGGCGTCGTCGACGACGATGCAGACGCCCTTGGGGACGGTACGGATGTTGATCTCGACGACGGTGTCGGGACTGGAGTAACTGGTGGCGTTGTCGAGCAGCTCGGCGAGCGCCAGCGCGACCGGTTCGACCGCCCGGCTGGTGATGCCGAAGTCCACCTGCGAAAGGATCTCCACGCGCCGGAAGTGACGGACGCGTCCCTGCGCGCTGCGGACCACGTCGTAGACGGAGGCGACCTCACGCTGCCGGCCCAGCCAGCCGTCGCACAGCACGGCGATGGACTGCGCGCGCCGGCCGAACTGGGAGTTGGTGTGGTCGATCTCCAGCAGGTCCTGCAGGATGACGGACTCGCCGTACTTGTTCTGCAGGCCGGAGATGACCAACTGCTGTTCGGCGGCCAGGCCCTGGAGCGTCCGCATCGCGGACTTGAGGACCGTCTTCGTCGACTCCTGGGCGCGTTCCTTCTCCGCCTCCACGGACTTCGCGTAGCTGGTCTCCAGCTCGGAGTAGTGGGCCCTGAGTCCTTCGATGTCGCGCAGCAGGGTCCGCGCCGAGCGGCGTTGACGGACGATGACGACGACTGCACCAAGGACGGCGACGAGGAGGGCCCAGAGCACTGGGTTCTGTATGTGATGCGTCATAAGACTCTCTTCAGGCGACTGACGGCCAGCTGCCGAACTCCGTCCATGCGGGCGGACCGGCAGCCGTCCGTACCGGAGTGCCCCCTGTCGTCCCCCGTGGCCGATGGCGTCGTACACCTGTCCGCCACTCCGGTAAACGCGGTGATCGTATCACCGGTAACGAACACCTAACTGAACGTCAATATGGGGATTTCTGACGGATATTGACCACTCTCGACCACTCGGCGGTCAGGGGTGGAATCGCGTACGGATCTGTCGTACGGGAGTCAAGGGCCGACCGCTCCCCCGTGGGCGCCACTCCGCCGCGCCCCGCCCGTACCGGCTCAGCCGCGGAGGGCCGCCGCCACCGCCTCCACGGCCTCCGCCAGCGCGAGGGGGCGCAGGGTGCCGGGCACGAGCGGCGCCGTCCAGCCCGGGCCCACGGTGAGCACGACGGGCCGGCGGCGCGCGCCCCTCACGCCCCACGTCATCTGGGCCACGTGCTGGGCGAGCGGCCGACTCGCCGTGGTCCGGGACTGGGCCCAGAGCACCACGACGTGGGGACCCGTCCTGCGGACGGCCTCGATCAGCGCCTCGGCGGGCAGGGCCGCGCCGAACATCCGCAGGGGGAGGCCGCGTTCGGACAGGGCCGCGGCCAGCGCGTCGACCGGCAGGGCGTGCGCCTCGCCGGGCACGCAGGCGAGGAGCGCGAGGCCGTCGGCGGCGCTGTCGGGAGGCGCGCCCCGCCGCCGGTGCAACGCGGTGGAGACGTGCCACGACAGGAGGTGCTCCACCTCCACGTACCGTTCGCCGGAGGTCTCCCACTTGCGGCCGACGGCCCGCAGCGTGGGCACGATGACCTCCGTCCACGCGGTCACCAGACCGTGCTCGGCGATGGCCGCTTCGAGGAGCCGGTCGACCGCGAGCGCGTCGAGCCGCAGCGCGGCGCGGGCGAGGCCCCGGCACTCGATCCGGGCGTCGCCCAGCCCGAGCCCGCCGGCCGCGCGCCCCTTGGGCGCGGTCCGGGAAGCTCGCCGAGGGGGACGCGGCGGGGCCGGCGTCTCCGCCGGGCCCTGCCCTCGCTCGGGAGGCAGGGAGGCATCGCCGGGGGCGTCCGGGACGTCGGGGACGGGACCGGAGCCGCCGCCGGATCCGGGGACGGGACCGGAAGCAGGGTGGGGAACGGGATCGGAAGCGGGGTGGGAGGCGGGGGCGGAGGGGCCTGCGGCGGAGGGGGCGGCCGGCTCCGAGGGGGGCGCCACGGCCGCCATGGAGCCGGAGGAAGCCGCCGGGCCGGGGGCGGCGCCGTATTCCGTACGGACCACCCGCGCGGCCTCGGCAGGCGGCAGACCCGCGTTGGTGAGGGCGAACATGCGTTCCAGCAAGGCGATGTCCTCCGGCGTCCAGCGCCGGTGCTTGCCGCCCACCCGGGCGGCGGGGCCGATGCCGTACCGCTGGTCCCACGAGCGCAGGGTGGTCGGCGCGACGCCGAAGCGACGCGCGACCGAACCGGTGGTGAGCCCGGCCGCGCCCGGGCCGGCCCCCCTTCCGTCGTCTTTTCGCCTGCCATTAGCCACACGGTCACCATACGACGCACAAACGACGCATGTTGCTTGCGTCGTTTCTCAGCTCCAAGACTGGAGCCATCGAGCATCCGCGACCGCACCGGCAGCGGCAGCGGTCACGGACCAGGGCTCGCGGACAGGCCGTGCAGGCCACTCGCCCACAACGCCGGTCCACCGAGACGGAAAGGAGCGCATCATGACCGCAACGCAGGTGGAGCGGCGTCTCGTCGCCGACCCGGGCCCTCGGGTCCGGGAGCACCCCGGGCCGGAGGAACTGGCCGGCGGACTGCTGCGCGGTGACGAGGAGGCGTTCGCGGCGATCTACCGCGAGTGGGGCGGTCTGGTCCACACCATGGCCGCGCGCACCCTCGGCGACTCCAAGGAGGCGGAGGACGTCACCCAGGTGGTCTTCCTCGCCGCCTGGCGGGGCAGGGCGGGCTTCCGTCCGGATCGCGGATCCCTGGGCGCCTGGCTCGTCGGCATCACCCGGCGCAAGATCGTGGACGCCTTGGCCGCGCGGACCCGTCGGACGGAGATCGCGGCGGCGGCCGCGGGAAACGCGCCGTCCGGTCTCCCGTCCGGCGCGGGGCCGGACACTATACTGGATCAGGTCTTCCTGGCTGACGAACTGCGCAGGCTCCCCCGGGCGCAGCGCGAGATCCTCGCCCTCGCCTTCTACGGCGACCTCACCCAGGTGCAGATCGCCCAGCGCACGGGCCTGCCGCTCGGCACCGTGAAGAGCCACGCCCGGCGTGGCATGCACGTGCTGCGTCGGCGCATCGAGGAGGGCGGCGCCCAGCCCGCGTGACCGGCCGGCGCCGGGCCGTGACACGACCCGGCGGGCCCATCACCGGAACCGGACGATCCACCACCCCGATCGTCATCCGAAAGACCCGCACACGGATAACACTCCACAAGCAGGCGGCACCAGAGCAGTAGCCCGTCACCTGCGGTTCCCGGAAAGGTGAAGCACATGACCACCACCCATCGCGTCAGGGTCGCCGCTCTCAGCGGAGCAGGTGCGCTCCTCTTCCCCCTCGCCCTCGCGCTGGCGCCCGCGGCACAGGCGGGCCCCGTTCAGGAACCGTTCGGGCCCGCCTGCGCCTCGCTGCCGACGAGCGGTGAGGGAAGCGCCGCCGGAATGGCCGACGACCCGGTCGCCACCGCGGCGTCCAACAACCCGGCCCTCTCCACGCTGGTCACCGCCGTGAAGAAGGCGGGCCTGGTCGACACGCTCAACAACGCCGACGACATCACCGTGTTCGCGCCGACCAACGACGCGTTCGCGAAGATCCCGAAGGCCGACCTCGACAAGATCCTCAACGACAAGGAGCAGTTGACCAACCTGCTCACCTACCACGTCGTGGACGAGACGGTGACGCGGGACAAGCTGCCGAACGGCACGTTCACCACGCTGCAGGGCGACCAGCTGACCACGTCCCAGTCCGGTGACGCGTACAAGGTGAACAACTCCGCGACGATCGTCTGCGGTGACGTGAAGACGGAGAACGCGACCGTCCACGTCGTCGACACGGTCCTGATGCCGAAGTCCTGACATCGCGACGCCGACGTCCTGAGCCCCGAGGCCGACTCCCCCGGCGCGGCCGTGCCGCCGCCGGGGGCGCGGTCGCGTCCGGCCGGGGCGCGGCCGGGCCGTCGGGGAGACTTCCGTCCCTCGCTCTATAGGCTGCCCCCATGGCGAGGACGAACAAGGCGGCGGGGGCGGACGCGGCCGCCGACACCCCGGGCCGCGAGCTGCAGGCGTTCGCGGTGCGGCTGCGGTATCTGAACGGCGAGATGAACCGCATGGCCCACTCCTTCGCGGCCGCGCAGGGGCTCCACGCCACCGACGTCCAGGCTCTGGCGGCGATCCTGGACTCCGACACCCCGCTGACACCCGGCCGGTTGCGCGAGCACCTCGGTCTCACCTCGGGAGCCGTGACCGCGTGCCTGGACCGCCTGGAGCGAGCGGGGCACGTCCGCAGGGCCCGTGAGAGCACGGATCGCCGGGTCGTCCATCTGCACTACGCCGCCGGCGCCCGGTCGGCGGCCCGCGCGCACTTCCTGCCGCTGGCCGAGGCGACCGCCCGGGCCCAGGCGGGCTTCAGCGACGAGGAGCTGTCCGTGGCCCTGCGGTTCCTCACGGCGCTGAACCACGAGCTGGAAGAGCTGCGCGAGGCGCACTGATCCGGCCGTCACGGGGCATCCGTTCCGGGACGGAAGCGTGAGGACGGTCCCACCCGGACCCGCTCGGCGCTCACGGATCCACCCGCACCGCGCTCACCCCTCACAGGGCCCGACTCCCATCGGAGCAGGGCACTGTGAGAAAGTATTTCAATCATTGAGATAGTTAATCGTTGAGTCATTGCTCGCCCTCTCCTGGAGTGCCATGTTCAGCTTCGCTACGGTCGCCCGGTGGTCCGTGCCCGTCCTGCTCCTCCTCACCTGGCTCGGCATCGGCGGCACACTCGGGCCGTACGCCGGAAAGCTCGGCGAGGTGGCCACCAACGACCAGGCCGCGTTCCTCCCGAGGAACGCCGAGTCCACCCAGGTGATCGAGGCCGGCAAGGACTTCCGCCGGCAGGAGACGCTGCCCGCCGTCGTCGTCTGGACCGCCTCCTCCGGCGCCCGGATCACGACGGAGCAACGGCAGGCCGCCACCGCCGCGCTCTCCTCCCTCGACGGCGAGACCGGCACAGCCGGAAAGGCGTCGCCCGCCCTGCCGTCCGACGACGGCCAGGCGCTCCAGGGCGTCGTTCCGCTGCGGCCCGACCTCGGCGAGCAGCTGCCGGACGTCCTGGAGCGGATCCGGGCGGCGGCGGAGACGGTGCCCGGCACCACGGCCCAGCTCGCAGGACCGGCCGCGAGCCAGGCCGACCTCTCCGACGCCTTCGCCGGGATCGACGGGCTGCTACTGGTCGTGGCACTCGTGACCGTCCTGGTGATCCTCCTGCTCGTGTACCGCAGCCTGCTGCTGCCGTTCGTCGTCATCCTCGGCGCCGTCTTCGCCCTCGGCCTGGCCTGCGCCGTCGTCTACGCACTCGCCGACCGGGACGTCGTGCGCGTCGACGGGCAGGTGCAGGGCATCCTCTCCATCCTCGTCATCGGCGCCGCCACCGACTACGCGCTGCTGCTCACCGCTCGCTTCCGCGAGGAACTGACGCGCCACGCGGACCGGTTCACCGCCATGCGCGCCGCCCTGCGCCAGTCCTTCGGGCCGATCACCGCGAGCGCCGCCACCGTCGCCCTGGGACTGCTCGCGCTCCTGTTCAGCGACCTCACCAACAACCGCGCGCTCGGGCCCGTCGGCGCCATCGGCATCGTCTGCGCCGTGCTGAGCACGCTCACGTTCCTGCCCGCGGTCCTGGTCCTCCTGGGCCGGAGCGCCTACTGGCCGGCCAAGCCGAAGGCGGCGGACGGCAGGGGCATCTGGGGGCGGGTGGCCGCGCTGGTCGACCGCGCCCCCCGCAAGGTCTGGGCCGTCACCCTGGCCGGTCTTCTCGCCTGCGCCGCCTTCGCGCCGACCCTGAACTCCAAGGGCGTGCCGCTCGACGAGATCTTCGTGAACGACGCCCCCTCGGTCGCCGCGCAGGCCACCCTGGCCGAGCACTTCCCGGGCGGTTCGGGGAACCCGGCCGTCGTGATCACCGACGCCGACCGGCTCGCGCAGGTGCGGCGGGCCGCCGAGCAGACGGACGGCGTGGCGTCCGCCGCGCCGCTGACCGCCTCCGGGCGGCCGGGCGCCGGCGCACCGCTGGTGGTGGACGGCAGGGCCAGGGTCGACGTCACCCTCGCGGCTCCCGCCGACAGCGACGCGGCCAAGGACACCGTCGCCCGTCTGCGCGAGGCGGTGCACGCCGTCCCCGGCGCCGACGCGCTCGTCGGCGGCTACACCGCGCAGCAGTACGACACCCAGCGGACCTCCGAGCGCGACCGGATGCTCATCGTCCCCGTGGTGCTGGCGATCATCCTGGCCATCCTCGTCGGGCTGCTCAGGTCGCTGGTCATGCCGGTCCTGCTCATCGCGACGGTCGCCCTCAACTTCCTCGCCACGCTGGGCGTCTCGGCGCTCGTGTTCCAGGGCGTCTTCGGGTTCTCGGGCACGGACGCCTCGGTCCCGCTCTACGGGTTCGTCTTCCTCGTGGCGCTCGGGGTGGACTACAACATCTTCCTGATGTCCCGCGTACGCGAGGAGTCGTTGGCCCACGGGACCCGTCAAGGCGTCCTGCGGGGTCTCACCGCCACCGGCGGGGTCATCACCTCGGCGGGCGTGGTGCTCGCGGCGACCTTCGCGGCACTCGGCGTCGTCCCGCTGGCCTTCATGGTCCAGATCGCGTTCATCGTGGCCTTCGGCGTGCTGCTCGACACTCTGGTCGTCCGCTCGCTGCTCGTGCCGGCGCTCGTCGTGGACATCGGCCGCAAGGCGTGGTGGCCCGGAAAGCTCAGCCGGGAGACGGCCCGCGAGGCCGCGACGCCCGCCCCTCGCGCCTGACCCCGCGAGGACGAGGCGGCGGGGCGCCCAGGACCGGGCGCCCCGCGTCCGGACGTGGGCTCCACGACCGGGTGCCTCGGGGCGGCCGGCCATGCGCTCCACGACGGGACATCACGGGGGACGTGAGCTCCACGACCGGGCGTGGCCGCACGACGGGACATCCCCGGGCCGGGCTCCGCGCGGCCGTCCCGCTCACGTCCGGCCGTCCCTCCCGTCCCGTCCCACGTTCGGCGTAGCCCCGTGGAGGCGCCTGGCGTCGGCGTGCCGATCGTGGTCGGCTTGGGCACGTGCGGGGATGTGTACGGCGGAGGGGCGAGGAGCACGGATGACCACCCACCAGCAGGGGACGCTGCCGGGGACGGGGACCGACACAATCGTCGTCGGTGCCGGCCTCGCCGGGATCGCCTGCGCCCTCGACCTCAGCCGCGCCGGGCAGCGCGTCGAACTACTCGAAGCCTCCGACGGCGTCGGCGGCCGGATGCGGACGGACCGACGGGACGGCTTCCTGTTCGACCGCGGCTTCCAGGTCTTCAACACCTCCTACCCGCAGGTGAAGAAGCGCCTCGATCTGAAGGCCCTGCGCCTGCGGCCCTTCACCCCGGGCCTCGTCGCCCTGACGCCCACCGGCCGGGTACGCCTCACGGATCCCACCCGGCGTCCCTCCGAGGCGGCCGCGCTGTTGCCCGGCCGGGCGCTGTCCGCCCGGGACCTCGCCGCACTGGCCGCCCTGACGCTCGGGGACGTCCTGCTCCCGGTCGGCGTGCTCCGGCGGCGGGGCGACACGACCACACAGGCCGCACTGCGCTCCGCCGGAGTCTCGCCGCAGGTGATCGACGACCTGCTGAGGCCGTTCCTGGCCGGAGTCTTCCTCGAAGAGGAACTGGAGACGTCCGCCCGCTTCTTCCACCTGGTCTGGCGCAGCATGGCGCGCGGCACCCTCTGTCTGCCCGCCGACGGCATCGGCGCGGTGCCGGCCAGGCTCGCCCGGGACCTCCCCGACGGCACGCTCCGGCTCGAGTCGCCCGTGGCCGAGGTCACCGACTCCGGGGTCCTGCTCGCGGACGGACGCGAGCGGCCGGCGTCCACGGTGGTGGTGGCGACGGACGCCGTCACCGCCGCCCGTCTGCTGCCGGGCCTCGCGGTCCCGGACAGCCGTACGGTGACGACGTACTACCACGCGGCCGCAGTATCACCGCTCTCCGAGCCCGTCCTCGTGGTGGACAGCACCCTGGCGGTGCTCAACACCTGCGTCGTCAGCGACGCCGCGCCCACCTACGCCCCGCCCGGCACCGCCCTCGTGTCGACCTCGGTGCTCGGCGCCGGTCCGCCGGGCGGCGAGGCCGCCGTACGGGAGCGCCTGGCCGCCTTGTACGACACCGACACGAGCGGCTGGGACCCGGTCGCCGCCTACACCGTCGAGGGCGCGCTGCCCGCGATGCGGCCGCCCTGGCCGCTGAGCCGGACGACCCGCTTCGCGGCCGGCCGGTACGTCTGCGGCGACCACCGGGCGACCGGTTCCGTCCAGGGGGCGCTGGCCTCGGGCGGCCGAGCCGCGCGGGAGGTACTGGCGTCCCAGGAGTCGGCCGGCCCGCCGACCCGTACGCCCGAAGGATGAGCGCCCGACCGCCCCGGTCCGGTCCGCCCCTCGGATGCGTCCCGGCGTGCATCCGTACCCGGGGGCGGGACGGAAGATCAGGCGTCGGACGGGAGTGAGGCGTGGAGATCAACGGTGCGCGTGTGCTGGTGGCGGGCGCGACAGGCGTCATCGGCGGCGCGGTGGCGGCCGAACTCGCCGCGCGGGGAGCGCGCCTGGCGCTGGCCGGGCGGGACGCCGGGCGGCTGGCGGTCGTGTCCGAGCGGCTGGGCGGCTGCCCCACGGCCCGCTTCGAGGCGTACGACCTCGACGCGTGCGCCCGCGCGGTCGAGACGGCGGCCCGGGAGCTCGGCGGCCTCGACGCCGTGCTGACCGCGTTCGGCGCGGTCGCCTTCGGCCGGGCGGGCGAGGTGAGCGACGCCGTGGCGGAGCATCTGACGACGGTGAACGCGCTGGCGCCCGCGGCGATCTTCCGCTCCGCACTCCGGGTCCTTGAGCGGGGCGGTGTCATCGCCGCCGTCACCGGGGTCGTCGTGGAGCGGCCGCAGCCCGCGATGGCCGACTACTGCGCCTCCAAGGCGGCGCTCGGCGCCTGGCTCGACGCGGTACGCCGCGAGGTGCGCGCGGACGGCGTCCGGGTCCTCGACATCCGCCCCGGCCACCTGGAGACGGGCTTCGCCGCCAGGGCCGTCATGGGCAGCCCTCCGCCGATGCCGGCCGGTGGGGATCTGGGACTCGTCGTCCGGTCCGTGGCCGACGCGCTCGGCACGGAGACGGAGCGGGTGCGCTGGGACGCCCACGGGACACCGGTCCTCGAACGGCGCGCCGGGTGAGGCGCCGCACGACGGACGACGGCGGGGAGGACCGGGTCGTCATCCTGGGCGGGGGCGCGGCCGGGCTCAGCCTGGCCCACTGGCTCACCCGGACGGGGACCACGGCGGTCACGGTGGTGGAGGCACCCGACGGCCCGCTGCGTCCGGCCGAGCGCACCTGGTGCTACTGGGACGAGGGCCCCGGGGAGTTCGCCGAGGCGACGGTCGCCTCCTGGCCCCGGCTGCGGGTCGTCGGCGCGGACGGCGGCGCCGTCGAAGCGGCGCCCCTTCCGCTGCGGTACCGCATGCTGCGATCGGGAGGGTTCGAACGGCTGGTCCACTCCCGGCTGGCGGACCATCCGGCGGCGCGCGTGCTGCGCGCCACGGCGCACACCGTGCGGCACATCGGCGGAGGGGTCGAGGTCGGCTGCCGCACCGAGGACGGCCGGACGGTGGCCGTGCGCGGCCGGTACGTCTTCGACTCGCGCCCCCCGCGACACGGTCTGCCGCCGTCCCGTACGACCCTTCTCCAGCACTTCCGGGGGTGGTTCGTGCGGACCGCGACCCCGCGCTTCGATCCCGACGTGGCCGACCTCATGGACTTCCGGGTGCCCCAGCCCCGCCACGGACTCGCGTTCGGCTACGTCCTGCCCCTCGGGCCGGAGCACGCTCTGATCGAGTACACCGAGTTCTCCAGGGCCCCTCTGACGGCGGCCGGCTACGACGCCGCCCTGCGGCAGTACACCGCGGACGTGCTCCGGCTGGGACCGCTGAGGGTGGAGTCCGCCGAGCAGGGGGTGATCCCCATGACCGACGGCCGGTTCCCCCGACGCGTCGGCCCGGCCGTCTTCCGGATCGGGGCGGCGGGCGGGGCCACCCGGCCGGCGACCGGATACACCTTCGCCGCGGTCCAGCGGCAGAGCCGGGCCATCGCCACCGCGCTGCGCGACGGCACCGCGCACGTCCCCCGCCCCCACCCCCGCAGGGCCCTCGCGATGGACGCCGTCATGCTGCGTGCGCTCGACACCGGGCGGATCGACGGGCCGGCGTTCTTCACCGAGCTGTTCCGCCGCGTCCCGATGGAACGGCTCCTGCGCTTCCTCGACGGGCGCAGCACTCCGTGGGAGGAGTTCGGCATCGGTCTGCGCACCCCCGTCGGCCCGATGCTCCGTACCGCCGCCGAACTCCCCTTCCTGCCCCGCCGCGTTGCCCACCGACCCGAGGAGAGCCGTCCATGACGCTCCTGCGCGACCGCGATCTCGCCCGCGCCTTCGATCACGCCGCCCACTCCTACGACCGCCTCACCTCGCTGAACCCGGGATACCGCACCGACCTTCTGCGCTCGGCGCACCGGCTCGGGCTGCCACGCCTCGGCGCCGGCCTGCGCGTTCTCGACCTGGGCTGCGGTACGGGCACGTCGACGCGGGCCCTGTTGCGGGCCGCTCCCCGGGCCCGCATCGAGGCCGTCGACGCGTCCGCGGGGATGCTGGAGCGGGCTCTCGCCAAACCCTGGCCGGCCAACGTGCGCTTCCGGCACCTGGCCGCCGAGGAGCTCCTCGCCGCCGGGGACGGGGAGCCGTACGACGCCGTCTTCGCGGCCTACCTGTTCCGCAACGTCACCGACCCGGACGCCGTCCTGCGCGCCGTACGCGCGCTCCTGCGCCCCGGGGGCCGGCTCGTGGTGCACGAGTACAGCCTGAGCGGTTCGCCGGTCCACCGCGTGCTGTGGAACGCGATCTGCGCGGGTGTGATCGTCCCGGTGGGGTCCGCGAGCGGCGACGGCGAGCTCTACCGTCATCTGTGGCGCAGTGTCCTCGACTTCGACACCGCCGACGCGTTCACGGCCAGGGTCGCGCGCGCCGGCTTCCCCTTCGTGCGCGCGCTGCCGGTGGCGGGCTGGCAGACCGGGATCGTCCACACCTTCGTCGCCGGCGGCACTCCGCGGCCGGTCCCGGCGGAGGCCCGATGAGGCCCGCGCGCCGTCCCCGGGTCCCCCGCCCCGGCCGCGACCCGAGGGCCGAGGTGCTCCTGCCGGCGCCGGGACGGGAGCGGGTCACGGGCGAGGCGCCCGGCACCGCCGTGATCGGCGGCGGCATCGCGGGCCTCGCAGCGGCGACGGCGCTGGCCGAACGCGGGGTCCGCGTGACCCTCTACGAGCGGGAGGCGGCGCTCGGCGGCCGGCTCACCGGCTGGCCCGTCCACCTCGCGGACGGGTCGGGCGCCACCATGAGCCGCGGCTTCCACGCCTTCTTCCGCCAGTACTACAACCTCCGCGCCCTCCTGCGCCGCGCGGACCCCGGTCTAAGGGCGCTCACTCCGGTGCCGGACTACCCGCTGCGCCACCGAGGCGGTCTGACCGACAGCTTCGCGCGCGTGCCGAGGACCCCGCCGTGGAGCGCGCTGGGATTCGTCGCGCTCAGCCCGACGTTCGGGTGGCGTGACCTGGCCTCGATGAATCCGCGGGCGGCGCTGCCGCTGCTCGACGTCAGCGTGCCCGAGGTGTACGAGCGGTTCGACGGCGTCAGCGCCCGCGACCTGTTGCGCGACATCCGCTTCCCCGAGGCGGCGCACCATCTGGCGTTCGAGGTCTTCTCCCGCAGTTTCTTCGTCGATCCGGCCGAACTGTCCGCCGCCGAACTCCTGCTGATGTTCCACATCTACTTCCTCGGCTCCTCCGAGGGCCTGCTCTTCGATGTGCCGCGCGAACCGTTTCCCCAGGCGCTGTGGGAGCCCCTCGGCGGCCATCTGGAGCGGCTCGGGGTACGGCTGCGCACCGGCACGCCGGTCCGGTGCGTCCGGCCGCTCGACGACGGGGAGCTGGCCGTGGACGGCGACGGCACGTCCGAGCGGTACCAGGCGGTCGTCCTTGCCCTGGACCCGGCCGGGCTGCGCGCGGTGGTGGGTGCCTCGCCGGGGCTGGGCGACGCGGCGTGGCGCGAGGACATCGCCGTCCTGCGCACGGCGCCGCCCTTCCTCGTCTCACGGCTGTGGCTCGACCGGCCCGTCCGAGGGGACCGGGCCGGCTTCCTCGGCACCAGCGGATACGGCGACCTCGACAACATCAGCGTCCTGGACCGCTGGGAGGGCGAGGCCGCCCGCTGGGCGCGGCGGACGGGCGGTTCCGTCGTCGAGCTCCACGCCTACGCGGCGGATAGGGACGCCGAGCAGAAGGAGGTGCAGGAACGGCTCGTCGCCCAGCTCCACGAGGTGTACCCGGAGACCCGCGACGCCCGGATCGTCGACGCCGTCCACGAATGGCGGTCCGACTGCCCGATGTTCCCCGTCGGAGGCTACGACCGCCGTCCCTCCGTAACGACCCCGCACCCGCGCCTGATGGTGGCGGGTGACATGGTGCGCACCGGTCTTCCCGTGGCCCTGATGGAACGGGCGGCGACCTCCGGCTTCCTGGCGGCCAACGCCCTGCTCGCCGGGTGGGGGGTCCGCGGAGAGGTGCTCTGGACGGTACCGCGCGGCGGCCGCTCCCGCGCGATGCGGGCGCTGGCCGCGCTGGGAACACGCCGTTGACCCTCGCCCGGCGGCGGGAAGGGCGCGTCGAACGGAGGGCCCCCGGCAGCCGGGAGGGCGCGTCGAGCGGAGGGCAGGGGAACGTACCGCCGGCGGGGCCGGGTGAGCCCGCCCCGCCGGTGGGCGGTGCCCGCCGGCGGGCCCCGCCCGTCCTCAGCCGGGGAAGCGGCCGGCGCGGCGCAGCGACCAGCGGCGTTCCGCGTAGGCGAGGTCGTCGCGCCACAGCCGGCCGGCCGTGCGGCGCATCATCGGCCGCAGCAGCGGGGCCGCCGCACGGGCCAGGGCGAAGCCCCGCCGGTCCGAGGCCGCGACGACCGCCTCGACCACCGCGGTGCGGGGGCTGCCGTCTCCTCGCGGGGTCAGGGGGGTGGCGTGCGTCTCGACCACCGAGCCGACACCCTCCCCCTCGGTGATGCGCATGACGACCGTGCGGGGCGTCGGCGCGGTGAACACGGCCCTGACCGGCACCACCAGGCTGCCCGCGACCTTGAACGAGACGTCGACGGCGAACGCGTCGTCGTCCTCGTCGCCCTGCGGGGTCCCGGCCACCCGCAGGTTGACGAAGGCATAGGGGTGCAGCCAGGAGCCGTGCCAGGGATCGAGCCGGTTGGCGACCACGTCCTCCGGCTCGCACCGCCCCACTCCCGTGTACACCGCGTCGATCGCGCCCTCGTGCCGCGGCCGTTCCGGGACCACGGGGCGCTCCAGCGGTGGCTCGCCGCCCACCGAGTCGAGACGTACCCACACCAGCACCCCGTCGTCGTGGACGGGGAACGGCTCCCACCCGGCGTACGGGCCGCCGGGGAGGGCCAGTCCGTGCCAGTGGCACACGAGCGTCCCGCACACGACCCGGCTGTCCCGCAAGGGAGCCCCGAGGTGGGGGCAGGCTCCGGGACCGCCGCGCAGTCCACCGTCCTCGCCGCGCCACAGGACCACCTCGACGCCGCCCACGGTCCTGCCGTACGCCCGGCCGCCCGCCTCGATCTCGCGCGAGGCGCCGACGACGAACCAGTTTCCCGACGGCCTCGCCGTCGCCCGCTCGAGCGCCTCCGCGACCAGGGCCGGCTTGGCCTCCCGCCATGGTGCGGGCTGCCGTTCCCACGCGGGGGCGCGGCGCACGCGCAGCGGCGAGGTCCAGCGCTTCCCGCCCGTCCGGCCCGCCCTCGCCGACCCGCCGTCGCCGTCCCTCACCGGCGTGCTCCCTCGCGCAGCGCCACCGTGTGCGGCGTCCGGGCCGTCCCACGCCCGGTGCGGGGGCGTACCCGCGCGGCCAGGATGCGGACGAGGCCCGCCGCCGCCGTCGCCGCCCGACGCCGGCGCGGCACGGCGGCCCGGCGGTGCAGTACGGAGTAGTCATCGGCCGCGATCGCGTCCAGGATGCCTCCGTACAGCGTGAACGCGGTGCGGATGCACGGCCGTACCCGTGGTTCCAGCATGGCGACACCGGGCTCGGCCTCCCGGTAGACCGTCCTGGTCATCGCCTCGAACTCGACGAAGGCGGAGCGGATGCGCGGGTCCCGGCCGCCAGTGCGGCGGCTCCACTCGAGCAGCGGCCGCTCCACCCCGTGCGCGGCGAGCAGATCGGCGGGCAGGTACACGCGCCCCCGGTCCAGGTCCTCGCCCACGTCGCGCAGGAAGTTGGTCAGCTGGAACGCCCTCCCGAGCGCCGCCGCGTGCGGCGCCGCCGTCTCACGGTCGACGACCGTTCCGAGGACCGGCAGCATCTGCAGGCCGATCACGGCGGCCGAGCCGTGCATGTAGGCGTGCAGGTCCGCGTAGGTCGGATAGTCCGTGACGGTCAGGTCGCTGCGCATGGAGGCCAGGAAGTCGGCGAAGAGACCGGGGTCGATGGCGTAGCGCTCGGCCGTGTCGGTCACGGCCCGCACGACGGGCTCGTCACCGTGGCCGGTACGCAGCCCCCGCGCCAGGTCGCTCTCCAGGCGGCGCAGCAGCCGGTCGCGCTCCGCGGGCGGCTGTTCGCGGTCGAGGTCGTCGACGATGTCGTCCGCCCAGCGGGCGAAGCCGTACAGCGCGTGGACGGCGCAGCGCCGTTCGAGCGGCAGGAGGCGGGTGGCCAGGAAGTACGTCCGGCCGTGACGGGCGTTGAGCTGCCGGCACCGGGTGTAGGCGGCGCGGAGGCCGGGGTCCGTCACCCCGGCCGCGTCGAGTTCACGACGGGTCATGGGTACTGCCTTTCGAGTCCGGGAGGGTGGTGCGCACCTGCCCGCCGGCGCTGGTGCCGGCGGGCCTGACGGTGTCGGCAGCGGAGCTGACGGTGCCGGCAGGGGGCCTGACCGTGCCGGCAGCAGGGCTGTCCGCGCGGTGGCCGGGTCCCGTCTCTTCGGTCACGAGCCTGTCCACGCCGTGGCCGGGGGCGGCCGTGGCGGTCGCGGGCACGTCCGCTCTGTCGAGGGCCCTGCCCGCGCCGGCCGTCCGCCGGGTCGTGTCGTCGGCGCGCGCGGGCGGGCCGCCGGGCCGCCCGCCGTGTCCGCGCGCCCCCGCCGGACGGCGGACGCCGGTGATCCGGGCGGCGGCGAGCTTGCCGCTGACGAGGACCGTCGGGACTCCGACCCCGGGCGTCGTCCCGCATCCGGCCAGGACGACGTTGTCGTAGCCGCGGACGAGGTTGCGGGGCCGGAAGGGGCCGGTCTGCGCGAACGTGTGCGCGGCGGAGAACGGGGTGCCCGCCAGATGCTCCTGGGCCGTCCAGTCCGCCGGGGTGACCAGCACCTCCCGGTCGACGGAGGCCCCGAAGCCGTGCAGACCGCGCCGTTCCAGTTCGGCGACCACGCTGTCGCGGTAGCGGGGTCCGAGCTCGTCCCAGGCGGCGGCCGAGGGGCCCGTCGTGGTGTTGGGGCACGGGGCCAGGACGTAGTGCAGGTGCCTGCCCGCCGGCGCGAGCTCCGGGTCGTGCGTGGTCGGTCGGGTGATGAGCAGCGAGGGGTCGCTCATCACCCGTCCCGTACGGGTCAGTTCGTCGAAGGTCCCCTCCCAGGCGGCCCCGAAGGAGATCGTGTGGTGGGCGAGTTCCGGCCAGGTCCGGTCGGTACCGGCGTGCAGGATCACCGCGGACGGTGAAGCGCGCAGGGCCACGGGCCGCCTCGGGGCGCGGCCCAGGAGGCGGTGCGCGACGGGCAGGTCGGGTGTCAGGACGACCGCGTCGCAGGCGATCCGCTCCCCGGAGGCGAGGCGCACGGCCCGCACCCGCCCGGCGGAGGTCTCCAGCGCGCTCACCTCGGCCGCCCAGCGGAAGGCTCCGCCCGCGTCGGCCGCGGCGTCCGCCATCGCTTGGGGCAGTGCGTGCATGCCGCCCTTGGGGAAGAAGACGCCGGCGACCGTGTCCATGTAGGCGATGACGGCGTACGCGGCGAGTGCACGGGCGGGTGGCACCCCGGCGTACAGCGCCTGGAAGGAGAACACCCTGCGCAGGCGCTCGTCGGAGAGGAACCTGCCGATCTGCGCGTCCAGGCGTCCGAAGCCGCCCAGTGCCGCCAGCCGGGCCAGATCGGGGTGGAGGAGCCGGAAGGGCGAGTCGAAGTTGGTGTCGATGAAGCGGCGCATCTGCGCCTGGTACAACCGCCGCAGCCAGGCGCGCAGCCGGCGGTAGCCCTCGGCCTCGGCCGCGCCGGCGAAGCGCCGGACCTCGGCCTCCATGGCGTCGCCGTCGGTGTGGACGTCCAGCAGGCTGCCGTCCGCGAAGCGGGCCCGGTAGGCCGGGTGCAGGGCGATCAGTTCCACGCGGCGGTACAGGCTGTCGCCGACCGCGGCGAACGCCTCGTCCGCCAGGTGCGGCATCGTGAGGACCGTGGGGCCGGTGTCCATCCGGTAGCCGCCGACCTCCAGCCGGCCGGCCCGGCCGCCGGGCACCGCGTCCCGTTCGACGACGGTCACCCGGCGGCCGGCACCGAGCAGGTGCAGGGCGGCGGCGAGCCCGGACAGGCCGGCGCCGACCACCACCACGTGGTCCGTGGGCCCGGACACGGTCCTCATGCGTTCTCCCTCTCCGTGGCCGGCTTCGTACCGGCGGCCCTGTCCACCAGCGCGGCGAACTCGGCCCGCACGCCCGGGCTCGCTCCGGTGGCCGCGAAGTGGCGCACGCTCCTGGCGCACAGGCCGGCGATCTCCTCCTCCACCACCGCGCGGGCGCCGGTGCGTTCCAGGGCGGCCCGCATCCGGGCGACGTCCGGCTCGGAGCGGGGGACGCGGCCGGGCCCGAGCGCGTCGACCGCCGCCCCGTCGTGCGACTCCGTAGCCCGCTCCAGGGCCACCGCGAGGAGGTAGGTCAGCTTCCGCCCGCGCAGGTCCTCGTCGGCGGGCTTTCCGGTCACGGCGGGATCCCCGTACACGCCCAGCAGGTCGTCGCGGAGCTGGAACGCGAGGCCCGCGCAGCTGCCCGCGGCCCGCAGCGCCTCCATGGCGCCGTCGTCGGCCCCCGTCCCGGCCACGCAGGCGCCCAGGGCGAGGGGGCGGACGACGGTGTACAGGGCGCTCTTCAGCGTCGCGATGGAGAGCGCCTCGTCGACACCGGACGAGCCGGTCGCCTGCGCGCGTACGTCCCGGTACTGACCGGCGACCATCTCCCCCCGCATCGCCCGCCATTCGCGGTGGAGCCGTCGTCCGGCGGTCGGGGGGAGGGCGAGAGCGGTGTCGGTGAGCAGGTCGTCGGCCCACGCCAGGGCGAGGTCGCCCGCCAGGACGGCGGCGGTGGTGGAGTAGGCGTCAGCAGAACCGTTCATGCTGTGCGCCCGGTGCAGGTGGGCGAACTGGCGGTGCACGGCCGGCCCGCCGCGGCGCACGGGCGAGCCGTCCATGAGGTCGTCGTGTATGAGCGCGCAGGCCTGGAGCAGTTCGATGGCCGCCCCGACGCGCAGCGGAACCTCCGGGTCGCCGCCCGCGCCCGCCGCCTGCCACCCGCACCACACGAAGGCCGTCCGCAGCCGCTTGCCGCCTCCCCGGACGAAGCCGGCCACCCGGCTCGCCACCTCGCGCGCGGACACGGCGTCGATCCGGCCGGCCTCCCTGACCCGGGCGTCGAGGTGTTCCGCGAGGACGGACTCGACGGCCGCCACCGCTTCTCCGGCCGTGCGCGGGCCGCCGCCGGTACCGGACGGACCGTCCAGGACGTCCACGATCGCCGCGCCCGGCCCCGCCGTCACCCCTTCCGACGCCTCCGCCTCCGCCGTTCTCGCCGCCGTCGCACTCGTACGGAGCATGGCACTCCCCTCAGATCCGTTTCCGCGCACGCGCAGTACTTCGGCAGCCGGCGCGCACACGGATGCGTTCATGCCTGCCCGCTGTGCCGCCTCATGGGAGTGCGCGTCACCCGCTCGGCGGAACACGCGCTACGGCAGGGGCCGCGGCGCCGCCGCCGCACGGCTCGTGTGACCGGGGGTGGAGAGACGAACGGCCCGCGCGAGAAGGGGAGACCGTCGCGGACGAGCCGTCCGCGGGGAGGGGCTACCGGGACGGCCGGGCCATCGGAGATGATCATTCTATGAAGCCCACCAGCCGCAGAACCGTCCTGACCTCCGTCGCCGCCGTCGCCGGGCTGCCCGTGCTCGCCGACGTCACCGGAAGCGGCGCCACCGCCGCCGCCGCCACTCCCACGGCCACGGCCACGGCCACGGCCACGGGGACGGCCGCCGCGGAGCGATTCGCCACGAACACCGCCCTGTACGCCAGCGGCGCCTTCCAGGAGGGCGTCGACTGGATGCGCCGCTTCCGCTGCGGGGCCCGCACCGAGCTGCTGGACAACGCGAGCGCGACGAGCGAGGCCGTCCGCAGCACGGCCGTCATCGCCCCGCACGGCGGTGGCATCGAGGCCGGCACCAGCGAACTGTGCCTTGCCATCGCCGGCTACGAGCTCGCGGGCGCCGGAACCACCCTCCCCGCGCCGAGGGCCGGAGTGCCGCAGCGGGACTACTGGATGTTCGAGGCGCTGACCTCCCACGACGATCTCCACGTCACCTCGACCCACTGCGACGACCCGGCGGCCCTCGCCGTCTGCGGGCACAACCTGTACGCCGTCTCCCTGCACGGCTTCCGACCCGAGACGGGCCCGGCCAAGCAGATCCTGATCGGCGGCCGGGACCAGCGGCTGATGCGGAACCTCGCACGGGCCTTCGCCGATGCGGGCTTCACCACGGAGACCGGCGATCCCGACCTCGAGGTGAAGGTGGTCGTCGCGGGCGTCGACAGTCCGCTGAACGGCGACGACCCGGCGAACATCGTCAACCGCACCCGCACGGGGGCCGGCGCCCAGCTGGAGATATCCACCGAACTGCGCCGGGCCATGTTCGGGGAGTTCGACGGCGCCGCCCGCCGCCGGCAGACCGCGGGCGTGGGGACCGGCCACCAGGCGCACTTCTGGAACGGCTTCGTCAACGCCGTACGAGAAGCGGTCGACCGCCACGAGCTGGGCCGCGACGCCCTGCTGTGAGCGGAACCGGGCGGCGGGCCGACGGGCCGACGGCGAGCGGCTCGGTGACCAAGCGGCTTGGTGACGAGGCGGCCCGGCACGGGGGCGTGCCGGGCCGCCCCGGCGGGCCGTACCCGAGCGGGCGGGGCGGCCGAGCGGCTCACGCGTCCGCCGCCGCGCCGGGCGGCCCCCCGCGTCCATCTCCGCGTCCGCCGAGAAGAGCGGCGTGGCATCGTGGTGCCATGGCCATCGAAGTGCGCCCGGCTTCGGACTTCGCGGACGTCCGTACGCTGCTCGGCCCGAAGTCCCCCACCTCCAACGTGTGCTGGTGCCTGAGCTACCGGATCCCGTCCAAGCTCAACAACGAGCTTCGCGGGCCCGCCCGCGGTGAGTACGTCGACGAGCTGTGCCGTGCGGGGCCCCCGCCCGGGGTGCTGGCCTACGACGGTGACGAGCCGGTCGGCTGGGCCGCCGTCGCGCCGCGCGCGGACACCTCCTTCGCACGCAACCGCAAGATCCCGCACGTCGACGACCTGCCGGTGTGGTCCCTGTGGTGCGTCCGCGTCCGCCCCGGCCACCGTAAGAAGGGGATCTCCCACGCCCTCATCGCCGGCGCGGTGGAGTACGCCCGCTCCCAGGGCGCCCCCGTCGTCGAGGCGTACCCCCTCGACAACGGGGACGCCAAGGTCGATCTGACGATGGCGTACGCCGGCCTACGGAAGAACTTCGAGCGCGCCGGGTTCGTCCACGCCGCCGACACGACATCGGTGCTCGCCGGCCATCCCCGGATCCTGATGCGGCTCGATCTGCGCTGACGCGTCCGGTACGCACGCTCCGGTGCGCGTGGACGATCACCCGGGCGCTCCCGGCCCGCGCTGATCCCTCCGGGCGGGGTGGCGGGCGCCGTCCGTTACGGGCCGGGCGGGCCGGGGTACCTCTGCGCGGACGCCATAGGTGTCAACGTAACCGGAAGAGGTGCTCCCCCATGCAGATCGGATACAAGCTGGCCGCCGAGGCGTTCGGTCCGGCGGAACTGGTACGCCAGGCGGTCCTCGCCGAAGAGGCGGGCTTCGACTTCGTCGAGATCAGCGACCACTTCCATCCGTGGCTCGACAACCAGGGGCATTCGCCGTTCGCCTGGACGGTTCTGGGCGCCGTCGCCGCGAAGACCTCGCGGATCGGGCTGGCCACGGGCGTCACCTGCCCGACGGTGCGCTACCACCCGGCCGTCATCGCGCAGGCCGCCGCCACCCTCGCCCTCCTGTCGGACGGCCGGTTCGTCCTGGGCGTCGGCTCCGGCGAACGGCTCAACGAGCACGTCGTCGGCCGCGGCTTCCCCGACACGGTCCACACCCGGCACGAGATGCTCAGGGAGGCCCTGGAGATCATCCGGTTGCTGTGGGGCGGCGGCTACCGGTCGTACGAGGGCAAGCACCTGCGGCTGCACGACGCCCGGGTCTTCGACCTGCCCCAGGAGCTTCCCCTGATCGCGGTGGCGGCGAGCGGCGGGCCGTCGTCCCGGATCGCGGCCGAGCTGGGCGACGGGCTGTTCGCCACCGAGGACAAGCCGGACATCGTCCGGCACTACCGCGAGGCCGGCGGCGACGGGCCCCGCTACGCCGAGGTCCCCATGGCGTGGGCGCCCGACGAGCGCACGGCGGCGAAGGCCGTTCTGGACACGTCGCGCTGGGCGGTCACGGGATGGAAGGTCATGAGCGAGCTGCCCAACCCGGTCAACTTCGAGGCGGCCACCACCACCGTGCGGGAGGAGGACGTCCTGGAGAAGTTCGCCTGCGGCGCCGATCCGGCGCGGTACGCCGAGGTGGCGCAGGGGTTCGTCGACGCGGGCTTCGACCGGCTGGTCATGCAGAACGCGGGTCCCGACCCGGACGGCTTCATCGACTTCTTCCAGCGGGAGCTGAACGGGCCTCTGCGACGGCTGAAGCCGCAGGGCGGCGACGGGGCCTGAGCCTCACTCCTGCGTGTCCGCTCCGGCCGGGTGACCGGAGAGCGGGACGGACACGGGGGCGGTCGCCGGGCCGGACGCGTGGCCGGAGCGCGAGCCGGGCCCCGGGACGGTCTGGGCACCGGACCTCGGTCCCTTGCGTGATCCGGGCGCCGGGACGGCCTCCGCCCGCTTGTCTGCTCCGGCCTCCGATGCGGTGTCCGGAGCGGTCCGCGGACCGGGCTACGAGCCGGGCGGGGCCGGGATGCCGAGGGCGCCCGAGGAAGGCGGTCGCCGCCGGCGTACGGCCGGCGCGGTTCCACGCCACGTACTCGACCCGGGTCGGCGCGTCGGTGACCTCGACGCTCGTCACGCCGGTGAGCCGGGGGACGTAGGCGGAGGGCAGCATGGCGACGGCGAGCCCCTCGCCGACGAGCCGGGCCATCAGGGAGTCGGCGGTGGTCACCTCGAAGGCGACATCGCGGACCAGGCCGGCGGCCGCGAACGCCTGATCGGACTGGACCCGCCCGGCCGTTCCGGGCGGCAGGTCCACGAACACCTCGGAGGAGAGCCGGCGGAGGTCGACTCCCGTCGCCTCGGCGAGGGGATGGCCGGGTGCGACCGCGGCGACGGTCGGGATCAGGCCGACGGTCAGCCGTCCGCGCACCTCGCCGACCGCCGCGGCGACCTCGGTGGCCGCCCGTTCGGCGGCTTCCAGGCACTGGCGCGCGGCGGGGAGGAAGGCCGCACCGGCCTGGGTCAGCCGCACCCGGCGGCTGGTGCGCTCGAAGAGTCGCGCGCCCGGTTCCCGCTCCAGGCGCGCCACTTGATGGCTGAGGGCGGACTGGACGACCAGACACCGTTCGGCGGCCCGGGTGAAGCTGTTCGTCTCGGCCACGGCGAGGACGTACCTCATCTGCTGGAGCTCCATCGATCCATCGTGAAGAGAGATCGATGAGGTGACAAGCATGTGTTGGACTCATCGATCACGGGGCGACGAGACTGCGAACATGACAAGTGCAGCAGCAGAGAGGCTTCCGGGCGCGACGGGGGGCGGTGGGACCCGAGAGAACCCGTCCGGTGGCGGTCTCCCCCGCACCCTTCTGACCGCGCTCGCGCCCGTGTCGTGGGGCACGTTCTATGTGGTCACCACCGAACTCCTGCCGCCGGGACACCCGTTGTTCGCGGGTCTGCTGCGGGCCCTGCCCGCCGGGCTGTTGGCGCTGGCGCTCGGCAGGACGCTGCCTCACGGGGCGTGGTGGTGGAAGGCCGCGGTGCTCGGTGTCCTGAACATCGGGATGCTTTTCCCCCTGCTCGTCATCGCGGCCGAGCGCCTGCCGGGAGGGGTCGCCGCGACGCTGGCGGCGGCTCAGCCGCTCGTCGTCGCGCTCCTGGCCGTGGCGGTGCTGAGGGAGCGGCTGTCGGTCCGGCGCCTCGGCTGGGGAGTGGCCGGCATGGCCGGCGTCGGCCTGGTGGTGATCGGACCGAGCGCGGCGCTCGACGCCGTGGGGATCGCGGCCGGTCTCGGCAGTGCGGCGTCCATGGCGCTGGGGGTGACGCTCACCAGACGCTGGGGGCGTCCCGCCGGGGCGGGTCCCACGGCGTTCGCCGGGTGGCAGCTCACGGCGGGCGGCGTCTTCCTGCTCCCGCTCACGTTCCTCGTCGAGGGGGCGCCTCCCGCGATCGACCTGCCCGCGGCCCTCGGCTACCTCTGGCTCGGACTGGTCGGCGGTCTGGCCGCCTTCGTCCTGTGGTTCCGTGGCCTCACCTCCCTGCCCGTCGCCTCCGTCGCGGTGCTCGTCCTGCTCTCTCCGCTGGTCGCCGCCGTCCTCGGCGCCGTCCTGCTCGGCCAGACCCTCGGCCCCGTCCAACTCCTGGGCTTCGCGCTCGCCCTCGCCGCGATCGTGGCGGGCCAACTCCCGCCGCCCTCACCGACACCCCGCGTGCGCGGCTGAACCCCACGTACACGGCCGGAGCGGACGACGTCTTCTCCGTCCTGATGGGCGAGGACGTCGAAGCCCACCGCCACTTCATCCGGCGCAGCGCCGAGTGCGTCCGCTTCCTCGACATCGGACCCCGGCCCACGGGCTTCCGCCGACGGCCGTCACTTCCCGTCGGAGGTGCCGAGGGCCTGGAAGTCGGCCATGCCGTAGACGTCGTGGACGTAGACGTTGGTCAGCCGGGGGTTGCGGTAGAACACGGCCTTGTCGGCGACGATCGGCAGGTAGTAGGCACCGTCGACGACCTTGTGGTCGATCCGGCGGTAGGTCTCGGCGGCCGCGGCCGGGTCGGTCGTGGCCGAGGCCTGGTCGAACAGGGCGTCGATCTCCGGCTCGTCGACCTCGGGGAAGTTGAAGTTGCCGCTCGGCAGGATGAGGCGGCCGTCGGCCAGGGGCTCCAGGAACCCGGAGCCGGTGGGGTAGTCGGCGCCCCACCCGAAGAAGGTGAGGCCGTAGCCCTTGCTTCTGACCACGCTGGGCGTACCGACGACGGCGGACCGCTGAGCGGCGTCGTACCCCGCGGTCCTGACGGTGATGCCGACCTTCTTGAGCGCGCTCTGGAGCGCGGCGGCGGAGCGCTGCTCCTCCTCCCTGTCGCCGCGCAGGGCCAGGGTCGTGGTGAAACCACCCGGCTTGCCGCAGGCCCGCAGCTCCTCCTTCGCCTTCTCCGTGCGCGGCTTGCCGTCCGCGCGTCCGAAGGGGTCGTAGCCGTCGGAGCCGGCGATCGTCGGCGGAAGCATGGTGCTCTGCCTCGATCCGGCCGTCGGGCCTCCGCGTGCCGTCGCGAGGGCGGCGAGGTCCGCCGCGTAGAGAACGGCCTTGCGGCAGTGGACGTTGTCGAGCGGCTTGACCTTCGAGGCGAGGGCGACGTACCGCACGTAGCCCGTGTGCGGGTTGTCCGCGTTCTCCTTCAGCTTGGGGTCCCGCAGCACCCTCGCCCGGGAGGCCGGCGACAGGCCGCTGGACATCACGCTGAGGTCGGCGGTGCCGGCGAGCAGCCGGGCGTCCACGTCGTCGGCGTTGCCGGAGATCGTCAGCTCCACCCTGTCGGGCAGGGCCTTGCGCAACGGGTCGGTGGCCGGGTCCCAGTGGTCGTTGCGGACGAGGGTGAGGGACTTGCCCGGTACGTAGGAGTCGAAGCGGTACGGACCCGAGGAGACCGGCTTCTCGCCGTAGCGGGCTCCGGTGTCCCGCTCTCGCGGCACCGGGGCGGTGGCGCCCATGGCCAGCAGGTGCGGGAAGTCGGAGTCCGGCTTGGCGAGCGTGAAGACGAGGGTCGAGTCGTCGACCGTGCGCACCGAGCGGAGGCCGGGTCCGTCGGGGGCCGCGTCCTTGTACGGGCCCGGGTAGTCCTGCCCCTGGTCCAGGGCCTCGACCAGGAAGAGCGGGCCGCCGGGGACGACGTCCTGCGCGAAGGCGCGCTCGATGCCGTACTTGACGTCCCTGGCGGTGATGGCCGAGCCGTCCTCGAACGTCAGGCCCCGCTTGAGCTTGACGGTGTAGGTCCTGCCGCCGTCGGTCGAGACGGGGGCGGCCTCGGCGAGGTCCGGCACGAGCGTCTTGCCCTGCGCGCCGGGCCGGGCGTCGTAGGTGTAGAGGGTGCGGGCGTAGAAGCGCTGCATGTTCCAGACCCACCCGTAGTAGGAACGGGCGGGGTCCCACGAGTCGGCGTCGTAGGTGCTCCACAGGCGGAGCGTGCCGCCCTTCTTCGTGGAGGCGTTCACGACGCCGCCGACCGCGGCGTCGAAGCCGGCCGCGCTGGTGGAGCCGCCCGAACCGCCCCCGCCCGTCGTCGAGGTGGCGGGCTCGTCCTTGTTCTGGGTGGCCCACAGCACGGCGCCACCACCGCCCGCGGCGAGGACCACGGCGAGGCTGACGGCCACGAGACGGCGCCGGAAGCGGGCGGCGCCCGCGGGCGCCTGGACGACGGGCCTGGTCGACGCCGCCCCGGCGCCGGCCACCGTCGCCGGCGGCGGGACGAGGGGCCGGCCGATGACGACCGGCGGCGCGGTGGCCGCGCCGGGCGCGGCGACGTCGGCCGCCTGCGGCGCGTCGGGCGGGAAGGCGGGGAGGGGCGGCACCGCGGGATGCGGGGTCGGCGTCTTGTCGAGGCGGACGGGCGGATTCTCCGTCGGGGCGGTCTCCGAAGTCGCCACGGCCCCGTGCGTGGGCGCCTCGCCGGGACCCCGGCCGTGCGTGGGCGTCCCGTCGGGACCCCCATCGTGCGTGGGCGCCTTCCCGGGGCCAAGGCCGCCGTCCTGGGCGGCCTGACCTGCCGGGTTCCGGGTCTCGCCCTCTCCCCCGCCGTCCTCTCCCCCGCCGTCCCGGCGCTCGTCCCGGTCGGCGGGCGCCGTCCGGTGGGCGAGGCGCGGGTCCGGCGCGGCAGGGGCGCCAGGGGCGGCCGCGAACCCCCCTGCGCGGGAGGTGAGGGCCTCGGCCACCGCCGCCGGGAGCCAGTCGGTCTCCTTCGGGAGGTGGCCCGCGAGGGTCTGGCCGCCGGTCTCCCCGAGCAGCTGCCCGAGCTCCGCCAGGAGTTCGGGCACGGTGGGCCGGCGTTCGGGTTCCTTGGCGAGGCAGCGGGCGACGAAGTCGGTTCCGGCGGGCAGCCCGCGAAGATCCGGCTCCTCGTAGACGGCGCGGAAGTTCACCGAATGAGGGGCGCCGATGCCGAACGGTCCGGCTCCGGTGGCCGCGAAGGCCAGCACGGCGCCCAGGGAGAACAGGTCGCCGGCCGGGCCGACGGCGCGCCCCGTCACCTGCTCGGGCGACATGAACCCCGGGGTGCCGATCACCATCCCGGTCCGGGTGAGCGCGGTCGCCTCGGTGGCGACGGAGATGCCGAAGTCGATGACCCGTGGCCCGTCCCCGGCGATCAGGACGTTGGAGGGCTTCAGGTCGCGGTGGATCAGGCCCGCGCCGTGGATCGCCTCGAGCGCCTCCACGAGTCCGGCGCTCAGCAGGAGCAGTGAGTGCCTCGGCCATGCGCCGTGAGCGCGCACCGCCTCGTCGAGCGGCATGCCGGGGACGTAGGCGGTGGCGAGCCAGGCGGGCGCCCCCTCGGGGTCGGCGTCCACCACGGCCGCGGTGAAGAAGCCGGTCACCCTGCGGGCGGCCTCCACCTCCCGGGCGAAGCGCCGCCGGAACTCCGGGTCCTCGGCCAGCTCGGCGCGCACCACCTTGACGGCGACCATCCGCCCGCTGGTCGAACGGCCCAGGTAGACCCGGCCCATGCCGCCCGCTCCCAGGCGCGCGAGGAGCCGATAACGCCCCACCTGCCGTGGGTCCGCCGCGCCCAGCGCTTCCAATGCCGCCCCCCGCAGAGCCCGTCCCGTGGTCGTCAGGCGATGATGACACACCGGATCATTCCGTCTCGGCACGGGCTCCGGGCCGTTGACGCCATGGACGCCCCCGCGGACCGGTCAACGGTCACCGGTCAGGACTTCTGTCCGAAGCCCTGTCCTTCCTCGTGCGCCGCCGGGCGCAGCAGGTGGTTTCCGGCGAGTTCGATCGCCTCCGGGGTCGTGTAGCCGGGGTGGTCCGCGATGAAGTAGTGGCGGCCGATCGCGAGCGCGAAGGCGAGGATGCTGCGGGCCTCGATCTCCGCCGGGTCGGTGAGGAACCTGCCGAACATCCTGCGCAGGAAGTCCATGCGCTCGTTGTCGATGCGGCGCAGACGTGCGGCGACGGACGGATCGTGGCGCGCCCAGGAGCGGACCGCGATGTCGATGCGGTGGAAGTCCTCCGAGGAGGTCAGCTGGGCGACGCGTCGGATCGTCTCCGCCCCGGCTCCGCCTTCGGCGTCGACCCGGGCGATGATCTCCCGGGTGCAGCGCCGTTCCCACTCGTCGAGTATCTCCTCGAGCAGGGCGGGGCGGCCGTCGAAGTGGCCGTAGAAGCCGCCCTTGGTCACGCCCAGTTCGGCGGCGAGCGCCTCGACCCGGACGGCGTCCGGCCCTCCTCGGGCGAGGGCGGCGAGGCCCGCTTCCACCCATCGGCTCCGTGGTGTGCGAGCGACGGCGGGGATACGACCACCTCCATTGATCATGCCGGATCCGATGTGTACGGTAGCGTACACATCAAATATACGGTGCCGTATACACGAGAGGCCGGACATGCCGCGACGCGCAGCGACCGCCTACACCGAACAGCCCTGGCTCATCCACGACCTGACGCCTGATTTCACCGTCCAGGACGTGTGGTCGTTCCGCACTCCCGGAGCCGGGCCCGACGACTTCCCCGTGATGCTGGCGGCGATGCGCGCCGCCGGCGGCCCCGCCCGCCAACACCCGGCGGTGCGCTTCCTGTTCGCCGTGCGGTGGAAGCTCGGTGCCGTGCTCGGCTGGGACGATCCGTCGGCAGGCGTCGGCGCACGGGTCGCCTCGCTGCGCGACCGTCTCACCGGCGACCTCCAGGACGTTCCGCGCGGCCCGGACGACGAGGGCATGCCCCTCAAGGCGGTCTACGAACTCCCCCGCGAGGCCGCCCGCGAGCTGGCGAACAAGACCGTCCACACCGTGATGCACCTGGGGTGGGTGGAGGGCGCGACCGGCGACTACGAACTGCGGATGGCCGTGCTCGTGAAGCCCAACGGAGCGACCGGGCGCCTCTACATGGCCGCCATCGCGCCGTTCCGGTACCTCCTCGTCTACCCCTCCCTGACCCGGCAGTGGGAACGCGCCTGGCGGGACCGGGCCGAGCCGGAACGCGCCGGGCAGGGCCGCCCCCGACGGGAGGACGGCCTCACGCCGCCGGATGCGGAGAAGCCGCGCGGAGAGGGGAGCGGGCGATGAACACCCGTCGAAAGATGCTGCGTTGGGCGAGCGGGATCATGGTCTTCCTGGGCGTCGGGCATGTGTCCCTGCTGGCGGCGGCCGCCTGGGGTGACGTCAGCGGCTGGGTGGAACGGGGGCTGTGGGCGGCGGTGCCGCTCGCGCTGTCGGACGGAGGCGCGGAGCCGACGGTGGACTCCCTGCGGAACGAGGTCACCTTCTGGGCCGGCCCGGGCAGCTTCGCCGTACCGCTGGTCCTCCTGGCGGCGCTGATATGGCATCTGGCCGGACGCGGGGTGCGCGTGCCACCGGGAATCGGCTGGGGCATCGCGGCGTGGTGTGCGGTGGGCGGGACCCTGCTGGTGCCGTCGCCGTTCTTCGTCGGGATCGTGGCGGGGGCACTCGTCGTCGGGGCGGCCCGGATCGGGGAGCGGCCGGAGGTCTCGGCGAGCCGGGAGGGGCAACCCGTGTGAGCGGAGCCCCCGGTCGGGGAATGGCGATCGGGGGTGACGGTCGAGGAGCGGGGAGGGGAGCGCTTCGCGCCGCCTTCGCCGGTCAGCCGTAATATGCACGGCGCGTCGGCGGCGCGGCAGCGGCCGCCGTCGTCGTCGGTGCCGACATCAGGACCCCACCGTTCGCGTGCGGTCGTACGCACTACCCTTACTTGGAGGCCTTGTTGAAACGCCGCCTGCTCTTGCCCCTCCTCGCGGCTCTGTTCGCGCTCCTGGCACCCGTCGTGCCCGCGGCGCCCGCGGTCGCCGTCGATCCCGCCGACTGCGGTGGAGCGGGCGTGGAGCGCTTCGGCCCTGCCTCGGTGACCGGCGCCATCGTCGGCGCCGCCGTGCACGAGGGGCGCGGCTACGTCGTGACCCGGGGTCTGAAGCCTCCGGTGCTCGCCGAGTACGACCTCGCCACGCGCACGGTCGTGCGCCAGACGCCGATACCCGACGGCCCCGCCGAGGGTTCGCCCGAGGGCGCGTGGGCCACGGCCGTGTCGGGCGGCAAGGTGTACATCGGCACCTATCCGGTGCCCGACCTCTACCGCTTCGACCCCGCCACCGGCAAGGTCGAGCGCCTCGCCTCCCTCGGCGTCAGCGGCGGCTTCATCTGGAGCATGGCCGCCGCGCCGGACGGCAAGATCTACGCGGGCACGTACCCGGACGGCAAGGTCTGGGAGTACAACCCCGCCGGCGGGGCCGTCCGCAACTTCGGTGTCCTCGCCGCCGGTGAACGCTACGTCCGCTCCCTCGACGTCGACGCGACCAACGTCTACGCGGGCCTGCTCGACACGGGCAAGCTGATGTCCGTCAACCGGTCCACGGGTGCGACACGCGTCCTGGCGCAGGGCGCCACCGGCATCTCCGCGGTCTCCGTCGGCCGTACCCGGGTGCGTGCCGCGAGCGGCGGCACGCTGTACGACGTGCGCACCGACGGCACCGACCTCCGCACGGTCGACCTGGGCGGGAACTCGGTCGACTCGATCGGCCTGGCCCCCGACTACACCGCCTACCTCTCCACCCGTCCCCACGGCACCGTCTACCGCTACCGCACCGCCGAGCCGCTGGTGGAGATCGGTACGCCCCGCTCCCAGGAGGAGACCCGGGGCATGTTCCTGGACGGCACCACGCTCACCGGCTTCGCGGGCAGCGGCGGCGCGTGGACGATGGACGTGACCGACGGGCGGACGACGTACACCGATCTTCTGGACGCGGGCCTCACCGGCGGCGCCGAGCGCCCCCAGTCGATGTTGTACGACGCCGACCGCGGCGCGGTCTGGGTCGGCGGGCACTTCTCCGTGACCGTCCACCACCCCGCCACGGGGACCCAGCGCCGGATCTGGGTGCCGGGCGAGCCGAAGGCGCTGACCCGCCGCGGTGACAAGATCTATGCCGCGATCTACCCGAGCGGCCAGATCGTCGAGATCGACGCCCGGACGGACGCGCTGCGCAGCCTCGGCTACCTCGGCCATGGCCAGCAGCGCCCCTGGGACCTCGAGTACGACCCTGCCACCGACAAGCTCCTGGTGGCCAGCGCGCCGCTCGGCGCCAGCCTGACGGGCGCCCTGTCCGTCGTGGACCCCGACACCTCGCTGATCGAGGTGTACCCCGACGTGATCAAGGACCAGAGCCTGATGAGTCTCAGCCTCGGTCCGGGCGGTGTGGTCTACCTCGGCGGGGACGTCCGGGGCGGCGGAGGCACCACCCCGACCCGCACGACCGCGGCCGTGGCCGCCTTCGACCTGGCCACCCGCACCGTGAAGTGGGAGGTCCTGCCGGTCGCGGGCAACCAGACGCTGCAGGACATCAAGGTGCACGACGGCATCCTGTACGGCGTCTTCAAGCGCAACGCCGGCTGGTTCACGATGGACCTGGCGACCCGTCAGGTCCTCGACAAGGGCACCCTGTCCGGTTACGGCGAGATCGAGGTGCACCAGGACAAGGTGTTCACCTCGACCTACTTCGGCGGCGGCAACGTCCATCTGCTCGGCCCGGGCCTCCCGGACCCGCGGCTGATCGCCACCGGTCTCGGCGACGACTGGTACACCAACCCGCAGCTCGCGTTCGAGCCGGGAAGCTGGAAGGCGTGGGCCCTCGCGGGCCGCGATCTGGCCCGGCTGCGCCTCGACCCGTCCTGCGCGCCGCTGACCGTCACCCCCTGACCCGGTCACGCTTCACCGCCGACCGGCCGATCCGCTGACGGCCGACCCCGACGGTCCGCATCCGGCGGGGGCCCGTACCTCACGGGCCCCCGCCGTTTCGCGTCTCATGACCGTGACGGCTCCCGTACGGCGGTCAGCGCAGGGACCACTTCTGGTTGGCCGCGCCGGTGCACGACCAGATCTGGGCCCGGGTCCCGTTCGCCGAGCTGTTGTCCGAGGCGTCCAGGCACTTGTCCGCCGGCACGTTCACGAGGTCTCCGGCGGACGTCTCGTACCTCCACGCCTGGGCTCCTGAGCCGTTGCAGGTGTACAGCTGCGTCCTGGCGCCGTCGGCCGTCGACCCGGAGGTCACGTCCAGGCACTTGCCGAGTGCGCGGACGGTGCCGTCCGTACCGATGGTCCAGCGCTGGGCCGCGCTGCCGTTGCAGTCCCACAGCTGGACGGGCGTGCCGTCGGATGCCGCGCCGCCCGCCACGTCGAGGCACTTGCCGCCGAGGCCGACGAGTGCGCCCGACGCGCCGGGGCCCTCGGACGGGCTGCCCGACCAGGTGAAGGTGGCGGAGGTCCGGCCGGGCACGGAGTACGCGAAGTGCCGGCCGCCCCAGTTGACGGTCAGGGTCCGCGCGCCGGTGGAGTCGTTGTAGGCGATGAGGGCCTTGGAGCCGTCCGGATTGCGCCAGGCGACGTTCGGGACGGCCGCGTCGGCGGTGGAGGCGATCCGGTGGGCGCCGGGCATCACGAACTTCGTGAGGTGGCCCATCGTGTAGTACTCGACGGTGTAGTCGACCTGGCCGTGGCGCGCGTCCCCGTTGTGGACGGTGATCAGGCCGTCGCACGTGCCGCAGCCGCCGTTGTGCGGGCCCCGGTTCTGGTCGACCGCCAGGGACCACTTGGTGACCGACTTCGCCCAGTTCCGGGTGTAGTCGATGATGTTCATCATGTCCTCGCGCTGCTGGTGCGCGATCCAGGTGCCGCCGGAGTGCTCGGTCTGGAAGGCGTCCAGCTGCGGGTACCGGTCGTGGATCTCGGTCTGCCGCCTGACGTCACCGCCGTAGCCGTGCCAGGTGATGCCCCCGAAGTTCGGGTGGCTGCGGACCGCGGCGTCGTCCACGGTCTGCGCGGCGTAGGCGTCGTAGGTGTCCCAGTTCCAGTCGTGCGCCAGGACCTTGGTGGGGAGCCCCGCCGTCGCCAGCTTGGGCAGCAGCTCGTTCTTCGTGAAGTACGCGAGCCCGGAGGCGTTCCAGCTCATGGAGGGATAGCCGGCGCAGCAGGTGGGTTCGTTCTGGGCGGTGACGTAGTCCACGGGGACGCCCTGGTCGCGCCAGGCCTGGAGGTACTTCACGAAGTAGTCCGCGTACGTGCCGTAGTTCTCGGCCTTCAGCCATCCGCCGTCGAGCCGGCCGTTGTCCTTCATCCACGCGGGGGCGGTCCACGGCGAGGCGACCAGGGTGAGCCGGGGGTTGAGCTGCTCGGCCTGCCGGGTCAGGGGCAGCACGTCCTGCAGGTCGTGGGCGAGGGAGAACTTCGCCAGGCCGGGGTCGGTCTGTCCGGCGGGCAGGTCGTCGTAGGTGTAGCCGAACCGGGCGAGGTCGGAGCCGCCCATGGGGTTGCGGACGAACGACAGGCCGATGCCCTCGGTCGGGGAGAAGAGCCCCCGCATCGTGGCGTCGCGCGTCGACGCGGAGAGGGCTCCTGATCCCTTCATGAGCCAGGCGGCGGTGTCGGTGAACGAGGCTCCGCCGCCCGTGAAGGTCTGGTAGCGGGTGTTCTCGTCGACGGTGACGGTCGAGCCGCCGCCGCCCGGGCCCGCCTGGAACGCGAGGGGGGCCTGCTGCTGGAGGCCGCGTGTGACATGGCGGCCGCCCGCGTCGTCGGTGGTGGTGAGCCAGACGTTCACCTGCTCGCCGGCGGCCCGGGCGGTGCCGGTGGACAGCCCGGTGGCTCCGGTGAGCCCGGCCGCGGCGAGCACGCCGGCGAGGAGGACGCGCACCGCCCGGCGGGCGCCCCGGGGCCCGCGGCGGGGAGCGTGCCCGCGGCGATGCCGCGGGCGGAACCCGGGGCCGTTCCTGACAGAGGCGGAGAGGGTCGGGCTGATCATGTCGGTGCCCTTCTCGGTGGATGTGGGGGTGGTGGACCGAGTGATGGACCGAGGCGTGAGTGAACTGCCCGGCCGGGCGACCGTCAAGACCTCGCGCATTCATGACTTGAACGCGCAACAGGGTTCGCGAGGAGGGAACTTGGGATTCGGCCGAAGTCGACGTGAAGTATTGACGGCACGGAGGCGGGGCTGTTGACTCACCGCACCGCGCCGGAACCGGTTCCGGTACCGGTTCCGACACCGATGTCAGTTGCCGCCTGACCCCGCCGCGGAGGCCCTCCGATGCGTGTCACCATCGCCGACGTCGCACGTGAGGCGGGTGTCAGCAAGACCACCGTGTCGCGCGTCCTGAACACGGGTGCGGAGGTGGACGCCGTCACCGCCGCCCGTGTTCGCGAAGTGATCGGTGTGCTCGGGTACGTACCCAGCTCCGGGGCGGTCGGCCTGGCGCGCGGCACCAGCCGCACCATCGGCATGCTGGTCCCGTCGCTGACCTGGCCCTGGATGGGCGAGGTCCTCCAGGGTGTCGCCGACACCGTCGAGGCCGCCGGATACGGCCTGCTGCTGTTCACCTGCAACCGGGGCGCCGAATCGGTCGACCACTTCGCCGGGCAGGTCTCCGCCCGGGCGTTCGACGGCCTCCTCGTCGTCGAGCCGGAGAACACCCTGGAGACCATCACCGCCATGCACCGCCGCGGCCTGCCCGTCGTCCTCGTCGACGACCGCGGTCACCACCCGGCGTTCCCCTCCGTCGCCACCACCAACCGCGCCGGCGGCACGTCCGCCGCAGCCCATCTGGCCGCCTCGGGCCGGTCCCGGCCCCTCGTCATCACCGGACGCCGGGACTTCGGCTGCGTACGGGAACGGCTGGCGGGCTTCCTGGACGTCCTGCCCACCGGCCTGGTGGCCGAGGGCGAGTTCACCGAGGAGACCGGCCGGGCCGGCATCGAGCGGGCCCTGGCGGAGGGCCGGGACTTCGACTGCGTCTTCGCGCACAACGACCTCATCGCAGCGGGCGCGCTGCGCGCCCTGCGGGAGGCGGGCCGGCGGGTCCCGGAGGACGTCGCCGTCGTCGGATTCGACGACATCCCCATGGCCCGGCACACCGAACCACCGCTGACCACCGTCCGTCAGCCCATGCGGCGGATGGGCGAGACGGCCGCCGGAATGCTTCTCTCCGGTCTCGCAGGGGGGACGATCCCCGTCGAACCGGTCGTCCTTCCCACCGAGCTCGTCATCCGCCGCTCCGCACCCGCCCCCTGATCCGGCACGGCACGGCCGCCGACGCCGCACGGCCCGCACCCCAGGGCACCCGCACACCGCACCACGGAGTACGACACCACCGAGAGCACGACACCGCACAGCACAGAACCGGCGCCGTGAGCACACCGCACCGCAACGGCACGCCGCCGGCCCGTCCGCCCGCAGAAGGAGCCGCAATGCCACGATCCCGCTTCAGGAGCAGAACGAGTACGGCGCTGGTCGCGGCCACCGCCGTCCTCGGCGGTCTGCTCGCCGGCGCCCTGCCGAGCGCCGCCGCCGGCGCCGGGGCGCGCGCCGAGGAGCCCGTACCGGTGGCCGTCGACCGTTTCGAGGGCGAGATCCCCTTCGCGAACCCGCCCGCCGAGGGCATCTTCACCTGGGGCAGCGACGCCGACGACCAGCCGACGCTGAGGATCGCGGACCGAGCCGACGCCCCCGAGGGCGACAAGGTCCTGGAGGGCAGCTACGACATCAGCGGCTGGGGCGGTCTCAGCCACGACTTCGCCTTCGACGCGCCGGCCCACGACTGGACGGCGTTCAAGGGCATCCGCTTCTGGTGGTACGGCCAGAACACCGCTCCGCTGCCGCCGGGATCGGGCAAGCGCGTCCACTTCGAGCTCAAGGACGGCGGGGCGAACGGCGAGGCGTCCGAGCTGTGGACCACGTCGTTCACCGACGACTGGGAGGGCTGGCACCTCGTCGAGATCCCGTTCGCCGACTTCCAGTACCGCGCGGACTACCAGCCCGTCGGCGGGATCGACCAGGTCCTCGGCCTGAACGAGATGTGGGGGTACGCCCTCACCCTGCCGCCCGGCTCGCCGGGCTCCTTCGCCCTCGACGGTGTGGAGCTGTACGGCAAGGCCGAACCGGCCCTCACCACCAAGGTCGTCACCGACGCCGCCGTGTACCCGGTCGCCGAGGGCGGGACCGCCCAGGTGCGGGTATCGGTCGCCACCACGGGCTCCGGACCGATCGACGAACCCGTGACGGTCGCGTACACCACCGAAGGCGAGAGCCCCGCGGGCGGCGGCGCCACGACGGGACGGGACTACACCCCGGTGACCGGCAGCGTGACGTTCCCGGCCGGCACACCGTCCGGCACGTCCCGTTCGATCGCCGTGGCGACCACGAAGGACGGTTCCGCCGAGGCCGCGGAGACGATCCCGCTCCGGCTCACCGTCACCGGGGCCAAGGCCCCGGCGGAGACGCCCGTGGTCGTCGTGAACGCCCACGGTCTGCCGTACCTCGACAAGAGGCTCCCGGTGAAGAAGCGGGTGGCCGACCTCCTCGGGCGGATGTCGCTCGCGGAGAAGGCCGGCCAGATGACGCAGGCCGAGCGCAACGCGCTGAAGTCGCAGGGCGACATCGCCTCCTACGACCTCGGCTCGCTGCTCTCCGGCGGCGGCTCGGTGCCCACCCCCAACGCTCCCGAGGCGTGGGCCAAGATGGTCGACGCGTACCAGCTGCGCGCACAGGCGACCCGCTTCCAGATCCCGTTGATCTACGGCGTGGACGCCGTCCACGGGCACAACAACGTCATCGGGTCGACGATCATGCCGCACAACATCGGCATCGGGGCCGGCCGCGACCCCAAGGTCGCCGAGAGGACCGGCGCCGTCACCGCCAAGGAGGTGCGGGCCACCGGCATCCCGTGGGACTTCGCGCCCTGCCTGTGCGTGACCCGCGACGAACGCTGGGGCCGCTCGTACGAGGCGTTCGGCGAGGACCCCGCCCTGGTCACCGCCATGGAGACCGTGATCAACGGCATGCAGGGCGCGCGCAACGGCCGGGACCTCGACCGCAACGACAAGGTGCTCACCAGCGCCAAGCACTTCGTGGGTGACGGCGGAACCGAGTTCGGTTCCTCGACCACCGGCTCCTACACGATCGACCAGGGCGTCACCAAGGTCACCCGCGAGGAGCTGGAGGCGGTGCACCTCGCGCCGTTCGCCGAGGCCGTCGAGCGGGGTGCGGGCACGGTCATGCCCTCGTACTCCTCGCTGGACATCCTGGGTGATGACCACGGCCCGGTGAAGATGCACGCCAACGCCGAGATGATCAACGGGGTCCTGAAGGACCGGATGGGATTCGACGGCTTCGTCATCAGCGACTGGCAGGCGATCGACCAGATCCCCGGCGACTACCCGAGCGACGTCCGCACGTCGGTCAACGCCGGACTCGACATGATCATGGTGCCGACCAACTACCAGGACTTCACCCGCGTCCTCCAGGACGAGGTGACGGCCGGACGCGTCAGCCCGGCCCGCGTCGACGACGCGGTGTCGCGGATCCTGACACAAAAGTTCAAGCTCGGACTGTTCGAGCAGCCGTACGCCGACACCACGCACCTCGGCACCGTCGGCTCCCCCGAGCACCGCGCCGTGGCGCGCGAGGCGGTCGCCAAGTCCCAGGTGCTGCTCAAGAACGACGGCGCCGCGCTGCCCCTGAAGACGTCGCAGAAGGTGTACGTCGCCGGGTCGAACGCCGACGACCTCGGCAACCAGGCCGGTGGCTGGACCATCAGCTGGCAGGGCGCGTCCGGCCGGACCACCACGGGCACCACGATCCTGGAGGGGATGAGGAAGGCCGCTCCCGGCGCGGAGATCTCGTACTCCAAGGACGCCTCCGCCGCGACGGACGGCTACGACGTCGGCGTCGTGGTCGTCGGCGAGGCCCCCTACGCCGAGGGCTTCGGGGACGTCGGCAACGGCCACGACCTCGAACTCTCCGCCGCCGACAAGGCGGCCGTCGACAAGGTCTGCGCCGCCATGACGTGCGCGGTGCTGGTCGTCTCCGGCCGGCCGCAGCTCATCGGCGACCGGCTCGGCGCGATCGACGCCCTGGTCGCGTCCTGGCTGCCCGGCACCGAGGGCGACGGCGTGGCGGACGTCCTGTACGGCAAGCGTCCCTTCACCGGACAGCTCCCCGTGACCTGGCCGAAGTCCGAGGCGCAGCTGCCGATCAACGTCGGCGACGCCTCCTACGACCCTCAGTTCCCGTACGGCTGGGGCCTGACCACGCTGACCAAGGCGCCGGCGGGCGGGGAGACGGCGCTGCGGGCCATCGGCGCGGCGGCAAGGGTGCTCCAGGCGACGGGCCTCGGCGGCTCGGCGCAGGGCAGGGAACTGGTCGGCAAGGCCCGGCAGATCGTCCAGCAGAAGATCGGTCAGGACATCACGGAGGCGACGGCCAAGCCGTTCGCCGAGGCGGACCACCTGCTGCTCACCGGTGACCTCGCAGGGGCCGTCGCGCGGCTGACCACCGCGTACCGGGCCGCCTGAGCGACTGAGGTCCCGGTAGGGCACGGGGGGGTACGGGGCCGGGCGACCGGCCCCGTACTCGTGTGGCGGCAGCGCCGTCCGCCCGGTGGGCCTCCGCTCAGCGGACGCGCGCGGCGATCGCTCGCGCGCAGTCGAGCGACTCGGTGCGGGTCGTGTCCACCTCCAGGTCGTAGCGCACGCCCTGGTGGACGATCGCCGACTGGAGGGCTGCCATGCCGACGGTCCGGTCGCCCCGCGCGATCTCGCGGCCCGCGGTCACCTCGGCGTCGCAGCGGACGCCGACCCAGAGCACCGGGAGGCCGTCGAGCGCCCGCTGCCAGCGCTCCTGCGAGGCCGCGCCGCCGAGGAAGACGTCGTCGACGACGATCCGGGCACCGGCGCGGGCCATCGCGGCGATCCCTTCCCGCCAGGCCGCTTCCAGCGCGTGGAACTCCGGCCCGACGCTCACCCCGCCGTCCCCGGCGAAGGTGATCCCGTCGTCGGAGGCGCGAAGGGAGGCGGGCAGGGCGTCGACGAACGAGTCGACCCCGAAGGCCAGCCAGGGGTCGGGCAGGACGGCCTGAAGACACCGGACGATGCCGGTCTTTCCCGTACTGGAGCCGCCGTTGAGAATGATCATCCGGGTCGTCACCGCGCCACAGTAAGGGCGCCCCGGCGAGGCGTCGAGCGGATATCGGCGCTCCGCACGCGGCGCCGGGGCTCCCCCGGGACCGCTACGACCCGGCCGCCTCGGGGCCGCGCCGGACCCCGACGGCCGCCAGCACGGCTCCCGCCACGCACAGGACTCCGGTCACCAGGACGGCGGTGTGGACGCCGTTCATGAACGCCTGACCGCTGCCTTCGACGACCGCCGCCCTCAGCTGGGCGGACATGTCACCGGAGACGGGCGCCACGCCCATCGCCACGGCGTCCTCGGCCTTCTCCAGACCGTGGGCCATCGGCGCGGGCACTCCGGCCGCGGTCAGTTCGGCGGTCAGCGTGGAGCCGACGCGGCTGCTGATGAGGGAGACCAGGACCGAGGTGCCGAGCGCGCCGCCGATCTGGAGCGCCGTGGCCTGGAGTCCGCCCGCCACACCGGCGTCCTTGACGGGTGCGTTGCCGACGATCGCCTCGGAGGAGGCCGCCATCACCATGCCGACGCCGAGACCCAGCGCGACGAACGGCGGCCACAGCGCGGTGTAGGAGGAGTGGGCGTCCCAGCCGAGCATCCCGAAGGCCGCGCCCGCCTGGAGGAGCATGCCGACCGGCATCGTGAGCCGGGCGCCGAACCGGTCGGTGAGGGCGGCGCCGAGGGGTGAGGCGATCACGGACGCCAGGCTGAGCGGCAGGGTGCGCACGCCCGCCTCGACGGGGGTGAATCCTCGGACGTTCTGCAGGTAGAGCATGACGAAGAAGATCAGGCCGAGCAGGACGAAGAAGTTGACCGCGGTGATGACGGTGCCGATGGTCAGGGCGGGGCTCCGGAAGAGCCGCATCGGCAGCAGCGGGTGCCCGACGCGCGTCTCGTACCGGCCGAAGACCAGCAGCACCACGACACCGGCGGCGATCGTGCCCAGGGTGGAGGCCGAACTCCAGCCCCAGGTCTCGCCCTTGACGACGCCGAAGACGACCACGAGCAGCCCGAGCCCGAGGAGGAGGACGCCCGGGACGTCGAACGCCCGGCCGCCCGCGGGGCTCTTGCTCTGCGGCAGCACCAGGGCGCTGAAGACGAGGGCGACGACGCCGATGGGGGCGTTGATGTAGAAGACGGACTCCCAGCTGACGTGTTCGACGAGCAGTCCGCCGACGATGGGGCCGAGCGCCGTCGACACGGACGAGACCATCGCCCAGATGCCGACCGCCATGCCGAACTTCTTCGGCGGGAACACCGCCCGCAGCAGTCCGAGGGTGTTGGGCATCAGCAGCGCGCCGAAGAGGCCCTGGAGCGCGCGGAAGGCGATGACGCCCTCGATGGAGCCGGCGAGGCCGATGGCGACGGAGGCGACGGTGAAGCCCGCCACTCCGATCATGTAATACGTCCGCCGGCCGAAGCGGTCGCCGAGCTTGCCGCCGAGGATCAACGCGGCGGCGAGGGCGAGGAGGTAGGAGTTGGTGACCCATTGGAGGTCGGCGGTGGACGCGCCGAGGTCCCGGCCGATCTCGGGGTTGGCGATGGAGACGACGCTGCCGTCCAGGCCGACCATGAACAGGCCGAAGGCGACGGCCACCAGGGTCAGCCAGGGACGGGAGCGGACACCGTCGCGCCGGGGGGCCTGGGGAGGCGAGTGGGCCGGAACGACGACGATGTCGGGCGTGCGGGAGGGCATGGTGAAGTGCCTCGTCCTTCTCGTGACGGGTGGGAACCCGGGGGTGGGTGGTATGGGCCCGTTGCCTGGCCTCCGGCCCGGCGGAAGCGCCGGGGCGGGACGGGATCAGGACGGGACCGGGATCAGGGCCGGATGAGGGCAGGGGGGAGCGCCGGGCCGGGGCCGGGGCGTGGGGGCGCGCGGGACCGGGGCCGGATCAGGGCAGGGCGTGGTCAGGGCAGGGCGGGATCAGGCAAGCTCGGCGAACAGGCGGGACGGGGCTGGCTCGGCTGGGACAGGTTCCGGTCGGGGCGGGGCCGGCTTGGGGTCAGGTGGGGCGGATGTGCCGGGTCAGGGCCTCCAGCGCGGGGACGGCCCGCGCCAGGGCGAGGCACGCCTCGTCGTCGAGGTGGTCCAGCCCGGCGAGCACGTAGCCGCGGAACAGGTTCTCGACGGCGGCGACCCGGGACAGCGCCTCGTCCGTGGCGTGGAGGCGGGCGACCCGCTTGTCGGCCGGGTCCTGCTTCCGCAGCAGCAGGCCGCCGGTCACCATCTGGGACACCAGCGTGCTGACGTTGTTCGGCTTCATCAGCAGGGCCTCGGCGGCCTGGCTGACCGTGATCCCCGGACGCTCCCTGACCAGCCGGAGAATCGCCAACTGCCCGTCGGGGGGCTTGGGGTGCGGGAAATCCTGGTCCAGTCGGCGCTCCAGGGCCCGGTGCAGGTCGGGCAGGACGTCGACGAGCGCCGCGGCGGTGCGCGCCGCTCCGTCGTGACCCTGCGGGTCCTCGATGCTGTTTGCCATGACCGCGAGATTAGCCATGAAGACATAGGTATGTCAACAGAGCCATCTTCGGGCCACCGCGTCAGGGGCTGCTGTGGCGCGGGCGGGAGTACTCCTCGTCGGTGACCTTCCCGACTGAGGCCCGGGCCCGCGCGCGGCTCGGGCGTCTCGCCGACTCGGCCGGAACGCGCCCGGTGGGCTTTCCGCCCGGCGGCTACCCATCTCCACGTCGATCAGCCGCGCCCGGCCGCGCGGGCGGCGAGACCCCGTTGCCGCCGAGGCGGCGCGGAGGGGTACATGACCGGCCCGGTACGTACCGGCGCGCTCGCATGCACCAGCGCCGTGCGTACGTACCGGCGCGTGCGGTTCGTACCGGCGCCGTGCTGCCTACCGGCACGTACGTACCAAACGCTTGCTTTGTACGATGTGGCCATGCCCCCCGCTCGTGGAGACCATGACGCCCGTCGGCGCGACGTGTCCGAAGCCGTCTGGCGCGTGTTGGCCGAACGCGGCTTCGGCGGCCTCACCTTGCGTGCGGTGGCCGGCGAGATGGGCGCGACGACGGGGCTGCTCACGCACTACTTCCCGAGCAAGCGGGCCCTGCTCCGTACCGCCCTGGAGGTGCTCGCCGAGCGGACGGAGCAGCGGCCGCGCCGCAGTGCCGGCGGCCAGGGTCTCGTCGCGCTGCGCGCGGCGATGCTCGATGTCCTGCCGCTCACGCCCGAGGCGGCGGCGAGCAACCGGATCTGGGTGTCCTCGTGGGACGTCGCCCTCGCCGACCCCGAGCTCGCGGCCGAGCACGCCGAGCGCTACCGCCGCTCGCGGATCAGGCTCACCGCACACGTCGAGGAAGCCCGGCGGCGGGGCGAACTCCCCGCCGGCTCCCCGGCCGAGGACCTGGCGGCAGCGGCCCAGAGCTTCGTCCTCGGGCTGGTCGTCCAGGCGCTGTTCGCACCGGCGGACTTCCCGGCGGAGCGGCAGGTCCGCCTGCTGGACGACTGGTTGGCGAGCGTACGCGCCACAGCCGGCGGGCCGCTGCCGTCCTGAGTGGGGCCGGCTGCCGCCTTCCGCGCGACGGTCCGTCCGCGAGCGCTCAGGTCGCCGGCTCGGGCGCGGGACCGGGCCCGGGCAGCGGGCCGGGCGCCGGGTGCGGATCGGGCCGGGGGGCCGGCGGAGGCTCGGGATCGGGCTGCGGCTGCGGCGGCGCCGGGGGCACCGGATCGGGCCCGCCCGGGCCGGGCACCGGCCCGGGAAGCGGACCCGGCTGCGGGCCGGGGCCCGGCCCCGGCGACGGGGTGGGGCTGGGAGGGACGGGATCGGTGGGAGGAGTACCCATGACACCACCTGGTCGTAGTCGTGGTCATCGTCCTTGATCGCCGTCGACCCGGTGCTGCGCGGATCGCGGTCATCGCGTCGCCTACCCGTCGGGCGTCCGATGACACCCGGCGCACCGGCCCCGGGCCCGGGGGCCGCGTCCGGCCGTCCTCGCCTCCGGCGCGCGGCGGCGCACCGGGAAGGGTTAGGTGGGTAGTACCGGGGGCTCACGGGCGGGCGATCCGGATCCGCCGGCCCTCCGGGGCGAGGAGGCCGATCCTGATGTCCAGCACCGTGAGGGACATGCTCGACACGTACCCGGCCGACCTGGGCGGCATCGACCAGACGAAGCTGACCCGCTGCATCGAGGAGTGCGTCGCGTGCGCCCAGGCGTGTACCGCCTGCGCGGACGCGTGCCTGTCCGAAGGCATGGTGGGAGACCTGACGAAGTGCATCCGTACCGACATGGACTGCGCCGACATCTGCACGGCGACCGCGTCGGTCCTCTCCCGCCACACGGGGTACGACGCCCACATCACCGCGGCGATCCTTCGGGCCTGCTCCGTCGCGTGCAAGGCCTGCGGCGACGAGTGCGCGTCCCACGCCGATCTGCATGACCACTGCCGGGTCTGCGCCGAGGCGTGCCGCTCGTGCGAACAGGCCTGCGAGGAGCTGCTGACGTCCCTCGGCTAGGGATGGACCGGTCGCTCGAGACGGCAGCCATAGGAGGGACGTTTTCGGGAAGAGGCGGGGCGTGGGACATGGTCCCGCGCCTCAGAAGGAGATCGACATGGCTACTGGCACCGTCAAGTGGTTCAACGCGGAGAAGGGCTTCGGCTTCATCGCTCAGGACGGGGGCGGCCCGGACGTCTTCGTCCACTACTCGGCCATCGACGCCGCCGGGTTCCGCGAGCTCGACGAAGGGCAGAAGGTCACTTTCGACGTGGTCCAGGGCCCCAAGGGCCCGCAGGCCGAACACGTCACCCCCTCTTGATCACCGCTTGATCACCCGGGCGCCGCAGCGCCCACCCCCGGCCCGCCCCGCCCCGCGCCGCCCGGCGCGGGGCACGTTCCTGGCCGGCCACGTGTCCGTACCGGCCGGCCTTCCGTGACCCCGCCGGGGCCGGGCCCGGCAGGGACGCACCCGAAGCCGCGCGTCGTACCGGTGCGCGCCACGTCGCTTCGTACCGGTGCGCCCTACGCCGCCTCGTACTGGTGGGGGCGGCCGCCGCGCCATTCGATCAGCCGGTCGTCGCCGACGAGCGACTCCGGGTCGTCGATGCCGGCTCCGCGGGCGAGTTCGACGAGATCTCCGTCGTCGTAGGCGATACCGAGTATGGCGCCGCGCGTCGTGACCCGCCGCCCGCCCGTCGGGGAGAGCCTGTGCACCGTGATCAGGGCTTTCATGATGACGCTCGTGCCCCCGTGCGCCGCCGCCATGCCCCTTCGGGCCGATCTTGGATGCGGCAGTCGTTGCGCGGGAGGCGCCCCGGGGGGCGTACGGCAAGGGATGGAGGGATTGATTCCGGGTAGTCGCGCCTCGTGACACCGGAGCACGAGGAAGAGCGCGGACAGCCCGACCCCTCCCGGGACTCCATGGACGAGGTGGCGAGCCGACTCCTCAAGGAGATGGGAGAGGCCGCCGTACGTCTGCGCCGTCGGGCCGCCCGGTTCGGGCAGGAGCCGCCGCCGGAGGATCACGACGACAGCCGCGCCAGGTAGGGCCGCCCGCGGAGGGCGGAGACGGCGGAAGGAGCGGATCATGGCCCACGACGAAGCCGACCGGAGCGCCGGGGAGCCGGCGTCGACGGACACCGAGGGGCGCGGCGACGACGTCTACCAGCCGACCCACTCCGACGTGTCCAACCGGCCCACCGACGACCTCGACCTCGAGAACGCCATCGGTGCGGACGAACTCGACGTCATGCTGGACCAGGGCTACGCCCCGCCCGACCGGCCGCACGCCGTGACCCGCCACGGCACGACCGGCCGCGAACAGAGCGAGGGACAGTCGCTCGACGCGCGCCTCGCCCAGGAACTCCCGGAGACCGAGCCACCGCCGGGCGACGGCATCGGGGATCTGGTGGACGGCGAAGGCGAACCGGTGGACCGGGAGTCGGGCGCCACCCGCGCGGGCCGCCTGGTGCCGGTGGACGAGCCGGCGCCGGGCCGGACCGTCGGGGTGCTGGCCAGGGACGTCGGCATCGACGGTGGTGCGGCCGCGGCCGAGGAGGCCGCGATGCATGTGGAGCTCGCCATCGAGGGCGGGGACGAGGACGAGGACCAATAGGCGGTGCCGGCGGCCCGTGGGCCGGGGACGAGGGAAGCGGCGCCGCCGTGGAAGCACGACGGAGCCGCGTGGCAGGGGAAGGTACGGCGGGAAGGGCCGGGTCGGGCCCTTCCCGCCGTAGCGCTGTGACGGTCCGGTTTGTCGTAGTCGGCGGCGGGCACGCGCGGGGTACGGAGATCGCCGGAAGGCCTTCTCCGCGGCCCCTACCCACAGGGAGGTACCACGTGAGCACCCCACAGCGCGGAAGCAGCAAGTCCGGCCCGAAGTTGGACGACGTGCGGAAGAAGGAGGTGGAGGGCCAGGTCCGGTCCGGCCACCCGACCCGCGCGGAGGAATGGCACGACCCCGAACCCCCCGTCGACGACCCGCCGTACTCCGACGACGAAGGCCCCGGGAGGGCCTGACCGTCCGACGCCCTCTCCACCACGCATTGGGGGACTCCCATGGAACTCGGCTTTCTCAAGCCCCTCTTCGACCGTCCCGGTCCCTGGGCCTCGGTCTACATCGAAACGACCCGGGTGACCGAGGACGGGGCGAAGCTCCAGGAACTCCGTAACCGCTCCGTCGCCGGACGGCTCATCGACGCCGACGTCGACGCGGCCACCGTCAAGGCCGTCATGGACCGGCTCGCCCACGAGCCCGCCTCCGGATCGCCGCCCGGACGGGCGCTCTTCGCCACGGGCGACGAAGTCGTCCTCGACCTCCCCCTCACCCAGGCCCCGCCCACGGAGGAGGTGACGTGGTCGACCCTGCCGCACGTGGCGCCCCTGGTGGTGCTGCGGGGCGAGGAACCGGCCTGCCTGGTCGCCTACATCGACCGCACGGGCGCCGATCTGGAGCTCCGGCAGGCGCACGGGCGCGAGAGCCTGGGGCAGGCGCGGGGCAAGGAGTGGCAGGGCCGCGGTCACCGCAGCATCCCCGAGGACAGGTACGAGTGGCACTACCGCAACAAGGTCGAGAACAGCTGGGACGAGACCGCCGACGTCATCGCCGCGGAGCTGGTCCGGCAGTGGCCCGAGAACGACCCCTCGCTGCTGATCCTGACCGGCGACGCCCGGGAGCGCAAAGCGGTGTACGGGCGGCTGCCGCAGCACATCCAGGCCGTCGCCGTCGAGGCCGGGAGCGGCGCCCGGCAGCCGGGTGCCTCCACGAGCGCCTTGGACGCGCAGATCGAGGAGGCGTGCGAACGCCACACGCGAGAGCGTCTGCAGAACGCCCTCGAACGCTTCCGTGTCGGGCGGGGCAGGCCGGGTGAGCACCGGGTCTCGTCCGTCGACACCGGCTTCGGGCAGGCCGCCGAGGGGATCCCCGCGGTGGTCGACGCCGCCCGCAAGCACCAGGTGGCCACGCTGCTGATCGACCGGAACGCCTCCGACGCGGGGCGCCGGGTGTGGATCGGTCCCGGGGTGGACGATGTCGCCGTCCAGCGCGGTGACGCCCGCGCCGTCGGCGTCATGGAGCCCGAGGAGGCACGGGCGGACGACGCCCTGCTGAGGGCGGCCGTCGCCGCGAACTGCGAAGTCCTGGTCGTCCCGGAGGGGATGCGCGGACCCGCGGGCGGGGTGGGGGCCGTGCTGCGCTGGAGCGACTGAGGAACGCGCGGACGCGAGAGGCGGAAGCGGGGACGGCCGAGGCCGTCCCCGCTTCCGCCTGTGCCGCGGACGCTCCCGCGTCTCGCGGCGGTCGTCAACGCTCCTTCCGGCGTCGTGACTTACGGGGGGTCAGGAACTCCTGCACCTTGGCCTTCACGCCCTGCTTGACGACGGCGGCCCGGTCGCTGTCCCCCTGGAGGACGGCCGTGGCCGCGGCCTCGATCTGGTCGAGCGAGGCATGCGGCGGAATCGGCGGGACCGCCGGGTCGGTGACGAAGTCGAGGACACAGGGCCGGTCCTGGGCCAGCGCCCACTCCCAGGCGCCCGGCACCTCGTCGGGCTTCTCCACCCGCCGCCCCGCGAGGCCGATGGACCGCGCGAAGTCCGCGTACGGCACGTCCGGCAGCGCCTGCGAGGGCAGGAACTGCGGGGCGCCGGTCATGGCCCGCATCTCCCAGGTGACCTGGTTGAGGTCCTGGTTGTTGAGCACGGCGACGATCAGGCGAGGGTCGTCCCACTCGTGCCGGTACTTGGCGGCGCTGATGAGTTCGGCCATGCCGTTCATCTGCATGGCCCCGTCTCCGACGATCGCCACGGCGGGCCGGCCGGGATGCGCGAACTTGGCGCCGAGCGCGTACGGGACACCGCATCCCATGGTGGCCAGCGTTCCGGAGAGCGAGCCCCGCATCGTGCCGCGGAACGACAGATGGCGGGCGTACCAGTTGGCCGACGAACCGGAGTCGGCGGTCACGATCACGTCGCTCGGGAGCAGCGGGTCGAGGGCGCGCACGACGTGCTCGGGGTTGATCGGGTCGGCGGACACGGCGGCCCGCCGCTCCATGACCTCGCGCCAGTGGGCGGTGTCCTTCTCGACCTTCTCGCGCCACTTCCGGCCCTTCTTGCGGTGCAGCAGCGGCAGGAGCCGGGTCAGGGTGGCCTTTGCGTCGCCCACCAGGTTGACCTCGAAGGGGTAGCGCAGCCCGACCATGAACGGATCGATGTCGATCTGTACCGAGCGTGCCTGGCCGAAGTCCGGGAGGAACTGGGAGTACGGGAAGCTGGAGCCGATCACCAGGAGCGTGTCGCAGTCCCTCATCAGTTCGTAGCTCGGCCGCGTTCCGAGGAGGCCGATCGCTCCGGTGACGTACGGAAGGTCGTCGGGCAGCGCGTCCTTGCCGAGCAGCGCCTTGGCCACGCCCGCGCCGAGCTTCTCGGCCACCAGTTCGACCTCGGTGCGGGCGCCCCGCGCTCCTTGGCCGATCAGTACGGCGACCCGCTCCCCCGCGTCGAGGATCTCCGCCGCCTTGGCGAGGTCCTCGTCGCCGGGCACGGGGGTGTAGGAGGCGATCCCGAGGCTGGAGGGCACCATCTTGAAGGCGTGCTCGGGCGGGGAGTAGTCGAGCTCCTGCACGTCGGCGGGGATGATGACGGCGGTGACGGTCCGCTTGGCGGCTGCGGTGCGCAGGGCGCGGTCGAGGACGTTCGGCAGCTGTTCCGGGACGGTGACCATCTCGCAGAAGTCCGCGGCGACGTCCTTGAACAGGCTGAGGAGGTCGACCTCCTGCTGGTAGGAGCCGCCCATGGCGCTGCGGTTGGTCTGCCCCACGATCGCCACGACCGGTACGTGGTCGAGCTTGGCGTCGTAGAGCCCGTTGAGCAGGTGGATGGCGCCGGGGCCCGAGGTGGCCACGCAGACCCCGGTCCGGCCGGAGAACTTGGCGTACCCGACGGCCTGGAGAGCGGCCGTCTCCTCGTGCCGGGCCTGGATGAACCTGGGCCGGTCGTCGGCTCGGCCCCAGGCGGCGAGCAGGCCGTTGATGCCGTCGCCGGCGTAGCCGAAGACGTGGTCCACGTCCCACTCGCGCAGGCGCCGCAGTACGTGGTCGGACACCTTGTTCGACACGGAAATCCTCTCCTTTCGCTGGGTGGTCCCCCCTTTCGGCTCCCCTCCGTGGCTCCCGCTCCGGCTTCCGCCTCGATCCTGCGCGGCTGGCCCTTCCCTGACCCGCCGTCAGCCGCGCAGGGCCTCGAGCCGTCGGCGGGCGGGGGCGAGGGAGCGGCCGCGTCGGGGGGCGTCCTGCCAGGGGTCCTCCGCGAGCAGGCGCTCGACGTCGGCGAGCCGCCGGTGATCCGCGGCGAGGTCGTCGGAGTCGACGTCGTCCCAGGTGACGGGCGCGGCGACGGGAGCTCCGGGACGGGCGCGCACGGCATAGGGCGCCACGGCGGTCTGGGCGTAGGCGTTGCGCTGGATGTCGAGGTAGAGCCGGTCCCCCCGGGCCTTCTTGCGGGCCTCGGTGGTGAGCGTGTCGGGGTGGCGGTCCGCGAGCAGCGTGGCGAGGTCGCGGGCGAACGCGCGGACGTCGTCGAAGGGGGCCCGGCGGTCCAGCGGCACGACGACGTGCAGACCGCGGGAGCCGGTGGTCATGACCGAGGACGGAAGGCCGACCTCCTCCAGGAGCTCGTGCAGCTGCCGGGCCGCTTCCCGTACGGGGGCGAAGTCGTCGCCCGGGGGGTCGAGGTCGAGGACGAGCCGGTCGGGATGGTCCGGCCGGTCGGCCCGGGAGAGGAAGCGGTGCGGGGTGATGCACGCCTGCCCGGCGAGATAGGCCAGAGTGGCGGCGTCGTCGCAGATCACGTAGGTGACCCTGCCGTCGGACTTGGGCAGTTCGGCGTGGTGCACCCAGTCGGGGAAGTGGTCGGGGAGGTCCTTCTGCATGAATCCCCCCGCGCCGATCCCGTCGGGGTGGCGTTCCAGCATGAGCGGACGCCCGCGCAGGTGCGGGAGCATCCGCGGGGCCACCTTGCGGTAGTACGCGACGAGGTCGGCCTTGGTCAGGCCGTCCTCGGGGAACAGGGGCTTCTCGGGGCGGCTGTACTCGACGGCACGCCCACCGATCCGGATGCTCTCCTTCGCGCCGGCCATCGCCCTCCTCCGTCAGTTCGCCCGGGTCGCGCGGACGACGACCAGTTCCTCGGAGCGCAGGCCCGTGCTGACCAGGCCCCGGTCCTCGAACCACTGCGCGCGTGCCGACATCACGGGGCCGAAGGCCTGGGCACGGCTGCGGACGACCTCGGCGCCCAGACCGGCGCGGCGCAGCGCGTCCAGGGTCGCGGTGACGCCGGAGAGGGAGGACTGGACGAGCAGCAGCACCCCCGTCGGGCTCAGGAGCACGGGAGCCTGCCGGCAGATGCGGTCGAGGAGCAGGCGCCCGTCGGGGCCCGCGTCCCAGGCGCGGTCCAGGCCGCGGGTGGGCGGCTCGGGGTCCTCGGCGGGGACGTAGGGAGGGTTGACGGTGACCAGGTCGAACCGCTCCCCCGCCACCGGCTCGCCCAGGTCGCCCCTGAGCAGCCGGATCCGGCAGTCCAGCATCCTGGCGTTGAGCCAGGCCGTCGCGAGTGCCTTGCGCGAGACGTCGACGGCGGTGGCGGCCGTCCCGCGCCGGGCGGCGGCGATCGCGAGGATGCCGGTGCCGGTGCACAGGTCCAGCGAACGGGTGCCCGGCCGCAGCTCCTCGCCGGCCAGGCCCTCCAACAGCAGTTCCGTGTCTCCCTGGGGGGCGTACACGCCCGGAGGCTTGATCATGCGCATGAACCGCAGGTGCCCGCGCGGCGGGTTTCCACGCCTGCCCGATGGGCGGTTTCTCCCCTGGTGAGGGGGTAGCCGCGCCGGGAGGCGCTCCCGCGCCACCCGTCGGAGGAGGCGACCCAGGATGACCCGTGCAGCTCTGTTCGACGTCGACGGCACCTTGGCCGACACCAATCACCTGCATGTGACGGCGTGGTGGGAGGCGTTCCGCCAGGCGGGCCACGACGTCTCCATGCACGCCCTCCACCGGTCCATCGGACTCGGCAGCGAGGACCTCATCGCCCGGGTGCTGGGCGACGACCGCGACACGCGCGAGGACTCCGCGATCAGCGCGGCGCACAAGACGCTGTACGCGACGTACTTCGACCGTCTGCCGGCGCTGGACTCGGCGGGGACGCTGCTGCGGACGGTGGCCGGTCAGGGCTGGACGGTCGTGCTCGTCACCTCGGCGAGCGGGCGCGAGCTGGAGGCGCTGCGCCGGGCGATCGACGCGGACGACGTGATCGCCCGGACCGCGAGCGCCGACGACGTGGAGGAGGGCAAGCCGGCGCCCGAGCCCGTCCGCCACGCCCTCGACCTCGTCGAGGTGCCCCCGGAGCGGGCGGTGCTGGTCGGCGACACGGTCTGGGACATGAAGGCGGGCTCGCGCGCGGGCGTCTCCTGCGTCGGGCTCCTGTGCGGCGGCATCCCGGCCGACGACCTGCGCTCCGCCGGAGCGGGCGCGGTGTACGCGGACCCCGCCGAGCTTCTCGCCCGTCTGGCGGAAAGCCCCCTGGCACCGGAGTGAATTTCGCCGAAGCGGACGTCCGCGGGGGGCTTGAGGGCCTGGGCGTGGGCCTCGGGAGCGTGGGGCGCGCGGGCTCCGGGATCCTGGGCGGGGGCCTCGGGAGCCCGGTCGTGAGCCGCCTGGGTTTCGGGAGCCCGGGCCCGGGCCTCGGGTCCCGGCTGGAGGCCCGAGCGCCGACCCGTTGGCACCGCGGTCCCCCAGGCCAGGACCCCGAACCCCGGCCGCCAGGCCCGTACGCATTCCTGGGGCGTTTGCGGGCAACCGCGCCGCATGAACGAACTTTCCGCTCCCCATGGCTCCCACTGGATGCGGACGGCGGCCATTCCCGCCCACCCGCCGCTGACCGGCGACACCGAGGCCGATGTGGCGGTGATCGGGGGTGGCGTCGCCGGGCTCAGCGTCGCCTGGGAGCTCACCCGATCGGGCCGGTCCGTGGTGCTCCTGGAAGCGCACAGGGTCGCGGCCGGGGTCACCGGGCACACCACCGGGAAGCTGTCCGCCCAGCACACCCTCGTCTACGCCGACCTCCGCAAGTCCCACGGCGCCGACGCGGCCCGCGCGTACGCCCGGTCGCAGACGGCCGCGCTGCGTCACGTCGGCGACGTCGCCGCGGAGCTCGGGATCGACTGCGAGCTGGAGAGCCGGCCCGCCCTCACCTACTGCGAGGATCCCGCCGGGGTCGAGGAGCTGCGGGCCGAGGCAGAGGCCGCGCGGGACGCCGGTCTGGACGCCTCCTTCGTGACCGAGACCGGCCTGCCGTACGCCGTCGCGGGGGCGGTCCGCGTCGAGGACCAGGCCCAGTTCCACGTACGGAAGTACCTGCGGGGGCTGGCCGAGGACCTGACGGCGCGCGGGGGCCGGATCCACGAGGAGACCCGGGTGGTGGACCTGGACCGCGGCGAGCCGTGCCGGCTGAGGACGTCCTCCGGCGCCACGGTGACCGCGCGGGACGTGGTCGTCGCGACGCACCACCCCGTCTTCGACCGCGGCATGCTCACCACCCGTCTGACGCAGCACCGCGACCTCGTCGTCGCGGGGCCGCTCCCCACCGACCGTGACCCGGCCGGGATGTACATCACGCGGGAGCAGGGGAAGCGTTCCGTGCGCACCGCCCCGTACGGCGACGGCAGGCTGCTCATCGTGACCGGTGAGGCCTTCACGCCGGGGACGGAGCCGGACACCGAGGGCCGTTACCGGCGGCTGGAACAGTGGACCCGCGAGAGGTTCCCCGGGGTGGAGATCACCCATCGCTGGGCGGCCCAGGACAACGCGCCGACCGACACGGTCCCGCTCATCGGGCCGCTGCACCACGGCGACGACGGCCATGTGTACGTCGTGACCGGCTTCGGCGGCTGGGGCATGGCCGGCGGCGTCCTGGCCGGCATGCTGCTCGGCTCGCTCCTCGGGGACCGCCCGGCGGAGCCGGGGTGGGCGGAGCTGTACGACCCCCGCCGCCCCGCCTCCGTGGCCCGCTCGGCACCGTCCCTGCTGAAGGCCCAGTGGGACGCCGGCAAGCACTTCGTCAAGGACCGGCTGGACACGCTCGGCCCGGGGGCCCGGCGCACGGTGGCCGACGTACGGCCCGGCACGGGAGAGGTGGTGCGGGACGGAGGGCATCCGTGCGCCGTGTACCGGGAGGAGGGAGGCGCCGTGCACTCCGTCTCCGCGGTCTGTACGCACATGGGGTGCCTGGTGGCCTTCAACTCCGCCGAACGGACCTGGGAGTGCCCCTGCCACGGCTCCCGCTTCGACATCGACGGCGAGGTCCTCCAGGGACCCGCCCTGAAGCGCCTGGAGCGGCGGGAACCGCCCGGGGAGGGGTGAGGCGGACGGCCGCACCGCCCGCCCGGCCGGGATTGAACTCCTGATCGACGGGCAGGCGCATTTTGCCCGTGTTTGTCAGGCTTGTGCGTGTGCGGTCTCGATGTCGGGTGCCCGGTCTTTCGCAGACGAATGGAGGAGGCGTTCTCGTGAGCATGGTGAAGGAATCGATCGACGTGGATGTGCCGGTGCGGCACGTGTACAACCAGTGGACGCAGTTCGAGGAGTTCCCCAGCTTCATGGAGGGGGTGGAGGACGTCCGCCAGGTGGACGACCGGCACTGTCACTGGAAGACGAAGGTGGCGGGCGTGCGCCGGGAGTTCGACACGGAGATCGTGGACCAACTGCCGGACGAGCGGGTCTCGTGGCGGACGGTGGGGGGCGACAGCCGGCAGAAGGGCGTGGTGACCTTCCAGTCGCTGGACGAGTCGCACACCCGGGTCAGCCTGGCGATGGACTTCGAGCCGGAGGGCGTGGCGGAGAAGGCGGGCGACGCGCTGGGGGTCCTGGACCGGCGGGTCAAGGGCGATCTGAAGCGGTTCAAGGGCTTCATCGAGGAGCGCGGGCGGGAGAGCGGCGGCTGGCGCGGCCGCATCACCCCCGGCCAGGGCGACACCGGTACCGGCACCGGACTTCCCGGCGGCACCAGCAGCACAACCGGCACCATGGGCGTGCCCGGCGGTCCCGGGCCCGGTCGCCCCATGCCGGGGCCCGGCTCCAGTCTCCCGGTCGACCCGGACGACATGCGGCACGGCTGACGGCACGACGGGCGGGAACCCGCCGGCCCCGGCCGGCGGATCCCGTCCGTCACGCTCACCGGACCGGCCCGGTGTCACGGCGGGACCGGCACGGCACGGGACCCGGGGGCCCGACGCCGTCAGCGGGCGTCGCCCCATCCTCCACGGCCCCCGAGGTGCGTCATGAACCTTCCCCTCCCCGACGACGTGAGCCGGCTCAAGGCCGTCATCGGGCGCGAGATTTCCGCCCTGCGCGCCGACGTCCGGCGCAAGACCGGGACCCGGCAGCCACCGCCCCTCGCCCAGGACCGCGTCTCGCCCCTCCAGAGCACCGCGCTCCTGCCGCGGAGGCACGAGGCGGCGCTGTCCACCTCCTGCATGTGCGGCACGGAGGACGGTGAGGGCGCCGGCCCGGACGGAAAGGAGCACGACCCCTGGTCGTGCATCTGCGCCACCCTGCCCGCGATCCCCGCGTCGGCGGCGCTGCTCACCCCGATGCGCGACGACAACGGCGGCGTCGTGGACTTCGTCATCCGGGCCGGCAATCACCTCCGGTCCGCGGAGTGGCTGGAGGCGCCGGCGCACCAGGTGGGCCAGCGGTTCATGGAGGCACGGCCGGGCGCGGCCGCGAGCGGCCTCCTCGCCGCGCTCACCGAGACGCTGACCACGGGGCGCCCGATGGAGAGCGTGGTCGTGGACTACACGGAGGAACGGCTGGGCCGCCTCCACCGCGCCCAGCTGCTCTACTGCGCCGCCGCCTGCGGCGGCCAGTTGGTCGCCACCTGGCGTCCGGTCCGCAGCCAGGCGGAGCTGCTGACCGTGGACGCCCAGCACCTCGCGTCCATGGGGTGGGGCCACTGGGACCTGCTGTCGGGCAAGGTGACGTGGTCGGAGGGGCTGAGCCGGATCTTCCGGACGGACCTGGCCATGCCGTGGTCGCTGGAGGAGCTGTGCGACGCGCTGCTGCCCGCGGACACCACGGCGTTCGCGGAGTTCATCACGGCGGTCCTCGCGGGGGAGGAACCGGCGTGGACCCGGATCCGCTTCCTGGTGGTCGGCGAGGTGCGGACCCTCGATCTGCTCGGGCGCCCGGTCGCCGGTACGGACGGGCGGCCGTGGGCCGTGCACCTCGTCGCCCGCGACCTCACGCCGCAGATGCGCAGCCGGCGCCGGCTGGTGGAGACGGAACGGGAGACGGAGCGGCTGCGCCAGCAGGCGGAGGCGGAACGCCATGTCGCGGGGATGCTCCGCGAGGCGCTGTTGCCGACCCACTCCGAGCAGCTGGCCGCGGTGGGCCTGACGGTGGCGGCCGCGTACCAGCCCGCGGAGCCCGACTCGGCCGTCGGCGGCGACTGGTACAAGTGCCGTCTGCTTCCCGACGGCCGGGTGCTGGTCGCGATGGGCGACGCCTGCGGGCACGGGCTGGACGCGGTGGCCCGGATGGCCCAGCAGCGCCACGCGCTGGCCGGTCTGGCCCAGACCGGCGCGCCGGCCGGGGAGATCATGACCTGGCTGAACGAGCTGGTGTGCAGCGACCCTTCGGGACAGACGGCCACGGCGATCGCCGGGCACATCGACGCCGACCGGGTCCTCCACTGGGCCGACGCGGGGCACCCGGCGCCCGTGGTGCGCCGCGAGGGACGGGCCTTCGCGCTCACCACCGAGCAACGCGGGCCGCTGCTCGGGGCGTTGCCGGGATACGCGTACGAGACGTCGGCGTACCCCCTGCAACGGGGCGATCTGCTGCTGATGTACACGGACGGCATGGTCGAGCGGCGCGGCGAGGACATCACCGAGGGCATCGAGCGGCTCGTGACCACGGTGGGCGAGGCGGCGGGGCTGACGCCGCAGCAGACGATCGACCGGCTGGTCGAGGACCACGCCCGGTCGGGGCACGACGACGACGCGTGCCTGCTGGCGATCCGCGTCGACTGATCGACGGACATACGAGCGCCGCTTCGGGGGAACACCCACCCCGGGGCATATGACTACATACCATGACAGAAGGGCGAGGCCTGCACATGGATGGGATCGTGCTGCTGCGCGAGGACCGCACGACGGTCGAAGAGCTGTCCGCGAAGGACGTCCGCCGCCCCCTCAGGCACGACGGACCCCTCGGGCCCGTCGGACGGGACCACTCCCCCGGCGCGCGCCGGGTCCTGGGCCGCCACCGCCCCCTCGCCGCCCCTGGCGCCACCCATGGCTAGCCCCACGCGGTCCGCCCCGGCGGGGAGCGGGACCTCCGACGTCACCCTGAACGTCAACGGTTCGCCGCGGACACTGCGCCTGGACAACCGCACCACGCTGCTGGACGCCCTGCGGGAGCGGCTGGACCTCGTGGGCGCCAAGAAGGGCTGCGACCACGGGCAGTGCGGCGCGTGCACGGTCCTCGTCGACGGGCGGCGGACCAACAGCTGTCTGCTGTTGGCCGTGGCCTGCGAGGGTGCGGACATCACCACGGTGGAGGGACTCGCCGAGGACGGCCGGCTCCACCCCGTCCAGGAGGCGTTCGTGTCCCGGGACGCCCTGCAGTGCGGGTACTGCACGCCGGGGCAGATCTGTTCGGCCGTCGGGATGCTCGGCGAAGCCGCCGAGGGACACCCTTCTCTGGTGACTCCCCCGGACGGCCCCGCCCCGCTCGGCCCCGAGGAGATCCGGGAGCGCATGAGCGGCAACCTCTGCCGCTGCGGCGCCTATCCGCACATCGTCGACGCGATCGAGGAGGCCGCGACGTGAGGTCCTTCTCCTACCTCCGCGCCGGCACGGCCGAGGAGGCGCTCGACGCGTTCGACGCCCACCCGGACGCCCACTTCCTGGGCGGCGGGACCAATCTCGTGGACCTGATGAAGCTGGGCGTCGCCGCCCCGGAGTTCCTCATCGACGTCAGCCGGCTCCCGCTGGACGCGGTCGAGGAGACCGCCGAGGGAGGGCTCCGCATCGGGGCGACCGTGCGCAACAGCGACCTGGCCGCGCATCCGCTGGTCCGCACGCGGTACACCGCGCTCTCCCAGGCGCTGCTGTCCGGGGCGTCGGGGCAGTTGCGCAACACCGCCACCACCGGCGGGAACCTCCTCCAGCGGACCCGCTGCCCGTACTTCCAGGACACGTCGAAGCCCTGCAACAAGCGGGAGCCGGGCACGGGCTGTCCCGCCCGCGACGGCGCCCATCGCGATCTCGCGGTCCTCGGCCACTCGGAACAGTGCGTCGCCACCCACCCCTCGGACATGGCCGTCGCGCTGGCCGCCCTCGACGCCGTGGTCCATCTGCGCGGCGCGGGCGGCGAGCGCGCGGTCCCGGTGACGGACTTCCACCGGCTGCCCGGCGACCGGCCCGACCAGGACACCGTCATCCGCCCGGGGGAACTGATCACGGGCGTCAGCCTGCCGCCCCTCCGGGCCGGCGTGCGCAGCGCCTACCGCAAGGCCCGTGACCGCGCCTCGTACGCGTTCGCGCTCGCCTCCGTCGCCGCCGTGGTCCGCGTCGAGGACGGTGTCGTCGCGGACGCCGCGCTCGCCTTCGGCGGGCTCGCCCACCGGCCGTGGCGTGCCCGCGCCGCCGAGGACGTGCTGCGCGGCGCTCCGGCCACCGCCGCGACGTACACCCGGGCGGCCGACGCCGAACTCGCCGCGGCACAGCCGCTGCGCGACAACGGCTTCAAGGTGACGCTGGCCCGGAACCTCGCCGTCAGCGTCCTGAGCGCCCTCGCCTCCCGCGCCGAAGGAGACAGGAACCCGGCATGAACGACCGACTCTCCCCGCCCGCTCCGCCGGCCGTCACCTCCCCGCAGGACGTGACGGCCGGCGCCCGCGGGACCGCGACGGCCACGGGCGACGACGTGCCGCGCCGCGAGGCCCGCCTGAAGGTGACGGGTGCGGCGCGGTACGCCGCCGAGCACACCCCGCCCGGTTGCGCCTACGCCTGGCCCGTGCCGGCCACCGTCGCGTGCGGCCGGGTCACCGCCGTCCACAGCGACGCCGCCCTGGCCCTGCCCGGCGTGCACGCGGTCCTCAGCCACGCGAACGCGCCCCGGCTGGGCACCCCCGACGACCCCACGCTCGCCGTGCTCCAGGACGAGCGCGTCCCGCACCGCGGCTGGTACGTCGCCCTCGTCGTGGCCGACTCCCCGGAGAACGCCCGCGCCGCAGCGGAGGCGCTGCGCGTGGAGTACGAGGCCCACGAGCACGAGGTCCGCCTGACCGCCGACCATCCCCGGCTCTACACGCCGGAGGAGGCGAACGGCGGCCACCCGGCGGTACGCGAACGCGGTGACTTCGACGCGGCCTTCGCCGCCGCCGAGGTCCGGGTCGACGCGACGTACACCATGACGGCACTCCACAACCATCCGATGGAACCTCACGCCGCCACGGCGTGGTGGGACGACGGCCGGCTGACCGTGTACGACTCGAGCCAGGGCTCGACGACGGTACGGGACACCCTTGCGGGCCTCTTCGCCCTGCCCCCGGAGTCGGTCACCGTCCTGTCCGAGCACGTGGGCGGCGGCTTCGGCAGCAAGGGCACACCGCGCCCCCACGTGGTGCTCGCGGCGATGGCGGCCCGCCACACCGGGCTCCCGGTCAAGCTGGCCCTTCCCCGCCGTGACCTCCCCGCCGTGGTGGGCCACCGTGCTCCCACCGTGCAGCGCGTACGGCTCGGCGCGGGCGGCGACGGCGTCATCACGGCGCTCGCGCACGAGGTCGTCACGCAGACGTCGACGGTGAAGGAGTTCGTCGAGCAGGCCGCCGTCCCCGCCCGCACCATGTACACCTCACCGGCCGGCCGCACCGTCCACCGGGTGGTGGCGCTGGACGTGCCGACGCCCTCGTGGATGCGGGCTCCCGGTGAGGCGTCCGGCATGTACGCCCTGGAGTCGGCGATGGACGAACTCGCCGTCGCCACCGGAATCGACCCGGTGGAACTGCGCGTCCGCAACGAACCGGACACCGAGCCCGACAGCGGACGGCCGTTCAGCAGCAGGCACCTCGTGGAGTGTCTGCGCGAGGGAGCCCGGCGCTTCGGCTGGGAGCGGCGCGACCCGCGGCCCGGCGTGCGCCGTGAAGGGGACCTGCTCCTGGGCACCGGCGTGGCCGCCGCCACCTATCCGGTGCTCGTCAGCCCCTCCACCGCGTCCGCGCACGCCGCCCCGGACGGCACGTACACCGTCCGGCTCAACGCCACCGACATCGGAACGGGTGCGCGGACCGTGCTCGCGCAGGTCGCCGCCGAGGTCCTCCAGGTGCCCGTCGAGTCGGTACGCGTCGACATCGGCAGCAGCGGACTGCCCGACGCCCCGCTCGCCGGCGGCTCCTCGGGCACGGCCTCCTGGGGATGGGCGGTGCACAAGGCGTGCACCGCCCTCACCGGGAAGCTGCGCGCGCACTCCGGGAAGCCCCCGGTCGACGGCCTGTCCGCGACGGCCGACACCGAGGAGGAGGCCGGGCGCGAATCCCCCTACGCCCGGCACGCGTTCGGCGCCCACTTCGCGGAGGTCCAGGTCGACACCGTGACCGGCGAGGTCCGGGTGCGCCGCCTCCTCGGGGTCTACGCCGCCGGCCGCATCCTCAACCCCCGTACCGCGCGCTCCCAGTTCATCGGCGGCATGACCATGGGCATCGGCATGGCCCTGACGGAGACGAGCTCCCCCGACGCGGCCTTCGGCGGCTTCACGGAGCGCGACCTGGCCGCGTACCACGTGCCGTCCTGCGCGGACGTGCCCGCGATCGAGGCGCACTGGCTGGAGGAGGACGATCCGCACCTCAATCCGATGGGGAGCAAGGGGATCGGGGAGATCGGCATCGTCGGCACCGCCGCGGCCGTCGCCAACGCCGTCCACCACGCGGTGGGGGTACGGCTGCGGGACCTGCCCCTGACGCCCGACCGCCTCCTCCCGTACCTCAGCGAGGGGGATCGATGAAACGGCCGTGCGCGGCCGCCAGGGTGAAGCCGGGGCCGAAGCCGATGAGGATGCCCTCGGCGTCATGAGCGGGCGGGGTGTCGAACGTCCGGGCCAGGACGTCGAGTACGGCGGCCCCGCCGAGATTTCCGCACGCGGCGAGACTGGCCCACGAATATGTCAGGTCGCCGTCGGCCGGATCGGGATCGAGGCCGAGCCCCTGGGCGGCGTCGGTGAGGATCCGGGGCCCGCCGGGGTGCACGACGGCGAAGTCGAGACGGCGGCCGTCGAGCCACTTCGTGATCGCGGGAAGGCAGTCGTTCAGGGCGCGGGTGGCCGCCGGGGTGGAGTCGAAGGCGAGGCCCGCGCCGGATAGGCGGCCGCGGTAGCGGTCGACGCTGTCGGGCAGGACGTACTCGAAGGTGTCGTCGAGCAGGACGTGCGGGCCCGGCCGGCGCGGGGCGCCGGAGGCGACGACCGCGGCGGCCCCGTCACCGAACAGCGCCTTGTAGATCATCGATTCGCGGCTGGTGTCCGCGTGGTTGTACGTCGCCGTGGACAGGCACTCGGCCACGACTACCAGGACGTGGGCGCCGGGGTGGGCGGCGATGTCCCGATGGGCGTAGACCAGGGACTGTGCCGCGCCCGCGCAGCCCAGGGTGGCCAGGGGGATACGGCGTATGTCGGGTCTCAGGCCCAGTTCGTGGATCAGGTGGACGTCGAGGGACGGCACGGTCCAGGAGGTGGTGTGGCTGGTGATGACGCAGTCGACGTCACCGGGCTCCAGTCCGGCGTGGGCCAGGGCCCGGCGGCCCGCCTCGACCGCCAGCCGGAGCGCGTCCTCGTAGGCGGCGCGGTTGCGTTCCGCCACGGGGGCGTCACCGGACACCGTGGGCGCGGACAGGGGGCGGGTGAACCGCCGGGTCTCGACGGTCGTCGCACGGGCGATCCGCAGGAACGCGTCGAGCCGCGGCAGGTCGGGGTGCGCCCGGCGGATGTCGTCGCACAACTCGTCGGTAGTGACGACGTGCTCGGGCAGGGCGATGGCGGGACGGGCGAGATACGTCAAGACTGACTCCCCTGGGTGGGACGGACGGATGGACGTAACGGAACGGTAAGCGAGGGGACTTCGCCCGTTTCCCCTACGGCCGGGGGTCAGGACCGCAGGGGGGCGGTGAGGACGGGATGGCGTTCGGCCAGCGACGCGCCGGGGGTGTAGAGCAGGAGCATGACGCGGGCGCCGGGCGAGGTGACGGGCTCGGCGACGCAGGTGGTGACCCAGCCGGGGCCGTGCACCGCGTGGTTGATGGGCCGTTCGGACCCGTCGGGATACGGGACGGGGGCGGTCGCGGTCTCGCGGTAGAGGGGCCCGGCGGCCGGGTCCCGCAGCACCTCGGCCTCCAGCCGGGCGAGCGCCGGGTTGTGCGGCCGCATCTCCACGGCATGGCGCAGCTGGGGCATGACGAGGGGCGCCCAGCGGGTCTCCCAGTCGAGGAGGACCTCTTCGCGGGCCTGGGGGTCGAGCAGCATCCAGCGCATCGTGTTGGCGGGCGGCCTGCCGCCGGGGAAGAGATGGCGGTACTCCTGGTTGTGGGCGAGGACGTTCCACTCGGCGTCGTTGATGTAGGCCAGGGCACCGGTGATCTGGTCGACGACCCGCTGCCACACGCCGGGTACGGACATGCCCGAATCACGGTGCAGGGTGAAGGGAGGGTTCTCGCGGCGCGCCAGCCGCCAGAGGAACGTCCACTCCTGTTCGTTCAGTCGGAGCACCTTGGCCACGGCGGTGAGGAACTCGCTGGAGGGGTTGGCGAGTTGCCCGTTCTCGAACCGGTTGTAGGTGCCGGGGGCGCGTTGCAGCAGTTCGTCCATCTGCTCCTGGCTCAGGCCCGCCGCCCGGCGTCCGGGGCCGGGTGTCCGGGGCGGGAAGCCCGCCGACACCGGGTCGACCGCGGCCCGGCGCTCCAGGAGAAGCTGCTTCAACGGCCCGCGGACACTGGCGACTCGCACGTGACACACCTTCGCTCGCTCGGACGTCGCCGACGGGGCGGCGTGGGTCGGGGGAACCCATTATCTGCACCTGTGCTCCCTGGAAAGCGGGACCCCCGGGACGCGAGACTCTGACCCACGGATCTCACCCCCCTCTCCACGGACGGGACGGGTAGGACCGCGGCCGGTGTCGACAATCGCCATTGCGTAGCGTCCTCGGTACCGGCCGCAGCGGGTACACCAGGACGACATCCCCCTGTCACCTGGGCCCGCGACCGGCCCAGGACGGCACCCTCGCCGCCGTGGGTCATGGCGGTTCCGACGGCACCCTCGCTGTCGAGCCGCCGGCCCTGCGGCACCCTCGCCACCCGGGCCGTCTGGCCGGCCCGGGCAGCACCCCCGCCCCCGGGCCGGCCACCGAAACGGAGCCGCACCACGCGGCCCGCGCGGGGCACGCGCGCACGGCAGGCCGAGAGGTCAGGCCGATTCCCGGCGGACCAGTTCGGTGGGAAGAATGACCGCGGCCGGATCCTCGCCGCCGATCCGGGCCATCAACGTCCGCACCATCTCGGTGCTGATCCGGTCCCAGGGCTGACGGATCGTGGTGAGCGTGGGGCGGGAGGCCAGCGCGGCCGGCGAGTCGTCGAAGCCGCCCACCGCGATGTCGTCGGGCACCCGGCGCCCGGCGCGGGCCAGGGTGTCGAGCACGCCCTGGGCCATCAGGTCGGATGCCACGAACACCGCGTCCACGTCGGGCGCGCGCTCCAGGAGGAGGGTGGCGGCCGCCTCCCCGCTCGCCCGGCTGTAGTCGCCGGTCACGATCAGCGACTCGTCGACGGGCAGTCCGCACTCGGTCATCGTCTCGCGGTAGCCCGTGAGCCGCTCGACCCCGCCCGGGGTGTCCGGCGGGCCGGCGACGGTGGCTATCCGGCGGCGGCCCGAGGCGTAGAGGTGGCGCACCATGTCCCGTGCCCCGTCGCGGTCGTCGGCGGCGACGTAGCCGACCTTGGCGGTCTGGCCGAGCGGCTTGCCGCAGGCGACGACGGGCACGCCGGCCTCGTGCAGTCGTGCCACCACGGGGTCGCCCGAGTGGCTGGAGACCAGGAGCACGCCGTCGACGTGACCGGCCTCGATGTAGCGGAGGTTGCGCCGCCGTTCGTCCTCGGTGCCGGCGATCATGAGCAGCAGCGGGATGTCCCGGGCGGCGAGCGCCTGGGTGCAGGCGCGGAGCAGCACGTTGAAGTTGGGGTCCTCGAAGAAGCGTTCCTGGGGCTCGGTCAGGAGGAAGGCGACCGAGTCGGACCTGCCGGTGATCAGCGAGCGGGCGTGCCGGTTGACGACGTACCCCGTCCTGCGGATCGCGGCGTCGACGGCGGCCTTCGCCGTGGGGCTGACGTAGTGCCCGCCGTTGAGGACGCGCGAGACGGTTCCGCGCGACACTCCGGCCTCGCGCGCCACGTCGTGGATGGTCGCGGGGCGACGCCTGCTCGCTGCTGTGCTCATGCTCTCTTCCCCTCGTTCCCCTGCTGTCAGGACTTTACGGCGCCCGACAACAGGTCGAGGCTCCAGAACCGTTGGATGACGAGGAACAGGGCGATGAGCGGCAGGATCGCGAGGAGCGCGCCGATGATCACCAGCGTGTAGAGCGAGGCCTGGCTCGCGCCCTGCTTGAGGAGGGTGAACAGGCCGACCGTCATGGGGAACTTCTCGTCGTCGCCGAGCATGATGTACGGCAGCAGGAAGTTGTTCCAGATCGCGACGAACTGGAAGAGGAAGATCGTCACGAGGCCGGGGGACATCATCGGGGCGGCGATCCGCACGAAGATCCGCCACTCCCCCGCGCCGTCCATCCGGCCCGCCTCGACGAGTTCCATGGGGATGGCGGCCTCGGCGTAGATCCGGCCGAGGTAGACCCCGTACGGGGAGAGGACGAGGGGCAGCAGGACGGAGAGGTAGGTGTCCGTCAGGTCGGCGTGGGCCATCAGCAGGTACTGCGGGATGGCGAGGATCACCGGGGGCATGAGCACGCCCGTGAGGATCACGTTGAAGAAGGTCTCCCTGCCGCGGAAGCGGTAGACGGCGAGGGCGTAGCCGGCGAGGGCGGAGACCGCCGTGGAGAGGACGGCGCCGAGTCCGGCGTAGAGCAGGGAGTTGCCCATCCAGCGCCAGTAGATGCCGTCGCGGTACGCGTCGAGGTCGGCGAGGTTGTCGCCGAAGCCTCCGCCGGGGAGGAAGGTGAAGGTGGAGAAGAGGTCGGCGCCGGACTTGGTGGAGGCCACCAGGACCCAGGCGACGGGCAGGAGACAGTAGAGGGCGCCGAGGACGAGGGCGGCGGTCGGCAGCAGGGCGACGCGGCGCGGCCGCGGCGGGCCCTGCGAGGTGCCGGGGGTGGTACCGGCGGCCGGGGGCGCCTTGCGGGTCAGGGGCGGGGAGGCGAGCCCGGTCATCGGGTTGCTCCTTGCTGCGTGCGGCGGTTGGAGGCCCTGAGCAGGCCGAAGGAGAGCAGGAAGGTCGCCAGGGCGAGGACCACGGCGGTGGCCGAGGCGGCGTGGATGTTCCCGCCGACGAAGGCGTCGTTGTAGACCTTCATCAGAGGGCTCCAGGTGGTGGGGATGCCGTTGGTGAGGGGCTGGAGGGTGGTGGGCTCGTTGAAGACCTGGAGGGTGGCGATGATCGAGAAGAAGAAGGTCAGCACCAGCGAGGGGGCCACCATCGGGATCTTGACGCGCAGGGCGATCTGCAGCGGTGAGCAGCCGTCGAGCCGGGCGGCCTCGTGGACCTCGGCGGGGATGGACCGCAGCGAGGTGTAGATGACGATCATGTTGAAACCGGTGCCGCCCCACACGGCGATGTTCGCCATGGCCGCGTAGAGCGGGCCGCCGTCCATCAGGTCGGGCCGGGGCAGTCCGAGGGCGTCGAGGACGGGGAAGAACGGGCTGACGTCCGGCAGGTAGAGGAATCCCCACAGGAGGGCGGCGATGACGCCGGGGATGGCGTACGGCAGGAAGATCGCGAGGCGCGCGAAGGAGCGGGCCCGTACCCGGTCGGTGTCGAGCAGCAGGGCGAACAGCAGGGCCAGGCCGAGCATGACGGGGACGACGATCGCGCCGTAACCCAGGATCCGCAGGGCGCTGTGCGCGAGTTCGGAGTCGGTGAGGGCGGCGGTGTAGTTCTCGAGCCCGGCCCAGACCTCGTTCCTGGATCCCTTGCCGAGGCCCAGCCCTTTGACCTCGATCTTGTGGAGGCTGAGCCAGATCGCGTAGCCGATGGGCAGGGCGAAGAAGAGGACGAAGAGGACGGCGGCCGGGAGGAGGAAGAGGTAGGGGGCGCTCCGCACGGGTGCGGAGGTGGCGCGGGGCGACGGCCGGGCGGCCGGCGCCTCTTCGGCAGGGGGTGACGGCCGGCGGGCCGGGGCCGCGGTGGCCCCGGCCGACGGGCGCGCGCCCGTGGTGGGCTGGGTCACGGGGCGACCTCGAATCCCTGCTTCCGGAGGTCCGCGACGGTGGCGGCCTGGAGCGCGGACAGGGCGGAGGCGAAGCCGGTCTTGCTCTTCGCCTTGGCCGCCTTGCCGAACTCGTCCTTGAAGAAGGTGTAGGCGACGTTCACGTTGGGCCCCCAGGCGGCGGGCGCGGTCGTCTTGGCGATCGCGGCGGCCTGCCGGTAGAAGTCGGGCTGGGTGGCGAAGAACTCGGGGGCCGCGGCGAGCGCGCCTCCGGTCTGGGCGGCGGTGGCGGCGGGGTAGATGCCGGCTTCCTTCACCAGGGCGGCGAGCGCCTCGGGGTCGGTGTTGAGCCAGGTGGCGAACCGCGCGGCGGCCGCCTTGTGCGGGGAGTCGCTGGTGACGGCGGTGGTGGAGCCGCCCCAACTGCCGGTGGCGGGCTTGGCGGTGTCCCACTGGGGCAGCGGGGCCACGGCCCACTTACCCTGGGTGTCGGGGGCGGCGGTGGTCAGGGTGCCGGGGGCCCAGACGGCGCTGACCCAGCCGATCTGCTGCCCGGTGTTGAGGGCCTTGTTCCAGGCGGGGGTGTACATCGGCTGGTTGTCGATGGCGCCCTCCTCGACGAGTCCGCCCCAGAAGTCGGCGACCTTGCGGGTGGCCGGGTCGTCGATGCCGACCTTCCACTTGTCGCCCTCGGTGGTCCACCACCGGGCGCCCGCCTGCTGGGCGAGGCCGGCGAAGAGGCCGGAGTCGTTGGAGGAGAACGTGGTCAGTGCCTTGTCGGGGGCCTTGGCTTTGAGGGCTCGCGCGGTGGCGGCGAACTCGTCCCAGGTGGCGGGGACCTTCAGGCCGTACTGCCGGAACAGGTCGGTGCGGTAGTAGAACATCATCGGCCCGGAGTCCTGCGGCACGGCGTAGACCGCGTCGCCGCCGAGTGTGGTCTGCTGCCAGAGGCCGGGGGCGAAGGCGTCCTTGGCGTCCCCGACCTCCTGGGAGATGTCGGCGAGCGCGTCGTTGCTGACGAGCGTGGGCAGGGCCTGGAACTCCGCCTGGACCAGGTCGGGTGCCTGGTGCGCCTTGGACGCCGTGATGATCTTCGTCACCAGGTCGTCGCCGGAGGCCTGCTTCTGCACCGTGACCTTGATGTCCGGGTGCTTCCTGTTCCAGAGCGCGGCCACCTTGTCCATGTTCGGCGCCCAGGCCCAGTAGGTGAGCGAGACGGGACCGGAATCGGCCTGCTCGCCGTCCTGGGACGAGCCGCAGGCGGTGAGCGTGGCCGCGCCGAGGGCGGCGGCGGTGACGAGGGCGACAACACGGTGGCGCGAAACGATGGGCATGGAGCCCCTCCCCTGACGAGCGGTCCTCCCTCGGTGGGAGAACCTGCCATGCATCTGTGAGCGTTCACAGTAGAGAAACGTTCCGGACACTTGTCAATGGTTGTTCCTGTGCGGTTATGTTGCGTTGCTCGCTCACGATGGTGTGTGTGTACGTTCCCAGAGAGCGTCACAGATGATCTGTTTCCGACGTCGAGATCACCCGATGTCCCCGAGGTACCAGGAGAGTTTTCATGCCGGAGACCACTGCCCATGGCCTGCGTCGGCTCGCCTTCGGCGGGGACTACAACCCCGAGCAGTGGCCCGAAAGCGTCTGGCAGGAGGACGTCCGGCTGATGCGCGAGGCCGGCGTCACGATGGTGAGCGTCGGGATCTTCTCCTGGGCGCTGCTCGAACCGGAACCCGGCGCCTACGACTTCGGCTGGCTCGACCGGCTGCTCGACCTGCTCCACGCCCACGACATCCGCGTCGACCTCGGCACCCCGACGGTGGCGCCGCCCGCGTGGTTCTACCGCGCCCACCCGGAAGCGCTGCCGGTCACCCGTGAGGGCGTGCGGTACTCCTTCGGCTCACGCGGAGCGATCTGCCACAGCTCCCCGGCGTACCACGAGGCCTCCGCGCGGATCACCACCGAGCTGGCCCGGCGCTACGGCACCCACCCCGCCCTCGCCCTCTGGCACGTCCACAACGAGTACGGCGTCCCCGTCAGCGCCTGTTACTGCGACACCTGCGCCGTCCGGTTCCGCCGCTGGCTCGACACCGCCCACGGGTCGGTCGAGGCGGTCAACGACGCCTGGGGCACGGCCTTCTGGGGCCAGCGCTACGCCTCGTACGAGGAGATCGACCCGCCCCGTCTGACCCCCACCGTCGGCAACCCCGCCCAGCAGCTCGACTACCGGCGCTTCGCCGACGCCACCCTGCGCGAGAACTTCCGCCGCGAGCGCGACATCCTCCACCGCCTCTCCCCCGGCATCCCGGTCACCACCAACTTCATGACCGCGCTCAGCCAGGGCGACTCCCTGGACTACTGGACCTGGGGCCGCGAGGTCGACGTCGTCACCAACGACCACTATCTGATCACCGACGGCCGCCGCACCCACGTCAACCTGGCGATGGCCGCCGACCTCACCCGTTCCGTGGCGGGTGGCGCCCCCTGGCTGCTGCTCGAACACTCCACGTCCGGTGTCAACTGGCAGCCCCGCAACCCGGCCAAGCGCCCGGGGGAGATGGCCCGCAACTCCCTCGCCCACGTCGCCCGCGGCTCCGAGGGCGCCATGTTCTTCCAGTGGCGCCAGTCACGGCGCGGGGCCGAGAAGTTCCACTCCTCGATGGTGCCGCACGCCGGGACCGACTCCCGGGTCTGGCGCGAGGTCGTGGAACTCGGCGCGGACCTCGGCTCACTGGCGGAGCTGCGCGGGACGCGGACCGTCCCCGACGTCTGCATGGTGTGGGACTGGCAGTCGTGGTGGGCGCAGAACCTGGAGTGGCGCCCGAGCGAGGACCACGACGCGCGCGAACGCGCCGACAGCTTCTACGAAAGCCTGTACGACCTGCATCTGACCGTCGACTTCGCCCACCCGGAGGCCGACCTCTCGGCCTATCCCCTGGTCGTCGTCCCCGCGCTCTACCTCGCCACCGAGGCCGCCGGGCTCAACCTGCGGTCGTACGTCGAGAACGGCGGCACGCTCGTCGTCTCGTACTTCTCCGGGATCGTCGACGAACACGACGCGGTGCACCCGGGGGCCTACCCGGGCACGCTGCGCGACGTCCTCGGTCTGACCGTCGAGGAGTGGTCGCCGCTCGGCGCGGACGAGGGCGTGCGGATCTCCGGCCCCGACGGCGCCTCGCTGCCCGCCGACGTGTGGACGGAGTTCGTCGTGCCGCGCGGAGCGGAGACCGTCTGGACGTACACCGACGGGCCGGCGGCCGGAGGCCCCGCCGTCACGCGCCACCGGCTCGGCCGGGGCACGGCGTGGTACGTCTCCACCCGGCTCGCCGCCGACGCGCTGGACTCCGTGCTCCGCGCCGCCTGCCAGGACGCCGGCGTCGACCCGCGGGACGCGCTCCCCCGCGACGTGGAGGTGGTGCGCCGCTCCGGTGAGGGCGGCGACTTCCTCTTCGCGCTCAACCACACCGCGCACGACGCCAAGGTGCCCCTCGACGACCCCGGCACCGAACTCCTCGACGGGGAGCGGGCCGACGGCCACCTCGCGGTGCCCGCGGGCGCGGTCCGCGTCGTACGGCTGGACACCCGACCCCTGGCTTGAGGCTCGCTTCTCCTTCGAGGCTCGGTTCTCCTCCGGGGCGCTCTCCGCGTGCGTCGACGGTCGACCGTGCTCGGGTCGCTCGTTCCTGGCGACCCTCCGCGCGTTCTCCCTCTCGACACCCGCGCGCCCCTTCGGCTCACTCGCAGACACCGCCCGGAGGGCGGCGGCTCCGCACGGCGCCGCCCTCCGGGCGTGGGCACCACCGCACCCTCCACCGTCGAAGGGACACCGACATGGACATCGCACCACGCACCACACGCGCCGGGACGGCGGGCGCACGCGGGCCGGGGCGCGTCTCCGGCGTGCGAGCCGCTGCCGCCGCCGCCCTCGCGGCCCTGCTCCTCGCCGCTCTGCCGGCTCCCCCGGCGCGGGCCGCCGCCACGCTCATCAACGCCGGGTTCGAGTCCGGTGGGGTCGGCACCGCCACCCCGGCCGGCTGGTCGACCTACTCGGCGGCCGGCCGGAACGCCGCCTCCTTCACCGAGCCCGGCGGGCGCGGTGGCGGTCACCGCCTCACGCACTGGTCGTCCTCCGCGTACGCGGTGGAGACGTACCAGCACCTGACGGGGCTGGCCGCGGGCGACTACACGCTGACCGCGTGGGTGCGTTCCAGCGGCGGGCAGAAATCCGCCTACCTCGCCCTGCGCAACTGCGGCTCGGCAGAGCAGCGCACCGATCTGCCGCCCACCCCCGACGGCGCCTGGGTACGGCTGGTGACCTCGGTGAAGGTGACCGGCGGCCAGTGCACCGTCAGCGTGGCCTCCGACGCCGGGGCGGGCCGCTGGCTCAACGTCGACGATCTGTCCTTCACCGCCGGGAGGACCGGGCTCGCCGTGAAGGGGGTCGACGTCTCCTCCCTGAGCAAGAGCGAGGACCTCGGCGGCGTCTACCGCACGAGCGGCGGAACCCCCGGCGACGCCCTGGCGATCCTGAGGTCGGCGGGGGCCGACTACGGCCGTCTCAAGGTGTGGGTGAACCCCGCCGACGGCTACAACGACAAGGCCCGTGTCCTGGCGACGGCGAAGCGGATCAAGGCCCAGGGCATGAGGCTCCTGGTCGACTTCCACTACTCCGACATCTGGGCCGACCCCGGCGCTCAGACCATGCCGGCCGCCTGGGCGGGCCATTCGTACACGCAGCTGAGGACGGACGTGTACCAGCACACGTACGACGTCCTGAGCGCCCTGAAGGCACAGGGCACCACCGCCGACATGGTGCAGATCGGCAACGAGACGAACACCGGCATGCTGTGGCCGGAGGGTTCCACGGACGACTGGGGCCGGCTCGCCGGGCTCCTGAAGTCCGGCGCGTCCGCCGCCAAGGCGGTCTCCGCCTCGACCCAGGTCGCCCTCCATCTGGCAGACGGCGGCGACAACGCCCTCTACCGCTGGTGGTTCGACAACGCGACGGCACAGGGCGTCGCGTACGACGTGATCGCGCTGTCGTTCTACGGCTACTGGCACGGGCCGCTGTCCGGTCTGCAGGCCAACCTCGACGACATCTCGGCCCGTTACGGCAAGCGGGTCCTGGTCGTCGAGACCGCGTACCCCTTCCGCCTCGACAGCGACGACGGCCACGAGAACATCATCGACACCACGGCCGAACTCGTCTCCGGCTACCCGGCGAGCACCGCGGGACAGGCGGCGTGGCTGCGTGACGTCATGAACGTGGTCGAGGCCGTGCCGAACGGCCGGGGTCTGGGGGTCGTCTACTGGGAGCCCGCCTGGACCGCCGTCCCCGGCAACGGCTGGGACCCGGCCGACCCCGCCTCGGGCAACGGCTGGGAGAACCAGGCCCTGTTCGGCTACGACGACCGGCTCCTCCCGGCGGCGGGCTGGCTGGGCCACCGCTGACACGCGGAAAGCGGGGGTGGGGGCCGGATCCGGCCCCCACCCTGCTGGCGTAGCCGCCGTCGTGCGCCCGCCCGGGGGACGACGGAACAGCCCTTAGACTCGGCGGATGGCCAAGTACTTCGACGTCCACCCCGACAATCCGCAGCCGCGCACCATCGGCACGGTGGCCGACAGCATCCGTTCCGGCGCGCTCGTCGCCTATCCGACGGACTCCTGCTACGCGCTGGGCTGCCGGGTGGGCAGCCGGGACGGCATCAGCCGCATCAGGACGATCCGCAACCTCGACGACCGCCACCACTTCACCCTCGTGTGCGAGAGCTTCGCGCAGCTGGGGCAGTACGTGCACATCGACAACAACGTCTTCCGGGCCGTCAAGGCGGCGACCCCCGGCAGCTACACCTTCATCCTGCCGGCGACGAAGGAGGTGCCGCGCCAGCTGCTGCACCCGAAGAAGAAGACGGTGGGCGTCCGGATCCCCGACCACGGCGTCACCCAGGCCCTCCTCGCCGAACTCGGCGAGCCGCTGCTGTCCAGCACCCTGCTGCTGCCCGACGAGGCCGAGCCGCTGACGCAGGGCTGGGAGATCAAGGAACGGCTGGACCACCTGGTCGACGCCGTCCTGGACTCGGGCGACTGCGGCACCGAGCCGACCACCGTCATCGACTTCTCCGGCGACGGCGTGGAGATCGTCCGCCGGGGAGCCGGGGACACCTCGCCGTTCGAGTGATCCCCCCGGGGGCCGTCCGGCGTCCGACGCCCACCCGGGATCCGCTGGGTACGACGGACCCGGCGGTTGAGTACCAGTACTCACGTCCGCGGGCCGCCCACCGCCGACGATGGAGGTCATCGCACCGCCGAGTCCGGGAGATCCGCACATGCTCAGCCGCATCGCCGACGCCCTGGTGCCCGCCGTCGGCCGCCTGACGGTCACCACCGATGCCGACGCCGCGTTCGCGCCCGGCAGCATCATCGCCGCCAACCACACCTCACTCGCCGACCCCGCCGTCGTCCTGGCGGCGCTGCGGCGCCTGGGCGTCGAGCCGGTCGTCCTGGCGACCGCGGGCCTGTGGCGGATCCCGCTGCTCGGCCGCGCGCTGGCCAGGGAGGGGTACGTGCCCGTCCACCGCGGGGACCGCCGGGCCGCCGACTCGCTCACCGGGGCGGCGCGGGCGCTCGCCCGGGGGCGGCTCGTCCTGATCTACGGCGAGGGCGGGCTCCCCCGTCGCAGGGACGCGGGCGAGGCGGCTCCCGAGGCCTTTCGCAGCGGCCTCTCCCGGCTCGTCGAGCACACCGGCGCGCCCGTCGTGCCGCTCGGCCAGGCGGGGGCCCGTCGCATCACCTCGGGAAGCGCCCCCAAGCAGCTCGCGGGGCTGTTCACGGCGCCGCTGCGCCGGCCCGGCCTGCACGTCCACGTGGGTGCGCCCGTGCTGCTGACCGGCGCGGGTCCGGAGCGGACCGCGCACGCCCACGCGGCGGTGACGGCGGCCTGGCGGACGGCCGCCGCGCGACTGCGCGAGCCGGTCGCACTCGCCGCCTGACAGGAAGAGCCCGCCCGACCACGGGGGGCGGGCGGGCCTCGCGCTCACGGTCAGCCGAGGGAACGGATGGTGTTCCAGCCGCTCAGGCCGACCGTCGTACGCTCCCCGTCCACGGGGCCTCCGGACGCACCGGTGGCGCCGGCGTGGAACATCAGGGTGCCGGTGCCCTCGTTCGTCGTGGCGCTGCCGACGACGGCCGGTCACAGCGCTGCCGCGTTGACTCTCTTCACCTTGTTCCTCCCCTGTTGCCCAGGCCGGAGTGGGCCCAGCGCCGGGAGATCATCACAGGCGGGAAGAGTCTCGCGGCAGAGGATTCAAGGCAGGGGAACGGCCCGGACCGGTCCGCCGTGGCTCTGGTGGCCGCCGCTGGCCACCATGCGCACCTCTCCCTCGTCGTTGATCTCGGCCTGCACGATGCCGGTGTCGTCGGCGTAGACGGAGTGCCCGCCGGCGCCCTTGCGGTCGGTGCGGGTGACCACGATGGAGTCGCCCGAGACCGGAAATGTCAACTCGTACCGTTCGACGCTTCCCATGCGCCCTTTATACCGATCCGGCTCCGGAACCGCGCACGTGCCGGGAGGCCGTGCGGCCGCCGCCCGCGACGTGGGTCGTGCGACCGCCCGGGGTGGGGCGAGGGCGCTCCCGGCGGACCGCGTCGCCGCCGAACGGGTCACGACGCGGCGCGACGCGGGCCGCCCGGGGTGGAGGCGTGCCGATTGGAGGCGCCCCCGGTGGTGGCGCCCCCCGGGGGAGGTGCCGCGACGGAGATGCCACGCCGCAGGGGCCGCGCCGCAGGCGGGGCCGGGCCGGGCCGGCCAGGACCTGGCCGCGCAGGGACCGGACCGCGCACGGACCGGACCGCGCACGGACCGGACCGCGCACGGACCGGGCCGCCGCCGGGATCGGGCCGACATAGGCAAGTGCGCACCGCCGCCCCGCCGACCACCGCACGGCGTGCACCGCCGCCCGGGCCGGCTACTGCAAGGCGTGCACCGCCGCCCGGAAGAGCGCCGGTGCGCGGCGGGCCCCCGGGACGATCAGGCGGGCGGTGGCGGGGTGGCGGGCCGTACGCAGGAGCGCCTCGGTCAGCAGCCGGTGCCGACGCGTCAGCCGCGCCCACCGCGCGGGGTAGTCCTCGGGCCGCCCGGCGGCGAGGCACGCGACGGCGGCCGAGGCGGTGGCGGCCGCCAGGGCGATGCCCTCCCCGGTGAGCGCGTCGACGTACCCGGCGGCGTCGCCGATCAGCAGGACGCGTCCGGCCCGCCGGGCCCGTGCCCGCCGACGCAGGGGCCCTGCCCCGCGCACGCTTCCGGCCTCCAGGCCCCGGAGCGAGGCGGCGAGGCCGGGGAAGGACGCCAGGTGTTCCTCGTAGGGGCGGCGGTCGCGGCTGAGGACGGCCACGCCCACCAGCCGGTCCCCGACGGGCGTCACGTACGCCTCGCCGGTGCGGGACCAGTGCACCTCCACCAAGTCCGTCCAGGGCGGGATCCGGTAGTGGCGGCGCAGGCCGTAGCGCCGCGTGGCACCGACCGGGACGTCGAGGCCCAGCTCGCGCCGGACCGGGGAGTGCAGGCCGTCGGCGGCGATCAGCCAACGCGCCGTCATCCCCGCCGCGGTGACGCCGGCATGGTCCTGGTCGATCGGCCCCACCTTCCCCGGGACGACGCGGACCCCGAGTTCCTCGGCTCGCTCGTGCAGGGCCGCGTGGAGCGCGGTCCGCCGGACGCCGAGACCCGTACCGCCGCGGAAGGCCGCCTCGACGCCGCGCCCGCCGTCGGTGTACCGGATGCCGCGCAGTTCGACGCCGGACACGCGCACGCCGAGCTCGCGCAGCGCCACGACACCGCTGGGCATGATCCCTTCGCCGCAGGCCTTGTCGACGGGCCGGTCGCGCGGTTCGACGACGACGGTCTCCATGCCCCTGCGCGCGGCCTGGATCGCGGCCGCCAGACCGGCCGGGCCGCCGCCCGCCACCAGGACGTCGATCACGCGCGTACGTCCGCTCCGCCCGCCGTACGGGAGGCACGGGAGGCGAGGGGTGCGGCGGCGGCACCGGAGAGGGCCGCCTCCTCGCAGCGGATCCGCACGGTCATGAGCGCGGTGTTGAGCAGGGTGAAGACGGCGGCGGTGATCCAGGCGCCGTGGACCAGCGGGAGCGCGACCCCTTCGGCGGCGACGGCGACGTAGTTGGGGTGGCGCAGCCACCGGTACGGCCCGCCGGTGACCAGGGGCAGGCCGGGGACGACGATGACGCGGGTGTTCCACCGGGGCCCGAGCGTGGCGACGCACCACCAGCGCAGGGCCTGCGCGGCGACGACGACGGCCACCATGGTCCAGCCGAACCACGGCACGAACGGACGCCCGGTCGGAAGGACTTCGGCGAGGCATCCGGCCAGCAGGCCGGTGTGCAGGGCGACCATCGCGGGATAGTGACCGCGGCCGCTCTCCCTGCCTCCTCTGGCCCTGCTCCATCGGGTGTTGCGCAGTGCCACGCCGAGTTCGGCGAGGCGTTCCACCGCCACGGCCAGCACCAGGCCGGTGTACCAGATCACGTGTTCTCCGTCCTACCAGCGCAGCAGCACCAGTTCACTGCAGAATCCCGGGCCCATGGCCATGAGCAGCCCGGGCGTTCCCGGCTCGGGCCGGCGCTGTTCCAGCGTGTCCCTGAGGACGTGCAGCACCGACGAGGAGGAGAGGTTCCCCACCTCGGCGAGTGAGCGCCAGGTGATGTCGAGTGCGCCCTCGGGCAGGTCGAGCACCTCGGAGACGGCTTCGAGGACCTTGGGGCCGCCGGGGTGGCAGACCCAGTGGGCGATGTCCTTCGGTTTGAGGCCGTGTTCCTCCAGGAAGCCGCTGACGTCGTCGGCGAGGTACCGCCGGACGACGTCGGGCACACCGGGGTCGAGGACGACCTTGAAGCCGGAGTCCCCGATGTCCCAGCCCATGACGCCTTCGCTGTCGGGGTACATGCGGCTGCGGGTGGCCACGACCTCGGGCGCTCCGGCCCGCGGCCGGGGCATGCGGCGGTCGCCGGCGGCGACGACGGCCGCCGCGCCGTCGCCGAAGAGCGCGGTCGCCACCAGATTGGCGGGGGACGCGTCCCGGTTCTGGAAAGTGAGGGAGCAGAGTTCGACGGAGAGGAGGACGGCGACGTGGTCGGGGGCGCCGAGGAGGTAGTCGTGCAGTCGGGCCACCCCGGCCGCGCCGGCGACACAGCCCAGGCCGAAGACGGGCAGGCGCTTCACGTCGGGCCGCAGCCCGAGCCGTCCGACGAGCCGGGCGTCGACGGAGGGGGCGGCCACGCCGGTGACGGAGGTGAACATCAGCAGGTCCACGTCGGTGGGGCGCAGTCCCGCCGTCCGCAGGGCGCCGCGCACGGCCCGCCCGCCGAGGTCGACGGCAGCGTCGATGAACACGTCGTTGGCCGCCCCGAAACCGTCCAGTGCGCCGTAGCGCTCCAGGGGCAGCACCATGTGCCGTGTGCTCACCCGCGCGTTGCGGTGGAGCCGGTCCAGGACGCGGCGGTCGGCGCCCGGCGTGAGGCAGGTGCGCGCCACCATGTCGGTCACGTCGCGCTGGGTGTGGCGGTGGGGAGGGACGACACCGTGCACGGCCGCGATCCGGGTCATCCGGTCTCCTGAGGGGGAGGCTTCATGGCGTCATCCTGCACGCGAGAGTGGGGCGAAAGGTGCATATTCCCTTCGCGTCTGCCGCTTTTGTTCGTGTTCGGGCAGTTCGCCCCGCACAGCGATGCCTACGATCGGCCGATGGACACCATGGATGCCGTGGAGGGGCCTCGGGCAGGCGCCGCGACCTCGCGGCCGGGCGGCCGGGCGGTGGGGCTGGCCCTCTCCTGTCATCCCGGGCCGGTCGCCGCCGTCTCCGCGCTGACCGTCGCACTCTGCGTCCTCGTGGGCCTGAGCGCCCCTCGCTGCCTCCTGGTCGGGTGCGCCGCGCTGACCGGACAGCTCTCGGTGGGCTGGTGCAACGACGCCTTCGACGCCCGGCGCGATGCCGTCGCCGGGCGCCGGGGGAAACCGGTGGCGCGCGGCGCGGTGTCCCCTGGCGCGGTGTGGGCCGCGGCGTTCGGCGCCCTGGCGCTGTGCGTACCCCTGTCCCTGGCGTGCGGTCTCCTCGCCGGTACGGTGCACCTGACCGCGGTCGCCGCGGCCTGGGCGTACAACGTGCGGCTGAAGGCGACCGCGCTGTCCTGGCTGCCGTACGCGATCGGCTTCGGCAGCCTTCCCGCGGTCGTCACCCTGAGCCTGCCCGGGCACCCCTGGCCCGCCTGGTGGGCGACGGCCGCCGGGGCCCTCCTCGGCGTGGCGGCCCATCTCGCGGATTCGCTCGGGGACATCCCCGACGACGTGACGGCGGGGATCCGGGGGCTGCCGCACCGGTTGGGGGTCACCGGCACCCGGCTGTCGCTGCCGGTCCCGCTCGTGGCGGCGACGGCGGTCCTGACGCTGGGGCCGGCGGGCGCGGCGGGCCTCGACGGGACCGCGGCGGCCTTGGTGACGGCGGCCGCGGTCGTCGGCCTCGCGGGACCGGTGCCGGGACGGTGGTGGCGGAAGGCGGCGTTCGCCGGCGCGGTGGCCGTGGCGGCGGCGGACGTGGCGCTGCTCCTGGCGCGCGGCTCGTCGATCGTGTGACGGCGCGGGGGCCCGCGTGAGGGCCGTACCGACCCCGTACGCCCGCCGATCACGATCCGGCCTGCCGATCGCGCTCCGGACCGCCGGGCACACGGGAAAACGCGCGGGTCCCGGGGGCGACCCCACCGGAAGGGGATCGGTGGGGCCGCCCCCGGGACCTCGCGACCTGCCCGTGGGGGGACGAGGGGCGCCTTCCCCGGATTCCGCACCTCACACCCGGACGCCGGAAAACCGGGGGCGCCTCGGGGTGACACGGTCAGGGCAGCGGAGTGCCGCCGGTCGCGTTGACGATCTCGCCGGTGATGTAACTCGCCTGCGGGGAGGCGAGGAAGACGTAGGCGGGAGCCATCTCGGCGGGCTGTGCCGGGCGGCCGAGGGGCGACTGCTTGCCGAACTCGACGGTGTCCGGAAGGGTCGCCGGGATCAGCGGTGTCCAGACCGGCCCCGGGGCGACCGCGTTGACGCGGATGCCGTCGGAGGCGAGCATCTGGGCGAGCCCCTGGGTGAAGGTGACGATCGCGCCCTTGGTCATCGCGTAGTCCAGCAGGTGCGGGCTGGGCTGGTAGCCCTGCACCGAGGCGGAGTTGATGACGACCCCGCCCTTCGGCATGTGGGGCAGTGACATCTTCGTCAGCCAGAACATGCCGTAGAGGTTCGTCCGCAGGACGCGGTCGAACTGTTCGGTCGTGATGTCCTGGATGCCGGCCGGCTGGGACATCTGGTAGGCCGCGTTGTTGACGAGGATGTCGATGCGGCCCAGCTCCTCGACGGCCCGCGCGACGAGCCGCGCGCACTGCTCCTCCTCGCGGATGTCACAGGGGACCGCCACCGCCTTGCGGCCCGCGTCCTCGACCAGGCGCCTGGTCTCGGCCGCCTCGCCCTCCTCCTCCGGCAGATGGGTGAAGACGATGTCGGCGCCCTCACGCGCGAACGCGATCGCCACGGCCCTGCCGATGCCCGAGTCGGCGCCGGTGATGAGGGCCTTGCGGTCGTAGAGCAGGGCATGGCCGTGGTAGCTCGTCTCGCCGTGGTCGGGCGGCGGGTCCATCGGGCCGGTCCACCCCGGGTGCTCCTGGTCCTGGGCGGGGAAGTCCGGCCGCGGGTATCGGTCGGCCGGGTTCGGTACTGCGTGGTCGTCACGGTGCTCCATCGGCACACCTCCCTGGGGAAGATAACAGTCGATAACGGGCGCCTGCCCGGCGCGACCCGCTCGAATCCTCCGACTGCCACAGCTCCCGGCGGCAGCCCGCCGCCCCGCGGGTGACCGCGTACCCCGGGAGCCTCGGGACACGCCCGGCGATTCCGGACGACTCGCCACGGCGGCGCCAACTCCGCCTCTACGGTGACCGGTTGCGCGCGGCAGCCGCGCCGGGCACCTCACACCCCCACGGAAGGGGCCGGGCGCACGCCCGGTAGGTTCGGATCATGGCTGTCATCCACCACACCACCCTGAAGCCCACCAAGCTGGAACTGCTGACCTCCTGGCTCCCCCACCGGCCCTGGTACGTCGGGGACGCGGGGCGGACTCCGGAGCTCGAGAAGGCGGGCGGCTTCCGGCTCGACGACCCCGAAGGCGAGGTCGGCATCGAGTTCATGGTCGTCACGGACACGTCCGGCGACCGGCCGGTCTCCTACCACGTACCGGTCACGTACCGCGCGGCACCGATCGACGGCGCGACGGATGCCGAGCACGGACTCATCGGCACCACCGAGCACGGTGTGCTGGGGCTGCGGTACGTGTACGACGGCACGCACGACCCGGTTCTCGTCGCCCAGCTGCTGGCCCTTCTCCAGGGCCGCGCCGAACCGCAGGCGCAGAGCGACACCGACACCCCCGACCCCACGGTGGTCCCCTCCTTCTCCGGCCGCGCGGCGACGGGCGGGACGGAGCCGGTCACGGTGACCGGGCCGTCCCCCGTGACCGACGGCCCGCAGGGGACCGAGGTCCTCGTGCGGCCCGCGGCGGGGAGCGGGCGGTCCGCCGACGCGGCGAGCGCCCCGCTCGTCCTCCGGGTGACGCGCGTCCTGCGCGCCGCCGAGCCGTCCTCCGGCACCGCCACGGACGAGCGGAACCTCGGCCATGTCACGGCCGGCTGGCGCCTGCCGGACGGCGAGGAGCGCCGCGGGCACTTCGTCGTGATCGACGAAGGACGCTGAGGGAGGCCGGCGGACGCTGACGCCGGAACGAGGCGGCCCTCCCTGCCGTACGTCGCCCCGCACCGCACGCGCGGGAGGACCGGACCTCCGCCGCACGCGGTCCCGCACCGCACGCGTGTAAGGGACCGCACGCGTGTGAGGGACCGGACCTCCGCCGGACGCGGTCCCGTGCGGGAGAGGCTGCTCGCCGCCGCCGCTCGGAGCGGGCCGCCGCAGACCGGCGCGATAGAGTTTCCGGGCGGGGGCGGCCCGCCTCGGTCCGCCGCCCCGAGCCTTTGTCGAATGCCGGGCCCGAAGGCGTCCCGGCCGTGATCCGAACTGTGCGGGAGAGAGCGTGCGCGAGCCCATGCCGCCCGGCGCCGCCGTCTGTCCGCCGTAACACCGCTCGCCAGGACGTGAGCCCGGCAGTGCCCCCGCGCCCCGCCCCGCTCCGTCCCCACTGACGTCCGGCCCGTCGTCGCGGGCCGTTCGCGGGGTCCGGCCCGGCCTCCGCGTCTTTCCGTGCGTCCCGCCCCGCCCGCCCGGAGCGGGGCGGACCCGAGCCCGACAGGTCCTCCGCTCTCTTGTCCTCCTCCGCCCCGTCCTCCCCCGCCTCCCCCGCGTCCGCAGCCGGCCGGCTGCGCGCCCTGCGCCCCGAGTGGCTGAACGATCCGAAGGTGTGGCGTACCGAGGTGCTGGCCGGCCTCGTCGTCGCGCTCGCCCTGATTCCCGAGGCGATCTCGTTCTCGATCATCGCCGGCGTCGATCCGGCGATCGGTCTCTTCGCCTCGTTCACCATGGCCGTCGTGATCTCCGTCGTCGGCGGTCGGCGGGCCATGATCTCCGCCGCGACGGGCGCCGTCGCGCTGGTCATCGCGCCGCTGAACCGCGAGCACGGTCTCGGCCACCTCGTCGCCGCCGTCATCCTGGCGGGCGTCTTCCAGATCGTCCTCGGCGCACTGGGCGTGGCGAAGCTGATGCGTTTCGTCCCGCGCTCGGTGATGGTCGGGTTCGTCAACTCCCTGGCGATCCTGATCTTCGTCGCCCAGATCCCCGAGATGCGCGACGTGCCCTGGGCGGTCTACCCCCTGCTCGCCGGCGGCCTGGCGCTCATGGTGTTCTTCCCGAGGATCACCTCCGTCGTCCCGGCGCCGCTGGTCTCCATCGGGATCCTCACGGCGATCACCGTCGGAGCCGGGATCGCCGTGCCCACCGTCGGCGACAAGGGCGCCCTGCCGTCCTCCCTGCCGGTGCCCGGCCTGCCGGACGTCCCCTTCACGCTCGACACGCTGACCACGATCGCTCCGTACGCGCTCGCGATGGCCCTCGTCGGTCTGATGGAGTCGCTGATGACGGCCAAGCTGGTCGACGAGATCACCGAGACCCGCTCCTGCAAGACCCGGGAGTCCATCGGCCAGGGCGTCGCCAACATCGTCACCGGCTTCTTCGGCGGGATGGGCGGCTGCGCCATGATCGGTCAGACCATGATCAACGTGAAGGTCTCCGGAGCCCGCACCCGGTTGTCCACGTTCCTCGCCGGCGCGTTCCTGATGGTGCTGTGCATCGTCTTCGGTCCCGTGGTCTCCGAGATCCCCATGGCGGCCCTGGTCGCCGTCATGGTCATGGTGTGCTTCGCCACCTTCGACTGGCACTCGATCGCGCCGAGGACGCTGAGGCGGATGCCCACGGGCGAGATCATCGTCATGCTCGTGACGGTCGTGGTCGTGGTCGCCACCCACAACCTCGCCATCGGCGTCGTCGTCGGATCCGTGACCGCCATGGTGGTCTTCGCGAAGCGTGTCGCCCACGTCGCCGGGGTCACCTCCGTCCTCGACCCCGACCGCACCACCGTGGTGTACCGGGTCACGGGGCAGCTGTTCTTCGCCTCCGCCAACGACCTCGTCGGACGGTTCGACTACGCGAACGACCCCGACAGGGTGGTCATCGACCTGAGCGCCGCGCAGGTCTGGGACGCCTCCTCCGTCGCGGCGCTCGACGCCGTGGAGACCGCCTACGGCCGCCGGGGGAAGACCGTGGAGATCACCGGTCTCGACGACCGCAGCGCCCTGCTCCACGGCAGGCTCAGCGGCGAGCTCACGAGCTCCTGACCGGGCGCGGCGGCGCGGAGCCGAGGTAGCCGTCCACGAGGGCGTGCGTGAGGTCCATCAGCCGCGCGCGGGACTCCGGCTCGTACGCCTGCTCGTGTGCGCGGGCGTCCGCGAACCGGTCGAAGTAGCGCCCGGTGGTGTCGGCGAGGTCGGGATCGACGACCAGCCGCACGGTCGGGCGCACACCTTCCTCGATGCCGATCAGGGGGGTCAGGCCGTACTCGCGCACCCCGCGCGTGTCCATGAGGTGCGCCGGGTGGAGCGCGTTCACAGTGACGCCCGTGCCCCGCAACTCCTCCGCGAGCTCGAAGGTGGCCATGATCATCGCCAGCTTGCTGCGACAGTAGGCGCGCAGCCCCTCGTATCCCTCGTCCAGCATCACGTCGTCGAAGTCGACGCGCTCCTGTCCGAGGGAGGCGACGTTGACCACCCGGGCCGGGGCGGACGCCACGAGGAGCGGCAGCAGGGCACGCGTCAGCGCGTAGGGGGCGAGGTGGTTGACCGCGAACCGCAGCTCGTGGCCCTGCGCGCTCAGCTCCCGGTGGTGCGGTGCGGCGCCGCCGCCGGCGACGGCGTTGTGCACGAGCGCGTCGAGACGGGTCTCGGTGGCGCGGATCCGGTCCGCCATCTCGCGGACCTGGGCCAGGTCCGCGAGGTCGGCGCGGTAGGTGCGGACGGGGGTGTCCGGGTGCGTCGCCCGGATCTCGTCGGCGACCGCGTCGAGGCGGGCGCCGTCGCGGCCGTGGAGGAGGACGGTGTGGCCCCGGGCGGCGAGGTCGAGGGCGATCCCTCGCCCCATGCCCTGGGTGGTACCGGTGACGAGGACGGTGCGTCGGTTCATGCCCCCGATCCTGTCGGCCCGGGCGGGGCGCTGGGGAGCGGCCACCGATCCTGGTGTTGCCACCACCAGGCGGGGCTGGCCGTGCTCCGGCAGGAGATCCACCGTCCGGGAAGGGGGACCGCCGTAGGTGCTCGCCTGCCGCGCGAGATCATCCGGGTCCACGGCCGGAAGCGCGGAACGCCTACGGGGTGTCTCGTCGATCAGGCCGGATCGGGCCGCAGCGACCCCCTCCCTGCGGGCCGACGCCGATGCTTTCCGGGCGCTCCCTAGGGGCGGGGCCGGGACAGTCCCAGGTCGCCCGTGCTCGGCCGGGTGAAGTACCGGGCGACGTCCTCGTCCGTCACCGCCGGGAGTTCGGGCGGGGACCATCGGGGGTTCCGGTCCTTGTCGATCACCTGGGCGCGGATGCCCTCCACGAGGTCGGGGGAGGAGAGCGCGGCGCAGGACAGCCGGAACTCCATGTCCAGCACCGCCTCCAGGGAGTCCAGGCGGCGTGCGCGGCGGAGCGCGGCGAAGGTCACCTTCAGGGCGGTCGGCGACTTGGCCAGCAGGGTGGCGGCGGTCTCCTTCGCCTCGGGCACACCGCAGTCGAGGAGCCGGTCGATCACGCCCTCCACCGTGTCGGCCGCGTAGCAGGTGTCGATCCACTCCCGCTGGGCGGCCGCCTCGCCGGGCGTCTCCGGTGCCCGCGCGAAGCGCGGGAGAACCTCGTGAGCGGGGGCGCGGGTGAGTTCCGCGGCGAGCACGGGCAGGTCCCCCGACCGTACGACATGGTCGGCGAGCCCGGTCAGCAGCGCGTCCGCCGCACCCACCTGGGCGCCGGTCAGCGCGAGGTGGGTGCCCAGTTCGCCCGGCGCGCGGCTCAGCAGGAAGGTGCCGCCCACGTCGGGCACGAAGCCGATGCCCGTCTCGGGCATCGCCACGCGGGAGCGTTCGGTGACGACACGGACCGATCCGTGGGCCGAGACGCCGACTCCGCCGCCCATCACGATGCCGTCCATGAACGCCACGTACGGCTTGGGGTAGCGGGCGATACGGGCGTTCAGCCGGTACTCGTCGCGCCAGAACCCGACGGACGCGGAGCCGCCGCGGCGGGCGTCGTCGTGGATGGCCCGGATGTCCCCGCCCGCGCACAGCCCCCGCTCACCCGCACCGTCGATGACGACGGTCTCGACGGCCGGGTCGTGTTCCCACGCGGTCAGCGCCTCGTCGATGCGGAGCACCATGGGGTGGGTGAGGGCGTTGAGGGCCCGCGGCCGGTTGAGGGTGAGGAAACCGGCCCGGCCCTCCGTACGCACGAGCACGTGCGTCTCGTCGGTCGCCGTCATCGCGGGGGCTCCACCGGACGGTGGGCGTCGAAGAGTCGCATGATCCCGTTTCTTTCCTGCGGAACGATCTTCCGACCACCGTAACCGCTGGGGCCTCGCTGTCACAGGGGCCCCAGCCACCGGGCGGGGAGCCGGAGCCTGGCACCGGCGCCGGTCCCCCGCGCGTGGGCGCCTACGGCCGGGGCGAGTCCGGCCCCGTGAAGCGGAACCTGACCGGGGCCTCAGCCGGGGCCTGGTCCAGCTCCTGGTCCGGGGTCTCATCCGAAGGCTCGTCCGGCGATGCGTCCGCGCTCACGCGGTGGAAGCCGGCCTTCTCCAGGACCCGGAGGGACGGCAGGTTCACCGGTTCCACGGAGGCGTACACCGTGTGGACGCCCGGCGCGGTGAGGGCGAACTCCGCCAGGGCCCGGGCCGCCTCGGTCGCGTATCCCTGGCCCCGCCGCGACGGGACCACGCCGTACCCGAGCTCCAGCGTGCCGTCGCTCGGCGGCCAGAAGAGGCCGATGGAGCCGATCACCAGACCATTCGCCCGCTCGACGACCTGCCGGTGGCCGTACGGGTGCAGCCAGGCGGGATGGTCGGCGAGGAGCCCGGCGATGACGTGATCGCCCTCGGCGGGGAAGTCCCCGGCCCAGTGCGGGCGGCGGCTTCCGTCGAGGACTCCCGCGATCTCGTCGGTCGACCACGTCCGCAGGACGAGCCGGTCCGTGGAGAGGTCGGCGGGCAGGCCGGTCGCCGGATCGGTGCGCCCGCCGTCCGGCGGGACGGAGGACGAGGCGGAGGTGGAGGTGGAGGTGGAGGATGACATGTGACGCTCCTGGTCGGTCGAACGACCCGGACCTGCGCCCTAGCGCGGCGCCGGACCGGAGATGGGCATGCTGACGGCGGCCGTGGCAGCCATGGTCATCAACCCCCTCGTCACCTTGTCACCCTCGTGATCACACGCGATCGCACGCGAGTACGCGCGCACGGGACGCTAACAAGCCGTCGGCGACCGGCGCAAAGGGGTTTCCGGACCTCGTGCCGGAAGACATCGCCCCCGCAGGTCCGCCGCGCGGGACCGGCCTCCGAGAACCCGCCGCGCGGGACCCGACTCCGGCCACCTCGCCGGGCCCGCGTCGCCACGCCGGAGCGCCCGACGATCAGAGGGTCGTGTCCTCGGCGATCTCCGCCCAGACCGTCTTGTCCCTCGCCGAGAACCGGACGCCCCAGCACTCGGTGAGGCTCGCGGAGATGTGCAGGCCGCGTCCGCCCTCGTCGTTCGCCTTGGCGTGCCGCAGGTGGGGCGCGGTGAGCGCGCCGTCGGTCACTTCGCAGGTGAGCGTGTGCTCGCCCTTGATCAGGCGCAGGATGATGGGCTCGGAGCCGTAGCGGAAGGCGTTGGTGAGCAGTTCGCTGACCACGAGTTCCACGGCGAACGGATCGACCCGTGTCCCCCATTCCTTCAGGCGTCGTCGGACGTCGCGGCGGGTGTGGCCGATGGCGGAGGCGTCGGCCGGCACGTCCCAGCGCGCCAGCTCCGACTCCGGGAGGTGCCGCGTCCGGGCGACGAGGAGGACCGCGTCGGCGGCGATGAGCCTCTCGACGTCGTCGGCCATGCGCTCGGGGCTTCGGTCCGGATGGCGGAGGGCCTGGACGAGCAGCTCCGCCGGACGGCCGCCCTCCGGCGCGGCGTCGTCGGAGGCCAGACAGAGCGTACTGCCCTCCGGGAGGCTGAACTCGGCGCTGGCGAAGGGCGGCCCGTCGCCACCGAGGAGCGGGCCGCTCGCCAGCGGCGCGGGATCGATCGAACCGTCCGGACGGACGACGGCGAAGAGCGACGAGCCCGCCCGTGCGACGTCGAGCCGCCCGCTGACCGGATCGTGGACCACGAAGGTGCAGCTGGCTGTGGGCTCTTCGACGCCGGGCACCTTGACCTGTTCGCGGGCGAGCCGGAGCGTCGTGGCGTGCAGGCGCGCGAGGAGTTCATGGGGGTCGAGGTCGAGTGTGCTGAGCGTGTGCACGGCCGTCCTGAGCTGGCTCATCGTCGCCACGGCGCTGATGCCCGGCTGTTCGACCCTGCCCACCACGAGGGCCGCGCGGGCGCCCGGCAGCGGGATCACGTCGAACCACGAGCCGGCGCCGGTGCCACCGGGGCGATGCCGCTGGGCGACCTCGAAGGCGCGCTCGGTCGCCGTCTCCTGCCTCAGCGGCCATCCCTGGAGGGCGGTCATGACGATGTGCTCGCGGGTGAAGCGGAGCGCGTTGTCCAGACAGGTCGCCGTGTGGGCGGCGACCTGTTCGGCGAGCGCCAGGTCGCCCTGGTCGAACGCCTCGTCGTCGGCGGGCCGGTGGAAGGCGGCGACGCCGAAGAGCTGGCCGCGGACGACGAGCGGGGCCACCAGCGTCCGGTGGTCGGGGTGATCGGCGGGTGGGGGCTGCGGGCCGGGGGACCGTGAACCAGGGGCCTGCGGACCGGGGGCAGGAGAAGCGGGGCTCCCGGAGGCAGGGCGCTCGGAGGCAGGGCGCTTGCTCTCCTCCGGGCCGGTCTCCCCCGCCACGGTCTTTCCCGGGTCGGCCCCCGTCCTCCCGGCCCTCCTCCCCCCGGCTTCGGGCTCCGGGCTCCCGGAGCTGCCGTCGGGACGGCCGCCGTCGGCGCGGCCGCCCAGGTCGGGGCGGCCGTCCGGGTCGGGGCGACCGCCCAGGTCGGGGTGACCGTCGAGCAGGAGCACCGGCTCCCGGGGAAGGGGGTCGCCGAAGAGGCCCGGCAGCAGGACCGCTCCGACCGTCGGTGTGCGTCCCGCGGCGCAGTCCCCCGCCGTGGCCGCGCAGCGCAGCAGCGGCACGCCTTCTCTCGGAAGAAGTTCCGGTGCCTGCCCGCGCAGTACGGAGTCCGTGAGGGCGACGATCGCCGAGTCCGCGAACGCCGGCACCGTCACCTCGACCAGCTCCTCCGCCGTACGCAGGACGTCCAGGCTGCGTCCGATCCGCTCGTGGGCGGCGTGCAGGAGTCTCAGCCGGCCCTGGGCCCGCTCGCGGGCGGTGACGTCCACGGCGGTCGCGACCACTCCGAGCGGCCGGCCCGACCGGTCCTGGATCCGGTAGGCCGAGGTCGAGAAGACGTACTGGCGGTGCGGGTCGACGGGGGGACGGCCCCGGACGAGCACCTCCCGCCGCGCCCGGCCGGTCGCCAGCACGTCGCGCAGGATGTCCTCGGGGATCTCGGGGGCGTACGGCCCGTACGCCTCGCCGATGGGACGGCCCAGGATCTGGTCCTCCGGCACGCCGCGCATGCCGACGGCTACGGCGTTCAGGCGCAGCACGCGCAGATCCGGGTCGAGGACGTGCAGGCCGATCGCCGACTGGGTGAAGACCGCGTCCAGCACGGCCTCGTCGAGGCCGTCGACCGGTGCAGCCCGGCCGGTCGCGTCTCGCGGGGCGGCGGGCCCACTCCCGCCGGCGTCCCACACGCCCCATTCGCGCGCCCCTGAATCCCCCGTGAAGGAGCGGACGTGCCAGTTCCCCGGCGCCGACGTGCCGGCCAGCACTTCCAGGGCGGGCATGCCCACGGCCTGCGCCGCCGTGTACCCGAACACGCGTCGGGCGTCGGCGCTCCAGTGCAGCACCAGGCCATGGTCGTCCATGACGAACAGCGGCGCCGGGGGTGGCGGCATGGACACCTCGTCTCGTCGCACCACAGGCCGGCGCCCGCGACCGGATCGGGAGCCGCCTGTGGCCACGTGGGCGTACAGTCCTTCCGACCCTCCCACCCCACCAGGCGGACCGCCATTTCTCCGCGTCCGGCCGCGCCCGCGTCGTCGCCTGCCCGGGCTCAGAGCCAGCCGTTGCGCCGGAAGCTGCGGTGGAGGAGGAAGCACGCCACCGCCATCGCGCCCACGACGAGCGGGTAGCCGTAGGTCCACCTCAGTTCGGGCATGTGCTCGAAGTTCATGCCGTACACACCGCACACCATCGTGGGAACGGCGATGATGGCCGCCCATGCCGTGATCTTGCGCATGTCCTCGTTCTGCGCGACGGTCACCTGGGCGAGGTGGGCCTGGAGGATGGAGTCCAGGAGCGCGTCGAACGACGTGATCTGCTCGGTGATCCGGGACAGGTGGTCGGCGACGTCGCGGAAGTACGGCTGGATGTCCGGGCCCACGAGCGGCAGGGGGCATGCGGCCAGGGTCTGGAGCGGGCGGTCCAGGGGGGTCACGGCCCGCTTGAGTTCGAGGAGTTCGCGCTTCAGCTGGTAGACGCGGCCGGCGTCGCCGCGGGATGCCTGTTCGCTGAAGACGGCGGTCTCGACGGCGTCGATGTCGTTCTGTACGGCGTCGGCCACGGCCAGGTAGTCGTCCACCACATGGTCGGCTATGGCGTAGAGGACCGCCGCGGGCCCCTTGGCGAGCTGGTCGGGGTCGGCTTCCAGGGCCTCCCTGAGGGGACCGAGCGAACCGTGCCGCCCGTGCCGGACGGTGATGACGAAGTCGGCGCCGGTGAAGACCATCAGCTCTCCGGTGTCCACGACCTCGCTGGTGGCGGTGAGCTCGTCGTGCTCGACGTACCGCACCGTCTTGAACACGGCGAAGAGCGTGTCGTCGTAGCGTTCGAGCTTGGGCCGCTGATGGGCGTGGACCGCGTCCTCGACGGCCAGCGGATGCAGGCCGAACAGCTCGGCGAGTCCGGCGAACTCGTCCACGGACGGCTCGTGGAGGCCGATCCAGACGAATCCGTCGCCCGATTCGCGGACGCGCCGCACCGCCTCGTCGGCGGGACAGGCCCCCTTCTGCCGTGCGCCGTCCTCGTACACCACACAGTTGACCACCGCGCTGCCCAGCGGTGAGCGCGCGGGGTGGCTCAGGTCGACGGTCCGCCGGTAGGCACGACGGACGGTGCGCCGGAGGTTGTGGATGAGCGACACGGTGGACTCCTCGGAACGATCGGCGGCCAGTGTGCCATCGAACGGCGGCCTGCCACGTGCCCGCCTACCCCGATCCGGCAAGATCGGCAGGGCGCCCCCTAGACTCCCGCCCATGGACACCGCGCCCGCCGCCGTCATCGAGGATCTGGCGCCCACCGGGGTTTTGCGCACCTCGATCAACCTGGGCAATCCGGTCCTCGCGCAGGGCACCCCCGAGGCGCCGAGCGGTGTCACCGTCGACCTCGCCCGGGAGATCGCGGCCCGGCTGGACGTGCCGGTGGAACTGCTCTGCTTCGACGCGGCGCGCAGGTCGTACGAGGCGATGGCGTCGGGCCGCGCCGACCTCTGCTTCCTCGCCGTCGAACCGGCGCGGGAGGCCGCGGTCGCGTTCACCGCGCCGTACGTCGTGATCGAGGGCGTGTTCGCCGTCCCCCGCGACTCCCCTCTGGTGACGGTCGAGGACGTCGACCGGCCCGGTGTGCGCATCGGTGTGAAGCACGGTTCGGCCTACGACCTGTTCCTCGGCCGCACGCTGCGGCACGCGAGCGTCGTCCGCGGGAAGGACGGGGTGGACGCGTTCCGCGCGGAGAGCCTGGAGGTGGCGGCCGGCATCCGGCAGCCGATGACGGAGTTCGTCGCGGCGAACCCCGACGTCCGGCTGATCGACGGCCGTTTCATGCGCATCCGGCAGGCGGTGGGCACACCCGTGACCCGGCGGCCCGAGACCGTGCGGTTCCTGCGAGAGCTCGTGGAGGAGCTGAAGCGCGACGGGTTCGTGGCCGACTCCCTCCGGCGCGCGCACCAGTCCGAGACACTCGTCGCGCCTCCGCTCGACTGACGGCCGCCGACGGGCTTCAGGGGGGCGCCGGCGGCGAGCGGCCGTAGCGGGCCGGGAAAGGCACGGTGCGGGGCGGGGCGGCCAACGAGGCGCCTGGAGCGGCCGGGGCGGGGCGGCCAACGAGGGGCGTGGACAAGGGCGATGACCACCGTCCGGCCGCCGCTCGGGCCTGACAAATGTCATGCCCTTCTCCTTCACGAGATCGTGCCGACGGAGGAGGCCGGGCTCGCGACCGGACCCGAGGATGGTGATCGGCGCACACCTCGTGCGCCGCACCGACCGAACGGGGAGCGTTCATGACCTTGGCCCACACCGACACCCGCCCCTTACAGCGCCGTTCCCGCGCCCGCGTGGCCGCCGTGGCCCCCCTCGCCGCACTGGCCCTCTCCCTGGGCGTGCTGCCCGCGCACGCGTCGGGCGCCGGCGCCGCCCCGGCGTCGGACGTCACGGCCCAGGGCGCCGCGGCCACCGTTCCGCGCCCCGCACTGGACCGCGAGGCGCTGCGCGCGTCGCTGGACGCCTTCCACAAGGCCGGGATGTACGGCGCCTACACGGAGGTCCGCGACGGCCCGGCCCGGTGGAACGGCGCGACCGGCTTCGCCGACGTGGACACCGAACGGCCCATGCGGCCCGGCTACGAGCACCGGATCGGCAGCATCACCAAGACCTTCACCGCCGTCGCCGTCCTGCAGCAGGTCGCCGCCGGGCGCGTCGACCTGGACGCTCCGATCGGCCGTTATCTGCCCGACCTCGTCCCGGGCGAACGGGGCGCCCAGGTCACCGTGCGGATGCTGCTCAACCACACCAGCGGGATCGCCGACTACGCCCTGCCGGCCTTCCCCGGACTGCTGGAGGACCCCGGCAAGACCCTCGACGACAACCGCTTCCGGCACGTCCCCCCGGAGGAACTGGTCCGCCTCGGCCTCGCGGCGCCGCCCGTCGTGGAGCGGGGGACCTACGCGTACGCCAACACCAACTACGTCCTCGCCGGACTCCTCCTGAAGCGGGTCACGGGCCAGGAGCCCGAGGCGTACGTCACGCGCCACGTCATCCGCGCGGCCGGGCTGCGTCACACGTACTTCCCCCGCTCCCCGTACATCCGGGGGCCGCACGCCAGGATGTACGAGTCGATGTTCGGCCTCATCGACCCGGCGCGCGACTACAGCGTGTACGACATGTCGTGGGCCGGTACCGCCGGGGCCATGGTCTCCACGATGAGCGACCTGAACGACTTCTACCGCAAGCTGCTCGGCGGCGAGCTGCTCGGTCCGGCCGAGCTGCGCGCGATGAAGACGACGGTCCCCACTTACGAACCGGAGCCGGGTCAGGAGGTGCTGATGCGGTACGGCCTGGGCATCTACACCCTGCAGCTGCCCAACGGCGGGTGGTACTGGGGCCATGACGGTGGTGTCTTCGGCGCGGGGACGTGGGCCCTGTCCACGGAGGACGGCCGCCGGCAGATGGCCATCGGCTACAACCTGATGAAGTACGGCCGCTTCGACGCCGAGGGCCGTCCGCTGCCCGATCCCATCGGGGACGCGCTGTACCGGTACGTGGACGGTGCCCTCGCGGCCCCCACCGGGCCCGCCGCGTCGGCGCGGCGTCCGGCGCCGCACGCGCCGGGTGCGCTTCCGCTGGTCGACGGCCTGCTCACGCCGGACGAGCTGCGCGAGGGGCTCACGGGCGCGCGCTGACCGTCGCGGACCCGGGCCGGGCGGGCCGACGGCGGGTGAACGGACCGTCGGCCCGCCGGGTCGGGAGCGCCCGGCTCCCGAGGGTTCGACCCGTCCTACGGCCGGGTGTTCCAGCCCGCGACGACCGGCACCGAGTGTTCCCGGGACAGCCGGCTCACCGTGCCGGTCTCCAGGAGGAAGAGCCGTCCTTCGGCGGGCGGCAGGCCCAGGTACCGGGCGGTGAGCACGCGCAGGAAGTGGGCGTGGGCGACCAGGACGACGTCCTGTCCCGAGGCGTCGACCGCCTCGGCCGCCCGCTCCAGTACCCGGTCCGCGCGTGCCCCCACCTGCTCGGCGTTCTCACCCGGATGGTCGGGCGGGCCGTCGGGCACGCCGTCGGTCCAGAGCGACCAGCCGGGGCGGGTCCGCAGGATGTCGGGCGTGGTCAGCCCTTCGTACGCGCCGTAGTCCCACTCGGACAGGTCGGGATCGGCGACGGCCGGGGTGAGTCCGGCGAGTTCGGCGGTGTGCACCGCCCGGCGCAGGGTGCTGGTCAGGACGCGGGCGAAGGAGCGGCCGGCGAAGAACGGGGCGAGCGTGGCGGCCTGGTGTTCGCCCCGGGGGGTGAGGGGGATGTCCGTGCGCCCGGTGTGGCGGCCGGATCCGCTCCACGCGGTCTCACCGTGGCGCACCAGCAGAAGATCGCCCATGACGGCATGGCCTCCTCGGATCCCTCGACACGGCCGGTGAGCACATCCTGCGGTCGCGGGTGCCGGGGCGTGACGCCGACACGCCCCGGCCGGGACAGCGGCCTGGGGATCGTGCATCATCCGTGCATGTTGCTGAGCCATGACGGCGCCGAGCCGACCGTGCACCCGTCCGCCTACGTCGCACCGACCGCCACGCTCTGCGGGGACGTCCGCGTGGGGCCCGGCTGCCGGGTGCTGTTCGGTGCGGTGCTCACCGCCGAGGGCGGACCCGTGGAACTCGACGAGGGCTGCATCGTGATGGAGAACGCCGTCCTGCGGGGAACGCCCCGGGACCCCGTGCGCCTGGGCCGTCACGTCCTGGTGGGGCCGGGAGCCTGTCTGACCGGGTGCGCGGTCGAGGACGACGTGTTCCTGGCGTCCGGGACTCGGGTGTTCAACGGGGCCAGGATCGGCGCGGGCGCCGAGGTGCGGATCAACGGCGTGGTCCACCTGCGGACCGTGCTCGCCGCCGGGGCGACCGTGCCGATCGGCTGGGTGGCGGTCGGCGACCCGGCACGCGTCCTGCCGCCGGAGCGGCACGACGAGATCTGGGCGGTCCAACGGGAGCTCGACTTCCCCGGCTACGTCTTCGGCCTGGAGCGTCCCGCCGACGGCTCCGGTCTCATGCCGGCCGTCTCCGAACGCTACGGCCGCGCGCTGGGCCGCCACCGCGACGACCGTGTGCTGTGACGGCCGCACTCCTGTCCGCCGATCCCGCCGAGCCCCGCGGGGCCTTCGCGCGTACGAGTGACGGCACCGGCCGGGGACGGCCCCGCCTCCCGGACGAGGGGGGCCGCTTCGCGCCGGCGGCTAGGTGTATCGATCACGAGCGTTGTCGACACTCGTGTCGGTGCCGTCGGCGGACGGTGCTTCTCCTGCCCGAAGGGCCGCCGCCCTTCGGCGCGGGTCATATGCCGGTCCGACGCCTTCGACCAGCAGCAGGTCCCCGTCGATGTGGTCGGCCCGCAGGTGCTGGATCTCCTGGTATGCGGATGACCGGTACCAGGCGCGTGCGACGGCCAGGTCGGCGAACTCGATCAGGACCATGCTGCCGGACCAGGTCCCTTCCACCACCTCGGCGGGCGGACCGTGGACGATGAAGCGGCCGCAGAACGGGTCAAGGGTGGCCTGGATGCGTTCCAGGTACTCCAGGATGTCGGGGTGGTGGCGCCGCTCGCGCAGATGCGCGAAGCCGTAAGCGGGCATATCGGGTTCCTCTGCCGGTCGGTCCGTGTCCCCGTGCGGGACGACGCGGTGAACGTAGCCACCGGGCGCATCCGGTGGCCATGACCCCCGAGGTAATCGATCTCGGTCGGGGTGTCCGGTCAGGGTGGGGGCATCGGGGCGGCACGGGGTCGTCGTGAAGAAGACGCAGCGGGGTGGGTGGATGTTCACACATAGGCGCAGGGCGCGGGGGATCTCGTGGGTGGCTGCCGCAGTGGCGGTGGCCGTCTCGGCCACGGCCTGGCCCGGCGCAGTGGCGGCGGAGGCCTCGGGGACGGACTGCCCGGAGGCGCGGGCCGGCATCGAGCGGCTCGAAGGACGTATCACGCCCAACGTCTGCGCCTTCCTGCAGCGGCAACTCGCCTTCGGCGCGATGCCGACAGGCGAACCGCCGCTGCCCGGGGACAAGGCGCTGCAGCATCCCCGGGTCGCGGCCTACCTCGACATCTTCGACCCGGCCGCGACCCTCTGGGAAGCGGGCGGCCCTCCCAAGAGCGATCACCGCGTCATCGGCGCCGCCATCGGCGGCTCCCTGAACATGGTCCCCGACCTGCACTACACCGGCACCGACGTCGTAGCCGACGGCGGGGTGGTGATGTTCGGCCAGTGGAACACGGCCACCGTCAAGGGCCACAAGGTCGCCTACCCGCAGATCGCACGCAATGTCCTGGGCGATGACGGCAAGACCATCCAGGCCCGTCGCTACTACGACCGTCACGTGCTGGTACGCGACACGCTGCCCGACGCTCCCAGGGGCCTGTTCGACGGCATCGCGGACAGCGGCGGGCCCCCCGCCGGCGGCCGGGGCCGCGCGAGCGTGACGGCGGCCGCGCTGCCGGAGCGCCTGGCCGCCTGGAACACGGGGAACACCGATGCACTGCTGCGCCGGATGAGCGGCGCGCGGCTGGCCGGGCCGGGGCTGGCCGAGCCCCTGGCGACGCAGGCCGGCAAGCGGGACTACCTCCGACGCCTCTTCGACAGGGCCGATCTCGAACTCAAGGCCGGCCAGGTCGGGTTCGGCAGGACCACCACCTACGTCGAGTGGTACGGCACGGTCACCAGGAAGCAGTCGGCCGACGTCGGGGAGAAGGGCGTCGCCGTTCCGTTCGGGATCGTGGAGCGCTTCGGGCCCGACGGTGCCTGGGAGTTGTACTTCGACACGCTTCCGGTCCTGGCCGACCCGGAGACCATCAGCGGGCTCTTCGCGCGGCTGACCACCCCGTAGCCCATCATCCAGAGGGGCCGGCACGTGTCAGGGGTGCCCATATCTCCCTGTGAGCTCGCCTGATGTCGGCGTACGGACTTCTCCCCGGTTGCGTACGGACGAACGGGCTGGGGAGACCCGTACGCCGACATCTCCGACAACGCCGGCGGTATCCACCTGCTCTCGAACATCACCGAAGGCCATCCCCGCGTCACGAAGGCGTCAGTCGACACCGGCTACCGCACCAAGGTCATCGATCACGGCGCCCGTCTCGGCATCGACGTCGAATTCACTCGCCGCGACCCCGCCCAGAAGGGCTTCACGGTGATCCCGCGGCAGCTGCCTCGTTCGGCCCAGATGCAGCCGTGTTGACGCGCGTGCCGGTTGACCGCGGGGCAGTGTGGGGAGCGGAGTCCGCCCGGGAGTCCTTCGCACGTCGACCGGGCGGACCACTCTTGTGCAGGTGCTGATCGGCCCTCGCCGGACCGGGCCCACCGGTGATGTCACCGGATCGGCTCTGCGCGGCCAAGACGGCACTTCGCCGCCTGGCCAGGCCCTGTCAAGCCCTTAGTGGTGGGCTCCGTACATCCTTCGGGGGTTGACGTGAGGTCAGGCGGAGGCGGCTTGGAGGAGGGCTTCGGCTACGGCGGTGCGGGCGTAGAGGACGGAGCGGCCGGCTCGGTGGGCACTGACCAGGCCTGCGTGGCGCAGCGCGGTGAGGTATTGGGATACCCCTGCGGGGGAGAGTCCGGTGCGGTGGGCCAGCTGTGTGGTGGAGTCCGGGATCTCCAACTCGGTGAGTAGCAGGGTCCGCGAGCGGCCCAGTACGGCGGAGAGGGTGTCGGTCCGGGTTGCGGAGCGCGGCTTCCACAGTGTGCCGATGCCGCGTGCCGGATAGGCGAGTTGGGGTGGGTCCGGGAGTGTCGTTCGGGTGCGTAGTCCCGGTCCGGTGAACGCCGACGGGATCAGCAGCAGTCCTGTTCCTGCCGTCGTGCGGGTCAGCGGCTGCTTTCGGCGGGTCATCCGCAGCACGTTGCCGTCCCAGCTCAGCGACGTGTGCAGGTCGCTGAGGAGGTGGCCGGTGCCATGCTCGGCGGCCATGCGGGCCCGGTAGAGGATGTCCGCGTCCAGGACCGCCCGGATTCGTGCCCAGTAGGGGGCGAGTGCCAGCTCCCAGTACGTTTCGAGCTCTTCTGCGACCTTGGGCAGGAGGCCTTGTGGGTCGTTGTGCAGGGCTCGTAGCCGGGGGCCGAGGTTGCCCTGGTGGCGGGCCAGGTGGTCGAGGTCCTGGCGTACCCGGTCGGTGGGCGATGCCCGGATCGCGTCCCGCTCTGCCGCCGGAGTGGGGGCCGGCCCGGCGGGGGCCGGGTTGAGGAAGTCGGGGACGTAGCCGCCGGTGGGCGGGATCAGCTCGCAGAGCCAGCCCCGGTCCAGCCCGGCGGTCAACATGCGCGGGCGCACCTGGTCGGCCCAGGGCCGGTGAACCGGATGCGTAGTGCCGGACCTCAGCAGCCGAAAGCTGGGAGCGACCTCCCACATCGGTGAGACGGCGAACCGCACCTGCGCCAGATCGCTCGTCGAGAACGCCAACTCCGCCAGGACAACCACTCTCCAATGGATTCAGGCATGTATGAATCAATGGCATGCCAGCCTACCGTGCGGAGATCATCCCGCCATGACCTCACAGATGATCACCGCGGCGGCATCGGGCACCTGGAAGCTCGGCGACCTGACGGTCAACAGGGTCGGTTTCGGCGCGATGCGCCTGCCGCAGCACGGCGAGGCGTTCGCCGCCGATGCCGTCCCGCGCGACCGCGACCAGGCGATCAGCGTGCTGCGCCGGGCGGTCGAGCTCGGCGTGAACCACATCGACACCGCCGCGTTCTACTTCTCATCGCTGCGCTCGGCCAACGAGCTGATCAACCAGGCGCTGGCCCCCTACCCGGACGACCTCGTCATCACCACCAAGGTCGGACCGGGCCGTGACCCCTCAGGCCAGTGGCTGCCGCATGCCACCCCCGAGCAGCTGCGCGGCCAGGTCGAGGAGAACCTGCGCCAGCTCGGCCGCGACCACCTCGACGTGGTGAACCTGCGCATCGTCGGCACCGACTCCATCGCCGAACGCTTCGGCGCACTCGCCGAACTGCGCAAGGCCGGACTCATCCGGCACCTCGGCCTGTCCAACGTCCGCCCCCACCACCTCGCCGAGGCCCAGGGCATCGCGCCGGTGGTCTGCGTCCAGAACATGTACGGCATCGGTGTTTCCCCCGAACGGAAGGAACTCCTGAACCTCTGCGGTGAACAGCGCATCGCGTTCGTGCCGTTCTACTCGATCGCCGGCACCGGGCGCACCGCCGGCGCGACCACCGACCACAGTGAGGAGGTGCACGCCATCGCCCGCGCCCACGGTGTGAGCGCAGCCCAGGTCCGGCTGGCGTGGACCCTGCACCAGGGCTCCCACGTCCTGGCCATCCCCGGCACCGGCGACCTCGACCACCTCGCCCAAAACGTCGCTGTCGGCTCCCTGCGACTGTCGGACGAAGAACTGGCCTCCTTGGACCCCCTCCACCACGAGACGGCATGCGCTCGTGGAGTGGGTCGCCATGCTGGTTGTCACCGGTGAGAGGGTGACCGGCGCTGCAAGCTCCGTCCGTCCCCGCGCGCGATGGTGACACTGGTGTACGTACGAGAGCACACCACTCCGGCGAAGATCGCCGCCGGGTTCGGCACCAGCGAGTCCACCGCCCACGCCTACACCCGCGCGGTCGTCGACCTGCTCACCGAACGAGCACCGGGCATGATCAAGGCGCTGCGCGAGCACGATCCTCACTTCGTCCTGCTCGACGGCACCCTCGCCGAGTGCGACCGGGTCGGCGACGGCCGGGCCGCCTACTCCCACGAACACCGGCGCCACGGCGTGAACGTGCAGTCGTCACCGGCCCCCGCGGCCGGCTGCTGTGGCTCTCGCCCACCCTGCCGGGCCGCCTACACGACCTGACCGCCGCGCGCACCCACCAGACCATCCGGATCTGCGAGCGCCAGGGCGTTCCCGTCCTGGCCGGTCTCGCCTACCAAGGCGCAGGACCGGCGCTGACGACCGGCATCAAACGCAAGCCACCGCAGGAACTCACACCCACCGAAGAGACCCTCAGCCGGGCCCTGGCCGCATCACGAGCGCCCGCTGAACGCGGTGTCGCGAGCGTGAAGCCCTGGCGGATCTTCCGCAGGTCCGGTGCAGCACCAACCGCATGACGTCAATCGTCAAGGCCATCCTCACGCTGGAGCGGCCGTGCTGAAGGAACTCATTGAGCGCTTCGTCCGGCGATAACCGCCACATGAAGCGCCCACGCGGAACCGAAACTCCTGGGGTCAGTCCTGATCTTGGGCGTACTGAGCCGCGTACCAACTGGAGTCGATGGCGGGGTTGCGCAGCGCCCCCCAAAACCGCTCGTCAGGTATCGGTGGCAGTGGCGGATTGCCCAAGTCCGCATGCAGATCCGCACGCCAGTCGAGAGTGAAGTGACTCCGGGTCTCAGCGCTCTCGCACACGCATCTGTACGGGGACCCCCAGATCCCGAGGGCTATCTTCTCCGCGGCCCACCTGCGCGTGCGGTCTCGGCCGGTGTCGGCCTGCGCGAACACCGCGCGGAGTCGCAAGGCGAGCGGGCCGGTCTGGTCAGGCTGCGGCAGGGCCGCACCGCGCTCCCACGCGTCCAGGGCTGCCTTGACCTCCGGGTAGTTGTTCAGGCCGGTTTCGACCGCCAGCCTGCGCACCTGCCTCTGCGCGGCCTCGACCACCCGCTCATGCGGCAGGGTCGCGATCAGTGCGCCGAGTTCCTCATGGCCGTCCAGGTGGCTCACGTGGAGGAGGTCGGTAGGACTGTGGGACAGGTCCAGCTCCGGCAGTTGCTCATCCGGTCCGGGAAGGGGCTCGTCGGTACTGCACTGCGGCCTGGCAGGCAGAGGCGCCTCCCAGAACAGCCGGCCGTTGAAGGTGACGACACCAGCGTCCTGGCCGCGCTCAAGCGTATCGGCCAGTTCGGCCAGATACTCACCCAGCGAGTCGGCCTCTCCGAAACTGGTGCCGGTCTCGTCGAAGAACCGCCCGATCGCACCGAAGGAGTCCCGCCCGGTACGGCAATCCATCAGAAGACCGTCCGACGTCACGTCATAGGAACCGAACTTCACGTAGTCGTGAAGCCAGTAGCCCTCGGTCTCCCCGTCGAGGCCCTGGTCGATGCCGCGCATGAACCCGGTGTCCCCGAGGATTCCGCTCACTCCGAGCAGCCGGTCGCCCGTGCTGAACCGGAAAGCCTCAGGTCCCTCCAGCGCCCCGTTGTGCCGCAGGAGTGAAGCAACCAGGTCCGGAGGAAAGGCGACCCCCAGTTCCCGTTGCGCTGCCGCGATCTCCTCGTCTCCTGCGGGCGGCCGAAGCGTGGCAAACGTGCGGGGCGCGTGCTCGCGCAGCCACGCGTCGATGCGAATCCATGAATCCTGGACCAGGTCTGATGTCATAGAGCGGACCTTAAAGCCAGCGGCTGACAACTGAACGGAGGGACGTCCCCTCCCGGGACCGCATCCGGAGGATGCGTGGGCGGATCGGCGCACCGTTCGAGCTCCGCGTCCACGTCACCACCCCCAGACGGACACCGGTGTCGGTGGGCCGTCCTTCCCCAGCCTGTAGGCCGCAGGCGCCGGCCTCGTCGTCCGGCGGCCGAGGATCCCGGCCGCCGGTTTGCCCGGAGTCGGAAACTTGGGTTCGTATCACTGCCGAGGCTGCCCCTCGTGGCCTCCCCAGGAGTGCGATCTATCTGCGGGTAGTGCTCGGGCCAGGACGATGAGCGCGATCTTCCCCGGCGACAGGATCCGCGGAGCGTTCCTCGGCGAGTGCTCGCTCACCTGGGCCGGCTCCCTTACCCGCGCTCTTCGCAGGTTCATCCGAGGGCGCGTGCGTGGGCTCCCACTGGACCTACCGGGCGTCGCGCCGCCGACGCGCACGCTCGAACTCGGCGACGTCCGACATCCAGGGGCCGTGCTGTTCGAGTGCGGCGTAGCCGCCGCGGACGAAGGCGCTCACCAGTGTCCGGTACCCGCCGATCCCGTCGACCAGGCTGTACTCGACCCGGTACTCCGGATCCGACCTGCCTTCACCCTCGCGCAACGTCATGATCCGGGCGATGGAGTCCGCGTAGAAGTGGAGCTGGATCCCTTCGCCCATCTCCTCGTCCTCGATGGTGAACACCTCGTTGTCCGCGGCAGAGCGATTGCCGACGAACTCCCAGAACTCCGCGGCGGCGGTGCGGGGACTGTCCCGTAGCCACTTCTTCTCGACGCCCTTGTCGTCGGTGAACGACAGGACTGTCTTCCTCGCGCTCCCGCCGAGGTCGGCGCGGTGGCCGGCAGCCTCCTCGTCATCCTCCATGGGTGCGCTCCTGGAGCGGTTCGCGGCCTCGGAGCACATCAGGAAGCTCACGGTACGCACCGCGTCGTCGACGAGCCCGGTGTGTGCGCGGCGCACGGCCGCGTCTACGGTCGTCTCCAACCGGTCCCAGTCGCGCTTGTCCGTGGCGCGATTTCCCCGTCGCGGATCGCGGCCGATCCGCATCCCGGCACACGCCTGCTCCGCGGTGGCGATCACCCGCATGACCTCGGGCAGCAGCGCGGGGGCGACGGCATCGGGCATCCGTCTCGGAACCGTCGCGCCGTGCAGGTACTGGCCCGTGTACCTCAGAATCGCGGCGTCGAGCGGACCGAGTACGCTCCCGCGCTCGGCGCGACGGCGGTCCGCGTGGTACTCCTGAGCCCGTTTCCCGTCGGGCGTCTCTGTCGCCGCGCGCATCGCCGCGCATACCCGGCCGCGCTCGAGCAGATCGATGTCGGCCCCGTGGGCGATGAGCCGACCCCTGTCCCACCGGATGCGCTGGAAGAGCGCGTCGACGTCCGCCGGCGTGGCGAGGAGGATCGGGTCCAGGAGCGCGACGGCGGCGTTCTCGTCGAGCCGACCTCGGGTTCCGGCGGCATCGCACAGCGGAAGGACCGCACTCCACAGCAGCAGGTGCCTGGCCAGGTCCTCCCGGATCACCGCAAGATGGGCTTCGCTGATCGAGAACGTGAACGTACGAGGCTCGTGGTTGGCGTCGGCCCCGGCACCGAGCGTCAGCTTCAGCTCGCCGTCCTCGCGGATCACGTTCGGGATCCAGCCGCTCGCTCGCGTGAAAACGATGTCGCTCATGCACTCAGTCTTTCCTGGAACGGCACCGGCTGGCATCACGGCGATGGAGCAGCCCCATCCCGCACCCTCTGTTCACAACCACCGTGCGCATGCGACGTCGAGGCGTGTGTCGGTACGCACCCAGACTTCGCCCCCGGCGGCCTCGGCCGGGGCGTCGACTCGTTCGACACCGAGGAACTCGATCAACTTGAGCAGTTCGGCTCTTTCGGCTCGGTCGTCGTCGACACCGTGCGAGTCGAAGAACACGTAGAACTGGTCGCTCGGGTCCACGCAGCCCGAATCCCCCCAGATCCGTGCGACTTCTTCGATCGCCGCTGCTTCCGTCGTGATCGTGGCGGCGCGAGCGGCCCCGCGAGTCTCCGGTGACGCATCGAGGTCGGCGAGGTCGGAGAACCACTGACCGAAGTGGCGGAGGCCGGCATATCCGTTCTCGAAGAACAGCATCGCGCTCGGAAGGTAGCGATTGCCCCTGTCGACCCGGAGGTACTCCGACCGAGGCGGGTCCCCATCTTCGATCCGGGAGATCACACCTTGCCCGGGCATGAGTACCAAACTCTGCCCCGACAACTCATCATTGATGGTGTAGCTGTCAGAATCTCGACCACGGAAGAACGCGGAGAATGCCACGTAGGCTTCCTGAGGGTCGCCCACGGAGACCTTTTGGTCGTTGCCGTCACCGACAGCGAAGACGAACTGTTTCGGTCCGGGGTCGTAGGCGCGAGCCATATGCGTCCTTCGTTCACGTGTGATAGCTCCACCACCGTAGTCGAATCAGTGCGGACGGACCTGCCGTTCATCGCCGACGAACAGTCAGGAGAACTGGCAAATCGGCCTGCCCCCGCGCCCCCTGAGGCCCCCCTCCTAGGCAGCGATGGCAGCCTCCACCCGGTTGCGTACGCCGAGTTGGCCGAGGGAGCGCTGAAGCAGGCCCTCACCATGCCCTCGACCAGGTGCACCCGCCCCGATTTCGGCGTTGGAGAGCTCCGCTCACTCCCCGCCGCTCACGAGCAGCCATTCACCGGCAGTCGCCGGCCTCGGGTCTCCTAGTCTGGCCGCCTTTCATGTCGCGGTTCTGGTCGCACCGGAGGGCCCCGGGCAGGACCTTGGGAAACACGAGCCGCTTCCACCCCGATAGGCGGCTGAGCGGGCGGCCCCGGCAGCGGCAGCGGCAACAGATCGACACCGAGCAGCTGCTGCGCGTCGCTCGGCAGGCCGACGCCCAGGTCGTGCTGCCGATCTCACTGGGAGACGTGCTGCGGCGCCACACCCGGTCACCGACATCCACGGCGCCCTGGACACGCCGTCCGTGCTGCGCTCCTGGCCGTGGGCCAGGAGCGGACGCCTTGGCGCGACAGGCAGGCGAGCGGGTCCTCCGATGTCGGCGCCGGCGGGCCTGGTGCCGCTCGGACACTGGCACCGCGTCGAAAACTGCCTCGGCCTTCTCCACGTCCTCGGTGCGGGCCGAGGCCATGGCGGCGGCCAGGTGCTGAAGGAGGTCGGGGCTCAGGCCGAGGGCGGCAAAAGGGCTTTGTCGTCGGGCAGGCCGGAGACGAGCTCGGCACGCGTCACATACCGGCGCCCGCTCGCCTGGGCGGTGGACGCCTTCGCGGGTCCACGGGCCGGGACACCATCGGCGGCGTAGTGCGCGCGACCAAGCTGGCGAGCCCAGCGGCCGACCCCGCCTTCGCCACCATCGAAGCTCGCGGGGGATCACCTCGACCTGGACCCGGTCGGCCACCACCGTGCCACCCGAACGTCGCACTACCCCTTCGACTCCTTACGGGATCGGCGCCCGGCTTCCTTCTCGGACCGCTCCAACGCCCGGCAGAACGGGCATGACAGGCCTTCCTGATCGGCCCCGGTGTGGCTGTCCGCACGGTATTCGCCCAGAAGCTCGGCACGTACTCCCGAGACGTACTCGTCATGTTCGTGTGAATGCTTCTTCATGGGTTCGCAAACGGGCAGAACCGAAAGCAGGAGACGGGGCGATGCGCCTTGGGACGAAACAGGGATCTCCAGCCAGCAATGACCTTATAGCGTCACGATTCGGTCACGCACGGTGTTGCGATGCTCTGGCCTGGAAGAGCTCGAGGAAGCAGTGGAGGACGCTGCCGAGCGCATCCAGACCGGCGAACAGCCCGAGATCACCGTTCCGCTGTACGAAACCGCGCGCCCGAGCGCCAGAGCCAACCACTCCGGGCTGGGAGCGCCGTCGGCTGAGCCGCTCGTCTTCACTCCCGGGTGATACCCCCGACCGCGAATGTCCTCTGACGCAATGTGTTGCGCGTACGCAGGCGGGAAGTGCACCTTGAGTCGCCGGAAGCGTCCGTCGTCGGTCGTGCCGACCCGGGCGTTGTAGCCGAAACGGGCTCTCATCTCCACCGTGATCCCGCGTGTCAAGGCCCTTGCTCCTCCTGCCGTCGGAGGCACTTCTCAGGTTGAGAAGCGCGCGGCCGCCGGGCGCTGATCCGTTCACGCGGAGACCAGCTTCCTCCTGTAGAAAATCGCATAAGCGATTCGGAACAGAGCGAGGGCCAGAGCGCTGAGTGCGAGGACAGCGAGAACGATGATCGTGGGGTTCACCCACGCGGGCACGAGACTGGCCGGTGCTGTTCTCTTGGTCGAGACCATGCGCAAGGCCGGGCAGGACCAGGCGATTACGGCGGCGGCGCTGACACCTTGGCGCCGCAAGGCGGCAGGTCGGCAAAGACAAGGCATCTGGCGCGATGTCCCTGCCCGACGGCGTGTATGTCGACGATCGGCCGACCGCAGCCATCGTCGTACGGAACGATGTCGCCCACCCGTAGCTCTCATGGCATCAGCTCTGTCGCCAGCGTCCCCTGCGGCGGGCGTGGCAGACAAGGAGCGATAGCCGGCGGGGCGAGGGTGAATGTGTTGACCGACCCCGCCACGATGGTCCACTGGTGCGTCACCCACGCAGCCTTACCCCACCGCCCGGTCCGTCATTCGAGGTCCTGCCACGATGGTCATCGCCTCACATCCTGCTTCCCCGCGTCCGTTGGGCGAGCTGCGCCGATGGTGCGGCTGTTCGTATCGGTCATCGCCATTTCGGCAGACGGCACATGGGGTTGGCTTTTGTGGGCCGTCCAGGCCGTCGTTGTCCTGGACGGCTGACTCAACGGAGGTCTCGTAGCCCGAGAGACCGAGAACCGCAGGCTTGGCCAGTGCCGGCGCCCCTCGGTCGGTTCCTGACGCCGATATGAGCCGTCAGGAGGAACCGAACGTGAGAGGGGCCCGGCTGATGCCGGGCCCCTCTCTTGTCGTAGCGGGGACAGGATTTGAACCTGCGACCTCTGGGTTATGAGCCCAGCGAGCTACCGAGCTGCTCCACCCCGCGTCGGTGATGCCACTCTACACAGCGCTCAAGAGGTCAGAGGCCCGCGGACGTCAGCCGCGGACGATGTTCTCGGCCTGAGGGCCCTTCTGGCCCGGGGTGACATCGAAGGTGACTGTCTCGCCCTCGACCAGCTCCCGGTACCCGTTGCCGGAGATGTTGGAGTAGTGGGCGAAGACGTCCGGCCCTCCGCCGTCCTGGGCGATGAAACCGAAGCCCTTCTCGGCGTTGAACCACTTCACGGTGCCGCTGGCCATGCTGCGTTCCTTCAAGTCTTGCCGGGGGTACCGGCCGGGTTTTTGTAGGGGGCCTCCTGCTGGAGGAAGACCACCGGAATTCGTTCTACCCGCTCGCAGCCCGACCATTCGATCATCCGTCCACGAGTCGGATGCTGATGCTTAGGGTCGGCAAGGGCGCAGCTCGCCGGCTGACTACCGATCATTCCGAAGCGCGCCTGCCGACAGGAGGCTCGCGTTGGACGACAGGAGAAGCATCAGCCGGCAGGGAATGGTGGGTGGCTCCGGGAGGGCACGGCCACGTCACCCTGTGGGAGCACGCGCCGACCTTGTCGGCAACCTTGGGGCGGCGCTGGTCGGGAGCCGACCGGGCTGCTCCCCCGGTGCGGCTCGGTCGTGCACCGCCCCGTGGTCACGGACGTGACCGGCCCCGGGCGTCGCGCTGATCGTCGAGGTGAGCAGTCAGATCTGGCCAGTGTCCGGACCACCGCACCAGATCGCTCGCGGTCAGCGACCACCGCGAACGCAGGGCTTCGTCCGGCAGGAAGCGGACGCAGGTCCCCGTGGTCCCGTCGGCTTCGACGGGCTGCAGATCGGTCACCGGGACGCCGTGTTCATAGCGCTGGCTCCAGGCTCCGTTCAGACGGCGGTTGGTATGAATCAGCCACTCGCTGAGCGCTGCGACGACGGACATGCCGCGACGCTGACGTCCGTCCGGAAGCAGCTCCGACTCGGGCTCGTCGAAGAATCGAAGATCCTTCGTGGCCATGACCGGCTTCTTCACCACTTCGCCGTGCTCGTCGACCCGAGTGTCGGTGCCCCGGCCGTCATCCTTCACTGACACCGAGCCGTCGGCATGCAGCGTGATCACACACCGTCCGCCGCCCCGGCTCGCTGCCTCGTCAGCGGCGTAAGCAACGACCTCGAGAACAAGGTGTTCGGGTCCGCCCTGCACGAACTCTGCGAATCCCTGACGGATTCGATCGATATGGTCCGCGTCCACGGTGCCGGCCCAGTCGTGCGTAGTGTTGACCCAAGAAGCCCTTGATCCATCCATCCGGCAAGTATCCGTCGGGTTCTCGTTCGGACTGCCGCAACGAACCGGCCAGCAGTGATCGTCGGGGCCGGGTTCGATGCTCTCGCCGAGTCGGCGAGGAGGCTGCGAATCCGGTCGGCGATAGCGTAAGGCCACCACCGGGACCGTTCTCGCCCCGCTCCTGCACTACTTTCACCAACTTCGCTGGAGCTACCGCAAGGACTTCGGCCGCACCCGGCTGCTCATGGTCGACACCCGGGCCGCGCGGGTGCTGGAGGAGCAGCAGCGGGCGATGCTGGACGCCGAGGAGGCGGCCTGGCTTCGCACGCAGGCCTTCGACGACCCCGGCGGCGTCGACCACCTGCTGGTCGGGACCTCGCTCCCCTGGCTGCTGCCCCCGATGGTCCACTTCGCGGAAGGCTGGCACGCGGCGCTCTGCCGGGGCGAACGCGGACCTCGCTGGGCACGCTTCGGTGAATGGCTGCGCCGACGCGCGGACCTGGAGCACTGGGCGGCGTTCACCTCGTCGTTCGAACAGCTCACGGAGACGGTCGCCGAGGTAGGCAGATCCGAGGCCGCTCCGGCGACGGTGTGCGTGCTCTCCGGAGACGTACACCACGCGTACGTGGCCGAGCCCGTCTGGGCCACCGGACAGCAGCCGCGCTCCCGCGTCTTCCAGTTCACCTGCTCACCGCTGCACAACTCGGTGCCCGCAGCCATGCGGGTCGGGTTCCGTTTCGGCTGGAGCCGGTTCGCGAAGATCATCGGGCATCTCCTCGCCCGCCACGGACGGGTCGCGAGACCGGAGGTCCGCTGGGAGCGCACCGGCGGGCCCTGGTTCGGCAACCAGCTGATGACACTGACACTGCGCGGACGTACCGCGCGGCTACGGCTGGAAAAGGCCTCGGCGGATGGGAAGCAGGGGCGCCGCGGGACCGACCGCGCCGGAGCGCGGCTCCTCGGTGTCCACGACCGGAGTCTGACAGATGGGAGCTGACCCCCAGCCGGACCGTGCCCCACACACAGACCCACGCGCCGCGGCGACGGTGGAGCGAGTGAGCTGCGTGCTTCTGGCCGAGGGGCAAACAGACACGGAGGGTGCGGTGTCGGATCAGTGGGACGGGCCTCCGCTGTGCCGGCCAGCTCTGGCTCGGCGTGTGTAGGAGCCGGGCGGAGGGCGGTCAGTACATGACGGAATCAACTCGAGTGGGGTTGGGGGAGCGCGAGATTGGCCGGCTGGACGTGCACAGCCTCTACGCAGGGGCGCGCCTGTGGAGGTCGGTCACCCGGCCCGCTGGGTTGTCGCCCCGGCCTGGGCGGGTACTGCGGGCAGGGGCACGGTGCAGGAGGCGCAGCGTCGGGCCTGTGCCGGGACGGGGCTGAGGCACTCGGGGCGCCTCCGGGCTCACCCTCACCGTCCGCCTCGCCGACGGCGGCACCACCCAGCGCACCCGGCGCCTGCCCGCACCCTCCGCCCACACCGAAGACCTCCGCACCGGCACCCTCCGGCTCCTGGACGCCATGGCCTTCCAACGCGTCCGGATTCGCCGCCTCACCCTGATCGCCGAAGACCTTCGACCGGCCGACGACGGCCCCGGCACCCAGCTCTCCCTCGATGAGGCACGCGAGAACCAACTGCGTCTGGAGGCAGTCGTCGACCGGATCAACGCCAAGTACGGCCGCCGCCTCGCCGGGCCCGCCGCCGCCTACCGGCAGGGCAGCTGAACGCTTCCTCTTGAGGCCGGCAAGCCGACGGGTTCGCGGATTCTCGGATGGACTCGCGGGGAACCGGAGAGGGACGTAGTGCCCGCTGCGGAGTAGCCGACGGGACGAGGTGCCAGCAAGAACAGCGTCACCAGCCGCGAACGGCGGTGATCAGTCTTTCGATGGTGGTCTCCATAGGCTGGGCGGCTCGTACACTGACGAAAATGGAGGACCACACGGCCACCGGGATCGGTGCGCGTCCGGCGCCCGTCTTGCGGCAGTACGTCGACTCGTATGTCGGCTTCGACCTCCGCGGGCTCCCGACCGGGGTGCACTGCGGTCCACCGAGCCGCGCGCTCACTGCGGTGATCAGCCTGTCAGATCCTTTGAAGGTGGCGGGTGTTGACGACGGGTCACCGGTCACTCGATTCGGTAGCGTGGCCGGCGGTCTGATGTGCCGGTCCGTCGCGATTCACCACGACGGACGCCAGCAAGGTGTTCAGGTATCGCTGACACCGCTCGGGGCCCGGGCCATCTACGGCATGCCCGCCGCCGAGCTCGCCCATCGACTGATCCCACTTGACGAGCTTCTCGGAGCGCTCGCCGTCGAGCTGGTCGACCGGCTCCGATCGGAGACGACATGGGCGGCGCGGTTCACCGCGCTGGACGAATTGCTCCTCCGAGCTGTCGGCCGTGGCGCCTGCGGCGACCAGGTGCGCTGTGTGCGCCCCGAGGTAGCCGAGGCATGGCGCTGTCTCGTCGCCGCGCGGGGTTGCGTCCAGGTGGGTGCGGTCGCCGCGGACATCGGCTGGAGCCGTCGGTACCTCACCGAGCGGTTTCGCGGTGAGGTGGGCCTGTCGCCGAAGACCTTCGCCCGAGTCTTGCGCTTCGAGCACGCGCACGAGCTGGCGGCGGCGCGGGACCCGCTCCCGTGGGGCGATGTGGCAACCGTCTCTGGCTACGCCGACCAGGCCCATCTCGTGCGGGACTGGCGCGAGTTCACCGGCCGGTCGCCGACGGTGTGGCGTCGCGGTGAAGTCCTCCTCGGAGCCGGGTAGCCGCCAACCGTCTGCCCCTGCGCGCCGGCTTCTCTTCCCATTTCTTCAAGACCGTCCGATCGCTGCCGTGGACGATCGTCGGCATGAGACTCGTCAACCACGAACGCAACGCCATGGACCTGCGGACCACCCCGGTGCACCTCGGACTGGGATCGAGAGCGAAACCGGTCGAGGGCTTCACCTGGGACCCGAAGGTGCTCCAGGCCTACAGCGCCGCGGTCGCGGCAGACGGCGCCGAGGGCCGGATGGTGATGATCTTCGACGGCGACGGGCCCGGCGACCATTGGGAGAGCCACCCCGCAGGCGACGAACTGGTCGTCTGCCTCACCGGGTCCGTGACGGTCACCCGCGACGTGGACGGTGTCCCCTACCGCGTCCATCTCGGGCCCGGCGAGGCCACGATCAACCCGGCCGGGGTATGGCACGTGGTCGACATGGAAGGGCCGACGTCCATCCTGGCGATCACCGCGAGCCTGGGCACCGACCACCGTCCTCGGACCGACACCCGCCCGACTGAACGCGTCGGCACGCCCGGCCCGGAGGAAGCGCCGTGACGACACGCATCGCGTGCCTCGGCGACAGCCTCACCCGCGCGCAGTTCAGCGTCGACTACCTGGATCTTCTCGGACGACGCCGCCCTCCCGGTGACGTGCAGCTCGCCCGGTTCGGCGCCAACGGCGACTTCGCCTACAACCTCTTGCAGCGCCTGGATACTGTCGTCACGAACCCACCCGATGTGATCACCGTGTTGATCGGGACCAATGACGCCCGAGCGAGCCTTGCCGGCTACCCCGTCGAGCAGGCCATGAAGCGCAAACAGCTCCCCGATCGCCCCTCGGCCGGCTGGTTCCAAGAGTGCCTGGGAGCCGTCGTCGCACGGCTGCGAGCGGAGACCGACGCGACGATCGGTCTGCTGTCGCTACCGGTACTCGGCCAACAACTCGACGGAGCAGCGGCACAGGCATCGCAGGCGTACAGCCGGATGATCGCCGAGGTCGCCGCCACCGACGAGGTGGCCTACCTTCCGCTCCACGAACGCCAGATCGAGGAACTGCGCCAAGCGGACCCGCCGCCGGTTTCATACCGTGAGGTGACGCCCGCAGCGGTCGTCGGCGTCCTCATGCAGCACGCAGTGCTGCGCCGCAGCCTCGACACGATCTCGCGGCGGCGAGGTCTCGTGCTCACGACCGACCACATCCACCAGAACAGCCGCGGTGCCACCCTTATCGCTGAGGTCATCGACGCCGGTCTGCTGCCCCGGAGTCTGTAGCTGGTTCCGGCGCCCGGCCAGCCGGATGCCATCTACCGCGTGGTGGTGGCATCCGAGCCAGGTGGTCAACGCCTACGACGCTGGGCTGGTACACGGGCACCGATGCGCCAGACGAGATCGGACCGCTCCCCCGGGCCACCCTTCCTGGCCGCGTGGTCCAGCCCGGGGCGGGTCCGCCTGCGGAAGCTTCGGCTAGGGCCTGTCCGGCGGGTCAGGCCCTGGTGTCTGTCCAGCAGGGTTTCGGGCTTGCGCTTTCCGTTGCGGCAACTTCTACGGTCATATGTGTGGCCGGAGAGACCGGCCCGGCGAGGGAGGGCACCGGCATGGCCTGGTCGATCGCGGAGGTGGCGCGGATGTCCAAGGTGACATCGCGGACGCTGCGGCACTACGACGAGATCGGCCTGCTGCCGCCCGCATGGATCGGAAGCAACGGGCACCGCTACTACGAGGAGGCCGATCTGCTGCGGTTGCAGCAGATCCTGCTGATGCGGGAGCTGGACCTGGGGCTGCGCGAGATCCAGGCGATCCTGGACAGCCGGCTCGACCAGGTGGCCGTGCTCCGCGAGCACCACCGACGGCTGCTCGCGGAACGGGACCGGCTGGAGACGCTGGCCCGTACGGTCGGCCGCACCATCGCCGAACTGGAAGAAAGTCGGGACAACGGGAAGATGACGAAGATCAACAAGCCGGAGAACCTGTTCGAGGGGTTCCAGGCCCCCTCCGAGGCCGAGGCCGAGGTACGGGAGCGGTGGCCGCAGGCGTGGGAGCAGTCCCGGCAGGCAGCCGAGGCGATGACCTCCGAGGACAAGGAGCGCTGGCAGCGTGAGGTGACGGCGCAGATGATCCGTATGGCGGAGTTCATGGTGGCCGGCACGCCGGTCTCCGACCCCTCGGTGCAGGCCGAGGTGGAGGCCAACTACCAGCAGATCTGCCGTTTCTGGACCCCGAGCGCGGCCGCGTACAAGGGAGTGGGCCAGACCTATGTGGACGACCCGCAGATGCGGGCAAACTTCGACAAGATCGCCGAAGGACTCGCCGTCTACCAGCGCGATGCCATGACCGTGTACGCCGATGCCCGGCTGAGCTGACCGCACGCGCCTAAGGGCGGTGCGGCGGGTCATGAGCGCAGCCAGAGGCAAAGGCTGCGACGGTCACGGTGCCGTGGAGATACGCCCGCCTGTCGAATCGGGTGGCTACGGAGCGGAAGCCCTTGAGGGCGTGGATCGTTCGCTCGACTTCGTTCCTGCGTTTGCAGAGCGTCGTGTCGAAGCCGGTGGGCCGACCGTCCCGGCTGCCACGGTGCTGCCTGTTGGCCCACTGGTTTCTCGGTTCGGGGACGGTGTGCTTGATCTGGCGCCTGCGCAGGTAACGGTTACGACAGGATGAGCCGCCCTATCGCCGCTGAGGTGACAGGCCGGGTGCGCGGGTGACCGCCACCCGGCCGTGGTACGCGAACGCCCTCAAGGACCGGGATCAACCGAGGTGCGTCACCCCACTGACCTGGCGGGATCAGCACCGCCAGGGGCCGGCAGCCGCCGTCTCCGACGAGATGAGCCGCTACGAGTACACCTGCCACCAGCGATCCGCTTCAGCCCGAGCCACTTCGGCGTCGTACTGACTCGCGTCGAAGTGGAGCTCCGGCGGGGGGTAGGGCATCTCGGTGTGCGCCGCCCATGGAACTTCCCAGTCCGACCACTGCACGATCTCCCCGAACCGCTGCACGACCACAGTCAGGAAGCCGCAGCAGCCACCCGTACAGTCCGGCTCGCCCAGCTCCAGGCGGCGCGCCTCGCCGGTCGCCCGTAGAGGGCTGGGGTGGCCGGCCAGCAGCGCCTCGGCCGCGTACGGTCCGCGACCACCTGCACCGACCGTCTCTTCGACCACGTCCTCGCCGTTGACCCAGAACCGCAGCTGGGCAGGGAACCGGCGTCCCGGCGGCAACGCCTTGATCTCCAGACGATCGAACATCAGGCCACCCTACGGGCGCGCAGCCCCCTGCTGCGCCACGAGGACCCTGCGATCGCCTCCCGCACCTGCGACGTGTGGGAGGCCGTCGGCCACAAACAGGCGGTTACGCCAACCACGACAGATGCGGGGCGACAGCCACGGTCGCTACGTCGCCTGCTGCGGTGCGCCCGCTCGCGTGCAGCCCGGTCCTCCGGCCAAGGCGAGTCCACCACAAGCCGACCACTGGAGACGCGGATCGAGGCCACCAAAGATGTCTCCGCCACGACTACGGGCACGAGCGGATCATCGGAACGCACACCCAACCGCTCCCCCACAGTGAAAACGGCTCCCAGATACGCGGACCTCTCCGGACCTGCCTCCACCACCGGGCCCACATCCTTCACGGGCCTATCCCTCTCGACGCTCAGGAACAACCCTAGGGCGTGGCTCCTTGACGCGGTTCACCTCTCCAGTGACGGCCAGGCATCATGGGTCCGTGCCGACCTACGTGCCCTCCCCAGACGAAGTAGCCGCCGCGATGACCGAGAACGGCGGCTGGACGAAGAAGCAGCTTGCGGAATGGGGCATCCCCTTCCCTCCTCCGCATGGCTGGAAGAAGCACCTGGAGGCCAAGTGGCGCGGCGAAGACGTACCGCCGCTGCCGCGGGAGGAGCCTGACCAAGACGCTCTGTTCTAGCCCACGAAGGGCACACATCTGGTGGAGGTAGCCAGGCGTCGATCCCCCGCCGAGCATCACCGCAGCGGCCGTCATAAACGGGGGCCCTCGCCATGTTGTCGCCCGAGCGTGGTCCGTACAGCTGCGGTTCGCGTCTCAGAGACATCGAGGCCTGCGGCTTCGTGGGTGAGGAGGTGCACGGCGGATGCTCAGCGGCCGGAGGCGCCTCGGGATGGCCAAGACACGGGACGCCTCGCCGGCGGGGACGGGGGAATCCGCCGGCACGCGCGGCGGTCAGGGCGCGGTCGGCCGCAACCCAGGCGGCGTCGGAGTGCTGCTTGGCGGCGAGTTCCGCAGCGAGTGCACAGGCGCGGGCGAGTACCGCGGACGCCTGTCGGCGGTCCTGGCCGCTCGCAGCATCTCGCGTCGCCTCGGCGGTGGCGAGGAGCCCGGGGAGCGTGACGCTGAGGTAGCTGTAGTGGGCGCTGGTGAAGGCGCACCGAGCGGCTGCGGTCCGCGCCGCAAGATCAGCCAGTGACGCCGGTTCGGCGGTTGGCAGGCGAGAGAGGACATCGTCCGGGTCGGTGGCCGGCAAGGCGTGAGCCGCTGAGGAAGACGAGGTCGGAGCGCGGGGCGAACTCCACATCACCCTTGGCCAGTCGTTCCCGCACCAGGGTGCCGATCCAGTCGTCGCCCGCGCAGTCGAGCATCGCCACCCGCAGCCCGAGCGCCCGGGCCCCGAGGGCCACGTTCCCGCCGGTGTGCCCGGCCCACTCCTCGATCGGTCCGACGTGGACCGAGTCGGCGAGCGGTGCCGGAAGGGAGTCGACCCTGACGATGGTGTCCACGCCGCCGCCACCGACCACGAGGACGTCGTACGCCGCGCTCCCACTCATGTCATTCGTCTGCCTCTCTGCTCCCGCCGCCGCCCAGTACGGCTTCCCACGGTCCCGTGCGACGAGGCTTCGTCGCCTCGGCGGAGAAGTTCTGCCACCCGCCGGAATCGGACATAGGGTTCTTTTCGTTGACGTGCCGCCACCCCGTCGGGCACCCCGGGGCGGCCGGCCACCTCCCGTCGGAAGGGACCCGATGCACCCCCACCTCAGCACCGCCGTTCTGGCCCGGCTGCGCGAGCCGCGGCCGTACCCGGCGCTGTCGATCGTCATGCCCACGCACCGTCGCGAACCGGACAACGCGCAGGACCCGGTCCGTCTGCGCAACCTCGTCGCCGAGGCCGAGCAGCGTCTCACGGCGGATCCGGCCGTCACCCGCGAGCGCCGCCTGGACGTGGTCGGGCAGCTGCGGGCCGCCGTGTCCGAAGTCGACCTGACGCACGCCGAGGACGGCCTGGTCCTCTTCGCCGCGCCCGGCGAGCACCACGTATGGACGGTGTCCCGTGCGGTACCGGAGCGGGTCGTCCTCTCGGACACGTTCCTGACCCGCAACCTCGTCGCCGCGCGCACACTCGACCGGCCCCACTGGGTCCTGGTGGTGGCGGCCGACCGGGTGTCCTTGTGGAGCGGGTCCGGCGAGCGGCTGACCGAGCGGTCCGACGACACCTTCCCCGTCACGCGGAGCCTGGAGAAGCAGGACGTGGAGCGGGAGGAGCGCGTCGGCGACGTGCCCGGCACCTACGGGGACGAGCGGACACGGCAGTTCCTGCGCGACGCGGACGCGGCGGCGGTGATGGCCCTGGACGCCGACCCCCGGCCGCTCTACATCGTCGGTGACGCCCCCGCGCTCTCGCTCCTGGCCGAGGTCGGGACCGTCGCCAAGCACGCGCTGACCACGGTCACGCACGGCGGCCTCGCGGCCGGACCGGCCTCGGCCGTACGTGACGCGGTCGCGCCGGCGGTCGGGGAACAGTCGCGGCACGAGGTGGCGTCGCTGCTCGGTCAGCTGGACCGGGCGCGCAGCCAGAAGACCTTCGCGGGCGGCCTGGACGAGGTCTGGCGCGGTGTGTCCGAGGGCCGGGTGGGGCTGCTGGCGGTGGAGGACACGTTCCGGGTGACGGTACGCGACCACGGCGACCACCTCGAGCCCGTCGCGGCGGGCGAGGCGGACTCGCGGGAGGACATCGTGGACGAGATCGTCGAGCGGGCCCTGAGCTCCGGCGCCCGGGTGCGCTTCGTTCCCGACGGCACGCTCGCCGCGGCGGGTCGCGTCGCGAGCGTACTGCGCTACTGAGAGCGGTTCCGACGCGCCTCCGACGCCACGGCTCCGACGGACCGTCACCAAAGGGCCGACGCGCCGGCCGACAGCGTTCCGGCGCGCTGCCTCCGGGAGGTTCGCGCCCCCCGTCTGCCGCCGAAGCTCCGGCGGGCCGTCACCGCGAGGCTTCTACCCCCGCCGAACTCCGACGGGCCGTTCGGCGAGCGGTTCCGACGCGTCCGGGCCCCTCCCCGGGTCGCGCCGGGGGCCCGGATGGCTCAGGATGAGGGGATGCGTGCGCCTCCGTGGATGCCGGTCCTTCGCGGCGTGGCCTACGTGTGCGCGGTGCTGTGCGTACTGATCGTCGCCGCCACGGCCACGGCCCGCAGCACCGTACTGAACGCGGGTTTCCACCGCGACGTCCTCGCCCGGGAGCGGACCTACGAGCGGCTGTACGACGAGGTGCTCGTCGATCCCGAGCTGACCCCCGTCACCCGTGAGCTGCTGGGGCGGCTTCCGGTGAACGAGGCCGTGCTGACGTCCAATCTGAAGACGGTCCTGCCGCCGGAGACCCTTCGCGCCCTGACCGACGAGCAGATCGCGCATCTGATCGCGTACCTGCGGGGCGACCGGGACGCTCTGACACTCTCCGCCGACCTCAAGCCCGTCGTGGACAACCTCGGTCACCTCACGCAGGCGTACTTCGGCGACCTGGTCGCCTCCCTCCAGGAGCGGCCCGCCCCCGACTTCCCGGCCTTCCTCCGCGAACTCGACGCCTCGCTCGTCGAGGTGGCGGCCGGACGGCCACCGGCCGGGCTGCCGAAGCTGTCCCTGACCGCCGATCAGGCGGCCACCGCCTCCGACGCCCTCCTCCGGCTCGTACCCGAGGACCGGCGCGAGGACCTGCGTCCCGAGGTGGACCTCGCGCTGCGGGACGGCGACGTGGCGACGGCGCTGGCGTCCGTGGGGCCCGCCGTCTTCTCCGACCGGACCCGCGAGGCCGTCGAGCGTGTGCGTACGGCCGCCGACGACGGCAGCTGGAACATCACGGCCGACCTCGAACGCGGCGACGGCTCCCTCGACACCGTCCACCGGATCCGTGGAGCCACCCATCTCACCCTCGGTGTCGTGGAGCCGCTGGCCGCGCTCCTGGGGGCGGCGGCGCTCGCCGCCCTGTGGTTCACGGGCCCCGAGTCACTCCCCCGGCGGCTGCGCCACCTGGGGTGGGCCCTGGCGGCGGGAGGCATCCTGACGGCCCTGGCCGTGGCCGTGCTGAGTCTGACCGCGGGCGGCCGGGTGGTCTCTCCCCCGGCGTCCTGGCCGGATTCGCTGACCCGTCTCGTGGACGACATCCAGCGCACCGCGCTCGACCGTGTCCTCTCCGGAGCGCTGACGGCCGCGTTCGTCGCTCTGGCGGCCGGGGCGACGGCCCTCGCCCTGGGGCTTGCCGTCCAGCGGCGCCCCGTCCTGGAGGTGGCGCGCCGCGCGTCCGTCTGGTCGGCGGCCGGCGTGACGGCCGTGGCGCTCAGCGGCGTGGCCCTCGTCCCCCTCGCCTTCGCCGGCGGCGGGTCCCGGGTCTGTCAGGGGGACGCGCGGTTGTGCGACCTGCGGTACGACGAGGTCGCCCAGCTCACCTCGCACAACGGCATGTCGACGACCGCGGACCGGTTCATCGGACCGCTCCAGGACCCCGACATCACCGGTCAGCTGAACGCCGGGGTACGCGCGCTCCAGCTGGACACCTACCGGTGGGAGCGGCCCGAGGAGGTGACGGCCCGGCTGGCGGAGTCGGACTTCCCGCCGGAGACCAGGCTGCGGATCGTGGACGCCGTCACACGGTTCAATCCGCCGAGGCCGGGCCTGTGGCTGTGTCACTCCGTGTGCCGCGCCGGGGCGGTGGAGCTGGTTCCGGCCCTGCGGCGGATCGGCGACTGGCTGCGCGACCACCCCACCGAGGTCGTCACCCTCATCGTCCAGGACTCCGTCAGCGCCGCCGACACCGAGGCGGCCTTCCGCGAAGCGGGCCTGGAGGACCTGCTCCACACGCCCCACCGGGATCCGGACCGCCGCTGGCCCACGCTCGGCGAGATGGTCGACTCCGGGCGCCGGCTCGTGGTGTTCGCCGAGCGGGCCGACGGACCGGCGCCCTGGTACCGCAATTTCTACGACTACGCCATGGAGACGCCGTACGCCTTCCGCGACCCCGGGGAGATGTCCTGCGTGCCGCACCGGGGCGGCACGGACAAGCGGCTGTTCCTGCTCAACCACTTCGTCACGATCGACGGCGGCAGTCGCCTGGACGCGGCGAAGGTGAACGCGCGCGACAGCGTCCTCGACCGTGCGCACGCCTGCGAACGCGCGCGCGGCAGGCCCGTCACCTTCGTGGCCGTCGACTACGTGACGATCGGCGAGGCGCGGTCCGCCGTGGACGCGCTCAACGCGGAACGGGCGGACGGTTCCTGAGGCGGGGCACCTCCGAGGCGTCGGCGTGCCGGGCGGCCCCGGGACTCGACGGGCCCGGTTCTCCCGGGCGTCGACGGGCGGGGCTCCTTCGACGCGTCGGCGTGGCGGTCCGGGACGCCTCCCGACGTGCGGGAAATGATCCCGGTATGAGCGAGACGTCTTTCATCGTCGGCTTCGACGGTTCCGAGAACAGCCGGCGGGCCCTCGAATGGGCTCTGAGCGCCGCCCGGGGGGCGGGCGCGCCCCTCGTGGTCGCCCATGTGCGCTCCGAGGCCCTCCAGCTCGGCGCCGCCCGCATCTCCTCCTTGGGGGAGGAGCCGGAGATCCGCGACTCGGTCACCGACGGCGTGCGTGCGTGGATCGAGGAGCGGGGCGGCGTGCCGGCGGACGCCGGGAGCGGCGAGTGGGGCGGGCAGGGCGGCGGGGGTGTGCCCGTGCGGTACGTGTCCCTGGACGGCTCGGTGACCGACGCGCTGCTGGCCGAGGCGCGCCATGCCGGGCTGCTGGTGGTCGGCTCGCGCGGCCGCGGTGGTTTCGCGACGCTGCTGCTGGGCTCGACCAGCCGGAAGCTGGCGTCGGCCGCGGCGTGCCCGGTCGTCGTCGTGCCGCACGAGGCGCGGGCCCTGTCGCTGGAGAGCGGCGCGGAGGCGGGACGGATCCTGGCCGGCGTCCACCCGGACGAGACCTCGGACGAGGTGCTCGACTTCGCCTTCGAGGCCGCGCGGCAGCGCGGTGTGGGTCTCGAAGCGGTGACCGCCTACCGTGTGCCGCCGTCGCCGGTGATGCTGATCGGGCCGCCCGCTCCGGCCTTGCAGGTGCCGCCTCCGCTTCCGTTGGAAGACGCTCCGGATCTCGTGCGGGAGACGGCCGAGCGGCAGCGGGAGCGGCTGCGGCCGTTCACCGAGCGCTTTCCGGAGGTGGAGGTCGTGCCCTCGGTCGTGCCGTCGGACGCGGCGGGGCAGTTGGTGGAGGGGTCCCGGAGCGCGGGTCTCGTCGTGGTGGGGCGCCATCGTGGGCACCGGGTGGAGTCGCTGCTCATGGGCTCGGTCGCGCATGCCGTGGTGCATCACGCGCACTGCCCGGTGGCGGTGATCCCGCCGCCGGCGCGCTGAGACCTTACCGGGTGGCGGAGTCCGGCCCTACGGGACGGCCGGGGCGGCAGGGGAGCCGGGGAGCGGAACGGCCGGGGCGGCGGGGCGGCGGCCGGGAGCCGTGGAGAAGAACGGCCCGGAGGCGCAGGTCAGCCGGGGGCCCGGAGTCCGCGATGCAGTGCACCCTAGCGGGGCGCGGGCGGGAATCGGAGCGCATTGGCGAGAACTCGTCAGCGGGAGTGCGGAGTCGGCGCCCCGCCACGGGGAAGTCGATACGTTCGTCCCCGGCGTTCCCGATCTTGAGGAGTGTGGACGTGCCGCCCGAGCCCGCCCGTCGTCCGGCGTCCACGGACGACTATCTGTTCTCGTTCGTCGACCGGGAGAGGGAGATGGCCGAGCGGACCGGGCGCCCGCCGGTCCCGCTCGGTGTCGGCGACTGCGATCTGCCGACTCCTCCGCACATCGTCGAGGCGATGCGGGAGGCCGTGCGGGACCTCTCCCCGCACCGCCACGCGCCCTGTCGCGGCGCGCGCCTCCTGCGGGAGGCGGCGAGCGGCTTCCTGGCCCGGCGCTTCGGCGTGGCGGCCGACCCCGAGACCGAGGTGCTGGCGACCCTGGGCAGCAGGGAGGCCATGGCCCATCTGGCGCTCGCCTATCTGGACTGGGACGACGTGGTGCTCGTACCGGACCCGGCCTATCCCGTCTACGCGACCTGGGCGAGGCTCTGCGGCGCGGAGGTGGTGCGCGTACCCCTGCGGGAGCGGAACGGCTTCCTGCCGGACCTGGAGGCCATTCCGGCCGACACCGCCCGCCGGGCCAAGCTGTTCTGGATCTGCTATCCCAACAACCCCACGGGGGCGGTGGCCTCCCGCGCCTTCTACGACGAGCTGGCCCGGTTCGCACTGCGCCACGACATCCTGGTGGCGTCCGACGCGGTCTACAGCGAGATCTACTACGACGGCGCGCCCCCGCCGTCCTTCCTCGGCTCCCCCGGCGCGATGGAGTGCGGGATCGAGTTCCACTCCCTGTCGCAGGCGTACCACATGCCGGGCCGGCGGGTCGGCTTCGCGGCCGGCAATCCGCACGCCGTGGGGGCGCTGCGCGCCGTCAAGACCCATTCGGACGCGGGGGCGTTCGGCGCCGTCCAGCACGCGGCGGTGACCGCCCTCACCGACACCACGGAGTATCCGGACCGGCTGCGGGACGTCTACCGCGCGCGCATGAACCTCCTCTGCGACGGCCTGGAGGCGGCCGGTCTCGAGGTGCTGCGCCCCCGCGCGGCGGTGTACACCCTGGTCCGTACGCCCGGGGGCGTCTCGAGCGAGTGGTTCTCCGAGGAGCTGCTGCACCGGGCGGGCGTCTCCTCCATCCCTGGGACGGCGTTCGGGCCGTGCGGGGAGGGGTTCGTGCGGCTGACGACGTGCGCGAGCACCGAGCAACTGACGGAGGCGGTGCGGAGGATCGCCGCCGCCCGCCTCGTCGGCTGACCCCCCGCGCCCGGAGGTGCAGGAAGAGCGGCTGCAAGGAAGGCCGCTTCATCGAAGCGCTTCGACGCGGCCGTCGAGAAGCTATGGACACGCTGTACCGGCCGGGTTACCGTCTCTCAGGACCGTCGGCGCATGGGTCGCCGCAGCCGATGTCGAAGCGTTTCACCACACCTCAAGAGTCTGCCGGGAGCGCGGATGGTCACCCTCGCCGAAGTCGCCCGGCACGCCGGAGTGTCCGCCAGCACGGTCAGTTACGTCCTGAGCGGCAAGCGCTCCATCTCGGCCGTGACCCGGCAGCGGGTCCGCGAGAGCATCGACCGGCTGGGTTACCAGCCCCACGCCGGGGCCCGCGCCCTCGCCAGCAGCCGGTCCCGTGTCATCGCCCTCATGGTCCCGCTGCGGACCGACATGTACGTCCCCGTCATGATGGAGATCGCGGTCGCCGTCGCGACCACCGCGCGGACGCACGGCTACGACGTGCTCCTGCTCACCGGCGAGGAGGGCCCCTCGGCCATGCGCCGGGTCACCGGCAGCGGCCTCGCCGAGGCGACGATCCTGACGGACATCCAGCTCGACGACGAGCGGCTCCCGCTGCTGCGCGCCGCCGGACAGCCGGCCGTGCTCCTCGGGCTCCCGGCCGACCCGGCCGGACTGAGCTGCGTCGATCTGGACTTCGAGGCGGCCGGCGCGCTGTGCGTGGACCACCTGGCCGAGCTGGGCCACCGGGACGTCGCCGTCATCGGCGAGTCCCCCGGCGTCTACGCCCGCCACACGGGATTCGCCGAGCGGACCCTGCGCGGACTGCGCGGCCGCGCCGCCGCCCGCGGCCTGGGCCTGCTCCACCGGCCCTGCGAGGGCGGCCACGACGCGCTCTCCGGCACGCTCGCCCGCATCTTCGACGAACGGCCCGGCACCACCGGCTTCGTGGTGCAGAACGAGTCCGCCGTCGAGCCGCTGCTCGCGCTGCTCCGCCGCACGGGCCGGGCCGTGCCCGAGGACGTGTCGGTGGTCGCGGTCTGTCCCGACCAGCTCGCCGCCCAGGCGTCGGTGCGCCTCACCTCGGTGGCGATCCCCGCACAGGAACTGGGCCGGCGGGCCGTGGAACGCCTGGTCGCGCGACTGGACGGAACCGGCGACCACGGCGTCGAACTCCTCACGCCCGTCCTCACCGTGCGCGACAGCTCGGGCCCCGCTCCCCGTCTCACGCGGTGACGACACGCTCCTCGCCCTCGGCGAGGTCGAGCGTGGCGGAGCCGTCCGGGGTCCGCAGATCGATCCGTACGGTACGGGTCGGCCGGAGGACCGCCGTGTACGTCCCCGGGGCCCAGTCCAGATCGAGCCGCACGCCGCACCGGGTCCTGACGCCCGTCAGCCGCCCGGACGGGCAGGCGGCGGGAGGCGCGGGAAGCAGGACGAGGCGCCCGGGCGTGGACTGCACCAGGGACTCGACGAGCAGGGCCGGCAGGGCGTGGGCGGCGTCGGCGTTGTAGACGTCGCGGCCGGGATAGTGGGCGCTCATGAGCGAGTCGTGGAAGTAGTCACCCGTCAGAAGCCGCTCCAGGCACATCTGGACCCGGCCGGCGTCCCGCAGCCGGGCGGCGATCAGGGCGTGGTGCAGGTGGCCGTGGGCCGCGTCGTTCTCGCTGCCGCGCAGGTCGAGGGCGCGCCGGGCGGCCGTCGCCAGGGCCGGGGTGTCGTAGGGATTGATCTCCTCCAGCGGCCAGACGGGGTAGAGGTGGCTGAGGTGCCGGTGGTCGTAGCGGTCGTCGAGCCCGGGTCGGGCCCATTCCGCGAGCGCTCCGTCGTCGTTGACGCGCAGGGGCGCGAGCCGGTCCGCGAGGGCGCGCAGGCGGGCGGCGCGCGGACCGGGGGCGCGGTCGGCGGCGGCCAGGAGGGCGTGCCGGGCGGCGCAGACGTCCATCGTCGCGTCGACCGCGCCCCAGCTTCCGTTCGCGGGGCGGTTCTCCGGGGAGTACGAGGGGACGACGGCGATGCGCCCGTCCGGGCCGGTCCGGGTGAGGAAGTCCTCGTAGAAGTCGGCCACCTCGTCGAGCAGGGCGGTCAGACGCGGGCTGCGCACGCCGCGGCTCTCCTCCTCGTCGAGCAGGGGCTTGAGCAGCCAGTCGGCACCGGCGGTCCACAGGTGGAGGGGGTAGGCGCGGCTGAAGTGGTAGCTGTGTCCGCTTTCGCCGTCGGTGTGGGAGGGGGCGACGACGCCGCGGGCGCCGAAGACGGTCCGGGCGTTGTCGCGCCAGTCGGGCAACTGGCCCTCGATGAGCGCGGACTGTGCCGCCGTGACCTCGGGCAGGTCGGCGGGGACCGCCGAGGAGGTCTGGAGGTTGAGGTTGGCGTTGGTGGTGAAGGCGCCGGACCAGGCGGTGTTCCAGTCGCCCGTCCACAGGCCGGTCAGGCGCGGCGGGAGCATGCCGGAGGAGGAGAGGAGGTGGTAGCGGCCGGCGGCGAAGAGCCGTTCGAGCAGCGCGGGACCGGGCGGTCGGCGCAGCAGGACGGAACCGGGGAGCGCGCGTTCGGAGGGGTGCGCCGCGAGGTCGAGCGTCACGCGGCCGTAGGCGGTCGTGTGCAGGGCGGTGTGGCGGGCGAGGAGCCCGGTCCAGAGCCGTCCGCGGTCGCGGGAGCGGGCCGGGGCGCCGTCGGGCCGGCGCAGCAGTGCGCGCAGGTCGGCGACCTCCCGGGCCACGTCGAGTTCCTCGTCGTGGCGCCGTACCCGCGTGAGGGTCAGGATGTCCCGGGCGCCCTCGATCCGTACGCCCGACGTGGTGATCGAGACGCGGCCGCCCGTCGTGAGGAGCAGGACGACGCCCGTGTAGCCGTGGCGGGCGCGCGGGTAGCCGGCCCGCAGGGTGAGGACGGCGTCGTGCCCGGTCAGCGTCGCGCCCCGGCCGATCGAGAGGTCGGCGGGGACACCGGGGAGCCGGTGGTCGAGGCCGAGTTCGACGGCGGGCCCGGGGTCGGTCACGTGCTGGACGACGACGTCGTCGGCGCGGGAGACGAAGACGCGGCTGCGGCGACGGTCCTGGTCGGTGGTGACGACTCCGGTGGTGAAGTCGACGTGCCGGCGGACGGAGGCGGCGCCGGGGCGGTCGGCCGGCTCGCGCGTCAGGCGGGTCTGGAAGGCGGGGTGGAAGGCGCGCACCCAGTGGGTGGGGCGTCCGTCCGTGAAGTCCTCGGCCGCCGTGCGGTCCCCGGCGAGCAGCCGGTCCTGGAGGCATGGCAGCCGGGCTGCGAGGCGCGGGGGCCGCGCGGCCTCCGGGTCGTCGTGCGGCCGGACGAGGGTGTGGTGGGTGATGATCACGCGGTCGTCGTCCGGGTCGCCGAGGACCATGGCGCCGTGCCTGCCGTTGCCGGAGAGGAAGGCGTCCTCCCACCGCCGGGCGGCTTCCGGCTCCCATGTCCCGTGGATCACGGCGTCTCCTCGGCCAGGACCGCCACACCGTGGCGTTCCAGGCGCAGAGCGTCCCGTACGGGCGCGGCCGTGAGGAGGTCGCGGTGGCGTCCGGGCAGGGGCACGGTGACCTCGTCGCGCCGGTGGTTGAGCACGAAGAGCAGCTCGCCGCGGCGGACCGCCTCCACGCCGTCGGGCAGTCCTTCGAGAGGGGGGAGGGCCCCCGCCTCGCGCGCGACGGCCGCGAGCAGGTCGCGCAGGGCGGTGGGCTCGGGGAGCGTGGAGAGGTAGCGGGCGCGGCCGTTGCGGAGCACGGCGGGCAGGCCTTCCAGCTCACCGCCCCGGTAGGTGGCGACCGTCTCCGCGCCGGGTGCGGGGGTGAGTTCCTCCGACCAGAGCGTGCCGAGGAAGTCTCCGCAGTCGACGCGTTCGCCCTCGTCCAGCGGCCACCGTTCGTGGACGAGGTCGATGCCGAAGAGTGCACGGAGCCGGTGGTCCATGCCCCCGGGGCGGACGCGGTCGTCCTGGTCCAGGAGGCCGGTGAGGAAGCCGGAGACGACGGTGCCGCCGCCGCGTACGTAGCCGACGAGGTTGTCGACGGCCCGGTCGTCGAGGAGGGGGAGGTGCGGGACGACGACGAGCCGGTGGGCGGACAGGTCGTGGGAGGGGTGGGCGAAGGAGGTGGGGAGGTGGGCGTCCCAGAGGGCGCGGTGCCAGGCGCGCACGAGTGCGGGGTAGTCGAGGTGGACGGACGGCCCGCCGTCCTGCGATCCGGCCCACCAGGCGTCCCAGTCGTGCAGGATCGCCACGTCCGCGGTGAGGCGGGTGCCCGCCACGTGGGGACCGAGCAGGGCGAGCTCCTCGCCGATCCGGACCACCTCCTGGAAGATCCGGCCGCGCTCCCCCGCGTGGCCGAGCATGCCGGAGTGCCACTTCTCCGCTCCCTGGCGGGACTGGCGCCACTGGAAGTAGCAGACGGCGTCGGCCCCGTGGGCGACGGCCTGGAGGGTCCAGAGGCGGTTGAGGCCCGGCGGTTTGGGGTGGTTGACTCCCCGCCAGCTGACCGCGCCGGCCGCCTGCTCCATCACCATCCACGGGCCGCCGTCCGCCTGGGAGCGGGTCATGTCGCCGATCATGGCGTTGTACTGGCCGCCGTACGGGTCCTTCGGGTCGGGGTAGACGTCGACGGAGACGACGTCCTCCTCCCGGGCCCAGCGCCAGGCGTCCTGCCCGGTCCAGAACGGCATGAAGTTGGTGGTGATGGGGAGGTGCGGGGTGTGCCGGCGGACGATGTCGCGCTCGGCGACGTAGCACTCCAGGAGCATGTCGGAGGTGTAGCGGCGGAAGTCGAGCAGCTGGGCGGGGTTCTTCAGGTAGTGGGCGCGGCGCGGGGGGAGGATCTCGTTCCAGTCGTCGTAGCGCTGGCCCCAGAAGGCGGTCCCCCAGGCGTCGTTGAGCGCGTCCGTCGTGCCGTACCTGTCCTGGAGCCAGCGGCGGAAGGTGCGGGCCGCCTCGTCGCCGTGGTCGACGGTGCAGTACTCGTTGTTGATGTGCCACATGACGAGGGCGGGGTGGGTGGCGTAGCGGGCGGCGAGGTCCTCGGTGACGGCGGCGGCGTGGCGGCGGTAGACCTCGCTGGAGTGGGAGAAGTGCTGGCGGGATCCCCACCACTCGGTCCGGCCGTCGTCGTCGCGGGGCAGGGTCTCCGGGTGGAGGCGGCCCAGCCAGGGCGGGGGCGAGGAGGTGGGGGTGGCGAGCACGACGCCGATGCCGTGGTCGTGCATGAGGTCCATGAGCCGGTCGAGCCAGCCGAAGTCCCGTGCGCCGGGGCGCGGTTCGATGCGCGCCCAGGAGAAGACGCCGAGGGTGACGGAGGTGACGCCGGCCCGTTTCATCAGCCGGACGTCCTCCTGCCAGGTCTCCTCGGGCCACTGCTCGGGGTTGTAGTCGCCGCCGAAGAGGATGCGGGCCCGGTCCGGGTCCGCCGCCGCCCGGGTCACGTCGCCGAGGGCGGGCATCAGGCGATGTCTCCGTACTGGATGCCCCGGCCGTTGGTCCCGAGGTAGACGCGGCCGTACGTCCGCGGGTCGCCGGTGATCGCCTCGCCGGTCCAGCCCCACTGATGGGCGTCGTCGTTGATACGGGTCCAGCTCGCGCCCTCGTCGTCGGAGCGGAGGACGGCGACGACGCCGGTGGTGGCGCCGGTCTGGTAGATCGCCGGATAGGCGGCGCCGTCCGCCGCCTTGCCGAAGCCGAGGGCGTAGGAGGCCCGGCAGCCGGTCACCCTGGTGAAGGTGCGTCCGGCGTCGGTCGACCGGTGGAGGCCGTTCTCCTTCGCCGAGAGCCAGAGGTGGCCCCGGCGGCCGGGTGCGGCCTCGATGCGGAACTGCGTGTCTCCGGCGGGGAGTCCGCTCGCACGTGGTGTGAAGGTGAGGCCGCTGTCCGTGCTCGCGTGGACGTGTCCGGTGTCGGTGTCGTACGCGTAGAAGAGCGTCGGGTCGGTCGGGTCGGCGACCGGGGTGGCGCCCTTCGGGAAGGAGGGGACCTCGGTCCAGGTGGCGCCGTTGTCGGTGGAGCGGTGGGTCGCGTGCCGGGTGCCGTCCCAGTGCACGAAGGACCAGAGCAGGGTCCGGGCGTCGGCGCTCGTCGCGATCGGTCCGGGTGCGTCCTTGGCGATCGGGGGCTGGGTGGGGAAGGGCGCCCAGGTCCGGCCCCCGTCGGTGGAGTAGGCGCCGTTGCCCTGGTCGCCCCACCCGGTGCGGACGACGTAGGACGGCGCCCCGGATGCCTGCGCGAGGCCGGTCGCCGACCCGAACACCGGGCGTGTGGCCATGCCGCGCGAGGGGGACGCCGTGAGGCTGTCGTGGTACATGACGCCGACGTCGCCGAGCCCGCTGATCAGGCGCGCCGTCCCGACCGGCGGGGAGATCAGCCGGCGCACGGCGGACTCCTCCAGGCCGCGGACGCGGGGGGCCCAGTGGACCAGGTCCCGGGTGGCGTAGAGCGTCGCGCCGGTGCCGAAGAGCAGGTGGCGCGAGTCGTACGGGTCCAGGGCGACGGCCTGGATCCACCAGCCGAACTTCGGCGCGGCCCCGCCCCAGTTGAGATAGGGGGTTTCCGACACGTCCAGCACGGCCGTGTCCTTGAGGGACGTCCAGGTGGCGCCGCCGTCGGTGGTGCGCAGGAGGGTGTCGACCTGTGCCCAGCGGTTGTTGGTGGAGACGACGACGGTGCCGGGTCGTCGGGCGTCGACGGCGACGCCGCCGTAGCCGAAGGTGTCCGCGCCGCCGGGCCGGAGGGGGGTGACGTCGGTCCAGCGGCCGGTGACGGTGTTCAGCTTGTGCACCGAGCCGTCGGTCTGCCCGTTGGGTCCGGGGGCGTCGGCGTAGGTGACGTACAGCTCGCGGGTGGCGGCGTCGTACGCGGCGCGGATCGGGATCGCGGCGGCGGGCCCGGTGGGCCGGCCGGGCACGGGCTCCCAGCCGGTGGGGGTGGTGCGGTGGAGCGCGCCGCCGCCGTCGCCCCAGCCGGCGTAGAGCGTGCGGCCCGCGGCGACGAGGAGGGTGACGCCCTGGCCGGTGGCCGAGGGCTGTCCGGGGAAGCCGGGGGCGGGGGCCCAGGTGGCGCCGCGGTCGGTGGACCTCAGCAGGCCGTCGTGGCGGGTGCCCAGCCACAGGGTGTCGCTGTCGCGCGGGTCGACGAGGAGCCGTTCGCCGGTGCCCCGCCCGTCCTCGTTGGCGCCGAGCTTCACGGTGAGGTCGGTGCGGGCCCAGGTGGCGCCGCGGTCCTCGGAGCGCAGGACGGCTCCGTTGCCGGACCAGGACTGGCTGTAGGTGCCGACCGCGAGGTAGAGGCGGTCGGGGTGCGCGCGGTCGACGGCGACCGCCTCGACACCGAGCAGGTTCCAGTCGTCCCAGCCGAGGTGGTCGGTGAGCGGGGTCCATCGGGCGAGTGCCTCGTCCCAGCGGTAGGCGCCGCCGATGTCGGTGCGGGCGTAGGCCAGTCCGCGTACGGCGGGGTGGAAGAGCACGCCGGTGACGAAGCCGGTGCCGCCGATGGCCGCGGTGCGCCAGCGGTAGGGGGCGGCCGCGGTGGGGGAAGCGGGCGCGGCGACGGCCTCTCCCTGGGACGCCGGCAGGGCGAGGGGGAGGGCGGTGGCCGCGGCCGTGGCCGCCGCTCCGGTGAGGACGGTGCGGCGGCCGAACGGATGGGACGACGGGGTGCGCGGCATGGCGGACCTCTCGGTCGGTGGGGCGGGCAGGGAGGTACGGGAGGTGCGGTGGGCTGTCGTGCGGTCACGGGCGGCCCTCGAAGCGGCGGCCGGCCGTCGGCGGGGCGGCCGGCCTTCGGGGGGGGGGTAAGCCCGTGAAGGGACAGCCGGCTTGGCGGGGGCGGCCGGCCCGAGGCGAGGCGGTCAGCCCTTGACCGCGCCGGTGAGCATGCCCTTCTTGAAGTGCTTCTGGACGAAGGGGGAGAGCACGGCGACCGGCAGCAGGGCCAGCACCATCACGGCCATCTGGACGGCGAGTCCGGACAGCGGGCCCGCCTTGACCGCCTGGCCGAGGCCGACCGGGATCTCCTGCTTCTGCACCAGCTGGATGAGGACGTTCTGGAGCGGCATCATGCGCTGGTCGCTGAGGTAGATCGAGGCGTTGAACCAGGCGCTCCAGTAGCCCACGGCGTAGAAGAGAGTGATCACGGCGATCACGGCGCGGGAGAGAGGCATGACGACCTGCCACAGGATGCGGAAGTCCCCGGCGCCGTCGATCCGGGCGCTGTCGATGAGTTCCGGGGAGATGCCCATGAAGAAGCCGCGCAGGACGAGGATGTTGAAGACGCTCACGGCGCTCGGCAGGATCAGCGCCAGATAGGTGTCGGTCAGGCCGAGGGTCTGGACGAGCAGATAGGTGGGGATCAGCCCGGCGCCGAAGAACATGGTGGCCAGCAGGGCGAGCAGGATGAAGCGGTGGCCGAGCGAGCCCGGCCGGGAGAGTCCGTAGGCGCACAGGACGGACACCGTCATCGAGAAGAGGGTGCCGGCGACGGTCACGGCGACGCTGACCAGGGCGGCGCGGGTGACCTGGCCGCCGCTGAGCAGCTCCTGGTAGGCGATGAAGGTGATGTCCCTCGGCACGATGACCAGGCCGCCGGTCTCCGTGATCGTCTTCTTGGACGAGAGGCTGGTCACCACCACGATCCACAGCGGGAAGAGCACGGCGAGGCAGGAGAGGGTGAGCGCGGCGCCCTTGAGGGTGAGGCCGGCGCGGGTGGGCGGCTCCTCCCACACGGGGCGGTCGGGCGCGGCCCAGCGGCCGGCGCTCCGGGGCCCGCCGGCCGTGGTGGGTCGCCGCGGGGACGCGGTCCTGCCGGGTCCCGGTGCCGTCGCGGTCATTTCCGGTACACCCCCTGCTCGCCCATGAGATGGGCGGCCTTGTTGGCGGAGAGGACCAGCACGAGGCCGACGACTCCCTTGATCAGTCCGGCGGCGGCCGCGTAGCTGAAGTCCTGGCTGCGCAGTCCGGTCCACCACACGAAGGTGTCGAGGACCTCCGCCGCTCCGGGGCCGACCGCGTCGCGCTGCAGCAGCAGCTGTTCGAAGCCGACGGTGAGGGCGTCGCCCACGCGCAGCACGAGGAGCAGCGCGATGATCGGGCGGAGCGCCGGCAGCGTGACGTGCCACATCCGGCGCCACCTGCCCGCTCCGTCCATGGCGGCGGCCTCGTACAGCTCCTGGTTGACGGCGGCGAGGGCCGCGAGGAAGACGATGACGCCCCAGCCGGCGTCCTTCCATATCCCCTCGGCCGTGACGAGGAACTTGAAGATTCCCGGGTCGGTCATGAGGTCGAAGCCTTCGTAGCCGTGCCGGCGCAGGGTCTGGGCGATGATGCCGGCGCCGCCGAGGATCTGCTGGAAGACGGTGACGACGAGGACCCAGGAGAAGAAGTGGGGGAGGTAGAGCACGGACTGGACGATCGCCCGCACGCGGGGCCGCAGCACGCTGTTGACCAGCAGCGCGAGGGCGATCGGTACGGGGAAGAAGAGGACGAGCTGGAGGAGGAAGAGGACGAAGGTGTTCTCGACCGCGTGCCAGAAGTCCGGGTCGGAGAAGACGCGTTCGAACTGGTCGAAGCCGACCCAGGGGCTCTCCAGGACGGCGGTCACACCGTTGGTGGAGAGGTAGGGGTCGTAGTCCTGGAAGGCGACCACGTTGCCCAGGATCGGGATGTAGTGGAAGACCAGGACGAGCAGCAGAGCCGGGGCCGACATGAGGAGCAGGGCCCGGTCGCGCCGGAAGCGGCGGCCGAGGGGCACCTTCCCGGACGTCCCGGCCGGTCTGCCCGGCCGGGACGGCGCGGTCGCCGGCTTCCCCGTGGGGGGCCGCGGAGCGGACGCCGCCGTCCGGTCCGGGGTCGCGGTGTCGGGCGTGGTCACGGTCAGCTCGCCGCGGGGCCGTTGGTGTCGAGCAGCTCGCGGTACCAGTCGCGCAACTGGTCGCCGCCGCCGCTCTTCCACTCCGAGACGGCCTGCTGCATGTCGGAGATCTTCTTGCGGCCCCGGACGATGTCCTTCTCCAGCTGCTCGAAGTCGTTCATGAGGGCGGTCCAGCGGGAGGGTTCGGTCACCGTCATGCCGTAGAAGCTGGACTTGGTGGTGAAGGCGCCCATGCGCTGCTGCCACTCGACCATGGCCCGGGTCGCCTCGGGGGTGTCCGGGTGGGCGATGTAGGGGGCCGGGCTGCCCATGAAGAGCCAGGAGCTGGAGACCTCCTGGTTGCCCTGGTCGGTCTTGACCGGCATCCCGTCCTTCACGGTGTGGTCGACGCCCTCGACGCCGAAGTCGGTGAGCATCCGCTCCCGGGTGCCGTAGGGGGCGGCGGTGAAGTCGGCGATGGCGAGGACGTCCTCGACGAGAGCCTTGGGGCTGCCCTTGCGCACGAAGGCCCAGATGCCGGCCGGGTTGACGGCCCACAGCTTGGGGGCGCCGCCCGCGTGGCCGGGGATGTCCATGGCCTCGATGGCGAAGTCGGGGTTCTGGGCCGCCTGTTCGGCGGTCTTGGCGTACCAGTGGGAGAGGTCGTTGTTGTAGACGAGCACCTGTCCCGAGGTGAAGCGGTTACCGGCGTCACCCTGGTTCTGCGCCTTGGCGTCGGGGTGGACGACGCCCGCCTCGAAGAGTTTGCGGGTCCACTCCAGCGCTTCGAGGTACTCCTGCGTCTCGATGCGGTTGATCAGCTTGCCGTCGACGAGGTTCCAGCCGAGCGCCTTGTCGCTGCCGCTCAGGACGCCGAACATGTTGAAGGCGGTCCACGTCATGTCGTCGCAGGCCCACACCTTCGCCCTGGCGCTGGTGATCTCCTTGGCGAGCGCGAGGAACTCGTCGGCGCTCTTGGGGAGTTGCCAGCCCTTGGCGCCGAAGATGTCCTTGCGGTAGAAGGGCGCGATGTTGGTGACGTACGAGGCGGGCATCGGCAGTCCGCGCAGCTTTCCGCCGAAGATGGACCGCTGCCAGGCGTCCGTCGGGATGGCGGCGAGGTTGGGGTATGCCTTGACCTTGTCCCCGGACAGGTAGGGGCCGAGGTCCTCGAACTTGGCGTTGATGGCGCTGGGTATCTTGCCGCCGAGGTTCCAGCCGGGGACGACGACCACGTCCGGGATGTCGCTGGAGGCGAGGACGGCGCCGAGCTTCTGGTCGTAGACGTTGCCGTCCTGGTTCTGCCAGGTGGCCTTGACGCCGATGGCCTCGTTCATCGCCCGGTAGTAGGGGTTGTCGGGCGCGGGCGGGGTGCCCCAGAGCGGCGCCATGATCGTGATCGCGCTGCCCTTGCCCTTCCTGGTGGGGACGGACGCCTTGAGCCGGTCGGCGGGGATCGCCCGGGTGAAACCGGCCGCCGAGCCGTTGCGGGGGGCGATGTCGGGCGCGACGACGGTGCTCGCCACGTAGGCGGGGAGGATCTTCGCCGCGTCCTTGCCCGTGGTGGTGCCGTCCTTCCTGCCGGTCTCCGCTCCCCCGCAGGCGGTGAGCAGGGGCGCGCCGCCGGCCACCGCGACGGCGGCGACGGCGGTGGAGGCGAGGAAACCTCTCCGGCTCGGAGCGGAGCTCGCGGAGCTCGAAGAGCCCGTGGGGACGGCGTTCGGCGTCATTGCGTCAACCCTTCATGGCGCGCCGGGACACCCGGCGGCTGCGGGCCTCCGGTCGGCTGCGGTGTCTGAGGTGGAGCGGGCGGGGCGCGGGCCCTGCGGGCGCCGTCGACCCACGTGGTCGACGGCCTTGCCGACAAGCGGTGTCGAAGCGCTTCGATGTTGCTGCGAGGTTAAGTGAACGTCTCGGGCACGGCAAGAGTGGATCGGCATTTTCGTGGGCACTTCGCGGGAAGAGGCGCAGCGAAGTGTCGTACCACGTCGGTGGCATGATGCGCCCTCACGCCTTGACACGCCTTCGGGAGCGGCGGAGCATCGAAGCGCTTCGAATCACTGTCCTTCCTCTGCCAAGGGACTCGCACGTGACCGCAGAACGGCCGCTCTTCCGTGACCCTGCCCAACCCGTCGGCCGACGTGTCGACGACCTGCTCGCCCGGCTCACCCCCGCGGAACGGCTCGCGATGCTCCACCAGTTCGCGCCCGCCGTCGAACGTCTCGGACTCGCCGCGTTCCGCACCGGTCAGGAGGCCCTGCACGGCGTCGCCTGGATGGGGCCGGCCACCGTCTTCCCCCAGGCCGTGGGGCTGGGCGCCACCTGGAACCCGGACCTGGTCCGCCGGGTCGGCGAGGCCGTGTCCCGGGAGGTGCGCGCGATGCGCGCCAAGGACGACCGGGTGGGCCTCAACGTCTGGGCGCCGACGGTCAACCTCCTGCGCAACCCGCTGTGGGGACGCGGCGAGGAGGGGTACTCCGAGGACCCGGCCCTCACGTCCGCGATCGCCGTCGCGTACACGCGGGGACTGCGCGGCGACCACCCCGCCTACTGGCGCACCGCGCCCGTGCTCAAGCACTGGCTCGCCCACAACAACGAGGCCGACCGGGACACCTCCTCGGCCTCCGTGCGGCCCCGGGTGCTGCACGAATACGATCTGCGGGCGTTCCGCGGCGCCGTCGAGGCGGGAGCGGTCGCCGGGGTGATGCCGGCGTACAACCTCGTCAACGGCCGCCCGAACCACCTCTCGCCCTACCTGGCGCAGGAGCTGCGCCAGTGGACCGCGCAGCCGCTCCTCGTCTGCTCCGACGCGGGCGCGCCCTCCAACCTGGTCGACTCGCAGCGGTACTTCGGCACGCACGAGGAGGCCGTGGCCGCGTCCCTGCGCGCCGGCGTGGACTCCTTCACCGACCACGGCACCGACGCGTCGGTCGTCGTGGGCCGGCTGCGCGGCGCGCTGGAGCGGGGGCTCGTCGACCAGGACGACATCGACACGGCGGTACGGCGCCAGCTGGCGGTCCGTTTCGCGCTCGGCGAGTTCGACCCCGAGCTCGATCCCCACGCGAACGAGCGGGCCTTCGACACGGCCGGGCACCGGGCGCTGGCGAGGGAGGCCGCCGAACAGGCGGTCGTCCTGCTCTCCAACGAGCCGCGGGACGGGCACGGCCCGCTGCTGCCGCTCGCCCCCGGCGTCCGCGTCGCGGTCGTGGGCCTCCTCGCCGACGCGTGCAAACTCGACTGGTACAGCGGCTCCCTGCTGCACCGCTCGACCCCGCTGGACGGGCTGCGCGAGCGCTACGGGGCGGACCGGGTGACCTTCGCGGAGGGTGTGGACCGGATACGGCTGCGCACGGCCATCGGAGCCCGGTTGCGGGTGCCCGCGAGCGAGGCGGCCGGTGCGGAACACGCCGCCGAGGGTTCCCTGGACCCCGCGCTCCTGGCCGGCCGCACGGACCTCCCGCCGCTCACCACGGACCCGGAGGGGTCCGAACTGGCCATGGTCGACTGGGGTGGCGGCGTGCTCACCCTGCGCGCCCCGGACGGCCGCCACCTCTCCGTCGCGGAGGACGGACTGGTCCGTGCCTCCGCCGACGAGCCCGGCGGCTGGGTCGTCCGCGAGACGTTCCGGCTCGAAGGCGTGGGGGCCCAGGGGTCCCATGGGGGCGGTCACCTCCTTCGGCACCTCGCGACGGCTGGATACGTCTGTGTCGCCGCCGAGGGCGTGAAGGTTGCCGCCGACCGCGCATCCGCCGAGATCTTCACGGTCGAGACGGTCGAGCGGGGCGAGGACGCGGTGGCGGAGGCCGCCGCCGGCGCGGACGTCGTGATCGTGGTCGCCGGGAACGACCCCCACATCAACGGGCGGGAGACCGAGGACAGGACCACGCTCGCGCTCCCCGCCCACCAGGACCGGCTGTGGCGGGCCGCCCACGCCGCCAACCCGCGCACCGCCCTCGTCCTGGTCTCCTCCTACCCGTACGCGGTGCCCGAGGCCGCCGCCACCCTGCCCGCGCTGCTGTGGACCGCGCACGGCGGCCAGGCCGCGGGCAGCGCCCTCGCCCGGGTCCTGGCCGGGGACGTCTCCCCCGCCGGGCGGCTTCCCCAGACCTGGTACGCCGCCGACGCCGACCTGCCCGCGATGACGGACTACGACGTCGTCGGCGGACGCCAGACGTACCTCTACTTCGACGGCGCGCCGCTGTTCCCGTTCGGGCACGGTCTGACCTACACCTCCTTCGCCTACGACGAGCTGTCGGCCGTACTCGACGGCGAGACCGTGCGGGTCGCCTGCACCGTCACCAACGCGGGCGTCGTCGCCTCGGACGAGGTGGTCCAGGTGTACGCGCGGGTGGTGGCGCCGTCGGTGCCGCGCCCGCACCGCGAGCTGGTCGCCCACCGCCGGGTCGGCCTCGCCCCCGGCGCGTCCGCCGCCCTGTCGTTCGCGTTCCCGCTGCGGGAGCTGGGCTTCTGGGACGTGGCGCACGGCCGGTGGACGGTGGAGCCGGGGCCGTACGCGATCGAGGCGGGCCCCTCCAGCGCCGACCCGCGCCGCTCGGTCCCCCTGGAGGTCGGCGGCGTGGCGGCGGGCCCGCGGCCCGTACGGGAGCGGGGTCTCGAAGCCGTCGACTACGACGAGCAGTCCGGCACGGTGATCGTCGACCGGACGAGGACCTCCGGGGACGCCGTGACCCCGGACGGCCCGCACGGCGAGGGCGAACTCCTCTTCTGGGGTTGCGACTTCGGCGACGGCGTGACCGACGTCGCCGTCGAGGCCGCGGGCGAGGGCAGCGTCGAGCTCTCGCTGCTGGGCGGCCCCGTGCTCGCCCGGATCGACGTGCCCGCGACGGGCGGGCCGTACGCCTACACGACGCTCGGCGCTCCGCTGCGCCTGCGGGACGTGGCGGACCTCCGCGTCAGGCTGCGCGGGCCGGTCCGGCTCGCGCACGTCGGTTTCCACGTCTGAGGGTCCGGAGGGACCGACGAGCGGGGCCCGGCACCGATGCCTTCCGGTGCCGGGCCCTTCCGTCGGCCTCACGGGGCGACCGGGACCTCCCCGCCGCCCAGCAGGCGTACCGCGTAGGGCCGCTCCGTGCCGCTCGCCGTCGCCCTGACCTCGTCGCCGGTCCGTGTCACGTGGTACGCCGCGGCCGGGCGGCCCTGGTGGTCGGGGACCGTGACCGTGCGGTCCACCGGGCCCGGGGTCACCAGCAGGGTCAGACCGTCGAGCCAGTCCCCGTCGGGCCGTTCCTCGTCGGCGCCCAACGGCAGGGCGGTGCCCGGGCGGATGTACACGGGCAGGCTGTCGTCGTCGTGGACCTCCAGGCGCCAGCCGGGGCCGGTGACCGTCTCGCCCGTGAGGAGGTGGGTCCACTCCCCCGCCGGCAGGTACACCTCCACCTCTCCCCCGGCGGAGAAGACGGGCGCGACCAGCAGGTCGGGGCCCAGCATGTACTGGCGGTCCAGTGTCCGGCAGGCAGGATCGTCCGGGAACTCCAGCAGCATCGGCCGCATCACGGGCACGCCCGTGTCCCGGGCCTCGACCGCCGCCCCGTAGAGGTACGGCATGAGCCGGTGCTTGAGCCGGGTGAACCGCCGGGCCACCTCGACGGCCCGCTCGCCGAACTCCCACGGCACCCGGTAGGAGTCGCTGCCGTGCAGCCTGCTGTGCGAGGAGAGCAGGCCGAAGGCGAGCCAGCGCGTGAAGACGTCCGGGGACGGGGTCCCCTCGAAGCCGCCGATGTCGTGGCTCCAGAAGCCGAAGCCGCTCAGGGACAGCGACAGGCCGCCGCGCAGCGACTCGGCCATGGCCTCGAAGGACGCCCAGCAGTCGCCGCCCCAGTGGACGGGGAACCGCTGCCCGCCCACGGTCGCCGAGCGGGCGAAGAGGACGGCCTCGCCCGGGCCGCGCTCCTTCTCCAGGAGCTCGAAGACGGTCTGGTTGTAGAGCTGGGTGTAGTAGTTGTGCATCCGCTCGGGGTCGGAGCCGTCGTGCCAGACCACGTCCGTCGGCACGCGTTCCCCGAAGTCGGTCTTGAAACAGTCGACGCCCTGGTCGAGGAGGGGCCGGAGGCGGTCCTGGAACCAGGTGCGGGCCGCGGGGTCGGTGAAGTCGACCAGCGCCATGCCGGGCTGCCACAGGTCCCACTGCCAGACGTCGCCGTTCGGCCGCTTCACCAGGTGGCCGCCCGCCATGCCCTCGGCGAAGAGGGCGGACTTCTGCGCGATGTAGGGGTTGATCCACATGCCGATCCGCAGCCCCCGCTCCTTGAGCCGGGCGAGCATGCCGGCCGGGTCCGGGAAGGTGTCGGGGTCCCAGCGGAAGTCCGACCACTGGTAGGCGCGCATCCAGAAGCAGTCGAAGTGGAAGACCGAGAGCGGGATGCCCCGGTCGGCCATGCCGTCGACGAAGGAGGTGACGGTCGCCTCGTCGTAGGGGGTGGTGAAGGAGGTGGTCAGCCACAGGCCGAAGGACCAGGGTGGCGGCAGGGCGGGGCGGCCGGTCAGGGCGGTGTAGCGGGCGAGCACCTCCTTCGGCGTGGGGCCGGCCACGACGTAGTACTCCAGGCTCTGGTCCTCGACGCTGAACTGCACCTGGCCGACGGATTCGGAACCGACCTCGAAGGAGACCCGGCCGGGGTGGTTGACGAAGACGCCGTAGCCGCGCGAGGAGAGGTAGAAGGGAATGTTCTTGTAGGCCTGCTCGCTGCTGGTTCCCCCGTCCGCCTGCCAGATGTCGACGCTCTGGCCGTTCTTGACGAAGGGGGTGAACCGCTCGCCCAGGCCGTAGACGTTCTCGCCGACGGCCAGGGCGAGCTGGACGGCCATGTGGTGCGCCCCGTCACCGGTCGTGACGAAGGCGGTGCCCTTGCCTCCGGACGAGGTGAGGACGCGTCCGTCGGCGTCGGTGAACTCCAGGGCCCACGGCTGCGAACGGTCCAGGCGCAGCCGCAGCGGGCCGCTGGTCAGCTCGGTGAGGGGGCCGTCGGTGCGGACGCTCGCCCCTCCGGGGGACTCCCCGGGCAGCTCGAAGTCGGGGCCGCGGCGGGCCCGGCCGGCGTGGTGGGTGACGCGTACGCCGATGACGCCTTCGGCGGGCGAGAAGCACTCCACGGTCAGGAGCGCCGAGTTCAGGGTGTCGCCGCGGGTGCGGACCCGCTTGACGGAGGCGTAGGCCGTGAAGCGGTCGGCGCTCGGACGCAGATCGCGGACTTCGGTGGCGTACGAGGCCTGAACGCCCTCGCGCATCAGCCAGAAGCCGTCGGTGAACTTCATCGTGGTCCTCGGGGTGGTCTCGGGCGGCGGTCGCGCGCGATGCCCTATTAGTTATGACAGAAAACAAATCCCCTGACCAGACCCGGTCGCCTCCTTTCGCGCCCGCGCGCGCGAGGGCACGACCCCCACCGCAGCAAGCGCTTTCTAAAAGTCCTGCGCGAAGCATTGACGAAACATCACCGCCCCCCTAGCTTCATCGCATTGCACTTCGTACGTCATATATGAGACGCGATACACGAGATCTGAGAGTGCGTCATGGCCTTCGCCCCCAGCCCCATACCGTCCCGCACCCAGTTCGTCCTGGAGGCGATCAAACACGACATACTCACCGGCGGACTGAGTCCCGGCCAGGCCCTGGTGGAGACCGAGCTCGCCGCCCGTTTCGGGGTGTCGAAGACCCCGGTGCGCGAGGCGCTCAAGACGCTCGCAGGCAGCGGACTCGTCGTGATGAGCCAGTACAAGGGCGCCACCGTCCGCATGGTCGACGCGGACATGGCCCGCGAGGTCTACGACGTCCGGCTGCTCCTGGAGCCCGAGGCGGTGCGGCGCACCGTCGCCGCCGGCGCCCCGCTCGACGCGGCCCAGGACGCGCTGCGCAGGGCCGCCACCGCCCCGGACCCCGCCGAACGCTCCCTGGCGAACAGGGACTTCCACCGCGCGCTCTACCTTCCGTGCGGCAATCCGCTGCTCGGCCGGATGCTCGACGAGGTCCGCGACCAGGCGGCCCTGGTGTCCACCGTGGCGTGGGCCGCCGTGCCCTCCTGGGAGCGCGAGGCCGCCGAGCACGAGGAGATCCTGCGTCTGGCCACCACCGGTGACGTCGCCGGGGCGGGCCGGGCCGTCCACGCCCACATCGCCTCCTTCGTCGAGCGCGCCTTCCCCCAGGACAGCGAGTGACCATGACGTTCGAGACCTTGAAGACCGCCCTCGCCGATGTCGTGGCCATCCCTGTCACCCCCTTCACCGAGGAGGGGGCCCTCGACACCGAGGCGCACCGGGTGCTGCTGCACCGGCTCCTGGACGGCGGGGTGCGCACCCTCACCCCCAACGGCAACACCGGCGAGTTCTACGCCCTGACCCCCGAGGAACGCCGCCGGGTCACGGAGCTGACCGTCGCCGAGGCGGGCGACCGGGCTGTGGTCCTCGTCGGCGTCGGCCACGACGTCCCGACGGCGATCGAGGCCGCCCGGCACGCCCGGGACACCGGCGCACAGATGCTGATGGTGCACCAGCCCGTCCATCCGTACGTCTCCGAGGCGGGTTGGGTCGACTACCACCGGGCCATCGCCGAGGCCGTGCCGGGACTCGGGATCGTCCCGTACCTCCGCAACCCGCTGCTGAGCGGCGCCCGGCTCGCCGAGCTGGCCGACGCCTGCCCCAACGTCATCGGTGTGAAGTACGCCGTCGCGGACGCCGCGCGCTTCGCCGCCTTCGCCCGGGACGCGGGCCTCGACCGCTTCGTCTGGGTGGCGGGTCTCGCCGAGCCCTACGCCCCCTCGTACTTCGCGAGCGGCGCCACCGGCTTCACCTCCGGCCTGGTGAACGTCTCCCCCTCCCTCTCGCTCGAGATGCTCCACGCGCTGCGGGCGGGCGACTACGCGGCCGCGATGAAGGTGTGGGAGCAGATCCGCCGGTTCGAGGAGCTGCGTGCCGCCAACGGCAGCGCGGACAACGTCACGGTCGTCAAGGAGGCCCTCGCCTCACTCGGTCTGTGCCGGCGCGACATCCGGCCGCCGAGCCGGGAGCTGCCCGCTTCCGCGCGGGCCGAGGTCGCCGCGATAGCCGCCGGGTGGCCGGTATGAGCCGCCGCCCGGAGGAGCTGCGCAGCCACCAGTGGTACGGCACGGACGGGCTGCGCTCCTTCAGCCACCGCGCCCGCACCCGCCAGCTCGGCTACCTCCCCGAGGAGCACCTGGGCAAGCCGGTCGTCGCGATCCTCAACACCTGGTCGGACATCAACCCCTGCCACGTCCATCTGCGCGACCGCGCGCAAGCCGTGAAGCGGGGTGTCTGGCAGGCCGGCGGCTTCCCGTTGGAGTTCCCGGTCTCCACGCTCTCGGAGACGTTCCAGAAGCCGACGCCGATGCTGTACCGCAATCTGCTCGCGATGGAGACCGAGGAGCTGCTGCGTTCCTATCCGGTCGACGGGGCGGTGCTGCTCGGCGGGTGCGACAAGTCGACCCCGGCCCTGCTGATGGGTGCCGCCTCGGTGGACCTGCCGACGGTCTTCGTGCCCGCCGGGCCGATGCTGCCGGGGCACTGGCGGGGCGAGACGCTCGGCTCCGGCACGGACATGTGGAAGTACTGGGACGACAAGCGCGCGGGCCTGATCGGTGACTGCGAGATGGCCGAACTGGAGAACGGTCTGGCGCGCTCCCCCGGACACTGCATGACCATGGGGACGGCCTCCACCCTCACGGCGGCGGCCGAGACGCTGGGGGTGACGGTGCCGGGCGCGTCCTCGATCCCGGCGGTCGACTCGGGCCACGACCGGATGGCGGCCGCCTCGGGGATGCGGATCGTCGAGCTCGTCCGTGAGGACCTGCGGCTGTCGCGGATCCTGACCCGGGAGGCGTACGAGGACGCGGTGGCCGCGGTCCTGGCGCTGGGCGGCTCGACGAACGCGGTGATCCACCTGATCGCCATGGCCGGCCGTTCGGGGGTCCGGCTGACCCTGGACGACTTCGACCGCATCGCCCGGACGGTCCCGGTGCTCGCCAACCTCCGTCCCGGCGGCAAGCACCTGATGGAGGACTTCCACTTCGCCGGGGGGATGCCCGGCTTCCTCTCCCGCCTCACCGACCTGCTCCACCTCGACCGGCCGACGGTCTCGCACGCCACCCTGCGCGAGCAGCTCGCCGGTGCGCTGGTGCACGACGACGACGTGATCCGCCCGCGGGACCGGCCGCTCGCGGACGAGGGCGGGGTGGCGGTGCTCCGGGGCAACCTCTGTCCGGACGGTGCCGTCATCAAGCACATCGCCGCCGAGCCGCACCTGTGGAAGCACACCGGTCCGGCGGTCGTCTTCGACGACTACCGCACCATGCAGCGGACCATCGACGACCCCGCCCTGGGGATCACCGCGGACCACGTGCTGGTGCTGCGGGGCGCGGGGCCCAAGGGAGGCCCGGGCATGCCGGAGTACGGCATGCTGCCGATCCCCCGGCACCTGCTGGAGCAGGGCGTGCGGGACATGGTCCGGATCTCCGACGCCCGTATGAGCGGCACGAGTTACGGCACGTGCGTGCTGCACGTGGCTCCCGAGTCGCATGTCGGCGGGCCGCTGGCCCTGGTCCGTACCGGTGACACGATCACCCTCGACGTCGAGGCACGCTCCCTCCACCTGGAGGTCTCGGAGGAGCAGCTGGCGCGCCGGAGGGAGGAGTGGTCGCCGCCCCCGGTCCGCTACGAACGCGGCTACGGAGCGCTGTACAACGAGCAGATCACCCAGGCCGACACGGGGTGCGACTTCGAGTTCCTGGCACGGCCGGGCACGACTCCGGATCCCTACGCGGGCTGACCCGTACGCGGGCCGACGGCCCGCACCGCCGCCCGGGCTCCACGGGCCCGTACCGACGCCGTCGCCCGAGCTCCTCGGGGCCGTACCGGCGTCGCCGACCGGCCCCGAGGGCCCCCGACCGAGCCGCCCACGGGCCACCCGACCCCCAGTTCCCCTGTTCGCGATCTCGAACACCGTCCGCGAAGCGCTTCGCGCCCGAGAACGGAGCCGCCGTCATGGCCACAGCCGTGACCCCGCCGCCCAAGGCACCCAGCCGCCGCCGCACCGGAGCGGCGCCCCGCCGCCTGCCGTATTTGCTCATCGCCCCCGCCGGACTGCTGATGCTGGGCTTCATCGCCTATCCGGTCATCAGCGTCTTCTACTACAGCCTTCAGCACTACAACCCCACCAAGCCCTGGCGTAACGGCTTCGCCGGGTTCGACAACTTCACCCGCATCTTCACCGACGACCCCCACTTCTGGGGGACGCTGAGCTTCAGTGTGAAGTGGGTCCTCGTCGAGGTGACCCTCCAGCTGCTGTTCGGCCTGGCGCTCGCGCTGATCGTCAACCAGACCTTCGCGGGCCGCGCGCTCGGCCGGGCCCTGGTCTTCTCGCCCTGGGCCGTCTCGGGCGTCCTGACCTCCGCGATCTGGGTGCTGCTCTACAACTCCCAGACGGGCATCACCCGTTACCTCGCGGACATGGGCATCGGGGAGTACGGCACGTCCTGGCTGTCCGACACGGCGACCGTCTTCCCCGCTGTGGTCGTCGCCGACCTGTGGCGCGGGGTGCCGTTCTTCGCGATCCTCATCCTCGCCGATCTCCAGTCCGTACCCAAGGACCTGTACGAGGCGGCCGAGGTGGACGGAGCGGGCCGGCTGCGGCAGTTCCTCCACATCACCCTGCCCCACCTCAAGGACGCGATCATCCTCTCCACCCTGCTGCGCGCGGTGTGGGAGTTCAACAACGTGGACCTGCTCTACACCCTCACCGGCGGCGGTCCGGCCGGCGAGACGACCACCCTCCCGCTGTACATCGCCAACACCAGTGTCGACGCGCACAACTTCGGTTACGCCTCCGCGCTCACCACGGTGGCGTTCGTGATCCTTCTCTTCTGCTCGATGGTCTATCTGCGCCTGAGCAAGTTCGGAGGCGAGAGCAAGTGATAGCCCAGGAACACACCCTGACCGCGCCGGCCGCACCGGCGACCGACGCCGCGCCCGGCGGCCCGCCCCCGCCCCGCACCCCCGCGCCCACCGCCCGACGGCGGCGCCGCGCCTGGGACGAGGCCCCCCGGTGGCAGATCTACGTACCGCTCGGCATCTACCTCCTCTTCACCCTGATCCCCTTCTACTGGATCCTCCTCTTCGCCCTCCGCCCGGCCGGCTCGACCTCGCTCGTGCCCTGGCCGATGACCACCGAGCACTTCGAGAAGGTGTGGACCGAGCGCAGCTTCGCCACCTTCTTCCAGAACAGCCTGCTCATCGGGGTGGCGACGCTGGTCATGACCACCGTCATCGCCCTGGCCGGCGGCTACGCCCTGGCCCGCTTCGACTTCCGGATCAAGAAGGGCTTCATGCTGGCCCTCCTCTGCTCCCAGTTCGTCCCCGGCGCGCTGCTGCTCGTCCCGCTGTTCCAGATCTTCGCCAATCTGCGGATGATCAACTCGCTGGGCAGCGTCATCATCGCGGAGACCGTCTTCCAGCTCCCGCTGTCCATGATCCTCATCAGCGGCTTCATCAGGAACGTGCCGTACTCGCTGGAGGAGGCGGCCTGGGTCGACGGCTGCGGCCGCTTCAAGGCCTTCCGCATCGTGGTCCTGCCGCTGCTGCGTCCCGGCCTGGTCGCCGTCGGCTCCTTCGCCTTCGTCCACGCCTGGAACCACTTCCTCTTCGCGCTGATGTTCCTCAGCAGCCAGGAGAAGCAGACCATCCCGGTCGGCCTCAACACCCTCATGGGCGCCGACAGCGTCGACCTCGGCGCGCTCGCCGCCGGTGGCGTGATCGCGGCCGTGCCCGTCGTGATCGTGTTCGCCTTCATCCAGAAGTGGCTGGTCACCGGCTTCAGCGCGGGAGCGGTGAAGGGATGAGCGCCGGCGCACCGTCTCCCCTGCCCGTGGTCCTGGCGGGCGCTCGCGGCCACGGTCGCCAGCACCTGCTCAACATCCGGCGCCTGGAAGGGCTCGGTCTGGTCCGGCTGGCCGGTGTCTGCGAGCTGCGGCCGCTCGACGCGGCGGAGCTGGAAGGGACCGGCACGCCGGAGCAGTCCTCCGACCTCGACGCCCTGCTGGCCTCCACCGGGGCGCGGATCGCGGTGGTCTGCACCCCGATCCAGACCCACACCGACCTGGCGCTGACCGCCGCCCGGCGGGGGGCGCACCTGCTCCTGGAGAAGCCGCCCGCCCCGTCGTTCGCGGAGTACCGGCGGATGGCGGACGGGGTGGCGGCGGCGGGCGTCGCCTGCCAGATCGGCTTCCAGTCGCTGGGGTCGCACGCCGTCCCCGAGATCCGGCGGATGGTGGCGGAGGGTGTGATCGGCGAGCTCCTCGGTGTCGGCGCGGCCGGTGCCTGGGTCCGCGACGAGGCCTACTTCCGGCGCGCCCCCTGGTCGGGGCGGCGGCGGCTGGACGGTGCCGACGTCGTGGACGGAGCGCTCACCAATCCCCTGGCGCACGCCGTCGCCACGGCGCTGGCGCTCGCCGGCGCCGGCCGGGACCAGGACGTGGCACACATCGAGACCGAACTCCTGCGCGCCCACGCGATCGAGGCCGACGACACCTCCTGCGTCCGGATCGTGACGACCCGGGGCACGCGGGTGACGGTGGCGGCGACGCTGTGCGCGGAGACGGCGGCGGAACCGTACGTCGTGGTCCACGGCACCCGGGGCCGGATCACGTTCTGGTACAAGCAGGACCGGGTGCTGCTCCAGCGGGGCGGTCACGGCCCGGAGGAGACGGTCCACGGCCGCACGGACCTGCTGGAGAACCTGGTCGGGCACGTGACCCGGGGCGAGCCGCTGTGCGTGCCGCCCGAGGAGACCGGCGCCTTCATGCGGGTGGTCGAGGCGATCCGGCTGGCCCCCGAACCGGCGCCGCTGCCGGAGGCGTTCTGGCACACCGAGCCGGGGGGAAACGCGCCGCGCCGGGTCGTCTCCGGCATCGACGCCCTGGTCGACCGGAGCGCCGAGATGCTCGGCCTCTACTCCGAGCTCGGCGCCCCCTGGGCGCTCTCGACCACGGCGGAGGCCCGGTGAACGCCGCGATCGTCCTGCGCTGCGCCGGCCGCCCGGTCGCCCGGTACCTCACCCGGCCCGAGCTGGCGGCGGACCACGCGCCCCGGCCGTACCTCCACCCGGTCACCACCCTGGCGGGGACCCGGGTCACCGAGCTGATGCCCGAGGACCACCCGCACCACCTCGGCGTGGGCGTCGCCGTGGCCGATGTGGCGGGCCACAACTTCTGGGGCGGGCGCACCTTCGTACGCGGCCAGGGGCCGACGGTGCTCGACAACCACGGCCTCCAGCGGCACGACGGCTTCAAGCTGCGCGATCCGGACGGGTTCGTGGAGGAGCTGAGCTGGACGGCGGCGGACCGGGTGCTGCTGCGGGAGCACCGGACCGTGGCGGTGGCGGCGCTGACGGACACGGCGTGGGCGCTGGACTTCACGTTCTCGCTCACCAACGTCTCCGGGGCGGAGCTCTCCCTCGGCAGTCCCGCCACCAACGGCCGGCCCGGTGCGGCCTACGGCGGCTTCTTCTGGCGCGCGCCGAAGGAGGCGTCCGCGCCCGCCGTCTTCGGCGCCGACGCGGACGGCGAGGAGGACGTGCACGGTGCGCGGGCCGACTGGGTGGCGATGGCGGGCGAGGGCTGGACGCTGGTGTTCGCCGGAGCGACGGAGGAGACGCGGCGCGATCCGTGGTTCGTCCGCGCCGCCGAGTATCCGGGCGTCGGCTCCTCGCTCGCCCACGACCGGCGGCTGACCGTCGAGGCCGGCGGGACCGTCGTACGACGCGTGGTCACCGTGGTCGCCGACGGCCGTCCGGACCGGGCCGAGACCGCGTCCCTGGTGCGGAAGGCGGTCGCCTCGTGAACGACGCCACGAGCACCGGACGCCCCGCGAGCGCCGCCGACACCATGACCGCTCCCCGTACGGGAGACCTCGGGGACGGCACGTACCGCAACCCCGTCCTGGCGGCCGACTGGTCCGACCCCGATGTGCTGCGGGTCGGCGAGGACTATTACCTCACCGCGTCCAGCTTCGGCCGCGCGCCGGGCCTTCCGCTGCTGCACTCGCGCGACCTGGTCAACTGGACGATCGTCGGACACGCCCTCGACCGGCTCCGGCCGGAGGCCGCGTACGCCTCGCCGCGGCACGACGGCGGGGTCTGGGCGCCCTCCCTGCGCCACCGCGACGGTCGCTTCTGGATCTTCTGGGGCGACCCCGACCACGGCATCTGGCAGGTCAACTCGCCCTCCGTGCGCGGCCCGTGGAGCGAGCCGGTGCTGGTGAAGGCGGGCCGGGGCCTCATCGACCCCTGTCCGCTGTGGGACGAGGAGACGGGCGAGGCCTTCCTGGTGCACGCCTGGGCCAAGTCCCGCTCCGGCGTCAACAACCGGCTCACCGGCCATCGGATGAGCCCGGACGGCGGCAGGGTCCTCGACGAGGGGACCACGATCGTCGACGCCGACCGGATCCCCGGGTGGTTCACCCTGGAGGGGCCGAAGGTGTACCGCCACGACGGGTGGTTCTGGATCCTCGCCCCGGCCGGCGGCGTCTCCACCGGCTGGCAGGGCGCGTTCCGGTCGCGTTCCTTCTTCGGCCCGTACGAGGAACGGGTCGTGCTGCGGCAGGGGGACACGGACGTCAACGGCCCCCACCAGGGCGGCTGGGTCCGTACCCAGCGTGGCGAGGACTGGTTCCTCCACTTCCAGCAGCGCGGGGCGTACGGGCGGGTCGTCCACCTCCAGCCGATGCGCTGGGGCGCCGACGGATGGCCGGTGCTCGGTGCGGCGGGCACTCCGGTCGCCGTCCACGCGAAGCCGGACCTGCCGGAGCAGGCGCCCTCCGCCCCGGCCGCCGACGACGCGTTCCCCGGCGGGCGTTTCGGCCGTCAGTGGCAGTGGACGGCCAATCCCGGCGAGGGCTGGACCACACAGCACTCCGGTGACGGCCTGTGGCTCTCCTGCGGGCGCAGCGAGCACGTCGACGACCTGCGGGCGCTGCCGCATCTGCTCACCCAGCGGCTTCCGGCGCGCGCCGGGACGGTGGACGTCGAGCTGCGGCTCGACAGCGCGCTTCCCGGCGCCCGTGCGGGGCTCGTGGTGCTCGGCGACGCCTACAGCTGGATCGGGCTGCGCCGCGAGCCGGACGGCTCGGCGCGGCTCGTGCACCGGTTCGCGCCCGCCAACGCCGACCGGGAGCGGGACGCCGCGTACGACCGGCCCGCCCCCGAGGGCAGCGCCCGGCTGCGGATCAGCCTCGGGCGGGACGCGCGCTGCCGTTTCTCGTACGACACCGGCGAGGGCTTCACGCCGGTCGGCGAGGTCTTCGCCGCCACCCCCTGGCGGTGGGTCGGCGCGCTGCTCGGCCTGTTCGCGGCGGCCCCGCCCGGCACGGGACCCACCGGCACCGCCGTGTTCACGTCGTTCCACCTCACCCCCTGACTCCCCCCACGCCATCGCACCACCCCCGCAAGACCCCCCGTAGGACCCGCGTAGGACCCGAGAGAAGAGAGCCGACGATGACCATCTTCCGTGGCGGACGGCGCAGAGCCGTCTGCGCCCTCGCCCTGACGACCGTGCTCGCCCTGACCGCCACCGCCTGCGGAGACGACGGCAGCGGAGCGGGCGGCGACAAGGGCGACGAGGGCTCGGGCAAGGGAGAGATCACCTTCTGGGACAACAACGGCGGTGTCCGCACCGACGTCTGGAAGGAGATCATCAAGGACTTCGAGCAGCAGAACCCCGACATCAAGGTCACGTACGTCGGCATCGCCTCCACCGAGGTGCAGTCCAAGTACGACACGGCCATCCAGGGTGGCGGCCTGCCGGACGTCGGCGGCGTGGGAGCGGCGATGCTCGCCGGGATCGCCGCCCAGAACGCCCTGGAGCCGCTCGACGCCCGGATCGACGGCAGCGCCCTCAAGGGCAAGCTGAACGAGGGCATGGTCGAGAGCGTGAAGTCCGCGGGCGGACAGGACAAGCTCTTCACGGTCCCGACCTCCGCGAGCAACGGCGTCCTCTACTACCGCACCGACCTGTTCGCGGCCGCGGGCCTGGAGGAGCCCACCACCTGGTCGAAGTTCTACACGGCCGCCGACAAGCTGACCGCCAGGGACAAGAACCGGTTCGGCTACACCATCCGCGGCGGCGCCGGCTCCATCGCCCAGGCGCTGGACGCCATGTACGGCCAGAGCGGCATCACCAGCTTCTGGAACGGCGACAAGACCACGGTCAACGACCCGAAGAACGTGGCCGCGCTGGAGAAGTACGCGGGTCTGTTCAAGAAGAACACGCCGGCGGCGGACGTCAACAACGACTTCACCAAGATGGTCGCGCAGTGGGACAGCGGCGAGATCGGCATGCTGAACCACAACCTCGGCTCGTACAAGGACCACGTGAAGGCGCTCGGTACGGAGAAGTTCCGGGGCATCCCGAACCCGACGACGGACGACGGCACCCGGGTCCAGGTCTCCAACCCGGTCGACGGTCTCGGTCTGTTCTCGTCGAGCAAGAACAAGGCCGCGGCCTGGAAGTTCATCGAGTTCGCCGCCTCGCACGCCTCGAACAGCAAGTGGAACGAGTCGGCGGGCGCGATCCCGGCCAACACCGAGGCGGCCAAGGACGCCTGGATCCAGAAGGCCGAGCCGACCAAGCTCGCCGCCGACGTCCTCTTCAGCGGCAAGGCCGCGATCGTCCAGCTGCCGTACTACCTGCCCGACTGGAACACCATCTCCAAGGCCGACAACGAGCCCGCCTTCCAGAAGGTGCTGCTCGGCAAGTCGACGGCCAAGGAGTTCCTCGACAGCCTGGCCGAGCAGCTCAACACGGCGCAGGCCGAGTGGAAGTCGCAGAAGAAGTGACCTCCGCGCCGAGCCGCCGTGCGGTGGTCGCGGCCGGGACGGGCCTCGCGCTCGCCCTGGCCGCGGCCCCCGCCGCGGCCTCCTCCCGCCCCTCCCGAGGACACCGCCCCATGCGCACCCTCTACATCGCAGGCGACTCCACCGCCGCGCAGAAGTACGCCGACGCGGCGCCGGAGACGGGGTGGGGGATGGCCCTGCCCTTCTTCCTCCACCAGGGCGTCACGGTCGCCAACCACGCGATCAACGGCCGCAGTACGAAGAGCTTCATCGACGAGGGCCGGCTGGCCGCGATCCTGGAGGCGATCCGGCCGGGCGACGTGCTGCTCGTCCAGTTCGGCCACAACGACCAGAAGGCCGCCGACCCCACGCGCTACACCGAACCGTGGTCCACCTACCAGGACAACCTGCGCCGCTTCGTCGCGGGTGCGCGCGAGCGCGGCGCCCGGCCGGTGCTCGCCACCTCGGTGGAGAGGCGCAGGTTCGACGCGGCCGGCACGGCGCTGCCGACGCTGGGCGACTACCCCGCGGCGATGCGCGAGGTGGCCCGCGAGGAGCGCGTCCCGCTGCTCGACATCCAGGAGCTGTCCCTGGCGCTGTGGCAGAAGCTCGGTCCGGAGACGACGAAGACGTACTTCAACTGGACACCGGTCGAACAGGACAACACCCATTTCAACCCGCCCGGCGCGATCGCCGTGGCCCGGCTGGTCGCCGGCGCACTCCTCCACTCCCGCGTCCTCGCACCAGGTGACACACGCCGCCTGGACGACGAGATCCCCGCGGAGTGGATCACCTGGCCCGCATCCGAGGAGAGCCGACCTTGAGACAGACACACCTGTGGGCGGTGGGCGCGACCGCCCTCGCCCTGACCGTCACCGGCCCCGCCGCCACGGCCCAGGCCGCGCCCGACCCGGCCCGGCAGGCGCTGCCCGCCGGGGACGGCTGGGCGTCGGAGGGCACCGGGACGAGCGGCGGCGCGAAGGCCGCCCCCTCCCGGGTCTTCACCGTCACCACCTGGGAGCAGCTGCGGACCGCGCTCGCCGTCCCCGGCACCGAGCCGAGGATCGTCAAGATCAAGGGGACGCTGAACGCGACCGCCGCCGGATGCTCGGCCTTCGAGGCCGAGGGCTACGACTTCGACCGGTACCTCGCGGACTACGACCCGGCGGTCTGGGGGTACGACACTCCGGTGAGCGGCCCCCAGGAGGACCTGCGGGCGGCGTCCGCCACGGCCCAGGCCAAGGCGATCAAGGCGTACGTCCCCGCCAACACCACGATCGTCGGCGTCGGCAGGAACGCCGGGATCACCGGCGGCAGTCTGCAGATCCAGGGCGTCGACAACGTCGTGATCCGCAACCTCAAGCTGGAGAGCCCGCTCGACTGCTTCCCGCAGTGGGATCCCACGGACGGCGCGACCGGCGCCTGGAACTCCGAGTACGACAGCATGGTCGTGTACGGCTCCACGCACGTGTGGGTGGACCACAACACGTTCACGGACGGCGCGCACCCGGACAGCTCGCTGCCGTCGTACTACGGCGAGATCTACCAGCAGCACGACGGCGAACTGGACATCGTGCGCGGCGCCGACCTCGTGACGGTCTCCTGGAACGTCTTCGCCGACCACGACAAGACGCTGATGATCGGCAACAGCGACAGCGCGGGCGCGACCGACCGCGACAAGCTGCGGGTCACCCTCCACCACAATCTCTTCAAGAACGTGATCGAACGTGCCCCGCGGGTCCGCTTCGGCAAGGTCGACGCGTACAACAACCACTTCGTGGTTCCGGCGTCGGGATACGCGTACAGCCTGGGCATCGGCCTGGAGTCGCAACTGGTCGCCGAGAGGAACGCGTTCACCCTGCCGGCGGGCGTCGGCGCCGGGAAGATCCTGAAGAAGTGGAAGGACGCCCCGGTCACGACGGCGGACAACCACGTCAACGGCAGGTCCGTCGACCTGCTGGCCGTCCACAACGCGGAGTTCCCGGCCGAGATCCTGCGCGGCGACGCCGGCTGGACACCGCAGCTCCGCACCCGGGTCGACACTCCGCGGGCCGTGCCGGCTCTGGTGGACCACTGCGCGGGCGCGGGCCGGCTGCGCTGACCCACCCCCGGCCGTCGGACCGGGGGCGGCCCGACCGCGACCACGCGTCGGGCCGCCCCCGCTCCTGTCCACCCCTCCCCCTCCTCCTCCCCCTCCCGCGAAGGAGCGCCGTCATGCCTCCGCTCAGCCGCCGTGCCGTGCTCACCGCGAGCGCCGGCGCGGCGCTCGCCCCCGTCCTGCTCGCCGCCCCCGCCACCGCCCGGTCCCGCGGACCGTTCGGCAGGTTCGGCGCCCCAGCCGCCCGGCTCACCCCTTACACCCTGTACGTCCATCCCGGCGGGCTCGGCGACCACACCACCGTCCAGGCCGCGGTGACCGCCGCGAGCGGCCCGGGGTGGACGCTGGTCATCGCCCCCGGCACGTACCGCGAGACCGTCACCGTCAACGCGGCACGGACCGGCATGACGTGGATCGGGGCCGGCGAGGACCCCCGGGACGTCGTCGTCGTGTACGACAACGCCAGTGGGACGCCGAAACCGGGCGGCGGCACCTACGGCACCTCGGGGTCGGCGACCACCACCGTCCAGGCCGACGGGTTCACCGCGCAGTGGATCACCTTCGCCAACGACTTCCTGCGCGCCGGGCACCCGGAGATCAAGGACACCCAGGCCGTCGCGCTCAAGGCGCAGGGCGACCGGTCCGCGTTCTTCCACTGCCGGTTCCTCGGCCACCAGGACACCCTCTACGCCGACTCGACGGCGCTGACCGCCGTCGCGCGCCAGTACTACGCCCACTGCCACGTCGAGGGCGACGTCGACTTCGTCTTCGGCCGGGCCCGCGCGGTCCTCGAGCACTGTCATCTGCGGACGCTGCTCCGCACCGACCTGGCGTCCGCGCCGCACGGCTTCGTCTTCGCCCCGTCGACCGCGGGCCACAACGCGTACGGCTTCCTGGCCGTCCACTGCCGGATCACCAGCGCCGCCCCGGACGGTTACTACAAGCTGGCCCGGCCGTGGGTGCCCAGTTCGGACCCGACCGCCTGGCCCTCGCTCGTGGTGCGCGACAGCGTGCTCGGCCCCGGGATCGACGCCGTGGCACCGTACGCGAACATGCGGGACGCCTTCCCGTGGCAGGCCCAGCGGTTCGCCGAGTACCGCAACACGGGGCCGGGCGCCGTGGTCACGGTCCCGGAGAACCGGCCGCAGCTGACGCCGCTCCAGGCCCGGTCCGCGACCAGGAGCTCCTACCTCGGCGACTGGAGCCCCCGGCCGTTCTGCTCCTGAGCACGGCTTCACCGCCCGAGGGCAGCCGGCGCGAAGCCGCCGCGGGTCACGGCCCGTCCGTGGGAGCCCTCCGCCGACGTGACGGTGTACGTGTCGGATCCGGCGTCCCGTCCTCCTTCGGCGTGGTTGTACTGGCCGGCGAAGACATGGCGCCCGGCCGGGACCGTGCGCCCCGGCTTGAGCACCCATGTGTAGACGAGTGCCGTCGCCTCCTGGCGTACGGAGACGGTGAAGTCGTCCGCGGGACGGGTGCGCCAGTGGCCGGTGCTCGACACGCCGGCGGTGCGGGCGATCCGCAGTTCGACGGTGAGCGCGGTCAGGGGGGCGGGGGCGGTGAGGGTGACATTGCTCTGCGCCCACCACCGGTTGCTCCCCGGGTCGACGGTGCCGGCCGCGCCGACGGGAGGGGGGGCGGCCGGCATCGTGGCGATGCGGCCGGGGTCGTCGTCGGGGTGCAGCGTCGTCGCGGCGAGGCCGCCGAGGGAGAGGACCCCGACGACGGCGGCCGCGACCGCGGCCGCCGTCGTCCAGAGCGCCCGGGGGCGGCGACGCGCCTCGGCGGCGCGCTCAGGCGGGCTCGCGATCCCGCGCTCCACGCGCGCCAGGATGCGGGCGCGGTCGGGCTGATGGGCTCCGGCCGCCTCACGCAGCCGTCGGCGTACCTGCGCTTCGTCCATCAGCTCTTCCCTCCGACGAGTGCGGCCGCGGACTGCGCTCCGAGCAGGCGCTGCAGCTCCGCCATGCCTTTGGAGGTCTGGCTCTTGACCGTGCCGACCGAGATCCCGAGGGCGAGGGCCGTGTCGCGCTCGGAGAGGTCGAAGGCGTGGCGCAGGACCACACAGGCGCGCTTGCGGAAGGGCAGCGCCCGCAGGGCGGACTGGACGTCGACCACGACCGGGACGTCGGGCTCCCGTGTCCACTCCGAGCGCCGGTCCCAGAACAGCGCGACGCGGCGGCGCTCCCGCACGGCGCCGCGGATCCTGCTGCGGACGAGGTTGGCGACGACTCCACGGGCGTAGGCGACCGGGTGGTCCGCGGCGCGGACGCGGTCCCACTGGTGCCAGAGGGCGACCATGGCGTCGGCGGCGAGGTCGTCGGCGCCTTCGCGGTCGCCCGTCAGCAGGTGCGCGAGGCGGGCGAGTTCGGCGTAGTGGCGCTCGAAGAAGGCGTGGAACTCGGTCGCGGGATCACCGGCCGCCGTGATCACGGTGGCTCCCCGAGCTTTCGCGTACGGTCAGTTCGGGCTCGATCAGCGTCGGCCCCGAGGGCGCTTGTCCGCCGAGGCGGGCGACGAGCCGTTCGACGGCCAGGCGTCCCATCTCCGCGGCGGGGACGCCCACGGCGGTGAGGGGGACCGAAGCCTGGTGGGCGACCTGGTCGGGGCAGACGGCGACGACGGCGACGTCCTCGGGCACGGCCCGTCCCCGCTGGCGCAGGACGGCGAGGAGGGGTTCGACGGCGGCTTCGTTCTGGACGACGAGGGCGCTGGTGGCGGGGCGTTCCTCGAAGATCCGGCCGAGGGTCGCGGAGACGGCGGCGTACGTGCCCTCGACCGGCCGGTGCAGCAGGTCGACGCCCCTCTCACGCGCGGTGGCGCGCAGGCCGGTGAGGGTGCGCTCGGCGAAGCCGGTGCCGCGGGCGTAGACGGCGGGCGGTTCGCCGAGGACGGCGATGCCGGTGTGTCCGAGGTCGGCCAGGTGACCGACGCAGCGGGCTCCGGCGGCCTCGAAGTCGAGGTCGACGCAGTCGAGTCCGCTGGGGTCGCCGGGCAGTCCGATGAGGACGAAGGGGCGTTCCGCCTGCCGGAGCAGGGGGAGCCGGGGGTCGTCGAGTTCCACGTCCATCACGATCATGCCGTCGGCGATGGCGCTGCCCTCGACGCGTCGTACGGCGTCGGGTCCCTCCTCCCCGGTGAGGAGGAGGACGTCGTAACCGTGGGCGCGGGCCGTGGTGGTGACGGCCATGGCGATCTCCAGCATCACGGGGAGGTGGAGGTCGGTGCGCAGCGGCATCATCAGCGCGAGGATGCTGGTCCGGCTGCTGGCGAGGGCGCGGGCACCGGCGTGCGGGCGGTATCCGAGGGTGTCGATGCTGCGCTGGATCCGTTCGCGGGTGGTGGCGGAGATGGACCGTTTCCCGCTGAGGACGTAGCTGACCGTGCTGGCCGACACTCCGGCGTGACGGGCGACATCGGCGAGGGTGACCACTTCAGTTCTCCGCGGCAGTTCCCGGCTCCCCGGGCGGCTGCCCGACGTTTCGGGTCCCGACCCTAGGCGGCGGCTCGGCGGGCTGTCCAGGCGGGTCGGCCGTGGTGCCCGGGGGGACGGTGGGCCGTTCATCCGGCGAACGGGGTGGCGGGCATGCCCTGGCCGATGCCCGGCAGGACGAGCAGCGCGCCGGAGAGCGGGTCCGGGCCTGCCTGGCCCGTGCGGGCGGTCGTGACGTACAGGTCGCGCAGCTCCGGCCCGCCGAACGCGCAGGCGGTCGGGCGTCGTACGGGCAGCGGGACGGTCCGGTCGAGGTCGCCGCGCGGGGTGTAGCGGCGGAGCTGTCCGCCGTCCCAGAAGGCGACCCACACGCAGCCCTCGGCGTCCACGGTCAGTCCGTCGGGGAAGCCGGCGTCCGCTCCGGCCTCGACGAACGCGTGCCGTTCGACCGGGAGGCCCTCCCGGACGCGGAGGGTGTCGATCCGCCGGGTGTGGCTGTCGACGTAGTAGGCGACGGCGCCGTCCGGGCTCCAGTCGATGCCGTTGCTCACGGTCACGCCGTCGAGCAGGGTGGTGGCGGAGCCGTCGGGGGCGACCCGGACGAGGTGTCCGCCGCCGGGCGCCTCGTCGTAGCGCATGGTGCCGGCCCACAGGCTGCCGTCGGGGGCGACGGCCGCGTCGTTGCCCCGCCGGCCGGGGACGGGGTCGTGGTGCAGCCAGGAGAAGGCGCCGTCGGTGTCGTAGAGGCCGACGCCGTCCCGGAGGTTGGCGACGAAGCCGCCTCCTGCCCGGGGCTTGGCCGCGCCGATGTGCTGGTCGACGGCCGTGACCGAGACGTGGCCGCCGTCCGGCTCGTAGGTGTGGAGGCGGGAGCCGAGGATGTCCACCCATATCAGCCGCCCGCCGGCCGGGTCCCAGGTCGGCCCTTCGCCGAGCTCGGCGGGCTCGCGGACCGCGACCTCGATCGCGGGGTCGCCCGCGGTCCGTCCTCCGGCTCTCATCACCGGCTCCGGTGCCCGAGCCGGAGGGACAGGTCGGCGGCGCCCTTGGCGGCGAGTTCGGCCAGTTCGGCCTCGCGCTCCGGGCTCCAGCGGATGACGGGCGCGGAGACGGAGAGGGCGGCGACGACCCGGCCGGAGGTGTCCCGTACGGGCGCGGCGACGCAGCTGACGTCCGGGTTGGACTCGCGGTGCTCGGTGGCGATGCCGCGTTCCCTGATCCGTGCGAGGGCGGCGCGCAGCGCGGCGGGGTCGGTGATGCTGTTCGGGGTCATGGAGGCCAGCTCGCGCCCCTCGATGCGGGCGTCGAGCTCCGGCTCGGGGAGCGAGGCGAGCAGCATCTTGCCGACGGAGGTGCAGTGCGCGGGGAGTCTTCGCCCCGCCGCCGAGACCATGCGGACGGCGTGGGTGGAGTCCACCTTGGCGATGTAGATGACGTCCGCGTCCTCCAGGATCGCGACGTGCACGGTCTCGCCGCACGTGTCGGCGACCTCGCGGGCGACCGCCTGCCCCTCGGCGGCGAGGTCGAGCTGCTCGGCGTAGCGGCTGCCGAGCTGGTAGGTGCGGACGCCGAGCCGGTAGCGTCCGGGCTGTTCCGGGACGGGCACGAGGTAGGAGCGCGCCGACAGGGTGGTGAGCAGCTCGTGCGTGGTCGTGCGGGGCAGTTGGAGGGCGCGGGTGATCTCGGGGGCCGAGAGGGTGCCGTCGCCGTGGAGGAAGAGCTCCAGGATGTCGAAAGCTCTGGCCACTGCCGGTACGAGACGTCCCACGACCGCCCACCCACCCTCACCCGTTCGATATTCCGATCAATGACCGGTATGACGAACACAGGCTAACCACGGCCGCGTTCGCCGGGCAATGGCCCCGCGTGGACCATTGACACTCTCCGGAGCGCTGATTACGGTCACGCCAACATTTCGAACGCATGACGAAATATCGAACGAGCCGATCCTGGGAGCAACCTCCGTGCGCATCACGGGAATCACCACACACGTCGTCGGTACGCCCTGGCGCAACCTCACCTACGTCCGGGTCCACACCGACGAGGGCCTGACCGGCGTCGGCGAGACCCGTATGCTCGGCCGCACGGACGCTCTGGTCGGATACCTCCGCGAGGCGGAGGCGAACCACATCGCCGGCTCCGACCCGTTCGCGGTGGAGGACCTCGTCCGGCGCATGAAGTACGGCGACTACGGCCGGGCCGGCGAGATCGTGATGTCCGGCATCGCCGTGGTGGAGATGGCCTGCTGGGACATCAAGGGCAAGGCGCTCGGCGTGCCGGTCTGGCAACTGCTCGGCGGCAAGGTGACCGACCGGGTCAAGGCGTACGCGAACGGCTGGTACACCACCGAGCGCACGCCGGAGGCGTACCACGAGGCCGCCCGGGAGGTCGTGGCCCGTGGCTACCGCGCGCTGAAGATCGACCCGTTCGGCACCGGCCACTTCGAGCTGGACGACGAGCGTTCGCGGTACGCGGTCTCGCTGATCGAGGCCGTCCGGGACGCGATCGGGCCGGACACGGAGCTGATGCTGGAGATGCACGGGCGCTTCTCCCCGGCGACGGCGATCCGGCTCGCCCGCGAGATGGCGCCGTTCCGCCCCGCGTGGCTGGAGGAGCCCGTACCGCCGGAGAACCTCAAGGCGCTGGAGAAGGTGGCCGCCAAGGTCGACCTGCCGATCGCCACCGGTGAACGCATCCACGACCGGATCGAGTTCCGCGAGCTGTTCGAGTCGCAGGCGGCCGACATCATCCAGCCGGACGTCGGGCACATCGGCGGCATCCTGGAGACCCGCAAGCTGGCGGCGACGGCCGAGACCCACTACACGCTGATCGCCCCGCACAACGTGGGCGGCTCGGTGCTCACCGCCGCCTCGCTCCAGCTCGCCGCCTGCACACCGAACTTCAAGATCCTGGAGCACTTCAACGACTTCGCGGACGCCGAGATCAAGGGCGTCGTCCGCGGCGCGCCGGAGGTCGATCCGGAGACCGGCTGCTTCACGGTCTCGCACGAGCCGGGCCTCGGCGTCGAGCTGGACGTGGACGCGGCGGCCGCGTTCCCCCAGCAGCGGGCCCGCTTCGACCTGTGGGCCGAGGGCTGGGAGCGCAGGGAGCCCAAGTGAGCCGAGCGATCGTCATCGCACGACCCGGCGAACACCGGCTCGTGCGGCGGGAGATCCCCCGCCCGGGCCCCGGTGAGGTGCGGGTCCGGGTGGCCGCCGCCGGGATCTGCATGAGCGACCGCGAGATGTACGACGGACACCGCGACCCCGGCTACGTCCGCTTTCCGGTGACGCCCGGCCACGAGTGGTCCGGCACCGTGGAGGCGGCGGGGCCCGGCGCCGATCCCGCCCTGGTCGGCCGCCGCTGCGTCGCCGAGGGCTTCCGCTCCTGCGGGACCTGCGAGCGGTGCCGGAGCGGCGAGACCACCCTGTGCGCGGCGGGGTACGCGGAGACCGGCTTCACGGAGCCGGGCGCCTTCGCCGACCACGTGGTCGTACCCGCCCGGCTGCTGCACCTGCTGCACGACGACGCGGACCTGCGGTCCGCCGCGCTCCTGGAACCGGCCGCGGTGATCGCCGCGGCCGTACGGGCCGGGCGCCCCCGGCCCGGCGAGCGGGTCGCCGTCGTCGGCGCCGGCACTCTCGGGCTGCTCGCGGTCCAGCTGCTCGCCGCCTCCTCGCCCGCCGAACTCGTCGCCGTCGACCCGCGGACGGCCCGCGGGCAGCAGGCGCTGCGGTCCGGCGCGAGCCGGAGCCTCGTCCCGGCCGAGGCGACCGCGCTGGCCGGCCGCTTCGACCTGGTCGTGGAGACGGCCGGGGCGCCCTCCACGGCCGCGTCCTCCTGCCTGCTGGCCCGCCGGGGCGGCCGTGTCGTGCTGACCGGGATGTTCACGCGGGGGGCCGTCGGGATCGACCCGGTGCACCTCTCCCTGAGCCAGCTGGAGGTACGCAGCGTCTTCGGGGCGTCCTCCGGCGCCTGGGCCGACGCGGTACGCGCCTTCGGTCTCGGGCTGCTCGACCCGTCCCCGCTGATCTCCCACGAGTTCCCGCTGGAGCGGTTCGCCGAGGCCGTCGCCCTCGTCGGCGGCGGCGATCCGAAGACCGGCAAGATCCTGCTCCGTCCCTGACCCGACTCGGCCGTCGACCGTACGGCGGTGGCGGGAGCCCGCGCCAAGCTCCCACCGCCGCACACGCCTCGTACCCGCACCACCTCCCCGCCGGCGCACGCCGCTCACTTCGAACCGTGTCCGATATCCCGAACAAAGGACCTCCGTGAACGCTTCGCCCTCCCCGCCCCGCCGCCCCGGGGCCGACGCGCTCGCCCGGATCGGCCATCCCGTGCCTCCGGCCGACCCCGCGGACACCTCTCCGCACCGCTTCCCCGACGGAGGCACCTGGCGCACCGAGGTCCCCTCCGTGGAAGGGCCGGAGGCGCTCGCCGTCGTCCTGGAGGAGAGCGCCCGGCTCGACGTCCCCGTCCACCGGGTCAGCCAGGGCAGCGGCGTCTGGATGCTCACCGACGCCGAGATCACCGAGATGGTGGACGCCTGCGCCGAACGCGCCGTCGAGCTGTGCCTCTTCACCGGACCGCGCGGCACCTGGGACACCGGCGCCGCCACCCGCACGGACTCCGGTGGCGCCGGGCCGCGGGCCCGGGGCCACGACGCGCTCGCCGGCTGCGTCGAGGACGCCCTGCGCGCCACCGCGGCGGGCGTCCGCTGCCTGCTCGTCGCCGACGAGGGCGTGCTGTGGACCCTGCACCGGATGCGCGCGGCGGGCGTGCTCCCCGCCGACACCACCCTCAAGGCCTCCGCCCTCATCGGCCCCGCCAACCCCGCGTCGTACGCCGTCTACGAGCACCTCGGCGCGGACTCCCTCAACGTCCCCTCCGACCTCACCCTCGACCACCTCACCGAGATCCGCCGGGCCAGCCGCGCGCCCCTCGACCTCTATGTGGAGGCGCCCGACGACCTCGGCGGCTTCGTGCGGATGTACGAGGCCGCCGAGTTGATCCGCAGGGGGGCGCCCCTCTACCTCAAGTTCGGTCTCAGCAAGTCCGCCGGCATCTACCCCTACGGCGCCCATCTGCGCGAGCACACCCTCGCCACCGCACGCGAGCGCGTGCGGCGAGGCCGGCTCGTCCTCGATCTGCTGGCCCGCCACGGCGCCGACGGCGGGATGTCCCCGCTCGGCTCCCGGCTGCCCGGCGGACTCCGGCGCTTCCCCGCCCCCGAAGGGAACTGACCATGCGCATCCGCACACTCAGGGCGGCCGCCCTCGCCTCCCTGCTCGTCCTCGCCCTCTCCGCCTGCGGCCAGGAGGCCCGCGGCGGCAGCCGCTACCGGCCCGACGCGGGCAAGGGCGGCACCATCGGCCTGGCCATGCCCACCAAGGCGTCGGAACGCTGGATAGCCGACGGCGAGAACATGGCGAAGCAGTTCCGGCAGGCCGGCTACGAGACCGACCTGCAGTACGGCGACGACAAGGTCGAGAACCAGATCGCCCAGATCGAGAACATGATCACCAAGGGCAGGCGGCTGCTGGTGGTCGCCGCCATCGACGGCGCCGCCCTCACCGACGTCCTGCGGCGCGCGCACGACGCGGGCATCCCGGTGATCTCGTACGACCGCCTCATCATGGGCACCGAACACGTCGACTACTACGCCTCGTTCGACAACGAGCGGGTCGGCGAGCTGGAGGCGCGCTACATCGTCGACCGGCTGAAGCTGGGCGCGCCCGCCCGGAACGCGGGCAAGCCCTACGACATCGAGCTGTTCGCGGGCTCGCCGGACGACAACAACACCCGGTACTTCTGGAACGGCGCCATGAAGGTGCTCCAGCCCTACCTCGCCAGCGGACAGCTCGTCGTACGCAGCGGGCAGACGCGGATGAACCAGGCGACCACCCTGCGCTGGGACGGCGGCACCGCGCAGAAGCGGATGGACGACCTGATCAGCAAGAACTACGGCGCGGAGAGCGTCGACGCGGTCCTCTCGCCGTACGACGGCATCTCCATCGGCATCATCTCCGCCCTCAGGAGCGCCGGTTACGGCACGTCCGAGCGGCCCCTGCCCATCGTCACCGGCCAGGACGCGGAACTCGCCTCGGTCAAGTCCATCATCCGCGGCGAGCAGACCCAGACCGTCTTCAAGGACACCCGCAAGCTGGCCGCCCGGGCGGTGGCCATGGGCGACGCCGTACTGAACGGCCGGAAGCCCGAGGTCAACAACGTCAAGGACTACGACAACGGCAAGAAGATCGTGCCGTCGTACCTCCTCGACCCGGTCAGTATCGACAAGTCGAACACCCAGCTCCTCGTGCGCGAGGGGTACTTCACGGCGGGACAGCTGTCGTGAAGCGGCCCGAGGCGGACGAGCACGGGTCCCGTCCCGTGCTGGAGATGCGCGGCATCACGAAGACCTTCCCCGGCGTCACCGCGCTCAGCGAGGTGAACCTCACGGTCCGCCCCCGCGAGATCCACGCGCTCTGCGGGGAGAACGGAGCCGGGAAGTCGACCCTCATGAAGGTGCTGAGCGGTGTCCATCCGCACGGCAGCTACGAGGGCGAGATCCGCTTCGAGGGCGAGCCGGTCGCCTTCCGGGACATCCGGGCGAGCGAGCGCCGCGGCATCGTGATCATCCATCAGGAGCTGGCGCTCATCCCCCACCTGTCGATCGCCGAGAACATCTTCCTCGGCAACGAACAGGCACGCCGCGGGATCGTCGACTGGAACGACACCCTGCGCAGCGCCCGCCGGCTCCTCGCCCGCGTGGGCCTGCGCGAGAACCCGCTGACACCGGTCGCCGACCTCGGCGTCGGCGGACAGCAGCTGGTCGAGATCGCCAAGGCACTGTCCAAGAAGGTGCGGCTGCTCATCCTCGACGAGCCGACGGCCGCGCTCAACGACGAGGACAGCGCCGCCCTCCTGGGACTCATCCTGGAGCTGCGCGAGCAGGGCGTCGCCTCCGTCGTCATCTCGCACAAGCTGAACGAGATCCGGCGCATCGCCGACGCGGTGACGGTCCTGCGCGACGGCCGCACCGTCGAGTCCCTGACGGTGCGGCCCGAGCCGGCCGCCGCGCCGGAGCTGTCGGAGGACCGGATCATCCGCGGCATGGTCGGCCGCGACCTGGACCACCGCTTCCCCGACCGCACGCCCCACGACGCGGCCGGCGCGGACCGGCCGGCGCTGGCCGTGCGCGGCTGGACCGTACGGCACCCGGTCGACCAGCGGCGCACGGTCGTCGACGACGTGTCCCTGACCGTCCGCCCGGGCGAGATCGTCGGCCTCGCCGGTCTGATGGGCGCGGGCCGCACGGAGCTGGCGATGTCGGTCTTCGGCCGCTCCTACGGGCGGTACGTCTCCGGGACGGTGGAGATCGACGGCCGGGAGGTGTCGACCCGGACCGTGCCGGCGGCGATCGAGGCCGGTCTCGCCTATGTGACGGAGGACCGCAAGCGGTACGGCCTGAACCTCATCGACACGGTCCACCGCAACATCTCCCTCGCGTCCCTGCCGGGGATGCGGCGGCGCGGCGTCGTCGACGAGCACCACGAGCGCCAGGTCGCCGAGCGCTACCGCGCCACCATGAACATCAAGACCCCGACCGTCTTCGAGCAGGTCGGCCGCCTCTCCGGCGGCAACCAGCAGAAGGTCGTGCTGAGCAAGTGGATCCACGCCGACCCCCGGGTGCTGATCCTCGACGAGCCGACCCGTGGGATCGACGTCGGCGCCAAGTACGAGATCTACACCGTCATCGACCGGCTCGCGGCCCAGGGCAAGGGCGTGCTGTTCATCTCCTCCGAGCTGCCCGAGCTCCTCGGGATGTGCGACCGGATCTACACGATGGCCGAGGGCCGACTCACCGGTGAGGTGGCCCGCGGCGAGGCCACCCAGGAGACCCTGATGCGCCACATGACCATGAGCAGGAGCTGAGCCCGCCATGACCACCACGACTCCCCCCGCGCAGGACACGGCGACGGCCCGGCCGGAGCCCCCGTCGGCCGGTGCACTGCTCCTTCAGGCGGTGCGGGCCAACATGCGCCAGTACGGCATGCTCGTCGCCCTCGTCTTCCTCGTCGTCCTGTTCCAGATATGGACCGACGGGACGCTGCTGCTGCCGAACAACGTCTCCAACCTGATCCAGCAGAACAGCTACATCCTCATCCTGGCCATCGGCATGATGATCGTCATCATCGCCGGCCACATCGACCTCTCCGTCGGCTCCCTGGCCGCGTTCGTCGGAGCCCTGGCGGCCGTGCTGATGGTCCGGCACGACGTCCCCTGGGGGCTGGCCCTGGTGCTCTGCCTGCTGGTCGGGGCGGCCGCCGGGGCCTGGCAGGGGTACTTCATCGCGTACCTCGGCATCCCGTCGTTCATCGTGACGCTCGCCGGGATGCTGCTCTTCCGCGGTCTCACCCAGATCTTCCTGGAGGGCCGGTCCCTGGCGCCGTTCCCCGACGGCTTCCAGAACATCGCCAAGGGGTTCATCCCCGAGATGGGCCCCTACACGCAGTACCACAACCCGACCCTGCTCCTCGGTCTGGCCACCGTCGTCTTCCTGCTCCTGCGCGAGTGGCGCGACCGCAAGCGACAGCTGGCGTACGAGCTCGAGGTGCTGCCCGCCGGGCTGTGGACGCTGAAGTGCGTGGCGATGACCGCGGCCGTCGTGGCGTTCACGCTGACCCTGGCGAGCTTCCACGGCGTGCCGGTGGTCATGCTGGTCATGTGCGCGCTGCTGATCGGTCTGGGGTACGTGATGCGCAACGCCGTCGTCGGCCGTCATGTGTACGCCCTGGGCGGCAACAAGGCGGCGGCCAAGCTCTCGGGCGTCAAGGACAAGCGCGTCACCTTCCTGGTCTTCGTCAACATGGGCGTCCTCGCGGCGCTCGCCGGATGCGTCTACGCCGCGCGGCTCAACGCCGGCACGCCCCAGGCGGGCCTGAACTTCGAGCTGGAGGCGATCGCGGCGGCCTTCATCGGCGGCGCGTCGATGAGCGGCGGCGTGGGCACCGTGACGGGCGCCGTGATCGGCGGCCTGGTGCTCGGCGTCCTGAACAACGGCATGTCGCTGGTCGGCATCGGCACCGACTACCAACAGGTCATCAAGGGGCTGGTGCTGCTCGCGGCGGTCGGCTTCGACGTCTGGAACAAGCGCCGGGCGGGCCGCTGACGGAGGCGGCGCGCCGGCCCGGTCGGTCCGGGCCGGTCGGTCCGGGCCCGGTGCACGCGGCGACACCCGTCCAACCCGCCGCGAAAGGTCCAACAGCCCGGCGCGCCGCCGGGGTTGCGCGGAGGGAGAGGTCAGGATGGGATGGAAACCGGGGGCGGCAAGCGCTTCCCAGCTCACCGGCCGCCTCTCCCCCTCTTCCCCCCTCCGTCCTCTCCCGCAGGAGCTCCATGCCCTCCCTGCCCTGGTACGAAGACGTCTCCCCCGGCCGCGGCTGCCTGCCGCCCCGCGCCTGGTACGCCCGCTCGAACGCCGTCTCCCTCTCCCTGAACGGGACCTGGAGCTTCCGGCTCTCCCCCACCGCCGACGCCGAGGACGCCTCCTTCGCCGCCGAGGGGTACGACTCCCGGGGCTGGGACGAGATCGCGGTCCCCGGACACTGGGTGCTCCAGGGCAAGGACCACGGTGCCCCGGCGTACACCAACATCCTCTATCCCTTCCCGGTCGACCCGCCGCGCGTCCCGACCGAGAACCCCACCGGTGACCATCTGCGCCCCTTCGACCTCCCGGAGGACTGGCCGGAGGGCGGCGGGGCCGTGCTGCGCTTCGACGGAGTGGAGTCCGCGGCGCGGGTCTGGCTCAACGGCGAGGAGCTGGGCACCTTCACGGGCTCGCGCCTGCCGCACGAGTTCGCGGTCGGCGCCCTGCTGAGGCCGCGCGGCAACGTCCTCGCCGTCCGTGTCCACCAGTGGTCGGCCGGCTCGTACCTGGAGGACCAGGACCAGTGGTGGCTGCCGGGCATCTTCCGGGACGTCACCCTGCACCACCGCCCCGAGGGCGCGGCCCGGGACTTCTTCGTGCACGCCTCGTACGACCACGCCTCCGCCACGGGCACGCTGCGGGTCGCGTGCGACGTACCGGGCCGGGTCACGGTGCCGGAGCTGGGCATCGACGTGGCGACGGACGAGGAGGTGACGGTCGCGGTCGAGCCGTGGACCGCCGAGACCCCCCGCCTCTACGCGGGCGAGCTGGCCGTCGGCGGCGAGCGCGTCGGGCTGCGCGTCGGTTTCCGTACCGTCGTCGTCGAGGACGGCGTGGTCAAGGTCAACGGCCGCCGCGTCCTCTTCCGGGGGGTGAACCGGCACGAGTTCCATCCCGACACCGGTCGGAGCGTCGACCTGGCGACCATGCGCCAGGACGTGGAGCTGATGAAGCGGCACAACGTCAACGCGGTCCGCACCTCGCACTATCCGCCGCACCCCGCGTTCCTGGACCTGTGCGACGAGTACGGACTGTGGGTGATCGACGAGTGCGACCTGGAGACCCACGGCTTCCAGCGCTCCGGCTGGCGGGGCAATCCGGTGGCCGACGACTGCTGGACCCCGGCGCTGCTCGACCGTGCGGCGCGGACCGTCGAGCGCGACAAGAACCACGCCTCGGTGATCATCTGGTCGCTCGGCAACGAGTGCGGCACCGGCGCCGGTCTGACCGCCATGGCCGCGTGGATCCGCGACCGCGACCCGTCACGGCTCGTCCACTACGAAGGCGATCCGTCCTGCGCGGACACGGACCTCTACTCCCGGATGTACGCCACGCACGACGAGGTCGAGGAGATCGGCCGCCGGGAGGACGAGGGCCCCGACTCCCGGCGCGAACTCCCGTTCATCCTCTGCGAGTACGCGCACGCGATGGGCAACGGGCCCGGTGGTCTCTCCGCGTACCAGCGGCTCTTCGAGCGGTACGAGCGCTGTCAGGGCGGTTTCGTCTGGGAGTGGATCGACCACGGTCTGGCCCACCCGGAGTACGGCTACGGCTACGGCGGCGACTTCGGCGAGGAGTTGCACGACGGCAACTTCGTCTGCGACGGGCTGCTGTTCCCCGACCGGACCCCGTCACCCGGCCTGGTCGAGTACAAGAAGGTCATCGAGCCGGTCCGGATCGAACCGGTCCCCGGCGCCGGGAACGACGCGCCGGCTTCGGTACGGATCACCAACCTCCACGACTTCGCCGATCTCTCCGCGCTGTCCTTCACCTGGTCATACCTGGTGGACGGGGTGCCGGCAGGCGGCGGGCCGCTCGCGGTACCCGCGCTCCGCGCCGGGGAGAGCGCCGATGTCGCCCTGCCCGCCGCGCCCGAGCCCGGAGCGGACGGAGGCGGCGAGGGGCACGGCGGCGGGGAGCGGACCTGGACCGTACGGGCGCTGCTCGCCCACGACACAGCCTGGGCATCGGCGGGCCACGAAGTCGCGTGGGGCCAGCTCCCGCTGCCGGGACGGCCCGTGGTGGGCCGCGACGTGAGCGGTGCGCGGCCGGGCGCGGGCTCGGGGCTCATCACGCTCGGTCCGGCCTCCTTCGACGCCCGTACGGGCGAGCCGCTCTCCCTCGCCGGCATTCCCGTGCGCGGGCTGCGCCTCGACGTGTGGCGGGCGCCGACGGACAACGACAACGGGGCCTGGTGGAAGCCTGACGAACGCTACGGAACGCTCTGGCGCGAGGTGGGTCTGCACCGGATGAGGCACCGCGTCGACGCGGTGGAGGCGGACGGTGAAGGGCTGACGGTACGGACCCGGGTGGCGCCCGCTGCGCTGGACGCGGGGCTGCGCACCGCGTACCGCTGGACGTCCGACGGCTCCCGGCTGCGGCTCACGGTCGACGTGGTCCCGGAGGGCGAGTGGCCGCTGCCCCTCCCCCGGCTCGGTGTGCGCCTCGGCCTTCCGGCCGCTCTGGACCGGGTCACCTGGTTCGGCGGCGGGCCGGGCGAGGCCTATCCGGACACCCGCGCCGCCGCACGGATCGGCCGCTGGGAGGCGGGCGTGGACGATCTCCAGACCCCTTATGTCCGCCCGCAGGAGAACGGTGCCCGGATCGACACCCGGTGGCTCGACCTGAGCGGGGAGCACGGCGGGCTGCGGGTGGAGGGGGACCCCCTGTTCTGGTTCACGGCCCGCCGCTGGACCGACGAGCAGCTCGACGCGGCGGAGCACCGGAGCGATCTGGTCCCCGGTGACACGGTCTGGCTCCGTCTGGACCACGCGCAGCAGGGCATCGGCTCCCGGTCGTGCGGCCCCGGTGTGCTGCCGCCGTACCGGCTGCGGGCCGCCCCCGCGCGGTTCTCCTTCACGTTCACGGCGCTCGACCGGGCCGCCGTGTGACGTGTGGCGTGACGCTTGGATGGCCGGACGGATCCGGGAAGCGGATCCGTCCGGCCTCGTCGTACGCGGAGCCGGCTCCTGGCGGGGCGGCTGCTACTCGAGCAGCTCCGCGTACGAGCCCATGGCCAGGGCGATGTCCGCCTGGGCCCAGAACCGGTGGTAGGTGAAGACGGGCGCGGCGCCGCCCGCCAGGTAGGCCTCGACCTTCGGCCAGGCGGGGTCGTCCTGGTAGAAGGAGCGGATCGAGGCGAAGGTGGACGCGTTGTTCACCGTGTCGCCGTTCGGCATGGTGCCGGTCCAGCCGGACGGTACGTACACCGGGTCGTCGAACCGGTTGTAGTCGGCGCGGGTCTCCGGGACGGCGATGCCCAGCGGGTCCTGGTGGTGGGTCCACATGCCGTCGAGCAGGGCCTTGGCGACCCGCTTGGCCTCGGCGTGGCCGGACTTGGCGGCGTAGTAGGTCAGGGTCTTGGCGTAGGCGGCGGCGATGCCGACGTCGTCGGTGTAGTCGGCGACGGTGACGTGGAGCCCGGTGTTGGCACCGGGGTTGGCCGCGTTCCAGGTGTCGGGGGCGCCGGACCACTGGAGCGTGGAGGGGATGCGGTAGGTGCCGTCGGGGTTGATCGTGGTCTTCGACAGGGCCCAGCCGACCCACTTGTCGAGGACGGTCTTGGCGGCCGCGTCCCCGGTCTGCTGGTAGTACTCGGCGACCCGCTCCATGGACCAGGCCTGGAATCCGAACCACTGGTTGGAGGCCGGGTCGTGGTAGACGGGCTTCTCGTCGTAGTAGAGGCCGTGGAAGGTGGGCGTCCCGGCCGGCGGCGTGGCGTAGCGGCCCTGCCAGCTGTTGGTGGCGCCGCCCGCGATGGCGCCTTCGGAGGACTGGAGCCAGCGGTAGAACTCCAGCTGACGGTCGAGGCTCGTCGCCCAGTCCGCCGCGCCCGTGGCCGACTTGGGCTTCAGCGGGGCGTACTCGCTCAGCGCGTAGGCCGCGAGCGGGTTCTGGTAGCCGCCGTGGGCGTGGCTGGAGCCGATCCGCCAGGACCAGCCGGCGCTGGTGTCGGTGGCACCGCCCCAGGCGTAGTACCAGGACATCAGGTAGTGCGCGCTGTCCTTGCCGGTGCCCGCGGGGCAGGTGACGGGTCCGACGCAGTTGCCCGACTTCTTGAAGTACTTGTCGAACATGGCGTACCGCAGGTAGTCACCCATCTTGGCCGCCTTGGAGACGGTCGCGGTGACCTGGGTCCCCTTGCCCTGCTCCTTGGCCCAGATGTCGGCCCAGTAGGCGGCCTGGACGGCGCGGGCGTCGGCGTCGGGGGCGTTGGTGAACTTCCACTGCTTGGCGTAGGAGGCGTCCCCCGTGAAGAGGTCGAGGTAGCCGTTCTTCCCGCCGTAGGTGAAGTTGTCGCAGGTCGGGTGGGTGACGGTCTCCCAGACGGATTCCTGCGGGCCGCGCTGGAAGGTGTTGATGTACGAAGGTCCGGTCGCCGTCGGTCCGGCGGAGCACTTTCCGGGCTCGTTGCCGAAGCCGTAGACGTTGTCGACGTCCTGGATCCAGTGCATGCCGTAGATGTCGTCGGTGCCGTAGGCGCTCTTCAGTTCGCCGGCGATCGGGTCGGATCCGGACGTGGCGCCGGAGTCGAGCCGGGCCGGGTACTGCGACGGCAGGTCGTGCTCGGGTGCGTAGGTGGCCGGCTTGGAGGCGTTGTAGCTGCCGGTGGTGGGCTGGTCGGCGTGGGTGGGGATCATGTACTTCTCCATGGTGTCCCACGCACCGTTGAACTTGGTCCAGTCGCCGGTGATCTTGCCGTACATCGCCTGGAGCCAGATGAGGTAGCTGTACGCCTCCGAGGTCGTCTCGTGGCCGTGGTCGGGGGCCTCGACGATGAGGGTCTCCACCGAGTGGTACGGGATGCCCTCAGGGGAGAAGTAGCCGTTGGCCGGGTTGGTGATCTTTCCGTGGAGGTCGAGGAAGCGGGCGTCGTAGGTGGAGTCGGCGGCCAGCTGGGCGACGGTCACCTCGGCCTTGCTGTGGCCGGGAGCGGTCGCGGTGAAGACGGCCGAACCGGTCCCGGTGGCCGCCGCGGCGATGGTCACCTTCTGGGCGGTGTTCCAGTTCGCCGGGGTGAAGGTGAGGCTCGCGCCCCCGCCGACGGTGAGGTTGCTGTTGCCCGAGGTGCGCGCGGTGGACACCGTGACGTTGCCGGCGGGCTGGGTGGAGAGCTTCAGGTCGAAGGTGCCGGTGGCTCCCTGGCGGACGCCGAACTGCGCGGGCGTGGCGACCAGCGCCGGTCCGGCGGCGACGGTGACGCCCACCGGGGCCGACTCGGCGGAGGCGCCCATGCTGTCGTACGCCTTGGCGTAGAGCGAGTGGGAGCCGGCGGCGAGACCGGTCGCGCTGAAGGTGAACGGGGCGGTGGTGTCCGTGCCGAGCAGGGCGGTGTCGCTGTAGAACTCCACCTTGTCGACGCTCGCGCCGTCGGCGGCGGCCGCGGTGGCGGCCAGCGGCACGGGGTCGCCCTGGGAGAAGACCGCACCGGGAGCGGGACTGGTGAGCACGGCGAGGGGCGGCTGGTGGGCTCCGGCGCAGGGCGTGCCGTTGACCGCGAAGGCGGTCGGGGCGGCGTTGGTCCCGGTGTAGGTGAACTGGGCGCCGGTGGTGACGGCCGCTCCCGCGGCGACGGTCCGGTTCCATCCCGCGTTGACGACGGTGACCCTCTTGCCCGACTGGGACCAGGTGCCGTTCCAGCCGTTGGTCAGCTTCTGGTCGCCGGTCTGGTCGTAGGTGAGCGTCCAGCCGTCGAGCGCGGTGGTGGCGCGGTTGGTGAGGGTCAGTTCGGCGGTGAAGCCCGACCCCCAGTCATTGGTCTTGTAGTCGATGCTGCACTGCACCGCCGCGGCGTGGGCGGTCGTGCCGACGGCGGTCAGACCGAGGGGGAGGGTCAGGGCCGCGGCGAGGGCGGCCGACACGGCGCGTGGCCTGCGTGTTCTGCGGGTTCTGCTGGGGAGGGGTGGCATGCGGGTGGTTCTCCTCGCGGCTCGGGGAGGCGGGGCGTGCGGAGAGAAGGACACAAGCTCTGAACCAGTGGGAGCGCTCCCACTGTGCAGACGGGACGCAAGGGCGTCAAGGTGCGTGAAGAGTCGAACACATTCGACCAGGAACTTCTTCAACTCCTCTTTTGCTTGGCGCCGGTTGGCGCTACGGTCTGGCCCCACCAGTGGGAGCGATTCCGTCAGTCGGCGCGTCGTCTCAGACGCGTCCTCGCTGCAAGGACTCGCTCATGCGTCATCCCCCACGTCTGTCCGCGCTGCTCGCAGGAGCGGCGCTCACCATGGCGAGTACCGCTTTCGCCGTGGTCGGTACGGCCGCCGGAGCAGCGGCCGCACCTTCGTGCACGGTGGAGTACTCGGTCGTCGGCCAGTGGGCCGGCGGCTTCCAGGGATCGGTGACCGTCACCAACGGCGGTTCCGCGCTGAACGGCTGGAGCCTGGCCTTCGACTTCCCGGCCGGCCAGAAGGTCGGTCAGGGCTGGGGCGCGACATGGTCCCAGTCCGGAGCGACGGTCACCGCGGTCAACGAGGGCTGGAACGGTGCGCTCGCCACGGGCGCGAGCGTCACCACCGGCTTCATCGCCTCCTGGGCGGGCGCCAACACGGCACCCGCCGTCTTCACCCTCAACGGCACGACCTGCCACGTCGGCCCGGGCCCCGGCCCGACCGACCCCACTCCGACCCCCACCGACCCGACGCCGACGCCCACCGACCCGACCGACCCTCCGGACCCCGTCTCCGGCGCGCCCGAACTGAGCGTGGCCGGAAACCGGCTCGTGGACCAGAACGGCTCCACCCGCCGGCTCCTCGGGGTCAACCGCTCCGGTGGCGAGTTCATGTGCGTCCAGGGCCACGGCATCTTCGACGGTCCCGTCGACGACGCCTCGGTCCGCGCCATCGCGGACTGGAACGCCGACACCGTCCGTATCCCGCTCAACGAGGAGTGCTGGCTGGGCCTGGACAACATCAAGCCCGAATACCGGGGCACCTCCTACATCAACGCCGTGAAGGGCCTGGTCGACCGCGTCCTCGCGCACGGGATGACGCCGATCGTCGAGCTGCACTGGACGTACGGCCTCTACACCGGCAACTCCTCGGGCTGCTCGGACGTGCACGCCTCCTGCCAGAAGCCGATGCCGAACGCCCGGTACACCCCGGCGTTCTGGACCTCGGTCGCGGACACCTTCAAGGGTGACCGCCGGGTCGTCTTCGACCTGTTCAACGAGCCCTATCCGGACCGGGCCACCTCCACCGCCGCGCAGGCCTGGACCTGCTGGCGCGACGGCGGCACCTGCCCGGGCATCGGCTACGAGGTCGCCGGGATGCAGGACCTACTGGACGCGGTCCGCGCGACCGGTGCCCGCAACCTCGCCCTCGTTCCCGGCATCGCGTACTCCAACGACCTGAGCCAGTGGCTCGCCCACGCCCCCACCGACCCCGCGGGCAATCTCGCCGCGGCCTGGCACGTGTACAACTTCAACTCCTGTTCCAACGAAGCCTGTTGGGACAGCACCCTTGCACCCGTCGCCGCCCGCGTGCCCCTGGTGGCGGGCGAGATCGGTGAGAACACCTGCGGTCACGGCTTCATCGACCGGGTCATGAAGTGGTTCGACGACCGCTCCCTCTCGTATCTCGGCTGGACCTGGAACACCTGGAACTGCTCCACGGGTCCCGCCTTGATCACGTCGTACGACGGCACACCCACCGCATTCGGCATCGGGCTGCGCGACCACCTGCGCGCCCAGAACTGAAAGGCACCCCACGAAATGAGCCGCACAACCAGCCGTACCACCGGCCGCACCGCCCTGCTGGCGGCCATCGGCCTGATCACGGCGACCGGCGCCACGGCGACCGTGATGTCGTCCACCGCCGGCGCCGCCGCCGCGGGCTGCAAGGTCGACTACACCGTCACCAACCAGTGGAACTCCGGCTTCGGCGCCAATGTCGTCGTCACCAACACCGGTGACCCGGTGGCCACCTGGACCCTGGAGTGGTCCTACGCCGGCGACCAGAAGGTCACCCAGGGCTGGAACGCCACGATCACCCAGTCCGGGGCGGCCGTGACGGCGAAGAGCCTGTCCTACAACGGATCCCTCGCCACGGGCGGCACGGCCTCCTTCGGGTTCAACGGTTCCTACAGCGGCACGAACGCCGTGCCCGCGACCTTCAAGCTCAACGGCGTCACCTGCAACGGCGCCACCACGCCGACCGACCCGACCACCCCGCCCACGACGCCGCCGCCCACCAGCGGCAAGGCCGACAACCCGTACGCCGGCGCCAAGGTGTACGTGAACCCGGAGTGGTCGGAGAAGGCCGCCGCCGAGCCCGGTGGGACGAGGATCTCGAACCAGCCCACCGGCGTCTGGCTCGACCGCATCGCCGCCATCGGCGGCGTGAACGGCGGCATGAGCCTGCGCGACCACCTCGACGAGGCCCTGGTCCAGAAGGGCAACGGTGAGCTCGTCGTCCAGCTGGTCATCTACAACCTGCCGGGACGCGACTGTGCCGCGCTCGCCTCCAACGGCGAGCTGGGCCCCACCGAGATCGACCGCTACAAGACGCAGTACATCGACCCGATCGCGGCGGTCCTCGCCGACCCGAAGTACGCCGGCCTGCGGGTCGTCACCACCGTCGAGATCGACTCGCTGCCGAACCTCGTCACCAACGTCTCCGGGCGCCCCACGGCCACCCCGAACTGCGACGTGATGAAGTCCAACGGCAACTACATCAAGGGCGTCGGCTACGCGCTGAACAAGCTGGGCTCGATCGCCAACGTCTACAACTACGTGGACGCGGGCCACCACGGCTGGCTCGGCTGGGACGACAACTTCGGCCCCTCCGCCGAACTCTTCAAGCAGGCGGCGACCGCCGAGGGCTCCACGGTCGCCAACGTCCACGGCTTCATCGTGAACACCGCCAACTACAGCGCCCTGAAGGAGAACCACTTCGGCATCAACGACTCCGTCAACGGGGTCTCGGTCCGCCAGTCGAAGTGGGTCGACTGGAACCGGTACGTCGACGAGCTGTCGTACGCCCAGGCGATGCGCGACAAGCTGGTCACGCTCGGCTTCGACTCGAAGCTCGGCATGCTGATCGACACCTCCCGCAACGGCTGGGGCGGCACCGCGCGTCCCACCACGCCGGGAGCGCAGACCTCGGTCGACACGTACGTCAACGGCGGGCGCTACGACCGGCGCATCCACCTCGGCAACTGGTGCAACCAGTCGGGCGCGGGCCTCGGCGAACGGCCGCAGGCCGCTCCGGCCGCCGGCATCGACGCGTACGTGTGGATGAAGCCCCCGGGCGAGTCCGACGGCGCCAGCAAGGAGATCCCGAACAACGAGGGCAAGGGCTTCGACCGGATGTGCGACCCGACCTACACGGGCAACGCGCGCAACGGCAACAGCATGTCGGGCGCCCTTCCCGACGCGCCGATCTCGGGCCAGTGGTTCTCGGCCCAGTTCCAGGAGCTGATGAAGAACGCCTACCCGGCGCTGTGACGGCCGTCGGTCCGTGACACGCCTCCCGGGGTCGGCCGGAACACGCGTTCCGGCCGGCCTCCGGTCGTCGTGCCGCGGGCCGCTCGCCTCAGCGGATGTCGCCTTCCCAGTCCCAGTGCGACGGATCGCCGTCCCGCGGTCCGTACTGGGCACGGCCACCGGGTCCGTAGGTCCCTATCTCGGTGGCCAGTGCGGCTCCCTGCCGGAGCTGCTCAGGCGTCCAACCGGTGACGTCGAGGAGCAGTCCGTCCAGGGGGCCGGCCACCAGTTCCCGGTAGTCGTGCCCCGGCCTGGGCCCCGGATCGGGGTCGTCGTGGTCGGCGCCGTAGACACGGCCTCTCATCAGCTCGTCCATACCCGGCAGCATCGCATCCACCTCTGACAATCGCCCGGCCTGCGCCGAGCGGAAAGGTGCCGTCATCAGGCGTCCGGGAGGCGCTCCAGCGCCTCCCGGACCGTCTGCGCGGCCCGTCCCGCTTCCGTCGCCCGCTCTTCGGCCGTTTCGGCGTCCTCCCGTGCCCGGTCCCGCTCCCGCTCCGCCTCGCGGCGGCGTCGCTCGAGGTCGGCGAGGTGGTCCTCCGCCCGGGACAGCAGGCGACCGGCCGCCTGCCGGGCCTCCTCGGCCTGGCGCAGCTCCCTGTCCCGGCGTGCCACCTCCCGCCGGGCGGCCGCGACCGCCGCCTCCCGCCTCTCCCTCCCCTCCTTCTCCCTGTCCCGCGTCCGCCCCTGGCTCCCCTCCTCCCGGGCCTCCCCCGGCTCCTCGCGCCGCCGGTCCCGCCCCCGCTCCGGACGGGCTCCCCCGCCGTCCCCCGGGGGCGTGGGCACGGCCCCCGGCCCGGGCTCCAGACCGGTGAAGCCGACCCTGACGGGCGGCGCCTTCTCCAGGACTCCGGTCGACCACCGCTCTGCCGTCCTCTCGTCGGCGACCACGGCCCGCACGATCTCCTCGATTTCCCCCACCACGGCGTCGCTCACCGGTTGCCCCGCCTCGGCGGCGAGGTCACGGGCCTGCCGGGCGAGCGCGGCCAGGACGGCGTGCTGCTGGTGGCCGAGCGCCTTCAGCCGGGGTCCGTCGAGGTTCCGGTGCGCTTCCCTGAGCGCGCGCCCGAGCTGGAGCAGCCGCTCGGTCTCCTCCGGTCGGTGCCGTACGAGAAGGGTCGACGCCCAGGCCGCGAGCGTCGGCTTCCGCATCGCGGCGATCCGCCGGGCCGCTTCCGCGTCGCCCGCCTCACGGGCCCGGGAGACGGCGGCGTTCCGGGCGGCGGTGAAGTCCGTCGGCAGCAGTCCGTACAGCTCCGAGGCGACCTCGTCCACATCGACGTCCACGCCCCCCACTGTCGTCGATCCGGCCCGCTGCCGCCCGGCGAGGGCCCGGCGTGCCGCCGACCGGGGTACACCGGTGCTCGCCCGCCGCTGGAGCGCGCTCGTTCGAGTCTCTCAACTCGCTGAAGAGCGCGGGGAGTTGTTTGGCCGGTTCGCCTCTTGCCCGACCTGGAGCCGCTTCTCCCGATCTTGGCGCAAGGCGTTCCCTGAAGGGCATTTGTCGGCTAACTTCTGGCGTCACACCCCGCACGCGTCACACCCCGCACGCGTCACATCCGGCACGCGTCACACCCCGCGCCCTGCCTTTCCCCTGATGCGCCCTCCCCCCTTCTTCTCCCCCCTTCTTCTCCCCCCTCGCTCTCCCCTCCCTCCTTCCTCCTCCCTCCTTCAGGCGGATCGCTATGAGCCGTGCCATTGCACTGCGCGATGTCAGCAAGAGATACGGGCGCGACTCCTACGCCGTCGAACGTGTCTCCCTCACCGTGCGACCGGGTGAGTTCCTGGTCCTGCTGGGGCCGTCCGGCTGCGGCAAGTCCACGGTACTGCGCATGATCGCCGGCCTGGAGGACATCACCGAGGGCGAACTGCTGCTCGACGGCGAGTACGCCAACGACATACCGCCCCGCGAGCGGGACATCGCCATGGTGTTCCAGAGCTTCGCGCTGTACCCGACCATGACCGGCCGGGAGAACATCGGCTTTCCGCTGAAGCTGCGGGACCCGCGCACGGACCACGGTCCGCAGGTGGAGGCCACGGCGCGGATGCTCGCGATCGAGGATCTCCTCGACCGCTTCCCGGGGCAGCTGTCCGGTGGCGAACGGCAGCGCGTGGCGATGGGGCGGGCGATCTCCCGGCGCCCGTCCGTCTTCCTGATGGACGAGCCGCTCTCCAGCCTCGACGCCAAGCTGCGCAGTCACCTCCGGGCCGAGATCGCCCGGCTGACCGCCGAGCTCGGCGTGACCACGGTCTACGTCACCCACGACCAGTCCGAGGCGATGTCCCTGGGCCACCGGGTGGCGGTGATGCGCGGAGGTGTGCTCCAGCAGATCAGCACCCCGCGCGAGACGTACGCCCTGCCCGCGAACGTCTTCGTCGCCGCGTTCATCGGTACGCCGCGCATCAGCCTGCTGCAGGCCGTGGTGCACGCGCCGCTGGACGCGCGGATGTCGATCGACCTCGGCCGGCAGCGCCTCTTCCTGCCCGAACCGCTCAGCGGCGACCACCAGTTGCTCCGCATCCAGCAGGGGCGCCGGATCATCGTGGGGCTGCGCTCGGAGGCGGTACGGATCGCCCCGCCCAGCCAGGCGCGGCCCGGCGAGGTGGCGCTGACCGGCATCGTCGAGCACGTGGAGTACCAGGGCCACGAAGCGCTCGTACACGTGAACACGGGTTCGCACCCGGCCGTGGTGGCCGACCTGGAGGCGTCCCGCCCCCGCCCCACCGCCGGACGCCGCCGCCGCACCCCGCAGCGGACCGTCCTCGCGCGTCTGCGCGAGCACGCGCTGGCCAGGACCGGCGGGTCCCGTCCCGCGGAACCCGCCCCCCCCACGGCCGACGCACCGCAGCCGGTCGGCCCCGAGACACCGGCGTCCGAGGAGCGGCGGGCCGTCGGCCGCAGCGACCTCGTCGTACGGACGGGCCCGCACGTCCGGGTGCGCACCGGGGCGCAGATCCCGCTGCTCGTCGATCTGGCGCAGCTGTACGTGTTCGATCACGCCGGCCACCGGATCTGCCCGGCCCCGGACGGGCTGCCGGGCCTGGAGGAGTGACCCGCGCCCACGCGTCGTGTCCGGGGGGTGCCGCCCGAGCCGCGACACACCGGACGTGGCTCAGGGGGCCGTCCGCTCCTCGAGGGTCGCACGCCAGGCAGGGATGGGCTCCTGCTCCCGCGAATCCGTGTCGGCCCGGCGTCCGCCCCGCGCGAAGAAGTCGGTGAGCGGCAGGATGGCGGCGCCCACCGTCACGGCGTCCGGCCCCAGGGTGCCGAGGTCGATGCGTACGTGGGCGGCCGGGTAGGCCAGGGCGTAGGAGGTGGCGTGCGCCCGTACCGCGTCCAGGAAGCGGTGGCCGAGCTGGAGACCCGCCCAGCCTCCGACGAGGATCCGCTCGGGCTGGAAGAGGTTGATCAGGTCGGAGAAGCCCGCTCCGAGGTACTCCGCGGTCTCCTCCAGGACGGCCAGGGCGGTCGCGTCGGCCTCGCGCGCCGGGGCGGCCGCGCCGGCGGGGCCCGCTTGCGTCGCCGGGTCCGCACCGGCTTCCGCTTCGGGGTACGCGGCGGCGAGCATGGCGGTCAGCGCCGTCTCCTCGTCCACACCGACCGGGGGCCGGCCGCCCGCCTCCGCCCACCGTTCCAGGAGCGCTTCCGCTCCCGCGTAGGCCTCCAGGCAGCCCTGGGCGCCGCAGCGGCACCGACGCCCCCGGACCCGTACGGTCAGGTGTCCCCACTCCACGGCCCGGCCGGGACGCATGTCGTCGGAGACGACGCAGGCGCCGACGCCGGAACCGAAGAGCACCACGACGGCATTGCGCGCGCCGCGTCCGGCGCCGAACCACATCTCCGCCTGACCGAGTGTCTTGGCGCCGTTGTCGATGTAGTACGGCACCGACTCGGGGAGGAGGCCGGACTCGCGGAGCAGACGCTCCAGCGGCACGCCGTCCCAGCCGATGGTCTGGCCGTGCACCACGGCGCCGTCCTCGGTGGTGCGGGCGACGATGCCGGGGACGCCGACCCCGACGCCGAGGAGCCTCTCCGCCTCGATGCCGGCCCGCTCGAGAACCTCGGCGATGCCTTCGCGCAGATGCCCGACCACGACTCCGACGTCGTAGCGGTCGGTCCGCCGCGGGCCCTCGGTCGCGAGCGGTCGCTCCACCCGTGCGAGTTCGGTGAGCGCCAGGTCGAAGAGTTCGACCCGGATCCGGGTCTCCCCCACGTCGACGCCGATCATGTAGCCGCTGTCCGGCCTGACGCGGAGCAGGATGCGGGGGCGTCCGCCGGCGGAGTCGACGCTGCCGGCCTCCTCCACCAGTCCCTCGGCGACCAGTTCTGCCACCACGTTGCTCACGGAGCCCGAACTCAGCCCCGTGGCGGGGCCGAGCGAGAAGCGGCTCAGCGGACCGTCGAAGTAGAGGCGCTGCAAAACGGCGGTGCGGTTCTCGCGCCGCAGGTCACGCACCGTACGGCCGCTGCGCTGTGTCACCCTGCCCCCTGTCGTCACGTCCTTGTACGCAACATACCGCCGCGAGACTCCTGACGCGCACCCCTCGGGACGGTCGACCCGGGCACGGGCTCCAGGGCTGCGGGCCGGGCCTCCGGACGGCGTCCGAAGGCCCGGCCCGCAGGTCGGCCCCCTGAAGTCCCGCCCGGGTCGCGACGCTACGTGCGCGGCACGTCCGGGGCCGGGACGGTCAGCGGGTCACCGTCCACTTCTGGTTCGCGGCGCCGCCGCAGGTCCAGATCTGGAGCCGGGTGCCGTTGGCGGAGCTGTTGCCCGTCGCGTCCAGGCACTTGTTCGCCTGGGGGTTGACGATGTCCCGGGCCGCGTTGGCGTCCCAGCGCTGCGCGGCGGTGCCGTTGCAGTCCCACAGCTGGACGACGGTCCCGTCGGCGGTGCCGCCGGAGGCGACGTCGAGGCACTTGCCCAGGGCGCGGATGGTCCCGTCGGCGCCGACGGTCCACTTCTGGGCGGCGGTGCCGTTGCAGTCGTACAGCTGGACGGCCGTCCCGTTCGCGGTGTTCGCGCCGGCGACGTCGACGCACTTGCCGCCGATGCCGGTGATCGGTCCGCCGGAGGACGGGCTGTCGGCCGTGGTGACGCGGACGTGGTCGACGACGAGCTGCTGCGGGAAGACGGTGGACCCGTCCGGGTCGCCGGGCCAGTAGCCGCCGACGGCCAGGTTGAGGATGAGGAAGAACGGTTTGTCGAAGACCCAGGCCCGGCCGCCGAGATCCGCGGGGGTGCGGGTCTGGTAGACGGTGCCGTCGACCGACCAGGTGATCTTGCCGGGCGACCAGTCGACGGCGAAGGTGTGGAAGGCGTCCGCGAAGGCCTGGCCCCCGGGCAAGGTGTACCCGGCGCCTATCCCGCCGGAGCCGGAGTAGCCCGGGCCGTGGAGGGTGCCGTGCACCGTCGACGGCTCTAAGCCCACGTTCTCCATGATGTCGATCTCGCCGGAGGCGGGCCAGCCGACCTGGCCGAGGTCGTTGCCCAGCATCCAGAACGCGGGCCACATCCCCTGGCCGCGAGGCACCTTCATCCGGGCTTCGACCCGGCCGTACTGCGCGGTGTACCGGCCCGCCGTGTTGAGACGGGCGGAGGTGTACTCGCACCGGCCGTACCAGCAGGTGTAGTTGCCGGGATTCTCCTTCCTCGCGGTGATCACGAGGTGGCCCTGGCCGTCCAGCGCGGCGTTGCGGTTGCCCGCCGTGTAGTACTGCCGCTCGTGGTTGTTGACGTTGTCACCGGTCTCGATCTGCCACCGGGCGCCGTCGACGGCCGCGCCCGCGGGTCCGTCGAAGTCGTCGGAGAAGGTGACGGCGGCGGCCTGGGCGACGGTGCTGACGGCGGCTTCCGTGACGGGAGGCCCTGCGTCGGGGTCCGGTGTGCCGAGGCCCAGGGCGGTGACGGCGAGGACCGTCACCGCCGTCATGGCCGACCACAGCGCGCGCCGTGGGGTGCGGGAGGGGCGCATGACTCTCTCTTCCGTTGGTGGGGGGAGGAGGCCGACGCGCGGCTAATCATGCTCATGACATCGACCTCCCGAGAACATGCCGACTGCTTGGTTGCAGGCATGATTCAAGGGATGAGTTAAGTCGTACGTCAAGGGTTCGGGCGCCGAAGGTTACGTCGGCCGGTTCCCGGGCCGGCCGTCCCGGTCGTCGGACGGCCGCCTTCCCGCCGTCAGCGATGCCACGAGCACCCCGGCGAGGGCCGCCCACACGACCGCGCCCGCACCGGCCCGGCTCCAGGCCACGGCGCCGAGGAGGACGGCGGCGGCCAGCCCGGCACCGAGCGCCCGCGGATCCTTCGCGAAGGCCCAGACGCGGCGGCCGGCGCCCGGGTCGCGCCACTCCAGGACGGCCGCGCGGCAGACGAGCGCCGCCGCGGCGATCACCGCTGTCAGGACACCGGCCTCCATGGCACCCGCCTCCCCGCCTTGGCCCCCCATGTTCCCCGACGCGACCGCCCCTCGCCCCCGGGCGGCGCCGGATTCCCGGAGAACGACGACGGCTCGCGGCCCCGGCGCGGAAAGCGCCGCGCGACGCGGTCCGCAACCGCCGAGATGCGGGGCGGCTCGGCCCGGGAGCATGCTGGCAGTGTGACCTCGTACGGTGCGCCCGGCCCCGTGTCGTCGGCCGACGCCGGGGACGCGGCCAGGACAGCGCGCGCCGACGTACAGGCGTTCGGTGCGCTGCCGCTGACGCTGGCCGAGGCCGCCCTGAGGACGATCGAGGCGGTCGGCGGCTACGCGGGCGGTGTGTACCTGCGCTCCGGCACCCCCGGCCTGCTGCGGCTCGCGGTCCTGGCCGGTCTGCCCGGCTCCTTGTTCCGGCCCTGGTGGCGGATGCATGTGAACCGCCCGTTCCCCGTGGCGGAGGCGTACCGCTCCGGCCAGCCGGTGCACCTGGCCGACGCGGAGGAGGCCATGCGGCTCTTCCCCCAGTTCGTGGCGAGCCTGCCGTTCCCCTTCGCCTCCCTCTACGCGCCGGTCGTCAGCGGCCGCGAGCGGTTCGGGGTGCTCGTGGTGCTGCGTGCGCCCAGCCCGGGCGTGCCCGTCAACGCCCGCGACCGGGGGCGGCTCGCCGAGGAGGCGCGCCGGCTCGGCGCGGCCCTCGCGGAGCTGAGCGCGGACGGCACGTCGGTCGCGTGGCCCACGGAGCCGGTGTGCGTCCAGCTGCCGTCGGCCGGCACCCCGCCCATCCGGATCGGCTACTTCGACTGGGACCTGGACTCCGGAAAGGTCACCGTCGACGACGGGCTGCGGGCGATCATCGGCGACGAGGCCCCGTGGCCCGGGACCATCGAGGCGCTCACGGCCCGCCTCGCCCCCGAGGACACCTACGCCCTGTGGACGATCGCCCGCCGGGCCGCCGAGTCCGGCGCTCCCGTGGCCCGGCGGATCCGGCTCAAGGGCCCGGACGGCGGGCTCCACCTCCTCGAGGTCTCCGCCCGCGCCGCCTCCCGCGACGGGCCGGCCGGCTCCTCGGCCGCGATGACGGCCCCGCCGCCGGCCGACGTCCCGCCCGGCCTCCCCGCCGGAGGACGGCTGACCGGCTCGCTGGTCGACCTGGGCACCGGCCTTGTCGGCTCCGACGCCACCGACCGGCTTCCCCGCGCCATCCTCGCCATCGACCGGCTCGGGCGGATCACCTACGTCAACCACCGGACCGAGGACCTCGTGGGCCGTCCCCGGTCCGCGCTGGCCGGGCGGCCCCTCGTGGAGGTCTTCCCCTGGTTCGGCCACCCCGCCCACGAGGAACAGCTGCGCGCGGCCCTGCTCTCGGACGAGTCGGTGCACTTCCTCGCCCACCCCTCGGAACGGGAGTGGCTCTCGGTCTCGCTCTATCCCGGCCACGACGGGGTGACGCTGCTGCTGCTCCCCGAGGAGGACCCCGTCTACCAGCCCACCTCCGTGACCAAGCCGGACATGGGCTTCGGCTCCCCCGCGGACCGCGCGGCGGCGCTGTACCGGCCGGTGGCGCTCGCCATCGCCCTGACCGAGGCGGTCACCGCCCGCCAGGTGTCGGCGGTGGTGACCGACGAGCTGCTCCCCGCCTTCGGCGGCCGCCAGCTGGCGATCTACCTCCTGAGCGAGCGCCACCTCTACCTCGCGTGGGAGACCGGGTTCCCGCCCGGGTTCCTGGAGCCGTTCGACGGCGTCGGTCTCGACGCCCGGCTGCCCGGCGTCGAGACCCTCACGACCGGGCGACCGCTCTTCTACGAGTCGATGGAGCAGCTGCGGGTGGCCTATCCGGGGCTTCCGCTGGACGCCGACACGGGGGCCCGGGCCTTCCTCCCGTTGATCGCCTCGGGCCGGCCCGTCGGTTCGTGCATCCTCGGTTTCGACCGGCCGCGCGGGTTCAGCCCGGAGGAGCGCACCGTGCTGACGGCCCTCGCCGGGCTGATCGCCCAGGCGCTGGAGCGGGCCCGCCGCTACGACTCCGAGTCCGCGCTGGCCCGCGGACTGCAGGACGCCCTGCTCCCCCACCGCCTGCCGGTGCTCGACCAGGTGGACACCGTGGCCCGCTACCTCCCCGGGACGCAGGGGATGGACGTCGGCGGGGACTGGTACGACGTGATCGAGACGGCGCAGGGACAGCTGGCGCTGGTGGTCGGCGACGTCCAGGGGCACGGGGTCGCCGCCGCCGCCACGATGGGCCAGCTGCGCAGTGCCGTGCGGGCCTTCGCCATCGGCGGCCATCCGCCGCAGGAGGTGATGCAGGGCACCAACCGGTTGCTGATCGCCCTCGACCCGGGGCAGTTCGCGAGTTGCTGCTACATCGTCCTCGACCCCCGTACCGGTGCCACCCAGGCCGTGCGGGCCGGGCATCCCCAGCCGCTGCTGCGGCACCCGGACGGGGAGACGGAGGTCATGGACCTGGCGGGCGGCCTTGTCCTCGGCATCGACGCCGACGCGACGTACCCGGTGACCGAGGTGCGCCTGGAACCGGGCGCGGTCCTCGCCCTGTTCACCGACGGGCTCGTGGAGCAGCCGGGCCACGACATCGACGAGGGCGTGGAGCGGCTGCGCCGTACCTTCTCGGCCACGGGGTCCGCCCCGCTCGCGGAGACGGCGGACCGGCTGATCCGGGACGCCCGACGCGCCACGGACCGCCCGGACGACATCGCCCTCCTGCTGGCCGCCCGCTGGGCGTCCCCCGCCTGACGCCGGACCCGGGTCCCGGGGTCAGCGCCGACGGTGGTGGTGGTCGCCCATGGTCGGCATCGAACCGTGCTGGGCCATGGCCGAGAACGAGACCCGGTCGTGGTGTGCCTGCTCTCGGCGCGCCTGCTCCATGAGAAGCCCGTCGGCGTTCTCGGTCCGTCCGCTGCCGCGTCGCAGCAGCGTCACGACGAGCAGGGCGACGGCGACCCCGATCACACCCAGCAGGACGACGACGGCGGCCATGCGCTTCCCCCTTCACCGGCGGCCGCCCCGGGGGCGGCGCGCGATCACCTGACGATAGCGGGCCTTTGATCACGAGGGAACGGCCTCACGGGCCCCGCCCTCTCCGCGCCCCGTCACCCGGTCGGCCCCCGGTCGCTGGTCGGCGTCACGGAGCGCCGCGAGGCTGGGCCCAGAAAGCAGGCCGCTCGAGGAGGACATGTGCAGCAGGACAAGCAGCCGGAGTACGGACCCGTCGTGTTCCGCGACCGCTCGGCCGGGTTCGCGTTCCTGACCCGTTCCACGGCGACGAGTGAGCAGACCATCGAATGGGACGACGGCCGGACGTACCCCGTCGTCGACGTCGAGATCTCCTCGGAGAGCCACCCCTTCTACACGGGCAAGGCCCGCACGGTGGACTCCGAGGGCCGCGTCGCCAAGTTCGAACGCCGCTACGGCGAGGAGTCCTCCTGAGGACCCGAGAGCGACCCCGTCCCGAAAACCGGCCGGGAGACGGCCGGTTCGCCGACCAGGTCGTCGAGCGCCGCCGGGCCGAGCCGCGCGCTCCTTCTCCGCGTGGGCGGAGCGCGACGCGACGGCCTTCGGCCCGGCGGCCTGAGCGGCGGCGCGGCTACCGCAACGGACGGAAGAAGGCGCGCAGTTCCTCGGCGACCTGGGCGGGTTCCTCGTGCGCCATGAAGTGGCCGCCACGCCCCGGGGTGCTCCAGTGGCGCAGGTCGCGGAACGTGCGCTCCGCGAGGCTCCGGGGATAGTCGGCGTAGGCCGGTTCGTGGCTCAGGGTGATCGCGGCCGGGACCTCGACGGGCGGCACGGGCCGGTTGTGCGGGTAGTCGTAGTACTGCCGGAAGGAGGAGCCGATGGAGCCGGTGGCCCAGTAGAGGGTGGCCACCGTCAGGAGGGTGTCCCTGTCCCAGCGGGACTCGACGTCCCCCGCGCAGTCGCTCCAGTCGCGGTACTTGTCGACGATCCAGGCCAGCAGCCCGGCGGGCGAGTCCCGCAGGGCGGCGGCGATCGTGTCCGGCCGTGTGCACATGATCTCGCTGTAGCCCCCGTCCTGGGCGTCGTAGGCGGTGAGGGCGTCGAGGTAGGTCCGCTCCTCCGGCGTGGGCGGTTCGGCCTCGAAGTCGCACGCGACGACGGCGGAGGTGATGTGCACCCCGACCACCTCACGGGGGTGGAGGCCTCCGAGCCACTGGGTCACCCCGCCGCCGATGTCTCCGCCGAAGGCGCCGAAGCGCGCGTGGCCGAGCGTCTCGGTCATGAGGGTGTGCCAGGTCTCGGCGACCCCCCGCCGCGTGAACGGCCCGGCCGGCGGAGCGGAGTAGAGGAATCCGGGCAGCGAGGGCACGACCACGTCGAAGGCGTCGGCGGGGTCACCGCCGTGCGCGGTGGGGTCGGCGAGGAGTTCGGCGACGGGCAGCATCTCCACGAAGCTGCTCGGCCAGCCGTGCGTCAGGATCAGCGGGAGGGGGGCGGGCGCGCCCTCGGCGCGCCGGCCGCTGAGCCGGACGAAGTGGACCGGGCGTCCGCCGACGTCGGCGATGTGGTGCGGATAGGTGTTCAGATGGGCCTCGGCCTTGGCCCAGTCGAAGCCGTCGGCCCAGTGGGAGACGAGACCCCGGAGGTAGCCGGGGTCGGTGCCGGCCGCCCAGTACGTGGAGTCGGACGGCTCGGTGTAGAGCGTACGGCGCAGGCGCTGCCGCAGGTCGTGCAGGACGTCGTCGGAGACGGAGATCCGGAAAGGCGTGACGGTCATGGTTCCTTCGCTCGGGAGTGCTCGTTCGGCGGGCACTCCCGTGCGCGGTCGCGGTTCAGTCCGCCGCGACGACGGGGAGGGCCCGAGGGGGGCGCTGGTCGTTCATGCGGGCTCACCTCCAGGTTCCGGCCGGGCTCGGCGCGGGCCGCGGGCGTACGGGGTCGGCGTGTGGCGCGACCGTACGGAATCGGCACGTGGGGCGACCGTACACGCGGCACCGGAGGCGCGCATCCGGTTAACGAGCCGGGGGCCGTATCGGGGCGGGGGCGCAGACGAAGACCGCCCCTGCGAGGACTCGGCAGGGGCGGTCGCGCGCTCCCCTCAGGGGCGCGCCGGTGTGCGTGGGGCGGAGGGCGCTCAGGCCTTGACGACGCCGGAGGCGGACACGGCGATCTTGGCGCTGGTGGCGCCGGAGCGGGAGCCGAGGCCCTCGATCTTCTTGACCAGGTCCTGGCCCTCGACGACCTCACCGAAGACGACGTGCTTGCCGTCGAGCCAGTCGGTCACGATGGTGGTGATGAAGAACTGGGAGCCGTTGGTGTTGCGGCCCGCGTTCGCCATCGAGAGGAGGTACGGGCGGTCGTGCTTGAGCTGGAAGTTCTCGTCCGCGAACTTCTCGCCGTAGATGCTCTTGCCGCCGGTGCCGTCGCCCCGGGTGAAGTCACCGCCCTGGAGCATGAACTGGGGGATGACGCGGTGGAAGGGGGAGCCCGCGTAGCCGAAGCCGTGCTCGCCGGTGGCGAGCTCGCGGAAGTTCTTCGCCGTCTTCGGGACGACGTCGTCGAACAGCTTGAAGACGATACGGCCGGCCGGCTCGTCATTGATGGTGATGTCGAAGTAGACGTTCTCGCTCATGGGGACATCCTGTCATTCCCTGTGCGCGGCGCGCGCACGGGCTGCCGCCACATGACGGATCCCCGCACACCGCCGTGGGTGCGGGGATCCGTAGATCCGTTCCTTGCCCGGTCCTGACACCGACTACGGGCGGGGGCCGCTGTCGGGGAGCTGAAGGCTGCCGTCGGGAACGACGGGCGTGGCCTCGTCCAGCAGGGTGTCGAGCTCCGTGTCGTTCTGCGAGAGTCCGGTGAGGCCGGCCGCACCCGCGTCCGCGCCGGTGGCGGCGGTCGCGTGGGGCGGCGGGGTGACGAGGGCCGTGACGACGCCTGCGGCGAGGGAGGCGATGGCGAGCATGCTGCGCTTCTTCATGCCCTGGTCAACTGCCGAGGCGCCCGGGGGTTACGGCCTCGTACCCAGACGAGCAGAACGAGCGAGGCGACGGCGGCGAAGGCGCACCAGGTGGAGACGAACTCCGTGCGCCACAGCAGGACGCAGACGACCGCTCCGGCGCCGGTCAGCAGGCCGAGGAGGCGCAGCAGGCGGTCGCGGGAGAGCAGCAGCGCGCCGACGGTGGCGAGGAGATAGGCCGCGATCAGCGGGGCCGCGAAGGGCAGGTCGAGCACGTATCCGAGGGTGTGGCCGCGGACCTCGGCCGTGACGGGCCGGTCGGCCAGGCGGTGGCCGAGGACGCCGGCGACGGCCGCGCCGGCCGCGACCGGGACCGCCAGGCGCCGTCGGTCGGCTCGCGGGGAGGCGGCCAGGACCCCGAGCGGGACCCACAGGGCCAGCAGGGGCAGGGCGATCACGGCCCAGGCGAGCGTGGCCGGGCCCGCGCCGCCGCCCGCGCGCCAGACCGCGGACTCGACGATCTGGTGTGCGCCGAACAGCAGGGGCAGGGCGGCCAGCGGCGCGTCGCCGGGGCGTCGCACGGAGGCCAGGCAGGCCACCCCGACGGCGGCGATGGCGGTGCCCGCCACGAGATCGGCCGTCGCGCTCCAGCACACGTCCCAGACATATCAGATGAGATCCCATGAAATCCTCTGAAACCACCTGGTGCATGCTCGGAGTCCCCCGGGGCGGCATGCCGCTCCCCCGGCTGAAGCCTCCTCACGCCGTGCGGGACGCCCCGGCCTCCCGGAGCGTCCCGCGCTCGGCGCGCCGCCCCTCTCAGATCTCGGCGCCGCTCTCCACGTACACGGTGGTGCCGAGCCGACGCGCCCGGTCGATCTCCGCGAGGCGCGCGAAGCTCCGTGGCGTCATCTCCCGCTCCCACTCGGCCAGCGTGCGCACGCTGAACTCGCTGTGCTCGTCGGGGTCGAGGACCACGGCGTCAAGCTGGTCCCGGGTCAGGACGCCGCCGTCGAAGACGAACCCGATGCGGTTGGCGGGCCACTCCTCCCCCTGGTCTCCGACGAAGTGGGTGCCGAGGAGCCGCGGCCGGCCCCGGAAGACGATCCCCGTCTCCTCGTGACACTCGCGGACCGCCGTCTGCCAGGGCGTCTCCCCCGGGTCCATGTTGCCTCCGGGCCACTGCCACAGCTCGGTCGGGTAGGAGGCGCGGAGCTGGAAGGGCCGGCCGTCGGTGTCGGTGAAGTACAGGCAGGCGTACGCCGTCGCTCTCGGCAGCGTCGCGATGTACTCGGCGGGCGGCAGCCAGGTGTTCGCCATGGGGCAGCTCTCTCTCGGCGGTCGGACCATGTGGATCACTCCCATCCAAGCGGTCCGCACGGCGGCGCCGGCCGAGCCGTCCGCGCGTCACCGGATCGGGTGAGCACGGGCGCGGCCCCCGGTCAGCCCGGATCAGGGGTCGGGTCGAGGGGCTCCCGATCGAGCCGCCGGGCGACCCGGCGTTCGTGGATCAGCCGGCCGACCAGCGCGCCCCCGTACACGACGTAGCCGACGCCGACGAGCCAGGACTGCAGGACGAGGACCGTCCCGAACTGCCCGTACGTCACGGCGTTGGAGGCGATCAGCGGGGAGAAGACGAACTGGGAGAAGATCCGCAGGCCGAACAGCCCGAGCGCCGTGCAGACGGCCCCGGGGGCGAGGGCGCGCCACCGGATCCGCCCGCAGAGGAGCAAGCGCTGCGACCACCAGAAGAAGAGGGCGGTCCCCACCGTGTCCGCGGCGGCGACCGCGACGGTCGCGCCGGCGCTCTCCGGTGGGGGCGTCGCCGCGAAGACGAGGAGCGCGGCGACGAGCACGGCGAGCCAGACGACATGGCGCCACATGGTGTGCCAGCGAGCGGTCGGGAGGTCCCACACCCGCTCGTATCCCGTCTGGACGGCGGAACCGAAGGTCACACCGAACGCCGCGAGCGCCGCGAGGCCGAAAGCGGTGGTCCGTTGCAGCGCCTGCCCCGGTTGACCGAAGAGCTGTTCGACCTCCTCCTCGGAGACCTCGGACACCCCGAGGCCCTGGACGAGCCAGCGGGCGAAGCCCCGGCCGCTGGCGAGGTCGGCGGCGGCGACGATGATGAGCAGCGGTACGAGGGTGAGGAGGCTGAGGGCCGCGAACCCCATCGCCCGGTGCATCAGCTCCATCTCGCGCCCCCGGCTCCAGGCGAGTCCGATGACCGAGGTCACGACGCGCTGGTAGAGCCTGCGGAACCGGTGGCCGTGCTCGTCGAGGGCGGCCTCGTGGGGCGCACCGGATGTGGGGGGCATGCCACGGGGAGTACCCGCAGGGAGACGGGACCCCTCCGGCATGCCGCCGAACGGGCTACGCGGACGTCAGGTGCGGGTGCAGCCGTCCGGCACGCCGTCCCCCGTGTCCGGGGCGCGGGTGGAGGCCTGGAGCGCGGCGCTCACCAGCGTCGCCAGCAAGTCGATGTCGGATCCCATGTCCAGACGGACCGTCACCCAGCCGGAACCGGCACGCAACCGCACGGCGCTGGACCCCAGGAGGGCGGGCCGCAGCTTCGCGATCATGGCCCGGCTCAGGTGGACGTCGGCCTCGTGTTCACCGTGGAAGTGGACGATCTCGCGCGTGGCGGTCCGCAGGCCGACCTCGGCGCCGCAGAGGGCGGGGTCGGCGATCAGCGAGGGCCAGCTCATCAGGCGTTCACTGGCGTGCCTGGCTGTGTTCATACCGAGGAGCGTGCCGGGACGAAGGCCCGCGCACAAGCGTCCTGCAGTAAGAAACACGCCGCGGCGTGAAATCGTCTCTCGGGGTGGTGGCGGCGGTGACGGAGGGGGCACCGCGGCGGCGGTGACCGGCGGTGTCGCGGTGGTCACGGGGCCGGTCGGAACCCGCCGGTTGTACGGGCGGGGGCGTCTCGAACTAGCGTGACCCCATGGAACTCATCGGGAAGATAGCGGCCGACCGACCCCTGCTCGTCCTGGCCGTCAAGGAGGAGGCGCAGTTCCTCGACACGGACCTGCCGATCCTGCTGACCGGCATGGGCAAGGTGAACGCGGCGACCGCGCTCGCCACCACGCTCGGCCGGGGCCCCCACCCCTCCGGCGTCGTCAATCTGGGCACGGCCGGTGCCCTGCGGCCGGGCTGGACGGGGACGCACGTCGTCGGCGCCGTGCTCCAGCACGACCTCGACGGCGAACTGCTCGCCACGCTGACCGGTGAGACCTACGGCGGGCCGCTGGCCCTCCCGGACGGCGGCGGGGTCGTCCTCGCCACCGGCGACGCCTTCATCTCGGACGAGGCGGCCCGCGCCCGGCTCGCCGCCCGGGCCCCGCTGGTGGACATGGAGGGGTACGCCCTGGCGTCCGCCGCGGCCGTCGCCGGGGTCCCGCTGCGCATCGTCAAGCACGTCAGCGACGAGGCGGGTGCCGGCGCGGCCAGGACCTGGCGCGAGTCGGTGGCGGACTGCGCCCGCGCCCTCGCGGACTGGGCGGCGGCGAACACGCCGTACCGCTCCTGAGGCGCCCCGGACCGGCCGCGGAGGCGGTCCGGGCAGGCGGTCCGGGCAGGCGCGTGACGAGGTGCCCCGTCCGACGGCGTCGGCGCGAGGGCGGGTCGAGAGGGCAGCGGTACGGGCCGACGGGCCGCGGATCGGGGCGCGACGGTGCCGCCCGAACGGGGCGCCGAGGGGCGAGGGGGCGATCCGAAGGGGATCAGCCCGCCGCCGGACCGAAACGGCGGCGGTACGCGGAGGGTGACAGGCCCGTCTGCCGGTGCATCAGCGCGCGCAGGTTGGCGGCCGTACCCAGTCCGCTGGAGCGGGCTACGACGTCCAGGGAGACGTCGCCGCGTTCGAGGAGACGGCAGGCGAGGGACACCCGCTCGCCGGTCAGCCAGGCGAGCGGGGTCGTGCCGAGCTGGGCCCGGAAGCGGCGGTGCAGCGTCGCCGGGCTGACCGCCGCGCGGGCGGCGAGGTCGGAGACGGCGAGCGGGGAGCCCAGCCGCTCCTGCGCCCACGCGAGCAGCGGCGCCAGGGACTCCTCGGGCAGGTCGGGGACCGGTCGCTCGACGAACTGGCGCTGCCCGCCGTCCCGGTGGGCGGCGAAGACCAGTCGGCGGCTCACCGCGTTGGCCACCTCGGCGCCGTGGTCACGGCGCACGACGTGCAGTCCGAGGTCGAGGGCGGCGGCGCTGCCGGCGGCGGTGAGGATGTCCCCGTCGTCGACGAAGAGGACGTCCGGTTCGAGCCGTACGGAGGGGAAGCGGGCGCGGAAGGAGTCCGCCCACTGCCAGTGCGCGGTCGCCCTGCGGCCGTCGAGGACCCCCGCCTCGGCCAGGGTGAAGGCTCCGCTGCAGAAGCCGATCAGGCGTGCCCCGCGCGCGTGGGCACGGCGGACGGCGTCGAGCACGGCGGGGCGGCGGGGCACCTGCACGTCCGGGCGGTTGGGGACGATCAGGGTGTCCGCGTCGTCGGCGGCGTCGAGCCCCGCGACACCCGTGAGGGTGAAGAACCCGTCGCGCATGAGCGTCCTGGGCTCGGGCGAGCAGAGCCGGAAGTCGTACAGCTCGCGGCCGATCTCGGGCCGGCGCAGCCCGAACACCTCGGTGGCACAGCCGAGTTCGAAGGGGTTGGAGTTGGCGTCGACGATGACCACGACCCGGTGCGGGCCCGTACGGTCCCGCTCCGCCCCGTGCGAGGATCCTTGCGACATGTGCTCTTTCTAGCACTCGCGGCGGTACTCGGTCACGGCGCAGGATGGGCGCATGAGCGACCTGAGCAGCAACGACCCCATCGCCCTCACCCAGGCACTCGCCTCCTTCGAGGACCTGTGGAGCCCTCGCATCGTGACGCGGGTGAACGACTACGACGTCCGCGTGGCCAAGGTGGCGGGCGAGCACGTCTGGCACGCCCACGACGACACGGACGAGTTCTTCCTCGTCCTCGACGGCGAACTGCGCATCGCGCTGCGGGAGGACGGGACGGAGCGCACCGTGACGCTGGCCAAGGGCTCCGTCTTCACCGTCCCGCGGGGGGCCGAGCACCGCCCGTACGCTCCCTCCGGCGCGTCCATCCTGCTCTTCGAGCCGACCGGGACGCTTTCGGTCGGCGACCGGCACGGGGAGATCCCGGACCACGTGGACGCGACGACGGGCCACGCGCTCGGCTGAGCCGGCCGTCACGGCCTCCGGATCACGGGCGTACGACGAGGACGGCGGCCACGTCGTCGTCGAGGCCGTCGGCCCCGTAGGCCACGAGATCGGTGTGGAGCAGGGCTGGGAGGCGTTCTCCGGGGACGCCCGCCCAGCCGCGCAGCCGCTCCTCCAGGGGGTAGAAGACGCCGGCACGGTCGCGGGTCTCGCTCACCCCGTCGGTGAAGAGCAGCAGGCGGTCCCCCGGCCCGAACGGCACCTCCTCGACGCGGTGCCTCTGGTCGGCGAGGCCCGCCAGGCTGAGCGGCAAGGAAGGGTCGGTGAACTCCACGGGCCGTACGCCTGAGCCGTGTTGCAGCAGCGGGGCGGGGTGGCCGCAGCTGAGGAGCCGGGCGATGTGCCCGTCGTCGGGGACCTCCACCAGGACGACGGTGGCGAACCGCTCGACGGCGTCGGAGTCCGGCTCCCAGGTGCGATAGCGGTCGAGGCCCTTCTCGAGCCGGTCGGCCAGCTCGGGCAGGTCCGCCGCCTCGTCGACGGCGGCGCGGAAGGCGCCGAGCAGCACGGACGCGGTCTCGACGGCCCCGAGCCCCTTGCCCTGGACGTCCCCGAGCATCAGCCGCACGGCGCCGGGCACGCGCACCGCCTCGTAGAAGTCGCCGCCGATCCGTGCCTTGGCCGCCGCGGCGACGTACAGCAGGTGCAGCCGCAGGGCACCCAGCCGGGGCGAGAGGGGGCGCAGGACGACCCGCTGGACGACCTCGGCGACTGCCGTGACCTCCCGCAGATCCCGCTCGTACCGCACCCGGACCCGGCTGACCCAGACGGCGGCCGCCGTCACCGCCGCGAGGACCACCTCGTTGGCGAGCAGATCGGGCAGGAACGGCTCCCCCCGCGAGAGCCCGAGCAGCGCGCGCAGCCCCATGGCGAGCCCGCCGATGAAGACGGTCCCGCGGACGCCCCAGGTCACCGCGGCGAGGGCGGGTGCGGCGACCAGGAGGCGGTCGAACCGTTCCCGCTCGGGGGTGAGGAGATCGACGACGACCGTCAGCGCCATGACCACGAAGGGCAGCGAGCGACCGAGGGTGATCTGCGTACGCGTCCGGGCGGAGGGGAACTGACGGTGACCACCATGGGGCATTGCGTGATCGTACGCAGAGGGCGCGGCGGGTCTCCGGTTCCCTCCGGGGCGTGTCCGGACGAGGGACGGCGACGGCGCGGACCGGGAGGGCCGCCTGGGCCGCCCGGTTCGGCGGCGACCGCCCGCGCCTGCCCCGGACTGCGGAAGCCGCTCGGTGCGCACCGGGGGCTCCGGGGCACCGGCTTCCGCTTCGGCCTCGGATGCGGCTGCGCCGCCTGGGCCACCCGGCTCAGCGGCGGCGTACGCCCGCGCCCACCCCGGCCGCTACGGCCGCTCCGTGCCTGGCAGGGGGCCGGGGGCACCGGCTCCCGCTTCGGCAGCGGATGCGGATGCCGCCCCGGATCACGGTCCGGATGTGGCGCCGGCCGAGGCCGCGGAGGTCGCTCCGGATGTCGGGCCGGGTTCGACGCCGGCCGCGGGGTCCGCCCCGGTGTCGGCCTCGGCCTCCGGCGGCCGTGGGCGCCCCGGGAGCCCCAGCGCAGCGGCCGCGCCGGCCGTGGCGATGACGGCGAGGACCAGCAGGGCGGGCGTCGTGCCGCCCGCGTCGCGTCCGGTCGGGACGACGGTCATCAGGAGGGTCGCGACGGCGACGCCGAGGGCCGGGCCGATGTTCATGGCGGTCTGCTGGAGGCCGCCGGCGACCCCGGCGTCGGCCACGGCCGCCCGGTGCACGAGCACGGCGGTGGCGGTGACCATGACCGTGACGAATCCGGCGCCGACCAGGGCGAAGCAGCCTCCGGTCGCCAGGGCCGTCGCCCCTTCGTCGAGCCGGGCGAGGAGCAGTACGCCGACGGCGAGCAGGGACGCGCCGGAGACGGTCGTGACGCGGGGGCCGAAGCGGCGGGGAAGCAGCGCGGCGACGGGCGCGCCGAGCACCATCACGGCGGCCAGGGGCAGGGCCCACAAGGCACTGTGCAGCGGGTCGAGACCGAGGGTGTCCTGAAGGAAGTACGTGGTCACGAACAGCGTGCCGAACAGGGCCGCGGAGGCGGCGAGCAGGGTGCCGAGGCCGGCGAGGACGGGCGTCGACCGGAGCACCGCGGGTGGCAGCAGCGGATGCGGGGTGCGCCGCTCGTGCCGGACGAGCGCGGACCCGGCCGCGAGCGCCGTGACGCACGCGAGCGGGGTCACCAGGGGGCTGGGAGTGGTGACCAGCACGTGGACCAGGCAGGCGAGCGTCACGGCCAGCAGACAGGCGCCGGGCAGGTCGAGCCCCCGGGAGGCGCGCGGGCCGCGAGTAGCGGGCGGCGGGGCCGGCAACGGGACGGCGGCGGCGAGCAGGCCGACGAGCAGCGCCGGCACGGCGGTGAGCAGGAAGACGGACCGCCAGCCGTACGCGCTCACCAGCGCGCCCCCGACGAGGGGGCCGGCCGCCGCGGCGAGCCCGATCGCGCTGGTGCGCAGGGCGATCGGCATGGCGAGCCGGTCGGCCGGGAAGGCAGCGCGCAGCATGCCCAGGGTGGCCGGTTGCAGCAGCGCTCCGCAGACGCCCTGCGCGACCCGCAGACCCGTCACCCAGCCGATGCCGGGCGCGAAGGCGATGCAGGCCGACGTGGCCGCGAAGCCGAGCGTGCCGAGGGCGAAGAGCCGGCGGTGGCCGTAGCGGTCGCCGAGCCGTCCGGCGAAGACGAGGAGGCCGGCGACGGCGATGAGGTAGCCGGTGCTCGTCCACTGGACCTGGTCGACGTCCGCGCGCAGATCGCGCTGGAGCGCCGGCTGGGCGATGGTGAGCACGGTGCCGTCGAGGGCGACGACGGCGGCGCCCAGGACGCTGCAGGCGAGCGTGGCACGGCGCCGGACCGCGACCCCGCGCGTCCCGCCCGGCCCGGGAACCCGCTCCGTGGAGCGGCGTCGGGCCGTCACCACGCGTGCCCCGCCGGGTCCAGGCGCCCGCCCGATGCGCCGGCGCCGGGTCTTCACCCCGCGCGTCCCGCCCGGCCCGGGCACACGCTCCGGGGAGCGGCGTCGGGCCGTCACCGTCCGCGTCCCGCCGGGCCGAGATGCGCGTCGACGGCGGCCCGGAGCAGGGGCGCCACCGCGTCGGCGCCGGTGGCGAGCTGGAGGCTGCCCCAGCCCCACAGCTGGGCGATCCCGTGCAGGTTCGCCCAGAGCGCCCCGGCGACGACGGACGGCTGAGTGGCGCGGGCGGCGCCGTCGGCGCTTCCGGGCCCTCCCTCTCCCCCGGCCCCACGTCCGCCCCCCGCGTCCACGCCCGCGTCGGCCTCCGGGCGGGCAAGGGCCAGAGCGACGAGCCGGGTCAGCAGCTCGAAGAGAGGCAGACTCGTCTCCCGCAGCCCGAGCCGTCCGCTCTCCAGCAGGTCGTGCCGGAACATCAGCTCGTACATGCCGCGGCGCGTCAGGGCGAAATCGAGGTAGACCTCGGCGAGCGCGTACAGCCGGGCGCGATGGTCGTCGCCCGCGCCGCCGCCCTTTCCCTCGGCGGCTTCGGCGACGCGGGCGGCCAGCTCGGCGAAGCCCTCGCGGGCGATGGCGGAGAGCAGGTCGAGGTGGGCGGGGAAGTAGCGGCGGGGCGCGCCGTGGGACACCCCGGCGCGCCGGGCGATCTCGCGGAGGGAGAGGGCCTGCGCCCCCTCCGCGTCCACCAGCTCGACACCGGCGTCGACGAGCCGGCCGCGCAGTCCGTCGGCTTCCTGGTCCTGAGTCATAGACAGTGTCTACCAAACTCCATAGACACTGTCTACTAAGATCGGCGCAAGGCTCCGGTAGACTGTCCGCCAGCGAAGGGGAGTAGCCCCGCGAACCGGTCGTCGACACACTGGAACCCTCGGGTTCCCGGTGGCCGGGTCCGCGCGAGAGCGTGGACGGGCGAGACCTTCGGTCAGGCATTCGCCATGTCCGCGTTCCGTGGGCGTGGTCCGTCATGCCGGGCCGAGTGGTTCTTCCCGTCGCCCACCGTGGTGCCGTGCGGATCCCGGGCCCGGATCGAGCAGAGAGCCCCCGGTATGCACCTCGACCCCTTGGCGATCCTCACCGCCTTCGGGCTGATCTTCCTCGCCGAGCTTCCCGACAAGACGATGTTCGCGTCCCTCGCCATGGGCACGCGGATGCGTCCGCTGTACGTCTGGTTCGGCACCTCCACCGCGTTCGTCGTGCACGTCGCCATCGCCGTCGGCGCGGGCAGCCTCATCGGCCTGCTGCCGGACTGGATCGTCAAGCTGATCTCGGCCCTGCTCTTCGCCTTCGGCGCGTTCATGCTGCTCCGCAGCGGGGGCGACGACGACGAGGACGACGCCGGCGGCAGGACCGTGACCGGCTTCTGGCCGGTCTACTCCACCGCCTTCATGGCCGTCTTCATCAGCGAGTGGGGCGATCTGACCCAGATCACCACGGCCAACCTGGCCGCCACCAACGGCACCTGGTCGACGGCGATCGGCGCCGCCGCCGCCCTGATGAGCGTCTCGGCGCTCGCCCTCGTCGCGGGCCGGTTCATCGCCAAGCGCGTTCCGCTCAAGACGGTGCAGCGCATCGGCGGCCTGTGCATGGCGGCCCTCGCGATCTGGTCCCTGACCGAGATCTTCGTCGGCTGACCCGTCGGGCGACGAGCGACACAGGGCGCGTGCCCGGACCTTCACCGGCCCGGGGCACGCGCCCCTTCGCATGCGTCCCTCGGCATGCGCCCCTCCGTACGCACCCCTTCGCACGCCTCCCATCCTCTTGTTGAAGCAATGAATCACTGCTTCACTTCTTTCATGCCCTACCGACGTACCCCCGCCGTCCAGGCCCGGCTCGACGCCCAGCGCACCACGGTCGTCGACGCGGCCATCGGGCTCCTCGCCGAGCACGGCTACGCCGGATGCACCATGGCCGCCGTCGCCGCACGGGCCGGGATCGCCACGGGAAGCGTCTACCGGCACTTCCCCAGCAAGGCCGAGCTGGCCGTCGAGCTGTTCCGCACGGTGGTCTCCCGCGAGGTGGCCGCCGTGTCCGAGGCCGCGGGCCGGGCCGGCCACGCGGACGCCGCCGAGCGGGTCGTCGCGGTCATCGAGACCTTCGCCCACCGCGCCCTGAAGTCGCCGCGCCTGGCGTACGCCCTGCTCGCGGAGCCCGTGGACCCGGCCGTCGACGCCGAGCGCCTCGTCTTCCGCCGGGCGTTCCGCGACGTCTTCGCCGAACGGATCGCCGAGGGCGTCCGCACCGGGCGGCTTCCGCCCCAGGACGCCTCCCTGACCGCCTCCGCGCTCGTGGGAGCGGGGGCGGAGGCGCTCGTCGGCCCCCTGGCGGAGGGGTCGGTCGGGCCGGACACCGTACCCGCCCTGGTCACCTTCACCCTGAGAGCCCTGGGAGTTCCCGATGCCGACCACGCATGAGGTCACCAACCAAGTGCCCCCGCTGAGCGGTTACGACGTGTCGGCCGACCCGGCCCTGCTGGAGAGCCTGCACCGCGAGGGCGCCGGCTGGGCCGAGGCGGAGGTGCGGGAGCTGGGGGTGCGGGCCGGCGGCGAGGAGGCCCAGGAGTGGGGCCGTGCGGCCGAGCGGAACTCCCCCGTCCTGCACACGCACGACCGCTACGGCCACCGGGTCGACGAGGTCGAGTTCCACCCGTACTGGCACGAGCTGATGTCGGTCGCCGTCCGCCACGGCCTGCACGGCGCCCCGTGGCGGGACAGCCGTCCGGGGGCCCATGTGGCGCGCGCGGCCAAGGTGTTCGTGTGGGGGCAGGCCGATCCGGGACATCTGTGCCCGGTGTCGATGACGTACGCGGCCGTGCCGGCGCTGCGGGCCCAGCCGGACCTGGCCGAGGTGTACGAGCCCCTGCTCATCTCGCCCTTCTACGACTTCGGGCTGCGCGAGCCGACGTCGAAGCGCGGGATCATCGCCGGAATGTCCATGACCGAGAAGCAGGGCGGGTCGGACGTCCGGGCCAACACCACGCGCGCGGTGCCGACCGGGGAGGCGGGTCTCTACGCGCTGACCGGTCACAAGTGGTTCACCTCGGCCCCGATGTCGGACGTCTTCCTCACGCTGGCGCAGGCCCCCGGTGGGCTCTCCTGCTTCCTGGTTCCCCGCGTCCTGCCGGACGGCTCGCGCAACGCGATCCGCCTCCAGCGGCTGAAGGACAAGCTCGGCAACCGTTCCAACGCCTCCTCCGAGATCGAGTACGAGGGCGCCCTCGGCCGGCTGGTCGGCGAGGAGGGCCGCGGCGTGGCCACGATCATCCGGATGGTGAACATGACGCGCCTGGACTGCGCGGTCAGCTCGGCGTCCGGGATGCGGCAGGGGCTGGTGCAGGCCGTCCACCACGCCACCCACCGCAACGCCTTCGGGGCACGCCTTGTGGACCAGCCCCTGATGACGAACGTCCTGGCCGACCTGGCCGTGGAGGCGGAGGCGGCGACGATCGCCGGGCTGCGACTGGCCGGGGCCGTGGACCGCGCGGCGGCGGGCGACGACGAGGAGGAGCTGCTGCGCCGGATCGGCCTCGCCGTGACGAAGTACTGGGTGTGCAAGCGGGCCCCGGCCCACGCGGCCGAGGCCCTGGAGTGTCTGGGCGGCAACGGCTACGTCGAGGACTCGGGGCTGCCCCGGCTCTACCGCGAGTCGCCGCTGCCGTCCATCTGGGAGGGCTCGGGCAACGTCGCCGCGCTCGACGTCCTGCGGGCGATGGGCCAGCAGCCCCAGGCCGTCGAGGCGTTCTTCGCCGAGGTCGACCGGGCGGCGGGCGCGGACCGCCGGCTGGACGCGGCGACGGCGCGGCTGCGCAAGGACCTGGGCGACCTGGGCGACCCCGCCGCGCTCGCGTACCGGGCGCGCCGCCTGGTCGAGCACATGGCGCTGGTCCTCCAGGGCTCGCTGCTCGTCCGGCACGGCCACCCGGCGGTGGCGGACGCGTTCTGCGCCTCGCGCCTGGACGGTGACTGGGGCATCGCTTTTGGAACGCTGCCGCCCGGCCTGGACACGGCGGCGATCATCGAGCGCGGTGCGCCGCGGATGGCCGGGGCCGCCTGACCACCCCGCCCCCGGGCGACCGGCACGGTACGGCGTCGAACGCCCTCCCCCGCCCGACCGCGCGCCGACGGGGCGGTGCACAGGCGTCCGCGCGCCGACGGGGCGGTACACAGGCGTCGACGGGTCGGCGCGCAGGCGTCCGGGCACGTCGGTGCGGGTGGCCGGCGTCGGGGGCGGGCCCGCGGTTGGCCGGCGTCGAGGGCCGGTCAGCGGCTGGCCGGCGGATCGGCGCGCCGGGACGGCCGCGTTCAGACGTGCGACGCGGGAGGGAAGCCGGTCCAGCGCAGCTCTGCGGGCAGGTGCCGCATGTCGTTGGCGACGAGGACGCAGGCGGGCCGCCCGGGCGCGTACCGGATGACCGTCAGGGCGGCGTTGCCGTGGTCGAGCCCGAGCCAGCGCCACTTCGGCGCGTGCATCGCGTCCCTGACGAGCCAGGCGACCAGGAAGTTGTGGGTGACGACGAGTTCGTGCCGGTCCTCTTCACCGTCCACCGGCCCGGTGAACAGGTCCAGCGCCTTCCGTGCCAGCGCGGGCCCGCGCTCCCGCTCCTCCTCCGTGGCACCCGCGAGAAAGCGGAGGAAGAGGTCCGCCGAGTCCGCCGGAAGCTCCTCGCGCTCGGGCAGGTGGGGGACGTAGTCGCCGGCGACGTCCGAGACGAGCAGGGGGACGTCGTCCAGCTCGGCACCGATGAGACGCGCGGTCTGCTCCGCGCGGGGCAGCGGACCGTGGTGAACGGCCGCGAGGGGCACGTCCCGGAGACGGCGGCCGAGCAGGGTGGCTTGCCGGCGACCGCCGTCGGTCAGCCCGCTCTCGTCCGGCGATGCCTCGCCGTGCCGGACGAGGTAGAGGTAGCGGGTGGCTGTGCCGGTCATCTCGGGTTCCTTCGCACTCATGAACGATCTCGTTCATCGTCGGACGCAGCCTTCTCCCGGCTCGGTTCCCGGCCCGCTCCGGGGCCGGGGCCCGTCGCCGCCCGGCGCCCCGAGTTGCGTTCCCCGGGACACGCGCGAGGCTGGGAGGCGCAACCCCGCGCCCGCGCCCCCGCAGGGAGAAACGATGCACGAGTCCGCAGCTGTCGACCTCGCGACCCTGGTCGAGGAGCATCTGGCCAAGGCACGCTCCGACGCCCACGGCCGCAGTGCCCATCGGGTGGTCCACGACGGAGTACTCCGGCAGAGTGTCATCGCCCTGACGTCGGGAACGGGTCTCGACGAGCACAACGCCCCGCCCGCCGCGAGCCTTCAGGTGCTGCGCGGACGGGTGAAGCTGACGGCGGCCGGCCGGTCGGAGGAGCTGGCGGCGGGCGAGCTGCAGATGATCCCCAAGGAGCGGCACGGGCTCGTCGCCCTGGAGGACGCGGTGGTCCTGCTCACCGCGGTCAACGACTGACCGCGGGACGATCGGCACGGTCTCAGACCGTCTCGTCGAGGTTCCCGGCGTAGTACTCGATGGCCGGACGGTACCGGCGTACGTACGGATCGTCGCTGGTGGCCGCGATCACGCCCAGCAGGAGCCGGGTGGACTCCTCGTGCTGCCCGGTGTTGAACAGGGCCATCGCCAGGAAGGTGCGCAGCGCGGCGTCGTCCGGGAACTCCCCGGTGGCGCGGCGCAGGGTCGCGACTGCCTGTCCGTAGCGGCCGAGAACGCGGTAGGTGCTGCCGAGACCGAGGAGTGCGCCGCGCCGGTCCTCCTCCCCCAGCCGGGTGGCGGCCGTCTCGTCCAGGGCCCGCTCGTAGAAGGGGACGGCTTCGGCCTCCAGGCCGAGGACGTCGTGCGCCCAGGCGGTCTGGTAGGCGACCTCCGGGTCCTCGGGGTGGCGCGCGGCGAGGGCGAGGAGCCGGGACCGTGCCTCCTCCCGCTCGCCCCGCTCGCGCAGCCCGACCGCCTCGGCCAGCAGCCGGTCCCTGGTCCCGTCGTTCACGTCGTGGCTCATGGGCTCATCGTCGCAGGCCGGTCGTGGCTCGGGATCGGGGACTGCCAGGTCGGGGGCCGCCATAGCGGACCCGGGTCCTTGTGTCGGCCCGGCCCATAGGAGCCGGACGCGCGACGCCCCTAACCTCCCGGCCATCAACCCGACATGAACGAGCCGCCCGGGAGTCTCCATGCGACCGTCCCGCACCACGCGCCGACGCCTTCCGCGCCGGCCGGCAGCCGCCTTGCCGCTGTCGGCCGCCGTCCTCCTCCTCTCCTTCCTCCTCCCCTTCCTGTCGCCCACGGCCACGACCGCGGCGACCGCCTCCGCGACACCCGCCGTCGCTCCCGTGGCGGCCGCGGCCCCCGTGCCCGTGCCCGGCCGGCTGCGGCCGTACGTTGTCGGCGCCGTCCACAGCGCCGGGATCTCCTCCGGCGGCTACATGGCCACGCAGCTCCACGTGGCCTACTCGGGTACGTTCAGCGGCTCGGCGGCCTTCGCCTCCGGCCCGTACCACTGCGCCCAGAACACGCTGGCGACGGCCCTCAACGCCTCTATGAACACCACGCAGGACCTCCAGCTCGCGAAGCTGGAACAGACCACCCGGGACTGGTCGTCGGCCGGACTCGTCGACCCCGTGTCGAACCTCTCCGGTGACCCGGTCTACGTCTTCAGCGGCTCGGGCGACGCGACCGTGAAGCGGCCGGTGGCGGACGCGCTGGCCGACTACTACGGCCGTTTCGGCGCCCGCGTGCGGTACAACCGCGCCACCGCCGCCGGGCACGCCTGGATCAGCCCGCTCGGGCCCAACTCCTGCACGGTCACGCAGAATCCGTGGGTCAACGACTGCGGGATCGACGCCGAGGGCGAACTGCTGGGCCATCTGCTGGGCCGCGCGGCGGCGGCGCCGAGCGCCACCCCGGGCGGCTCGCTGATCCGGTTCGACCAGAACGCCTACGCTCCGGGCGGGTCGGCCGCACCCCTGTCCCTGGACGACAACGGCTTCGTCTACGTCCCGACGTCGTGCGCCTCCGGGGCCACCTGCACGCTGATGGTGGCGCTGCACGGATGCAAGCAGGGCCACGGCTACCAGGGCTTCGGGACGCGGTTCATCGAGACCGCCTATCTGAACGAGTACGCCGACACCAACGACATGATCGTGCTCTATCCGCAGGCCATCGCCACCACGACCCTGGAGAACCCGAACGGCTGCTGGAACTGGTGGGGTTACCTCGGCGACTCCGCCTACGGGCGGCACGGCGGCAAGCAGATCGAGGCGATCATGGGCATGGTCCGGGCGCTGCGCGGCTCCACTCCCCCGCCCGAGGCGAACCGGATGACCCTGCCGAGCACGGACGCGCAGGACGGCTACGTCAAGGCCGCGGCGGACGGGACCGGTCCCGCGGTCGGGGCACTGGAGGACACCTACGGCCTGGCGCTCGGCCGCGGCACGGACGGCAAGGTGAACCGGACGCTGCTCTCCTTCGACACCTCGCGGATCCCGGCCGGCAAGGAGATCATCCGGGCGTACCTCACGGTGAACCGCAGCAGCGGATCGGGCGATCCCTGGTCCTCGCCGGCGGGCAACCGGCTGCTGGTGGACGTGCGGTCGGGCTGTTTCGGCGCCTGTGCCGTCGAGGCCGCGGACTGGTCGGCGACGCCGACGGTGCCGGGCGGGGCGGGGATAGCCCCCTTCACCTCCGGCGGCGCGTCGTCGACGGACCTGTCGGCGGCCTCGCTGGCCGCGCTGGACCGCACCGGCACGACCCAGATGCGGCTGCGCTTCGAGACGGCCCCGCCCACGACCGCGTACCTCTTCCTCAACAAGGACACGCCGGTGACCCTGACCGTCGAGTACCGCTGAAGCCGGTCCCGGCGCCCGTACGTGGGGTGCCGGACGGCACCGTGAGACGGAGGCCCCCGTCCTGACCGGGCGGGGGCTTTCCGGCCCGCGCGCCGCGACTCGGGCGGGCGCCGGTCAGCGGGGCGGTTCCGGCAGCTCCTCGCCCGTTTCGAGGAGCGACTTGAGGCTGGAGAGCAGCGCCGGCCAGCCTTCGCCGATCAGTTCCCTGATCATGCCGTCGGGCTCCAGGTCGTCGTGCACGACGGTGAGCTTGACGATGTCCCCGGCCGGCTCGATGGCGAAGGTCACCTTCGACCGGCGCTCCTTGGCGAGCCTGCCGTACACCTCCTCGCCGATGCCGACCGCCTCGGCCCACTCCGGCGTGAAGGTGTGCCAGGTGTACGAGAGGAGCCGGCCGGGTTCGGCCGCGAGGACGATCTGTTCGGGATCGGCGGTGCTGCGGCCCCCCTCGTCCCAGACCATCGGCGCGCCGGCGGTCCAGTCCGTCTCGAAGGCCACCCCCCAGTACCGGCGGGTGAGAGCCGGGTCCGTCAGTGCCTGCCAGAGCTCGTCGGGGGTGGTACGGAGGTACGTGGTGTAGACGAACGCGTTGCTGTCCATCGAGGTCTGCTCCCATGCTTCGGGCGGCGAGCGCGACAAGCGCTCGGGGCGCACTGCTCACCGAGTCCGGCTCCGGCAGGCCGCAGCGCCGCCGTCACCAGTCCCTCGACCTCCTCCACCGAGACGCTCCCGCGGGGTTCTCCCGTGGAACCAGGATTTCGCGCAATGCGGGGTCGCGCACGCTCTCGGGGGCGCGGGCGTAGCGTGCGGGGGAACGCGCGACCGGCGAAGGCCGGGAGGAACCCGTTGAATAGGTGTGGAAGGAACTATTCAACCGACTGCTAGCGTGGCCGGATGTCCCTCAAGCACGCCGTCCTCGCCGCCCTTCTGGAGGGCGAGGCATCCGGGTACGACCTGGCCAAACTCTTCGACGTGTCGGTCGCCAACTTCTGGGCGGCGACCCCGCAGCAGCTCTACCGCGAGCTGGACCGGCTCGCCGACGCCGGTCTGATCGCCGCCCGCGTCGTGCAGCAGGAACGGCGTCCCAACAAGCGCATGTTCACGCTCACCGAGGCCGGCCGGGCGGACCTCGTCGCCTACACGGCCGCCGCTCCACGCCCGACCGCCATCCGCGACGAGCTGATGGTGCAGGTGCAGGCGTGCGACGAGGGCGACACGGACGCGATCCGGGGCTTCGTCGAGGAACGGATGGAGTGGGCACGCGGCAAGCTCGCGCGCTACGACCGGACGCGGGAATGGCTCCTCGACGGCCGGGACGAGGAGACGTACCTGCGCGAGGCCGAACGGATCGGACCGTACCTCACGCTCATGCGGGGCCGCGCCTTCGAGGAGGAGAACCTGCGCTGGGGCGAGCGGGTCCTGGCCGTCCTGGAGGAGCGCCGCGCCGTACGGCAGCGGTAACGTCACCGGTCGGCGACCGGACGGACCGGTGGCGGACAAGGGGCTGGGCCTGATGAACGTCGGTGACCTCGTGGAGGACTTCACTCTTCCGGACGAAACGGGACAGTCCCGTTCACTGACCGGGCTGCTCGCCGAGGGCCCGGTCGTCCTCTTCTTCTATCCGGCGGCTCTCACGCCGGGCTGTACCGCCGAGGCGTGCCACTTCCGCGACCTCGCCGGGGAGTTCCGGGCCGTGGGCGCCACGCCCGTCGGCATCAGCTCCGATCCGGTCGAGCGGCAGCAGGAGTTCGCCGACCGCCACTCCCTCGGGTACCCGCTGCTGTCGGACCCGAAGGGCGCGATACGCGACCGTTTCGGGGTGACGCGCGGATTCTCGCTCGCCCCGACGAAGCGCGTCACGTTCGTGATCGACCAGGACCGCCGGATCCTGGAGGTCGTCCGCAGCGAGCTGCGGATGAGCGCGCACGCGGACCGTGCGCTGGCGGCGCTCGGCGCCCGGACGTCCTGACGCGCGGCGCCACGGTCGCGTCTCCGCTCCTTTCCGTCCGTGTCCGCCGCGCTCTACGCGGCGAGGGCGGAGGCGGCGCGGCCGAGGGGGGGCGGGTCCCAGGCCCGTCCGCGCCCGCGTGGGGCGGGGGCGGGCCCGGGGCCTGACGTCAGCAGCTCATCGCCCAGGTGTGGGAGTCGCCGCGGTCGTTGGCGGCGCCTTGGTAGCCGACCTCCTGGCCCGGGGCCAGACAGATCGTCATGGCGCCGCCCTGCCAGGCGTTCTCGTAGACGCGGACGTGGTCCTTGACGCCGGGGCCGGTGATGCCGTGGTTGGCCCAGGAGGAGTCGGTGTCGGCGACCCAGCTCTCCCACCACCCGTCGTCTCCGCTCCAGTTGGCCCGCTGGCCGCCGAAGTCGGCCTCCTGCCAGACGCAGAAGTGCCCGCTCGGGCAGTCGGCCCCCTGGGCCGGGCCCGCGAGGGCCAGGCCGCCCGTGAGGGCGAGCAGAGCCGCGGCGGTGGTGGCGAGAATGCGCTTCATGAGGCGTCTTCACCTTTCTGTGCGGTGGTGCGTACGGACAGCTCCGCTGCCCGTTGCAGTGCGCGGGTGCGCAGCTGCCGGTAGGCGGCGAGCTGGTCCCGGCGCAGGTCGCGCGCCTTCGCCAGCTCGACGGGTTCCAGCCGGGCCCTGACGTCGGCCAGTCCGCTCTCGCGCTCGCACCGGGCGGCGACGGCGGGGTCGGGGCGTTCGGGGCGCGGGCGGCCGGGTGGCGTGGCGCAGCGGGTCCAGCGGTCCAGCGCGTCGCGGTGGGCGGGGTCGGTCTTCATCCGGGCCTGGGCCTCGGCCCGCAGGTTGTCGACGGTCACCTGGGCGCGGAACCATGCGGCCTGGTCGCCGTAGAGGGCGCTCCGGGCGGCGGCGAGGCAGCCGTCGCTGTGGGCGGTGACGGTCTGGCCGGTGGCGAGGGTGACGGACAGCTCGCGCGGACCGGTGCCGAAGAGGGCCGCCTGGAGCCGGCCGTCCTCGGCGCGCGTCCGCGGCCGGGCCGCCAGGGTGAGGCCCTGGCCGTCGAGACAGCGGTCGACCAGGGAGCGTTCCGGCGGTCCTGAGGAGGGTGTCCTGCGCCGTGGCGCCGGTCGGGAGCGGAGGCCCGCCGGCGACGGTGGCGCACCCCGTGAGCAGAAGCGCGGCGAGCACGCTCCCATACCCGCGGCGAGCGCGCGCAGGCTTGTCGAACATGACCGTCCCCCCGTGCTCCGTGCCTGGTCAGTGGAGCCGCGAGCGTGATCGTCGCGGGCCGTGGCGATCATTTCCCGGCCGCGTGGCCGGCATGCGGAGCGTCACCCGAAGGGGTGCAAAGAGCCGGAGTGCGCGCCGCGCGCGAGCCCTCCGAGCGGAGCCTGAGCCGGGAGATTCGACGAGGGGCTCGGAGCGCCGGGAGCGGGAACGACAGAGCCCCGGTAGGACGGGGGATTCCAACCGGGGCCGACTGCCGTGACGGACGAAGAGCGGTCACCTCGAGGGGGGACTCGGGGACCGGACCCCTTGCCGTCACATATGTATGAACGGTGAACCTTCTGCCGTTGTTCCGGGGACTTCGGATGAAGGGTGTGATACGGCTCACCGGGGTGGTGCGGGCCCGATCTACGGACGGTAGACGGTCCCGGGCTCGGCCCTGGCGGGCGCCAGGAGCTGGGGGACGGTCACGAAGGTGAAGCCCTTCCGCTTCAGATCGCCGATGATCCCGGGTACGGCGGGAACCGTGCCGTCGTAGATGTCGTGCAGCAGGATGATGCCGTCGCCCTCGGCGCCGTCGACGGTCCGCTGCCGTATGAGCGCCGAATCGGTGGTGGCGTAGTCCTTGGCCGTGACGCTCCACAGGATCTGGGCGAGGCCCAGCTCGCGGCTCACCTCGGAGACCGTGTCGTCGGTGCGCCCCTGCGGCGGCCGCATCAGGGTGGGCTTCCGGCCGGTGATCTTCTCTATCGCGTTCTGGGTGCGGGACAGTTCGTCGCGGACCTCGTCGGCGTCGAGGTCGGTCAGGACGCGGTGGGTCCAGGTGTGGTTGGCGACCTCGTGGCCTTCGTCCGCGATACGCCTGACGACCTCGGGATAGCGGTCGACGTGCTTCTTGCCGAGCAGGAAGAAGGTCGCGGGCACCTTCTCCTCGCGGAGGATGTCGAGCAGGCGCGGCGTGTCCTTGCCCGGCCCGGCGTCGAAGGTCAGGGCGATGCACTTCACCGCGGCGCAGTCGACCGCGCCACCCGCGGACGAGCCCCCCTTGGCGTCCGTGCCGGCGGCCTTGCCACGCGCCTCCCGGGGGGAGACCGGGTCCACCCCGCAGCCGCCGAGCGTGAGAATCAGCGAGGCCGCCGCGAGAATCGCGACGGCCGGCCCCCGGCGCTTGCCCGGTCCGGTTCGGAACATGCTGCAACCCGCTTCCCCGTGTCGATGTCCTCGGTCTCCACTCCCGCCTGGTCAGGGGCGGTTCGGAGTGGTTCGCGGAGCACTCTACACAGGGTGTATACACGTGGTGCATAGGGGGGTGGCGCACTCGTATCGCGGCATGCGGGTAGCCCCGGGCGGCGCCGGCGCCCGTCCGCTCCGCCCGGGGTGCGGTCACCGACCGGTCGTCCGACGGGGGCCGGTGGGTGGGTCAGCGGGAGGCGAGGAGGAGCCTGGCCTCGGTCTCCTGGTCACCCGAGGCGGAGTCCGACGACTTGAGGTCGAAGCCGGCCGCGAGTGTCTTCCGCACCTCGTCGACGGCGTGATAGCCGCCGGTCAGTACGGCTTCGACCATCCCACTCAGCGGCACCGGCCGGGCCTCCTGGCGGCGCCCGGCGGCGGTGTCGAAGGTGGCCGTCCAGACCGTGGGGGCGGGGACCGCCGAGGACGACCCAGGCACGGTCAGGTCCTCGAGTTCGTAGACGCCGTCCAGGACGCGGAACACCACCTGGGCGTCCTCCCGGGAGCAGTCGCTCAGCTGCACGGTGACGTCGGTGTCGATGTGGGTGTCGTACACGTCGCTCATCTCCTCGCGCCCCGCCGGATCGCTCGTCGTGCCACGCTTCCAGCATCCCTCGCGCCCGCGCTTCCCGCGAGGCCCGCCCGGCACGATCCGAGCGACGCTCCTCAAGCGCTGTGCCGTCGACGGCCTCCGGGCCACCGCGTGGTGGTCACCGTGCGGCCCTTGCCCGCGCAACCCCGGCAACCGGCCGCTTGCGCTCCCGCTGCGCGACCACCGTCGAGCGCGTGGACACCTGAATACCACCAATTCGGTTGAGCCCTCGCCCTTCCCTCGTGTTGGCTAGCGGCACCGACGTGTCAGTACCGCAGGTGTCCGCCAGGCTGTAGCAGGAGGTTGAACGTGCAGGACAGTGCTGTCGACCCTGTCGCCCACAATCGGGCAGCCTGGGACAGGTGTGTCCAAGAGGGCAACGAGTGGTCGAGGCCGGTGAGCTCTTCGGATGTCGAACGCGCCCGCATGGGCGACTGGTCGGTTGTTCTCATGGGGCGTGAGCCAGTCGACCGCTCCTGGCTGCCGACGGACCTGACCGGCAAGGACGTGCTGTGCCTGGCCTCCGGCGGTGGCCAGCAGGGTCCGATCCTCGCCGCCGCAGGGGCGCGGGTCACCGTCTTCGACAACTCACCCCGCCAGCTCGACCAGGACCGGATGGTGGCGGCGCGCGACGGACTCGAGCTGCGCACCGTACTCGGAGACATGCGCGACCTCAGCGCCTTCGCCGACGCGGCGTTCGACGTCGTCTTCCATCCGGTCTCCAACGTGTTCGTACCGGACTTGGCGCCGGTGTGGCGTGAGTGTTCTCGCGTCCTGCGACCGGGCGGAACCCTGCTCGTGGGCTTCCTCAATCCTGATGCGTACTTGTTCGACCATGAGGCGCTCGACGAGCGCGGCGAGCTGATCGTCGTGCACAAGCTGCCCTACAGCGATGTCACGCATTACTCCGCCGAGGAACGCGCCACGAAGTTCGGCGCGGATGCCCCTCTTGAGTACAGCCACACCCTCACCGACCAGATCGGCGGGCAACTCGCCGCGGGGTTCGTTCTCACCGGGTTCGCGGAAGCGCCGCACCAGTCCAACGCATCCGCTCCCTACATGTCGAACTATTTCGCGACGCTGGCGGTCAAGCCGGGCTGACCCACCCCGGGAGAGCAGCGTGGGAGCGTTTACGGCTGCAGGCAGGGCGAGGATCAGCCTGTGAAGGCGGGGAGCACGAGCCGGTACGTCCCGTAGTTCATGAACCCCGCGATGACGGCGGCGACCGTGGAAACGACGAGCCAGAGCACCCTGTCGCCTGTCGGAGGGCAGACAACGGCGTATGCCGGGTTCTGCGGGTGGTAGGCGATCCGAACGGTCTTCCCCTTGTCATGGCCGGGGATGTAGCGGGTCACGCCGTCGGTGGCCGAGAACGCGTGGACGGTGTGGCCGTCGTCCTCCCGGAACACCTGCCGCCCCTCCACAGTGATGCCGTAGCGGGGCAGGTACCAGTCCCGCCACACCATCGCGAACAGCATCACGACGAAGTAGGAGCAGGCCGTGCCCGTCGTCCCGAGCAGCAGCGTCGCGATGGCCCGACTCCAGTCCCCGTCCAGCACACCGACGACGACGGCCAGGGCTGCGATGACCGCGCAGCCGGTGTACATCAGCCGGATGCCGTGGGAGGGCAATCCGACGTCGACCACGTTCTCGTCCGCTTCGTCCTCGCCCTCGTCACCGATGACAAGGCTTTGGATCACGACCAGCGTGGAGCCGTCGACTGTCTCCTCGTCCGCGGTCCGTTCCGGCAGAGCGGCGTTCACGGCGTCGGCGAAGACGCCTGCCGCGGCCGCGCTGACGTCGCCGACGCGGTACACCGTCGGATCGACTCCCGCCGGAGCGGTCAGCTCCAGGAGGATGTCGCGCCGTTCGGCGTGGACCCGGGCGATCGCGGCGAACGGTATGCGCAGCTCGGCGTCCGGACGCCGCAGCAGCAGCTCCTCACCGGTGGAGCGGAGTTCGATGCCCCTGTCGCCACGAAGGACGGGGACGGGCGAAGAGATCGACATGCGCGTGATCGTAAGTGGCGAAGTCCCTGCTGGTGAAGAGTCTGCGGGGCTTTCGGATGGAACCCGTGGTGCCGTACCGTCCGTCTGTGAACCTGGTGATGACCGTGCTCCTCCTTGCCGTCCTCGCGTCCGCGGCCTTCTGCTTCTTCGGCCTGATGCTGATCAAAGGCGAAGGAGCGGAGCTCAAGAAGATGACGGAGCTGTACGAATCCGGCGTCGAGGTGCGAGCGGAGCTGGTGAGCCTGGTGCCGTTCGGCACCAAGGGTTACGCGAGCGCTGTCTACGAGTGGCAGTCCCCGGAAGGCTCCGGCCGGCACCAGAAGGGTGCGAACGTGGGCCACGCCCATGTCGTCGGACAGAGCTACCCCCTCGTCTTCGACCCGCGGGACAGCAGGCGGGTACACCTGGGGACGAAGGTCGCGGTCCGCAGGGAGCGCAAGCGCCGCCAGGGCTACGTTCGCAGCGCCCAGCGCATGGCGCTCCTGGGCCTCGCGGGCGGCGCCTTGGCGACGGTGGGGCTGATCATCAGCCCCTGACGGCCGTCAGGTTGCGAAGGCACGCAGCCGGTGACGACTGCGGGCGGGCTGCTGTCCGGCGGATCTCGGGGGCCGACGGCCGGCGGGCCGCACGGTCGGCCCGGTCCGCCCGAGATGACCGGAAGAGCATGTACGGGACGGCCCTCAGCCTTCGACTCCGGTCGCCCCGTGCGACGCGCCGACCGGCTTGGACTCGGGAGAGCCCCGCTGGCGCAGGAAGACGGCGAAGATCGCCATCGAGCCGACCGCGAGCAGCTCGGACTGCCAGTTCTGCAGCGTACGGCTCCAGAAGTCGGGCGGCCCGAGGTACTCCGTCCACGGCAGCGGATCTTGGAGGGAACCGAGCCGCTCCTCGCTCTCGGCGGCGGCGCCTGCCACCGACTGGGCGAACCAGGAGCCCAGGAAGATCAGGAGCATCAGCGCGCCGAGGGACCGGGAGTAGAGCGCCTGGCGCAGCCCGCCGACCGCTGCCCACCGGGGCGAGTCGTCCCGGGCGTGCGCGCCCGTGTGCTGCTGCCGGTCGGACTCCGGCGTGCAGCCGGCCGCGGTGACCCGCCAGCCCCCCGCGGAGGAGGCGAGGAAGTACGTGTCCCCGTCGAGGACCACCTGTGCGTGGCGGCCGTAGACGGCGGTGGAGCGAACGGCTCCGTCGAACGGCAGATCCGCGTCGGTGAGCCCGTCGGCGCAGGTCGGGCCGGGATCGTCGGCCAGTTCCTCACGCACGGTCGGCGCGAGCAGGGCGCAGGCGGCGGCCATCTCGTGCGCGGCGGCGCTTCGCGCGAACCGCTCCGCCGTGGCGCTGACCGCGTCGGTGCGCTCCTCCGGGACCGAGCAACCGCCCAGCAGGGCGACGGCCACCGCCACGGGCACCAGAAAGGACGCGGCACGGCCCGGTCTCATTCGTCGGCCCTCCTGGGGTTGAACGTCGGTGCGGCCGGTTACCCGCGACAGAGGAACGAAGACGGGAGGTCCCGTGTCCAGCCGTGCGGATCCAGGGCAAACGGGTGGAGGGGACGGTCTGGTGCGGGGGCGCCACGAGACGCCGGAGGAACGCGCAGACCGGCGGTGGGGCGAGTTGATGCAGGAGATCCGGGTGGCCCAGACGGGCGTCCAGATCCTCTTCGGCTTCCTTCTCACCGTGGTCTTCACCGCCCGGTTCCCGGAGCTTCCGGCGGCCGACCGGACCATCTACATCATCACCGTCTCCCTGGGCGCGGCGGCGACCGGCGCGCTCATCGGGCCGGTGTCGTTCCACCGTCTGGTGGCGGGACGCCGGATCAAACCGCAGGCCGTGGTGTGGGCCTCGCGTCTGACGGCCGTGGGGCTGCTCCTGCTGCTCGCGACCCTGGCCTCGGCGCTGACCCTGATCCTGCGGGTCGCGACGGGAGCCGCTTACGTCCCCTGGCTGGTCGGCGGCCTGGTCGCCTGGTACCTGCTCAGCTGGTACGTCCTTCCGCTCTGGGTGCGCCATCGGTACACCAACCGCAACGACGACGGTGACGGTGGGGGCCAGTGACGGGCGGATCAGGGGGCCGCCCAGCGCGGTAGGGGCGGGTGGGGGCCGTGAGGGCGGTCGGGGTGTCCCCCGTCAGGCGGCGCCGGTGACCTGCTCGATCGTGTCGGCCTGGGAGGCCGGCTTGTCGGGACGATGGCGCAGGACCCGGGCGAAGCGCAGGGTGACCCCGGCGGGGTAGCGGGTGGAGCGCTGCAGGCCGTCGTAGGCGATCTCGACGACCAGTTCCGGCCGGACCCGTACGGTGAACCCGTCGTCCTCGATCGCCAGCTCACGCAGGATCTCGGTCTGCCGTCGGAGCATCTCGTCGGTGAGGCCCTTGAAGGTCTTGCCGAGCATCACGAACGTGCCGTCGGCGGCCCGGGCCCCGAGGTGGAGGTTGGAGAGCAGTCCGGTGCGACGCCCGTGGCCCCATTCCGCCGCGAGGACGACGAGGTCGAGCGTGTGGACGGGCTTCACCTTCAGCCACGTACGGCCGCGGCGCCCGGCCACATAGGGGGCGTCCAGCGCTTTCACGAGCACTCCCTCGTGGCCACGGCCCAGGGTGTCGGCGAAGAACCGCTCGGCCGCCTCGACCCGGTCGGGGGCGGCGGGGTCGGCCACGACGGTACGGCGCACCCGCAGGGGCTCGGGGAGGATCCGGGCGAGGACCTCGTGGCGTTCGTGACCGGGATGGTCGATGAGGACCTCGCCGTCGGCGGCGAGGACGTCGAAGAAGACCGGTGAGAGGGGCAGCGTGGCGTGGGCGGTGGCGACGTCGACGCGGGAGCCGACGCGAGAGGCGATGTCCTGGAAGGCCAGGGGGCGGCCGGTGGCGGGGTCGAGGGCGATGACCTCGCCGTCCAGGATGAAGGGGTCGGCGGACGTCTCACGGGCCAGGGCGACGACCTCGGGCAGCCGGTCGGTCATGTCGTCCAGGGAGCGGGTGAAGACGCGCACGTCGTCACCCTGACGGTGCACCTGGACGCGGATGCCGTCGAGCTTCTCCTCGACCACACAGGCGCCAAGAGCGGCGACCGCCTCGGTGACGGACGCGGCGGTGTGCGCGAGCATCGGCTGGACCGGGACACCGACCCGCAGCGCGAAGGCGTCCAGGGCCGCCGGACCCTCCGCGAGGACGGCCTTGGCCACGCGGGGAAGGGACCCTTCGAGCATCACCGCGCGCCGGAGGTCGGCGGAGGGCACGGTCGCGGCCCGGGCGACGCCTTCGAGCGCGATGGCGTCGAGAGCCCCTTGGCGCACCTCCCCGGAGAGCAGCCGGATCAGGAACTCCTGCTCGGGCAGGGTGGCGGCGGCCATCAGCTCGTGGAGGAGGGCGGCCCGCCGCGCCTGCGACCCGGCGCCGGAGACGGCGGCGAGCGCGGCCATGACGGCATCGGTGCCGGCGAGGGTGAGCGTGGGCTCCGGAGCGGGCGGCACGGAGGGCGGGGCCGCGTTCTTCAGCACGCTCCAGCCGACTCCGATGCGGCCCTGCGGGAGCCTCCCGGAGAGATAGGCGATCACCAGCGGGCTTTCCTCGGGCACGGCCTCGGAGAACAGCTCGGCCAGGACCGCGATCTTCCGCGAGCGGGCGGAGGTGGCGGCCACCTGGTGGGAGGCGTCGGCGAGTCGGGCCAGCAGCATGCGGTCATCGTGCCCGCGCCACCCCGCCTCCGCACCTCGGACTTCCGCTCAGCCACCGCTTCCCGCCACCCGCCCGCCCTCCGCCGCCGGCGGGCGGGCCCGCCCGCCGGGCCGGTCCGCGGACGGTGAGCCGGACCGGTCCCGAGGGGTGGTCCCCGGCCTGTTCTTGGACGCGGTGCGGGGTCGGTTCCGGGGTGCGGTGCCGGGGCCGTGGTCGGACGCGGTGCCGGGCCGGTCCGGGGGCGGCGCGGTGCCGGGTCCGCTCGCGCACGTCTCCTTCCGGCGCCACAAGCGGTCGAGGAGCCCGCGCGCCGTCCGGCGGCGGGCCGGACGCGGGAGCGCCGCCGGACGCGAGGGTGAGGCAGGGCGCGAGGACGACGCAGGTCCCGAGGACGACGGCGCTCGCAGGGTCCGGCCGGGCGGCGCGAGCGCCGGGAGGGGACGCGCTCCCCGGTCGGGGCGGGGGGCCTGTCGCTGCTCTCGGGCCTCGTCGAGAGCGAGGACCAGACTGAGCCGGTGCCAGAGGATCTCGTCGGGGTCGTCCGCGAGGAGCAGCCGGTCCGTGATCTCCAGGGCGGCAGCGGATTCGGTGCGGCCGGACGGCGGCTCGGGACGCAGCCTGTCCAGATACGCGCGTTCGTAGGGGTCGTCAACGACCTCGGCGAGCTGGACGGGGTCGAGGAGCGAGGCGATCGCCGCCGCCCGCTCCCAGGGGTCCTCGGTCGACCTCAGCAGCAGGCCCAGCCTTCTCGCCCGCCAGTTGCGCGGGCGGTGGTCCTCCCCCGCCTCGAACCTTTCGCGGACGGCCTGCGGAAGCCTGCCCGTGAGCAGTTCCCGGTGGGCCAGGGCGAACTCGCCCAGCTCACCGGCGAGGTACAGCCACACCACGGCCCGATAGCGGTTCAGATAGAACCGCACCGGACTGAAGTGCCCCGTCCTGGCGAGCTTGGTGAAGCGGTCCGGTGTCACGGAGAGGAGTGCGGCCGCCTCCGCCGTCCCGACCGCCCGCACCCGCTCACGCAGGCCGCGCGGAAAGTCCGGTGCGGCGCGGAGCCGGTCGATCTCCCGCCGGTCCACCCGCCGCCGCGCACCCCGCGCGCCGAGGGGGCCGCGCGTGCCGACCGTGCCGTCACCGGCAGGGGCGCCGGATCCGGCGGCCGGAACCGTGCGGACCAGGCCCAGTTGCAGCGCGAGCCGGAACTCCTCGCGCCGCAGTTCCAGCTCCTGCGCGGCCCGCCCCAGTGCCAGCGTGCGCGCGCTGTCCTCCACCGTCATGACGATCTCCCCCGTGAGTGGCAAATACTCTCGGTGACGACCGTAGCTCGTGGTGACCGGCTCCGCCCGGGCCTGTGGACAACTTGGCCCGGACCCACCTCCGCGCACCGGTGGAGCACGGAGGGCGACGCCGGTCAGAGTTCGGCGAAACCCGCCCGGCCCGGTTGCCGCGCGGCGACGGCGAGGTGCTCACCGACTCGGTTGACCAGCAACGTCATCTCGTACGCCACCTGCCCGACATCGGCCTCGGCGGCGCTCAGCACGCACAGGCAGCTGCCCTCGCCCGCCGCCGTCACGAAGAGCAGCGCGTCGTCGAACTCCACCATCGTCTGCCGGGCACGGCCGGCCTTGAAGTGGCGCCCCGAGCCCCGGGCCAGGCTGTGCAGGCCCGAGGAGACGGCGGCCAGATGCTCGGCGTCCTCCCGCTCGAGCTCGCTGCTCGCGCCGGTGACCAGCCCGTCGTTCGACAGGACCAGCGCGTGCCGTATGTACCCGACCCGCTGGGTCAAGTCGTCCAGGAGCCAGTCCAGTCCCTTGTCCAGCGCCATGCGGTCCTCCCCCTGTGTGCGCGTCCCCGTCGACCCGTAGTCCCCGTGGTCCGCGTGTCGTGAGCAAGCCTTACGCACTGTCGTGGACAGGGCAAGCACCCCTCGGGCCGTGCGCGCCGCGGGCGACCGCTCACCCGACCGAATCCAGGAGGCGGGCGGTGTGCATCCTGCCCGCGTACTCGACCAGCCTGATCAGCACCTCCTTCCCCGAGTCGCGGTCCCGCGCGTCGCAGAGCACCACCGGCGTGCCCCGGTCGAGGTCCAGTGCGCGCGAGACCTCGTGGGCACCGTAGTTGCGGGCTCCGACGAAGCAGTTCACGGCGACCACGAACGGGATCTTGCGGTGCTCGAAGTAGTCCACGGCCGGGAAGCAGTCCTCCAGGCGCCGGGTGTCGGCGAGCACGACCGCGCCGAGCGCGCCCTGGGACAGCTCGTCCCAGAGGAACCAGAAGCGGTCCTGCCCCGGCGTGCCGAAGAGGTACAGGGAGAGGCCGGAGCGGATCGTGATCCGGCCGAAGTCCATGGCCACGGTCGTGGTGGTCTTCTGGTGGACGCCCCCCGTGTCGTCCACGGACTCCCCCGCCCGGCTGAGCCGTTCCTCCGTCCGCAGGGGGCGGATCTCGCTGACCGCGCCCACCAGGGTCGTCTTGCCGACGCCGAATCCGCCGGCGACCAGGATCTTCAACGCGAGGGACGTGCTGTCCACGTCGCCGTCCTCGCCGGTGCTGTCAGAGCGCTCGTAGGCCATCGATGACTTCCCTCAGGATCCGTTCGTCGGGCAGCTGTGCGGGCGGTACGGGCCTGCTGACCTTGACGAAGCCCGCTTCGAGGAGGTCGCCGAGGAGGACCCGGACCACGCCGACGGGGAGGTCGGCGTCGGCGGCCAGTTCCGCCACGGACTGGGTCTCGGCCCGGCACAGGGAGAGCAGGGCCCGGTGCTCGGGGCCGAGGAGCGATTCCTCGGCCCCGCCGGGCGGATCGTCGTCGACGACGACCAGCGCGATGAGGTCGAACCGGACGTTGCTGGGGCCCGGCTTGGTGCGGCCGCCGGTCATGGCGTAGGGCCGTACGAGCGGTCCGGCGTCGGCGTCGTACCAGTGACTGCCCGGCGCCACCGCGCCACCGCTACCGGAGCCGGTGCCCGGAGCGGGGCCGTACCCGCGGCCGTATCCAGGCCCGGGCCCGAAGCCGTCCCCGGAGCCGTCCGGGGGCCCCGGAGCCGAGCCGTGACCGGCGTACCCGAGCCCGGGGCCGTACCCGAGCCCGGGGGCCTGGCCGGTGCTGTCCTCGTTCATGGGTGTCTCCGGGTCAGCCGGCGGCCGGTGGGGTCACGGTGAGTCTCGGCGGGGTGTGCAGGTGCTCGCCGACCCGCTTCACGAGGCGTGCCATCTCGTACGCGATGAGGCCGATGTCGGCGGCCGCCGAGCTGAGGACGGCCAGGCACGAACCGTCGCCCGCCGCCGCGACGAAGAGGAAGCCGTCGTCCATCTCGACCATCGTCTGGCGCACGCCGCCGGTGTGGAAGTGCCGGCCCGCCCCCTTGGCGAGGCTGTTGAACCCGGAGGCGATGGCGGCGAGGTGCTCCGCGTCCTCCCGGCTCAGACCGCTGGAGGCGCCGACGGCGAGCCCGTCGTTGGACAGGACGACGGTGTGGCGGACCTCGCGGACCCGGAAGACGAGGTCGTCGAGGAGCCAGTCGAGTTCACCGGACCGATGGTGGGACGGCCTCTCGTGGTCGATCATTCCTGGTCTCCTTCTCTGCCGAAGCCGGTTCCGAGGGTGCGTCTGGTGCCGGAGGCCTCGCCGCCGCCGCGCGTCCAGCCGTCGCGGTAGGCGGACATACGGTCCCTGACCTGTTCGGGGGTGCGTTCCCGCTCGCCCTGGACGGCCGGGGCGGGCAGGGGGTCCGGCGCGGGCGCCTCTCGCAGCTGCGGAGCGAGACTCGCCTGACGGACCCGGCGCGGCAGGTCGCCCGAGTCGTCCCCGGCGCCGGCCTCCGGCGGAGGCGGCGGGACCGGGGAGGACGCGCGCGGGGGCGGCGGGGACGGCTGCGAGGCCGGCACGGACGCCTGCCGGGCGGCGCCCGAACGGCCGCGCAGGCGCAAGGTGGTGACACCCGCCGTCGGCGTCGGCGACGAGTCGGCGCCTGGCGCCTGCGCGGGGTCGACGCCGAGCTTCCTCGCCGAGTCGTCGCCGGTGGCCTCCTGCCGCGCCCCGAGAGCGGGGACGCGCGGCGGGCGGTGTGCCGGAGGGGGCGGGACGGCGGCGGGCCACGGAGCCGGTGCCGACGCCGGTGTCGGTGTCGGTGCCAAGGCTTCGTCGCCCGGTTCCGCTCCGGCCGTGCGGGTCCCCGCGCCCGGCGGGAGCGCGCCCTGGAGGAGATCCGTCGGCAGCAGGACGACCGCGGTCGTGCCCCCGTACGGCGAGGTCCGCAGATGGACCTTGATGCCGTGACGGGAGGAGAGCCGGCTGACGACGAACAGGCCGAGCCGGTCGCTGTCGAACAGGTCGAGGGTCTCGGACTGCTCGATCCTGGTGTTGGCCTCGGCCAGGGTCTCCTTGCCCATGCCGAGGCCCCGGTCCTCGATCTCGAGGGCGTAGCCGTTGCCGACGGGTTCGCCGCTGATCCGCACCTTGGTGTGGGGCGGGGAGAACTGGGCGGCGTTCTCGATGAGTTCGGCGAGCAGGTGGGTGAGGTCGGCGACGGCGCCGCCGACGACGGCCGTCTCGGGCAGGCGGCGCATCTCCACGCGCGCGTAGTCCTCGATCTCGGAGACGGCGGCGCGGACGACGTTGGTGAGCGGGACCGGCATCCGCCAGGCGCGGCCGGGGGCGGCGCCGGACAGGATGATCAGGCTTTCGGCGTGGCGTCGCATCCGGGTGGTGAGGTGGTCGAGGCGGAAGAGGTCGCCCAGTTCGTTCGGGTCGTCGGCCCGGCGCTCCATGCTGTCCAGGAGGTTGAGCTGACGGTGCACCAGGACCTGGCTGCGGCGGGCGAGGTTGACGAAGACGCCGGAGATCCCGCTGGCGAGTTCGGCGCGTTCGACGGCGGCGGAGAGCGCGGCGCGGTGGACGGTGGTGAGGGCCTCGCCGACCTGGCCGATCTCGTCCTGCGGGGCGGGCCCGGCCGCGGCCTCGGCCTGGACGTCGATGTCCTCGCCGGCGCGCAGTCGGCGCATGGCGGCGGGGAGTTTGCGCCGGGCGATCTCCAGAGCCGTGTTGCGCAGGCTGATGAGTTCGATGACCAGGGCGCGTCCGATGCGTACGGAGATGACGAGGGAGGCGGCGACGGCGCCGAGGCCGAGCAGGACCGCGGCGCCGCCGGCCGAGAGCGCGCCGCCCGTGAACGGGTCGGCACGGTCGGCGGCGGCGCGCCGGGCGTCGGTCTCGATCCCGGCGAGTCCGGTGCGTACGACGGCGACCGCGTCGTCCCAGCCGACGGCGGGGACGGCCTGTGCGGCCTTGCGTCCCGGGGCGGCCGCGCGGACCCGGTCCTCGGCGGCGACGAACTGCTGGTGGCCCCGCTGGGCGGCGAGGCGCTGCCAGGCGGCGCGCTCGGGCCCGCGCAGGTCGGCGGTGGCCGCTTCGAGGAGGGTGCGGCGGGTGTCGACCGCGCCGGCGAACTGCCGGAGCCTCGCGGCGGTGAACTCTCCTGTGAGGTGCGCGGAGCCGAGCAGCGCGTCCTCGCGGGCCAGCATCTCGCCCGCGCGGCCGAATTCGAGGAGCACGCGGGCGTCGGATCCGACCTGGGCGTCCTGGATGCCGCTCAGGGCCCCGCCCACGGCGAAGGCGGCCGAGATCGCCGCTGTGTACTCCTCGTACGTCCGGTCCCAGTCGGCACGGCCCGCGGTCGCGGCGGTGCGGAGCGGCCCGAGGGCCTCGGCCTTGGTGACGAACCGTCCGATGCGGTCGGCGACCTCGCGCGGGAGGTCGCCGGTGTTGCCGACGGTGTGGCCGTCGGACAGGCGGAGCCGGGCCACAGCGGCGTCGGTGCGCCCCGCGCTCTCCTTGAGTTCGGTGGCGCGCCCGGTCCCGGGCGCGGCGATCTGCCGGACGGCGGCGCGGCGCTCGGCCTGGAGGGCGGTGACGGCGGCTGCGACGGGGGCGCGGATCTCGGCGTCGACCCGCTGGAGCTGGCGCAGCCGGGCGATGTCCTGGGCGGTGGTGACGGTGGCGAATCCCCAGAGGGCGAGCAGCGACACGACGGGGACCATCAGGAGCGAGACGATCTTCGCGCGGACGGTACGGGGGCGCAGACCGAGCCGCCGGGGCGGGACGGCCGCGCCCGGCGACCGGGAGGGCCCCTGCGGGGCGGAGGACCCGGGTGAAGCGTGGAATCCGGGTGAGGCGGGGGACCCCGGTGAGGCGGAGCTCCCGGCTGGAGCGGGGGACCCGGGTGCGGCGGACGGTCCGGCCGGGTGCCGGGGGGCGCGCGGCGCGGTGTGCGGGACGCGCTCCGGTGGCTCCGGGGCGGGCGGCCCGGCGTGCGCGCGGCGCCCACGCGCCGCCGGGCGCGGCTTCGCCTTCGCGTCGGTGTCCTGGGTCCTGCGGGGAGTTCGCATGGCCTCCTCGTTCCGGCTGCGTCTTCCTGGTGCGGTGTGCCCTGCTGTGCGGTGTGCGCTGTTGCGCGCGGTGGGGGCCGGCGGGCGGTGCGCTCAGGCCCGTGAACCCGCGGCGGCCGGGGGATCGTGGTGGAAGCCGGGGGGCGCCACGTCGACGGCGTTCTCGTCCGGCTCGATGAGGCGTCCGGCCGAGGCGTACGCGGCGCGTTCCCCGGCGGTCGGGGAGAGGGCGACGAAGGCCGAGGTGATGAAGAGGTAGGAGCCGAGGCCGACCGCGAGGGGGAAGATGAACTGCATCGCCGACGCTCCGGGGAGGGCGTCCGCGGAGGGGGTCACCTCGACGGAGACGGCGAACATCCCGGTGTAGTGCATGCTGCTGACCGCTGCCCCCATGACCAGGGACGCGACCGCGACGGCGGCGGGCGCGTGGATGTTGAGGGCCGCCCACAGCGCCGCCGTCGCCGCGACGACGGCGATGCCGACGGAGAGCGCGACGAGCAGCGGGTCGTACCGCACCTGTCCGTGCAGGCGCAGCGCGGCCATGCCCATGTAGTGCATGCTCGCGACGCCGACGCCGGTGGTCAGTCCGCCGACGAGCAGGGAGCGGATCCGGTCGCGTCCGTAGCCGACGGCGAAGACGCCGACCCCGACGACGGCCATGGCGATCAGCAGGCTGAGGATGGTCAGCGGTACGTCGTAACGGATGTCCGTCCCGGTCGCGCCGAAGCCGAGCATCGCGACGAAGTGCATCGTCCAGATCCCGGTGCCGATCGCGGACGCGGCGGTGAGCAGCCAGTTGCGGCGCGACCGGCCGGTGGCGTCGAGCGCGCGGACGGTGCAGCGCAGCCCGAGGGCGGCGCCGGTGCAGGCCATCGCGTACGACAGTACGGGTGTCAGCCAGCCGAAGGTGGCGTGGTCCAGGTGTCCCATGACCCAGGGACGCTAGACCGCACAACGGGGCGCACTGGGGGCGCATTTCGAAAGCTGATGGAATATGACGTAGAGATGTTCCAGAACGATCGTGCCGCGCTCGAACGTGCGCACAGGACGTTCACCCCTGGGGCGGAACGTGCGGGCTTCGGTACGGAACGCCCCGGTGGGGGATCATGGACGCATGAGCGACGACCCCACGCGTGTCCAGGAGTTCTTCGGCGCCCGCGCCGCCGACTGGGACGCCCGTTTCCCCGACGACGGGCCCGCCTACGCCGCCGCCGTCGCCGATCTCGGTCTGCGGCCGGGCGACGCCGTGCTCGACGCGGGATGCGGCACGGGGCGGGCGCTGCCCGCGCTGCGCGCGGCCGTGGGTGCCGGAGGGACGGTCCTGGGTGCGGACCTGACCCCCGAGATGCTCGCCGAGGCGGTACGCGCGGGGCGCGACGACGCGGCCGCGCTGCTGCTCGCGGACGTGGCCCGGCTGCCGTTGCGCGACGGCGGCCTCGACGCGGTGTTCGGGGCGGGGCTGATCTCCCATCTGGCGCGACCGGCCGACGACCTGCGGGAGCTCGCCCGTGTCGTACGCCCCGGCGGCCGGCTCGCCCTCTTCCACCCGATCGGCCGGGCCGCCCTCGCGGCCCGCCACGGACGACGGATCACCGAGGACGACCTGCGCGCGGAGCCGAACCTCCGCCGCCTCCTCGCCGGTTCCGGCTGGCGGCTGACCACGTACGTGGACCGGGACGACCGCTTCCTGGCGCTCGCCGTACGGGAGGGCGGCCCGCAGGGGTGAGCCGGGGGCGACCCGGCCGTGCGCGGCCGGCACCGCGGGCGGCGGCGGCGCCCTTCTGTCATGGCGGTTCGGTGACTACGGTGGAAGCTCCGGGCAGCCGTGCCCGGGGAAGGCGGCAGGCCGTGGCCCGCATACCCGCGATTCTGCGCAGCATCCTGCCCTCCGCCCGTCGGGCGGCGGATCCCTCGAACCAGCCGACGCCCGACCGCCCGCCGGGGCACCAGCGGCGGCACAACGTCTTCGAGGCCGCGTCCGAGTACGTCGTCGGCTGCGTCGAGGACGATCAGCGGCGGGCGGAGGAGGCGTCGGGCTGGGTCTCCCCCGAAGCGCTCTCCTTCGGCGTCAACGAGCTGGCCTGCCGAGCGGTGATCGCGCTCGCCCGGGAACGGAACGAGTCCCCGCAGACCGTGGCCCGGACGCTCCTCGGCCTGCCGGACCACTGACCGAGCGCCGCCGAAGCCACGCCGAACCCACGAGGAACCCACGACCGGACGGCCGCCCCTTCGCGCCGGGCCACCGGCCGAACGGACTGCCAGCCGCCGGCGTGCCACCGCCGGGCCAACGAGCCGTCTGACCGTGAGTGGGCCGGAACGAGCGGCGCCACTTTCCGGTGCTTCCCTCCCGGAGACCCTCGACGTGCGGGTTACCCACTGGTTAAGGTGCGCCGACGACCAGATGGGGAGGCTGCCGTGGGCGGAACGGACCCTGCCGCCGACAACACCGTCGACGGCACCGACGACGCGCTGTACGTACTGACGGCTGTGCTGCTCACACCCGCGCAGTTCCCCAGCGTGCTCGGCGACGACTACCCGGCGGCGTGCGCCGCGCTGGGCCTCGAACCGTACGCCGAGGGGTACGGGCTCGTGCTCGGCCAGGACGGCGAGGGCGCCCGCTGGACCGTGGTGGTCGACGACGTGTCGCTGGTCGCCGTCGCGATCGCTTCCTGGGACTGCGGGATGGCCTACGACCTCTCCCCCGACGAACGCTCCGTCGTGGCCGCGCTCCCCGGCTGGCCGCTCGCCGTGGCCACCGCCGCCTCCGACCTGCCGGAGCCGCACGACCCGGAGCCGGAGGAGGGCGACCCCACGCCGCTGACGCCGCCCTCCGCGGACGTCTGGGGACCGGCCCAGCGCCGCCTCGGCGCCGACGAGGTGGCCCTGCAGTGGGCTGCCTGGCGGGCCCGGATGGACGACGACGAGGAAGGCACGGACGAGGAAGGCGCGGGCACCGAGGAGCCGCCCGGGGACGGCGCCGGCGGGAGCGCCGACGCTCCGGTCGGCCCCTACGGCGGCGTCCGGCGCGCCCTCGCCGAGCTGCGCGGCTACCTGGAGGCCCCGCCGCCCGTGGGCCGGGTGCGGTCGAGCTTCGCGTCCGGCGGGGCGCGGATGCTGCGCGCCGACGGGCCCGGCTGGTCGCTCGTCGCCCGCACCGACGACATGGCCTTCGTCCTCCTGGACGACGAACCGCGCGAGGTGCTCCCGGTCACGCGCGGCCCCGAGCTTCCGGCCCTCCTGGAAGCACTGGACGCGATGGCGGTACGCCCCTCCTGACGCGGAGCACCCGCGCCCAGGCGGTCCCCCGGCGTGGAGAGGGCCCCGTCGGGCCTTCCCCCGCATCCCCGAGGGTCCCGCCGGCCGATCCCCCAGCCCAGGGGAAAGCCCCCGGCGATCCTCCTGGAACGGCGGGCCCTCGACCGCCCCGAACGCGCGGAGGTCCCCCGCCCAGGCGACCCTTCGACGCGGCCGACGCCCCCGGCGGTCACTCCAGCCCCGACCGCTGCGCGGTCGGTCCGCGCGGGAGCCCACATGGATCCGCGATCCGAGGTGTGGGCCGGAACCATGGTCCGGGCCGAGGGCCCCCAGCACGATGTGGCGGCGCACCCCCGTTCCCCTCGTCCCACCGGAGGCCGTCCATGCGCCTGTTCAGAGGCGTCCCGCTGCTCGCCGCGCTCCTGGCGGGGGTGACCGTCGTCGGCCCCGTCGCGCCCGCCGGGGCCGACACCGGCTCCCCAGCCGCCTGCGCCCGCCAGGACCGGCTCACGGTCCCCGGGGCCGCCCACCAGGAGACCGCCTGCCTGGCCGATCTGACGACGGCCGCCCTGGCGGGTACGCCGTACACCGACATGGCCGACCAGGCCGGTCTGGCCTCGAAGGGCACCGCGAACCCGTCCGGGGTCCCCGGCATCCAGATCGACGGCTACTTCCCCGACGACTCCCGTCTCAACGCCACGCACGGCTGGGCACACGACGCCCAGTTCGTGATCCGCCTTCCCGCCGACTGGAACGGCGGCCTCGTCGTCACCGGCGCTCCCGGGACCCGCCGCCAGTACTCCACCGACGCGCTCATCTCCGACCACGTGCTGGCCCAGGGCTTCGCCTACGCCGCCACCGACAAGGGGAACACCGGGCCGGACTTCTTCACCGACGGACGCGGGCCCGGAGACGCGGTCGCCGAGTGGAACCACCGGGTCACCGAGCTGACGAGGGCCGCCAAGAAGGCCGTGCGGCAGCGGTACGGCCGGGCTCCGGAGCGCACGTACATGACCGGCATCTCGAACGCCGGCTATCTGACCCGCTGGCAGCTGGAGAACCGGCCCGAGCTGTACGACGGAGGGGTCGACTGGGAGGGCGTGCTCTGGACCACCCGGGGACCGAACCTGCTCACCACCCTGCCCGTGACCGTGGCCCGTTCCCTCGGCCGGGCGTCCGACGAGGACCTGATCGACGCGGGCTTCGCACCCGGCTCGCGCTTCCTGTGGCCGTACCACGAGAAGGCCTATTGGGGACTCACCCAGAAGATCTTCCGGGCCGAGTTCGACCCCGCGTACGATCCGCACTGCCCGGGCGGGACCGCCGGCACGACGGTCGAGCGGATCCTCGCGCCGTGCGCGTCCGACGCCGCGTACGACTACGCCTCACGGCCCCGCTCGGTCCACCGGGCGGTCGAGAGGGTCGCCCTCACGGGCCGGATCGGCAAGCCGCTCATCACCCTGCACGGCGACCTCGACACGCTGCTGCCGATCGCCGCCGACTCGGACGTCTACGCGCGGATGATCGACGACCGGGGACGGGGCGGGCTGCACCGCTACTACACGATCCAGGACGGCACCCACACCGACGGCCTCTTCGACACCTACCCGGACCGGCTGCGGCCGATCCTGCCCTGCTACCGCTCGGCCTTCGCGGCCCTGAGGCGCTGGGTGGAAGGCGACGTGGCGCCGCCGGCCGACCGGACGGTCTCCCGGCCCGCCACCGGTGACGTCGTCAACACGTGCGCGCTGGAGGGGCCCGGCCCGTCGCGCTGAGTGCACACGCGCGCCGGCGGACGCCGAGGCTCAGACCTTCTCCAAGGGGCGGTGCGGCTCGGCCGGCAGTTCGACGGCGATCGGGTCGCCGGGACGCACCACTCCGCCGGTCAGCACGATGCCCATGATCCCGGCCTTGCGGACGATCCGGCCGTTCTCGTCGCGGCCGAGCACCTGCTTGAGCAGCCCGTGCTGGTAGCCGTCGATCTGCGCGCACGGGTTGCGCAGCCCCGTCACCTCCACGACCGCCTCGGCCCCGAGGCGGAGCCGGGTCCCGGTCGGCAGGCCGAGGAGGTCGATCTCCCGGGTCGTGATGTTCTCGCCGAGGGCGCCCGGCGCGACGTCGAAACCGGAGTCCGCCACCTCGTCGAACAGCTCGGCGTGTATCAGGTGCACCTGCCGGAGGTTCGGGACGGTCGGGTCCTTCGCCATCCGCGACCGGTGCTTGACCGTCACGCCCGCGTGGACGTCGCCCTCCACGCCCAGACCGGCGAGCAGGGTGATGCTCTCCCGGTTCGGCTTGGTGAAGGCGTACACGCCGTTGCTGCTGACCGTCGTCACGGTCCCGTCGGTCCCGCTCATGCCGCCGAGCTCCCCTCTCCGGGCTGATGATCACCTCCGACCCTACGGGAGCCCGCGCGGGCGTCGGCGGAGGTTCCTCGTCAGCGGAGTTCCTTGCGGGAGATCCGGCGCAGCCGGCGCCGCTGGGCGGGGTCGAGTGCCAGGTAGGCCACGGCCGGCACACCGAGGACCACGAGGAGCGACATCCAGAATCCGATCAGGGGCATCAGGAGGAGGCCGACGGCCACTCCCGCGACCACTACCTTCGTACGTGTCGTCATGGTCGTCGTCTCGTCTCTTCTCTCGGGGCCACCGCGCCGAAGCGCTCAGGCCGTCGTACGGAGCGGCTCGCCGACCTCGTGCAGATGACCGAGCGCCTGCCGGTAGGACTCGACGAAACCCGTCTCTGTGTAGGGGATACCCAGTGTGCGGCAGTGCGCACGCACGGCGGGCTGGGCGAGCCGCAGATGCGGCCTCGGCATGCTCGGGAAGAGGTGGTGCTCGATCTGGTAGTTGAGCCCGCCGAGGAACCAGTCCGTCAGGGCTCCGCCCCGGATGTTGCGTGAGGTCAACACCTGGCGGCGCAGGTGGCCCCAGCTGTCGCCGTCCGGGTGCGCGTCGGGCGTCTCCATGCCCTTGTGGTTGGGGGCGAAGGCCAGGCCCAGGTGGAGTCCGAGGAGCATCTGGTGGATCAGGGCGAAGAGCAGCGCCTGGCCGACGGTGAGGGTGGAGAGCAGCAGGGCGGCGTAGCCGACGACGTGGGCGAGGAGCAGGGCGCCTTCGAGGAGCCGTTCGCGCCGGGTCCTGAAGGGCCCTTCCTCGGCGAACAGAGCCTGGAATCCGTACACCTTGAGGGCGATGCCCTCCAGCGTGGTGAGCGGGAAGAACAGCCAGGCCTGATGGCGGGTGAGCCAGCCGCGCAGTCCGGTGCGGCCCTCGGTCTGGTGCTGGGCGAAGACGAGGACGTCGGCGGCGACGTCCGGGTCCTTGTCGAGGTGGTTGGGGTTGGCGTGGTGGCGGTTGTGCTTGTCGTTCCACCATTCCCGGCTCATGCCGAGGAGGAGGTCGGCGTGGACGAGCTGGAGGATCCGGCCCAGGCGGCGGTCGGCGGTGATCTGCGCGTGTCCCGCGTCGTGGCCGACGAACGCCACGCGGGCGGAGAGCAGGGCGAGCGGCACGGCGAGGAGGAGGGCCCACCAGGAGGGGCCGAGGAGGACCAGGCCGGCCACCACGGCGGCGAGGCCGAGGAGGTTGACCGCCATGCCGCGGGCGTACCAGCCGGCCCTGCGTTCGAGCAGGCCCTGTTCCTTGATGGTGCGCAGCAGCGGTGCGAACTCGCTGCCGGCGCCTCTGCTCGCGGTGGCGGGCGCCGGTGCCGGGGGCGTGCTCCGATCGGGCGCCGTGAGGGTGGCGGTGGCCTGGGGCATGGCGGTCTCCGGGGTCCGTGGGCGGGGCCCGGGCGCGGCCCGCCCGGCTGCTTCGAACCTACGGAGGGGTGATCGCCCGCAGCCATGGCGTCATCCCCCGACATCCTCGGGGGATGGCCCGGGTGCCGGGGTGGGGCTGGCTCCACCCCCGGCGCGCGCGCCGGGGTCGGCTTCGCCCGGCGCGCGCGGGGTCGGCTTCGTCCGGCGCACGCGGGGTCGGCTTCGTCCGGCGCACGCAGGGTCGGCTTCGCCCGGCGCACGCCTCGCGCCGGAAACGCCGCGGGAACGCGCGCGGGGGCCGGAGGCCGCGGTCGCCGCAGTCGTCGGTCAGCGCAGTCGCCGGTCCGCCGCAGTCATCGGTCGTCGCCGTCGTCGCGAGCGGACGGTGACCGAGCGACGGCCGGGAGTGATCCATCTCACCCCTGCGGGGCGCCCCGACGGTCTCCGCTTCAGGTACCCTCGGCCGCTCGGCCCCCGCTAGTCAAATTTGAGGAATGCGTTGTCGCAGTCGCAGAGACCCGATGAACTCGTCCGCCGCTCCGCCGTCTTCCTGCCCTCCGACCCGCCCCGCGCCGGCCGCATCGCCTTCTGGTCACCCGACGGGGACGCTGAGGAGCCCTTCGCCGCGCAGACCGAGACGGCGGACCTCACCGTGGTGGCCGACGACCTCCGACCGCACACCGTGGCCGGCTCGTTCCTTCCCGTACGGGACGCCCTGCCGCACCTCGCCCGTGCCCGGTTCTCCGGGACGGCCTCGCCCTCGGCCGCCTTCTGGGGCGCCGCCGCCCTGTTCGCCCTGCATCTGGTGGCCCGCGGGCTGATCCTGCCGGGCCTCACGGGAAGCGACCACGACGCCTGGCGCGCGGGGCCCCTCGGCCCCGAGGAGCTCGCCGCCCTGCGGACGCTCGCCGCCTCCATGCCGCCTTCCGCCCATGCCGTACCGCTGCCGGGCACCGGGCCCGACGGCGATCCGCTCCTGCCCGAACCCGAGTCCCTGCTGCGGGAGTTCATCGACGCGGTGGCGGACGGGCTGCCGCGTACCCCGGCCGCGTCGCTCGCGGCCGGCGGCCCCGCCTTCGCCGCCGACGAGCCGCAGGTGCTGCCCGGGCAGCGGGCCTGGGCCGCGGACGTGGCGGCCGGTCACGACGCCGGGGTACGCCTGTCGCTGCGTGTCGAACTGCCCGGTCTCACCGACGTCGAGGCACCGGCCTTCCGCGCCGTCCTGCAGATCCACAGCGCCGCGGACCCCACGCTGGTGGCGGACGCGGCCGAGGTATGGGCCGGCTCGGGGCCCGCGGGGTCGGCGTTCGGGCCCCGGGCCCGGATGGACGCGCTGCTCGCCCTGCGCCGCGCGGCCCGGGCCTGGGCGCCGCTGACCCCGCTGCTCTCGGCGGCGGTCCCGGACGCGATGGAGCTCGCCGACGAGGAGGTCACCGAACTCCTCGGCCCCGCGGCTCGGGCGCTCCAGGCGACCGGCGTGCAGATCCACTGGCCCCGGGAACTGGCCCACCGCCTCACGGCCCAGGCGGTGATCGGCCCGTGGGACGAACGGCTCGGCACGGACGTCCCACGGGCGTCCGGCGCGCCGGACGACGCCGGCTCCGGCGAAGGCACCGGCACCGGTGAAGGCGCCGACCCCCGCTCCTCCGCCCTGCCCTCGCTCCTCTCCGCCGACTCCCTGTTCGCCTTCGACTGGCGTTTCGCCGTGGGCGACCAAGAGCTCACCCGCGCGGAGCTGGACCGGCTCGCCGAGGCGGGCCGCCCCGTGGTCCGGCTGAGGGACCAGTGGGTGCTGATCGACCCGGCCGAACTGCGCCGCGCCCGCGCCTCGGCGGACCGCAAGCTCAGCCCGGTGGACGCGCTCGGCGCCGTGCTCACCGGCAGCACCGAGGTCGACGGCCGGCGCGTCGAGGTGCGGGCGACCGGGCGGCTGGAGCAGCTGCGCGCCCGCCTCGCCGACCCCGAGGGCGAGCCCCGGGAGGTCGCCCAGCCCGCCGCGCTCGCCGCGACGCTGCGCGACTACCAGCTGCGCGGGCTCGACTGGCTGCACCGCATGACCTCCCTGGGCCTCGGCGGCTGCCTCGCCGACGACATGGGCCTGGGCAAGACGATCACCGTCATCGCGCTCCATCTGCACCGGCAGACCGATCCCTCGACGGTCGGGCCGACGCTCGTCGTCTGCCCGACGTCCCTGATGGGCAACTGGCAGCGCGAGATCGAGCGGTTCGCGCCGGGCACGCCCGTGCGCCGCTTCCACGGAGCCGCGCGCGGCCTGGCCGACCTGTCCGACGACGCGGTCGTCCTCACCACCTACGGCACCATGCGGCTCGACACCGAGAAGCTCCGCAGCCGGACGTGGGGCATGGTCGTCGCGGACGAGGCCCAGCACGTCAAGAACCCGTACTCCGCCACCGCCCGGCAGCTGCGCACCATCGGCGCCAAGGCACGCGTCGCCCTGTCCGGCACGCCGGTCGAGAACAACCTCTCCGAGTTGTGGGCCATCCTCGACTGGACGACACCCGGTCTCCTCGGCCGGCTCGGGACCTTCCGCTCCCGCTTCGCCTCGGCCGTCGAGGGTGGCGAGGACCCCGCCGCCGCCGAACGGCTCTCCGCCCTCGTCCGGCCGTTCCTGCTCCGCCGACGCAAGTCGGACCCCGGCATCGCGCCCGAGCTGCCGCCGAAGACCGAGACCGACCGCGCCGTCTCCCTGACCAGGGAGCAGGCCGGCCTCTACGAAGCGGTGGTACGGGAGACCATGGCGGCGATCGCCGAGGCCGACGGCATGGAGCGGCGCGGTCTGGTGGTGAAGCTGCTGACCTCCCTCAAGCAGATCTGCAACCACCCCGCCCAGTACCTGAAGGAGGAGCGCCCGAGGATCCCGGGCCGGTCGGGGAAGCTGGACCTCCTCGACGAGCTCCTCGACACGATCCTCGCGGAGGACACGGGCGTGCTGGTCTTCACCCAGTACGTGCGGATGGCGCGGCTGCTCGAGGAGCACTTGGCGGCGCGGGGCGTGCCGACGCAGTTCCTGCACGGAGGCACCCCCGTCGCCGAGCGCGAGAGGATGGTGGAACGCTTCCAGAACGGGGACGTGCCCGTCTTCCTCCTCTCCCTGAAGGCGGCGGGTACGGGACTCAACCTGACCCGGGCCGGTCACGTCGTGCACTACGACCGGTGGTGGAACCCTGCCGTGGAGGCGCAGGCAACCGACCGGGCCTACCGCATCGGGCAGACCCAGCCGGTGCAGGTCCACCGGCTGATCGCCGAGGGCACGATCGAGGACCGGATCGCCGACATGCTCGTACGCAAACGGGCGCTGGCCGACGCCGTGCTCGGCTCGGGGGGCGAGGCGGCCCTGACCGAACTGACCGACGCCGAGCTGGCGGACCTGGTGGAGCTGCGTGGGGAAGGGGACGCACGATGAGCGGATACGAGACCGGCGGCGAGGAACGGACGTTCGCGGCCCTGCCGCCCCTGCGCGGCGCGGCCTTCGCCCGTACGTGGTGGGGCCGGGCGTGGCTGAAGGCGCTGGAGGACACCGCGCTCGACAACGAGCAGCTGAAGCGGGGGCGGCGGCACGCGCGCGACGGCGCGGTGGGCGCGGTGTCGGTCCGGCCGGGCCGGATCACGGCCGTCGTGAAGGACCGCGACGGCACCTCGTACCGCAGTGACGTGCTCCTGCGGGAGCTCTCGCAAGGCGAGTGGGACCGGCTGCTCGACCTCGCCGTGGACAGCGCGGGGCACATCGCGGCCCTGCTCGACCGCGAGATGCCGCCGCATCTCGTGGAGGACGCGGCGGCCGCCGGGCTCGACCTGCTGCCGGGCATCGGCGACCTGGACCCCGAGTGCGGCTGCGAGGCGTGGGACCACTGTCCGCACACGGTGGCGCTCTGCCACCAGATGGCGCGGCTGCTCGACGAGGATCCGTTCGTCCTGCTGCTGATGCGGGGCCGTGGGGAGCGGGCGCTCCTCGAAGAGCTTCAGGAGCGCAGCGCGTCCCGGGCCGCGCCGGCCGCGCCGGCGGAGGACACCGCCGTGGAAGGCGTGCCGGCGCGCGAGGCGTTCGCGGCGCGGGACATCCTGCCGCCGCTGCCCGCTCCCCCGGCGCTGCCCCCGGCGGCCGGCGAACCGCCGTCCCTGGACACCGAGGCGGACCCGGGTCCGGGCCTCGACCCGGCGGCGCTGGAGTTCCTGGCGGCGGACGCGGCCGCCCGGGCCCACCGGATGCTGGCGGAGGCACTGGCCCCGTCCCGTGGAGGGGCCGTGGCGGGCATGCCGCTGACGGTGGACCAGGACGCCGTGCGGCTCGCCGCCGCGTCCCCGGCGGGGTGGATCGCGACCCGGCTCGCCACCGGCTCCGGGCGTCGACGCGCCGATCTGGACCTGGCCACGCGCGCGTGGCGGTTCGGGGGCGCCGCCGCCCTGTCCGTACTGGAGGAGGAGTGGACGCCGCCGCCCGAGGCGCTGACCCGGGCGAAGGCACGGCTCGCGGAGGCCTGGGAGGACGGTGAGCGGCCGGTGCTGCGCCCGGCGGGATCGGGGAGGTGGACGGTGGTCGGCGCGGAGGCGCAGCTGCGGCTCGGCGCGGACGGCCGCTGGTGGCCCTACCGCAGGGAGGGCGGCCGGTGGGCGCCCGCGGGCCCGGCGGACCAGGACCCGGGAGCCGCGCTCGCGGCGCTGTCGGCCGTCGAGGACTGACCGGGGCGACGGCCCCGCGCCGTGGTGTCACGAGGGGCCGTCACCGGCGGGGTCAGAGGAGCGGGGCCGTGAGCTTGCGGTCCCGCTCCGGCGTGTCGTCGTCGGTGTGCGCGGCGAGGCTGCAGGCCACGGTGTCGGAGCCGAGGAGATAGCTGGTCCGGTACGGGTACTGGACGAAGGTGGTCCAGCGGGTGCCGAGCGGCTGTTGCGCCGCTTTGCGGCGCAGTGGTTCCCGGCACAGGCGCGCGGCCGCGTCCCGGACGTCCTGGTCGCTGATGAGGTCGCCGGTCAGCCTCAGCACGGTGACGAGCTGGGCGTCGTGGGGACGGTCGCAGGCGCGCCGGGTGACGGTGCCGGGGGCGGACCGGTCGATGTCGAAGCACTCCCCCGCCCGGAGCCTGTCATAGGAGAGGGCGGACGGCGCGGGTTCCCGTCGGCGCTCCGGCCGTGCGCTCGCGGAGGGGGCAACGGGCGAGGCGGTGGGCGAGGTCGATGACGGGGACGCCGTCTTGGACGGGCGGAGGGACGCCGAGGGCTTGCCGGCGGCGGACGAGGGCCGTCGCCCGGCGATCCCGCCCTGGGGGGCGGGCTGTTGGGCGCCGGCCTGCGTGGTCCGGGTGGTCCTGCCCGCCGCGTCGGCCCTGCCGGCCGCCGGGCCCTCCGGCGTCGCTTCGTCCCCCGCGTCGCGGCCCGCGACCAGCGCGGCGGCCACGAGGGCGGCGGCGAGGACGAGCAGAACGGGCAGGAGGAGGTACCGCAGGGGCGACGACGGGTCGGCGGAGAACGGGGCCATGGTGCCCAGGGTCACCCGGAATCGGCCGACACGCCGCCGTCGCGGACGAGTTGCAGCACGTCTCGTACAGAACCGTGACAATCGCGCACCGCCTTCGGGCTGTTCCCGTCGTCGCCGCCGTGCTACGGCTGCCGTGCAGCGGAGGGGGCGAAGAGCCTCGCCCGGACAGCACACCTCACAGGGACCGGACGCCGGCACGTTCCGGACGCCCGCTCCGGGAGAGCCCTCAGAGACCCAGTTGACGTTCGGCCGCCTCGACCGTCTGCGCGAGCAGGACGGCGATCGTCATCGGGCCCACACCGCCCGGGACCGGGGTGATGAGGGAGGCCCGCTCGGCGGCGGACGTGAAGTCGACGTCGCCGACGTTGCCCGGGTTGTAGCCGGCGTCGATGACGACGGCGCCGGGCTTGATGTCCTCGCCCTTGATGAAGTTCGGCTTGCCGACCGCGGCGACCAGGATGTCCGCCTCGCGGATCACCGAGGAGAGTTCGGTCGTACGGGAGTGGCAGTACGTCACGGTGGCGTCGCGGCCGAGCAGGAGCAGTCCGGCGGGCTTGCCGAGGATGGCGGAGCGGCCCACGACGACGGCACGCTTGCCGCTCAGCCCGACCTCGTACGCGTCGAGCAGGCGCATGATGCCGCCGGGCGTGCAGGAGACGAAGCCGGGCAGCCCGAAGCCCATCGCGGCGAACGACGCCATCGTGACGCCGTCGACATCCTTGGCGGGGTCGATCGCCTCGAAGGCGGCACGCTCGTCGATGTGGGGGCCGACGGGGTGCTGCAGGAGGATGCCGTGCACGTCGGGGTCAGCGGAGAGGGTGGTGATGGCGGCGACCAGCTCCGCCGTCGTGGTGGAGGCGGGCAGCTCCACTTGGCGGGAGCGTATTCCGGCCTTCGCGCACCGGTTCTGCTTCATCCGTACGTAGGTGACGGAGGCCGGGTCCTCGCCGACGAGCACGGTCGCGAGGCAGGGCGTGACGCCGGTGCGGCGGGTGATCTCGGCGGCTCGCGCCGCGGTCTCCTCGACCGTGCGGCGGGCGAGCGCGGTGCCGTCCATGAGTGCGGCGGTGCTGTCGGGGGCTGCGCTGATGCGGGACACGGGGCCACTCCTGGGCGTCGTCGGTGACAGGGTGATCGCCCAGGCGCACGGCAGCGTCGGCTCCGCGCGGGTGCGCGGTGTCGCACGGGGCCGCTCCCCGGTGGTGATCCACCTCAAGCGCCAGTCACGGCCCGGGCCCACTTTACGCGAGGGCCCCGCAGGGCCCCTTCGGGCCACCCCTCACCGAGGGCGGAAGGAAGAAGGCCGGTCCTAGGAGTCGTCGGCGAAGCGGCCGGCAGTCAACTCCGCGCCCAATTCGGAATGTGAGACGAAACAACACGGACATTGACTGGGAACCGACGTGCTGCCAGGATCCTACATGTGAGCCAGTCCGAGGATTTCGTAGCGCGCCTGCACGTCGATCTGCGACGCCAGGCCAGCGCCATCTGTGCCGCCGGTCGCTAGACCCCGCGGTCGGCTTCGCCTCCTCACTTCTTCCGGCCTTTCCGGCCGTTTGACCGCCTGCGGGACCATCCGTCACGCCGTGCGCCACTCCAAGCTTCGACCCGGTGTCAGCCGCGTGCCGAAGCCGCGTTGACGTCGTCTCGAGCCACGGGGGATCGCCCTGCCGGGCTCCTTCGACGCACACGGCGACGTGCACGGCGACATCCACGGCGCCGTCACTGAAACGATTACCGCCGGGAAATACCGACGGCCATTCCGAGGGAATTCGCCGCCTTTCCCTGTCCCTTTCCCCTGCTCATCACCAGCACCCGACGGGCTGTTTTGCGCTGCCCGTTTTCCCCGATCCCGAACAGGACCTTCCATGGCCCCGACCGCATCGACGCGACGACAATTCCTCACCCTGCTCGGCCTGTCCGCCGCCGCTGTCGGCTGCGGTACGGCCCTCGGCGGCGGTTCCTCCACCACGGGGCAGACCAAGACCCTGCGCTACCAGGGGTGGGCGGGCACGGTCACGTTGCCGGAGCTCGCCGCGGACCTCGGCTATCTGGAGGACGTGAAGCTGGAGTGGGTCGGCAACACCATCAGCGGGCCGCAGGACATCCAGTCCGCGGCCACGGGGCAGACCGACTTCGGCGGGGCGTTCAACGGCGCGGTGGTCAAACTCGCGGCGAACAACACCCCCGTCAAGGCCGTCATCAGCTACTACGGCGCCGACAAGTACGCGTACAACGGCTACTACGTCCTCGCCGACAGCCCCATCCGCTCGGCGCGTGACCTGGTGGGCAAGAAGGTCGGGATGAACACCCTCGGAGCCCACGCCGAGGCGATGCTCGACATCTTCGTGCGCCGCGCGGGGCTGTCCGCCGCGGAGGCGAGCCGGGTCGAGCCACTGGTCGTACCCCCCGTCAACACCGAGCAGTCGCTGCGCCAGAAGCAGATCGACGTGGCCGTGCTCGGCGGCATCCTGCGGGACAAGGCCCTGGCCACCGGAGGCATACGGCCGCTCTTCACGGACTTCCAGCTCCTCGGGGCGTTCAGCGCCGGCACCTTCGTGATGACCGACCGCTTCCTCGACCGGAACCCGGACACCGCGCGGACATTCGTCACCGGCGTCGGCAAGGCCATCGAATGGTCCCGGGTCACTCCGCGGGACGAGGTCGTCGCCCGGATGACGGACATCGTGAAGAAGCGCGGCCGCAACGAGGACACCGGGCCCCTGAAGTACTGGCGGTCCTTCGGCGTCGCCGAGAAGGCGGGCCTCATCACCGGCAAGGAGCTCCAGCTGTGGGTGGACTGGCTGGCCGAACGCGGTGACATCGACAAGGGCCGGATCAAGCTCTCGGAGCTGTACACCAACGAGTTCAACGCGGCCGGCGCCGCCGGGCGGCCGTCCGCCGCCGCCTCGGCCTCCGCGGCACAGGGAAGGAGCTGATCCCCATGACGGAGCCCACCGCCCCGCCGAAGATCGTGTTCGAAGGCGTACGGAAGACCTTTCCCGTCAAGGAGACCTCGGGGGGCCGTGGTGCGCGCCGGAACCCCGGCGCCGGACCGGCCGGCGGCCGCCCCGGCGCGGGGAGGAGGTCGGAGCTGGCCGCGCTCGACGGCCTCGACCTGGAGATAGCCGCCGGTGAGTTCGTCGTGGTCGTCGGTCCCAGCGGATGCGGCAAGTCGACCCTCCTGGACCTGCTCGCCGGTCTCGCCCGCCCCGACGGCGGACGGGTCCTCCTCGACGGGGAACCGGTGACCGGGCCCGGTCTGGACCGGGGCATCGTCTTCCAGCAGTACGCCCTGCTGCCCTGGCGCACCGCGCAGGGCAACGTGGAGTTCGGCCTGGAGGCGACCGGCGTTCCCCGGCGCGAACGCGCCCGGAAGGCACGGGAGTTCCTCGATCTGGTCGGCCTCTCGGGGTTCGAGTCGCGCCACCCGCACGAGCTGTCGGGCGGGATGCGGCAGCGGGTGGCGATCGCCCGCAGCCTCGCCTACGACCCCGACGTCCTGCTGATGGACGAGCCGTTCGCCGCCCTCGACGCGCAGACCCGGGAGTCCCTCCAGGACGAACTGCTGCGGATCTGGGAGCGCACCGGCAAAACGATCGTCTTCATCACGCACGGCATCGAGGAGGCCGTGTACCTGGGCGGGCGGGTCGCGGTCATGACCTCCCGGCCCGGCCGCATCAAACAGGTGGTGCCGATCGAGTTCACCTCCCGCACCGCCACGGACGACCTGCGCTCCAGCCCCGAGTTCGCACGCCACCGGCATGAGATCTGGTCCCTGCTGCACGACGAGGTGGCCAAGGCCCAGCAGGAAGAGAAGGAAGGTGCCGCCGTATGAGTCCCGCAGCTGGTACGCGTACGAACGTCGAGCAGTCCCTCGCCCCGGCCGTCCCTGAGCCGGTCGCCGGGCCCCTCCCGTCACCGGCCGGCCCCTCGGCGCCGACCGGATCGCCCGCGCCGGGCGTGCGGACGCGGAAGACGGCGCGGGCACCGGGGGACGGGGCCGCCGTCCGGTCCGCCGGGCGCGGCGTGCTCCGGCTCCTGCGGACGGTGGCCGTCAAGTCGGTGGCGATCGTCGGCCTGCTCCTGCTCTGGGAGACGGCCCCCCGGTTCGACCTCGTCGACCGCACCTTCCTGCCGCCGTTCAGCGAGGTCGCCACGGCCTGGTGGCAGCTGGCCCTCGACGGGCAGCTCGCGGAGAACGCGGGGGCCAGTCTGACCCGGTCGTTCACCGGCTTCGGCATCGCCGTGGCCGTGTCCGTACCGCTCGGCCTGCTGATCGGGTGGTACCGGCCCGTCGCCGACGTCCTCGGTCCGGTCCTGGAACTGTTCCGCAACACCGCCGCGCTCGCGCTGCTCCCGGTCTTCGTGCTGCTGCTCGGGATCGGCGAGACGTCGAAGATCTCCATCGTCGTGTACGCGTGCACCTGGCCGATCCTGCTCAACACCATCAGTGCCGTACGCCATGTCGACCCCACGCTTCTGCGCCTGGCCAGGTCGATGGACCTGTCGGCGCCCCGCCTGTTCCAGAAGGTGATCCTGCCCGCCTCGGTGCCGGTCGTCTTCACGGGCATCCGGCTGGCCGGAGCGGTGTCGATCCTGGTGCTGGTCGCCGCCGAGATGATCGGCGCCAAGGCGGGGCTCGGATACCTGATCAACGCCTCGCAGTACAACTTCGCGATCCCGCAGATGTACGCGGGGATCATCACGATCTCGGCCATCGGCGTGGCCTTCAACCAGCTCCTGGTGGCCGTGGAACGACGGCTCAGTTCCTGGCGCCTTCCCGCCTGACGGACCGCCGGCCCCACGCCAGGGCCTGCCTCACGTCACCGCCGGCCCGGCAGCACCGCCGCAGGCCCCACGCCACCGCCCGCCCCACCTCACGTCTAGGACTTCCATGACCGCGACCGCCCCACCCCGCCAACTGCACCTGAACGCGTTCCTGATGGGCGCCGGACACCATGACGCCGCCTGGCGGCACCCCCTGACCCAGCCCGAGCGGGTCACCGACCTCGCCTACTTCCAGCAGCTCGCGCGGACCGCCGAGCGCGGCAAGCTCGACTCGATCTTCTTCGCGGACGGCCTGGCCCTGTGGGGCAACGTGCGCCACAACGCGCTCGGCGGCTTCGAGCCGCTGACCCTGCTGTCCGCCCTGGCCGCGGTCACCGAGCGCGTCGGCCTGATCGCCACCGTGTCGACGACCTTCAACGAACCGTTCCACACCGCCCGCAAGTTCGCCTCCCTCGACCATCTGAGCGGAGGCCGGGCGGGCTGGAACATCGTCACCTCCGGCACGGTCGACGAGGCCCGCAACTTCGGGCAGGACGAGCACCTCGAGCACGGACTGCGCTACGAGCGGGCGCGGGAGTTCGTCGAGGTGGCGACCAAGCTGTGGGACAGCTGGGAGGACGACGCGATCCTGCTCGACCGGGAGCGCGGGCTCTACGCCGACACCGACAAGGTCCGGAAGATCGACCACCGGGGGACGTACTTCGGGGTGCGGGGTCCGCTGAACGTACCGCGCTCTCCCCAGGGTCATCCGCTGCTCGTCCAGGCGGGATCGTCCGAGGACGGCAAGGAGTTCGCCGCGCGGTACGCGGAGGCCGTGTTCACCGCGCAGCAGACCCTCGCCGACGGGCAGACGTTCTTCAAGGACCTCAAGAGCCGGCTGGCCCGGCACGGCCGGGAGGAGAGCGATCTGAAGGTCCTTCCCGGCATCTGCCCCGTCATCGGGTCCACGGAGGCGGAGGCCCGCGCCCTGGAGCGGGAGCTGACCGACCTCCAGGTGCCCGAGTACGGGCTGGCCCAGCTGTCGGGGATGCTCGGCACCGACCTGACCGGACTGCCGCTGGACGGCCCGCTGCCCGACCTCCCGGAGGAGCGGGACATCAACGGGAACAAGAGCCGCTTCACGCTCGTCGCCGAACTGGCCCGGCGTGACGGCCTGACCCTGCGCGAACTCATCGCCCGGCTCGGCGGCGGGCGCGGCCACCGGGTGTTCGCGGGGACGCCCGAGCAGATCGCCGACCAGTTGCAGAGCTGGTTCACCGAGGGGGCCGCGGACGGTTTCAACATCATGCCGCCGCATCTCCCCGGCGGGCTGGAGGACTTCGTCGACCACGTGGTCCCGATCCTGCAGCGCCGTGGCCTGTTCCGTACGGAGTACACCGGCCGGACCCTGCGCGAGCACTACGGCCTGCCGCGGCCGGCCAACCGGTTGGCGGCGGACGCCCGAAGCCCCGCATGACCGGCGCCTGACCACCCTCGTACCGCACCCGTCCGCACCTCGCACGGCACCATCGAAAGGACACCGCACATGACCACCAGCACCGCGTTCGACATCCGGAGGATCGGCGGCCGGATCGGCGCCGAGATCCTCGGCGTGGACCTGTCCGGCGAGATCGCTCCCGCCGTCGTCGCCGAGATCAACACAGCGCTCCTGGAACACAAGGCGCTCGTCTTCCGTGACCAGAACCTCGACGACGCCGGTCAGCTCCGCTTCGCCGCCCTGTTCGGCGAGCTGACCACCGCGCACCCCACCGTGCCCTCGGTCGACGGGCAGCCCGGCATCCTGCCGGTGGACGGTGACGAGGGCGTCCGCGCCAACCAGTGGCACACCGACGTCACCTTCGTCCGGACGCCGCCGAAGGCGTCCACGCTGCGTGGCATCGTGGTCCCGCCCTACGGCGGCAACACGCTGATCGCCGACTCGGCGGCCGCCTACCGGGACCTGCCCGAACCGCTGCGCGAGCTGGCGGACCGGCTGTGGGCGGTGCACACCAACGACTACGACTACGCGGCGCCGAAGAGCGAGAAGGCGGCCGAGCACCGCAAGCGGTTCGTGTCCCGGAAGTACCGCACCGCCCATCCCGTCGTCCGCGTCCACCCCGAGACCGGGGAGCGCGGCCTGTTCATCGGCGGCTTCGCGCAGAGCATCATCGGGCTCAGCCCGTCGGAGTCCCGGGACCTGCTCCGCATCTTCCAGTCGTACGTCACGCGCCCGGAGAACATCGTGCGGGTGGTATGGGCCCCCGGCGACGTCGTCCTCTTCGACAACCGCATCACCCAGCACTACGCCCCCGACGACTACGGCGACCTGCCGCGCCTCCTGCACCGGGTGACGGTGGCCGGCGACGTCCCGGTCGGTGTCGACGGCAACCGCAGTCACGTCCTCGAAGGCGACGACGCGGCGCACTACACGCCCGTCGCGGCCTGAACACACCGTCGCCGGGCGGGGCACATGGCCCCGCCCGGCGACGGTGTCGGCGGCTCGTCAGCGGATCACGGCTCCTGCCACAGGGTGGTGGGGGCCTCCCGCCGTACCACGGGGGCGATCTCGTCGGCGAAGCGGCGCAGCTGATCGGTCTGTTCCGGCAGGGAGAGTCCCGAGGCGTCGACGGTGATCGACTGCAGGTCGTGGCGGTAGGACGAGTGGAAGCCGAGGATCTTGTCGATGATCTGCTGCGGGCTCCCGATGAGGTGCGGGCCGTCGGCGACGGCCTCCTCGATGGTGCGGAAGGGTGTGTTGTATCCGGGCCTTCCCTCCAGCCGGGGGTTGTGGGTCTGCCGGACCCGGGCCTCGTAGTAGTCCTTGAAGCGGGCGATCGCCTCCTGGGTCGTGTCCGCGATGAACAGTCCGCCCGAGCCGGCGCCGACGTAGGCGTCGCGCGGGTCGTGCCCGTGCGCCTCGAACCGCTCGCGGTAGTGGTCGACGAGCCGGGCGTACGCCTGCCGGGGCTGGACGGCGTTGGCGCTGAACAGCGGGTCGCCGTGCTCGGCGGCCAGTTCGGGCGAGTTCAGGCTGGTGGCCGAGCCGTGCCAGACACGCGGCGGCCGGTCGCCGTAGGGACGGGGGACGGTGGTGACGTCCTTCAGCGGCGGGCGGAACCGGCCGTCCCAGCTCACGTCCTCCTCGCGCCACAGCCTGCGCAGCAGCCGGTACTTCTCGGCCTGGTAGTCCCACTGCAGCTCCTCGTCCAGACCGAAGAGGTCGAAGTGGCCCTTCTCGGCCCCCTTGCCGATGACCAGCTCGATACGGCCCCGGGAGAGCTGGTCGAGGGTCGCGTAGTCCTCGGCGACCCGCACGGGGTCGAGGACGGCGAGGACGGTGACTCCGGTGAGCAGTCTGATGCGGGTGGTACGGGCGGCGAGGGCGCCGAGCAGCACCGTGGGGCTGGAGGAGAGGAACGAGCCGGCGTGGCGCTCGCCGACGGCGTAGGCGTCGAAACCCAGTTCCTCGGCCACGACGCCGGTCTCGACGACGTCGGCGAGCCGGTCGGCTGCGGGGCCGAGCTCGCCGGTCAGCGGGTGCGCGGCGTGGCCGGCGATGGTCAGGACCTGAAATCTCACGCGGAGCCTCCGGAACGTGGTCGTCCTGTGCGGAAGGAGGAGGGCAGGGGGACGGGGCCGGCGCCCCACGGGGACGCCGGCCGGGTGGGAAGCACGGTGTCGACCGTGCTCACCGGTGTTCGGGCGGGTTGATCCGCGAGGTCTCGATCGCGGATGCGCTGGTGCCCCACTTCTTGAGGATCCGGGCGTAGGTGCCGTCCTTGATGAGCTGGTTGACGGCGGCCTCGAAGGCGGGGGTGAGCGGGGAGCCCTTCTTGAAGGCGAAACCGACGTCGAGGCGGTGGTACTCGCCCAGGAAGGCGGTGCGGGAGGCGGGCTGCGCCGCCTGGTAGCGCAGGCCGTTGATGGTGGACATCACCACGTCGATCCGGCCCTGCTGCAGGGCGGTGACGGTGGCGCCGTTCTCGGAGTAGACCTTCACGTCGTAGGGCTTCTTGCCCGCCTTCGCGCACACGCCCTTCTGCGCGGCGAGCGTGGTCTCGAAGGTGGTGCCGGCCCCCGTGCCGATGGTCAGGCCGCACAGCTGGGTGAGGTCGGTGACCTTGGTGCCGAGCGCGGTGTTGCCCTTCCGTACGGCGAAGCCCTGGCCGTCGTTGATGTACGTGACGAAGTCGATGGTCTTCAGCCGGGCGGTGGTGACGCCGAAGTTCCCCGTGCCGAGGTCGTACTTGCCGCTGCCGAGTGCGGGCAGGATCGTCTCGAACGAGGCGACCTGCCGCTCCAGGCGGACACCGAGAACCTTGGCGACGGCGTCCGCGAGGTCGATGTCCTGGCCCGCGGGCGCTCTGTCGGAGCCGTTCGGGTAGTAGGCGCCGGGTGGGAAGCCGACGCTGCTGCCGACCCGCAGGGTGCCCTTGGTCCGGACGTCGGCGGGCAGCAGGGCGGCGGCGGCGTCCACCTTCCGTACGGTGGCGACCGGGTCGTCGCCCGGGGTGGCGGAGGCCACGGCGCCCGTCGGGGTGGTGTCGCCGGAACCGCACGCGCTCAGGACCAGCAGGGAGGGCAGCGCGACGGCGGCGGCCGCCAGGCGCACGCGGGTCCGGGTCCGTCGGCGAGGGGCTCGGACATCGGCTCCGGCGTGCGCGGCGGTTTCGTGGCGGGAGGCGGCTGAGGTGCGGGAGGCGGATCCGTCGTCTGTGGCGGTGTGGCCGGGGAGTTCCACGGGCATGGCACAGGGCCTTTCGTCGGTCTTCAGGGTGTGCGGGCCGCAGCCGGGCAGGGCGAGGCGGCCCTCGGGACGGCCGGGTGCCGGCGCGTCGGGGCAGGAAGGGGCGAAGGGGTACCGGGTGTGATGGCGCCGAGGGCAGGGGCCTCGGGCGGTGAAGAGGGCGGCGGCAGCGCGCGTCCGGGGGTCGTAGAACCGCGCGTACGCCGGTCAGCGCCGGCGTACGACGGGGATACGAAGGGAGAGCTCGGCCCGCGACGGGGTCACCGAGGGAGGGAAGGGCCGGTCAGACAGCCCGCTGCCGAGTCAGGCGCAACACGCCGCGGACCACACCCGACCGAAGTCGATGTGGTCGCGCGTGACCAGACGCCGCTCAGCATTCATACGGCCAATTGACCATGTCGTGCGGGATTCCGTCAACCTCCGCCCGGATGTCGGACCCGCCGTGAACGCCCGCCCTGAACAAGGTGGTTGACAGGGCCTCACCGTCGGCACATACGATCGGCGCAGGACCGGCGCCGTCGAGTGCGGCCGCCGCTCCGGCCGCGTTGAGGGACGCGGTCCCGTGATGACGCCGAGGTACCGGCAGCGCCGTTCGCGCGCCGACGCCGCGCAGCCGCGCGGTGCCCGCGTACGCGCGCACCGGATGGGTCACCGACGCCGCCGACGACGCGGCGCTTCCCTCCCTGGAGAACCTCGCATGGTCTCGCCCTCCCCCGTCACCCCGGCCGATCCCGCGTCCGTCCCTCCTTCCGGACGGCTGAAGAACGCCGGCCCGCTCCCCGACGCCCCCTCCCCCGGCGGCTCGCCCCCCGGCAGTCCGCCGCCCGGCGGTCCGGCCGCTCTCGACGACCTGCCCCGGATCGTCCCGCGCCGGCGCGTCGGCCGGCGGCTGACCGCGGCCGTCGCGCTGCTCCTGTTCGTCATGGCGGTGGATTCCGTCGTCCGCAACCCCGCCTTCCAATGGGACGTGGTGGGGCGCTACTTCACCACCGGAGCGGTGCTGGACGGCCTGCTGCTGACGCTGTGGCTGACCGGCGTCGTGATGGTGCTCGGATTCCTGCTGGGCACCCCGCTGGCGGTGATGCGGCTCTCCGGCAATCCGGTGCTGCGGACGCTGAGCTGGGGCTACGTGTGGATCTTCCGGTCCACGCCGCTGCTGGTGCAACTGCTCTTCTGGTTCAACATCGGCGCCCTCTACCCCACGCTCGCTCTCGGCATCCCGTACGGACCGCAGTTCGTCTCCGTCCAGACGGTCAACCTGCTCGGTCCCACGCTCACCGCCGTCATCGGGCTGACGCTGCACGAGGCCGCCTACGCCGCCGAGGTGGTGCGCGGCGGCATCCTCTCCGTGGACGCCGGTCAGACCGAGGCCGCCCAGGCGCTCGGCCTCGGCAGACGGCGCACCCTGCGCCGGATCGTCGTCCCGCAGGCGATGCGCTCCATCGTGCCGACCGCGGGGAACATGCTGATCGGCACGCTGAAGGGCACCAGCATCGTGAGCGTGCTCGCCGTGCACGACCTGCTGTACTCCGTACAGCTGGTCTACAACCAGACGTACCAGGTCATCCCTCTGCTGCTGGTGGCCACCCTCTGGTACGTCGCCGTGACGACCGTGCTCAGCGCGGGCCAGTTCTACGTCGAGCGGTACTACGCGCGCGGCGCGGCCCGCGCCCTGCCGCCCACCCCGTGGCAGCGGTCCCGCGTCCATCTGGCCGTGATGCGCGCCCGGCTCCGCGCCCTGACCGCCGCCGACGGCCGGTCCGCGATCGGCGGCGACCGGTGAACGGACGTCCGGCGGCCGTGCTCGTCGTCGTCGGCGCGGGCCCGCGCGGCACCGGCCTGCTGGAGCGCATCGCCGCCAGTGCACCCGAACTGTGGTCCGGTGAGCGGGAGTTGCGGATCCACCTGGTGGATCCGCACCCGCCGGGTCCTGGCAGGGTGTGGCGGCACGACCAGTCCCCGCTGCTGCGGATGAACTCCATGGCCGAGGACGTCACCCTCTTCACCGACGAGACCTCGACGATCGACGGTCCCGTGCGGCCCGGGCCGTCGCTGGCCGCATGGGCCGCGCAGTTCTCCGGCCGCGGGCCGCGCTTCCCGCCGTACGCCGAACCCTCCGACCCGGAGGTCCTCGCCGAACTGCGCGCCCTGCGGCCGGGCGACTTCCCCACCCGCCGGGCCCAGAGCTCCTATCTGGAGTGGGTGTTCCGCAAGGCTCTCGCCGACCTTCCGCCGTCCGTCACCGTCGAGTGGCACCCCACCACCGCGACGGCCGTCACCGGTCCGCCCGAGGGACCGCAGTACGTGCGCCTGGCCGGGCGCGCCACCCCGCTCACCGCCGACCTGGTCGTCCTCGCCCAGGGGCACCTGGGTTCCACGCCGGCCGCCGAACACCTGGACCTTGCCGCGTTCGCCCGTCGGCACGGCCTGTTCCACCTCCCGCCGGCGTTCTCGTCCGACGCCGACCTGTCGGGGGTACGGTCCGGTGAGCACGTCATCCTGCGCGGCTTCGGGCTCGCCTTCGTCGACCTGATGGTGCTGCTCACCGAAGGGCGGGGCGGCGGCTACCGGACCGAGCCCGACGGCACGCTCACCTACCTGCCGTCCGGGCGTGAGCCGGTCCTGCACGTCGGATCACGGCGCGGGGTGCCGTACCACTCCAAGACGGGCTACCGGCTGCGCGGGCCCCGCCCCGCGCTGCCCCGCCACTTCGGCCCCGAAGCGGTCGACGCGCTGCTCGCCCTCGACCGTCCCCTCGACCTGCGTCGCGACGTGTGGCCGCTGATGGCCAAGGAGATCGGGTTCGGCCACTACCACGAGCTGTTCCACGCCCATCCGGGGCGGACGCGCATGGCGTGGCCGGACTTCCTCGCCGCCTACGACCGGGCGGACTGGTACTCCGCCTCCAGGGAGGCCCTCGTCGCCGCCGCCGTACCCGACCCGGCGGACCGGCTGGACTTCGAGGCCCTCGACCGGCCGCTGGCCGGGCAGGTCTTCGCCACGCCCGAGGCGTTCCAGGAGCATCTGCGCGATCACATCACCCGGGACGTCACCCGGCGCGAGGACCCCGCCCACAGCGCCGACCTCGGCGCGTTCCACGCGCTGCTCTCCCTCTACGGCCACCTGCCCCGGCTCGTCGCGGGCGGCCGGCTGACCGCTCGGTCCGTGGCCGAGGGGCTCGACGGCTGGTGGCAGGGCTTCTTCGCCTTCCTCGCCTCAGGGCCGCCCGGGTTCCGGCTGCGGCAACTGCTCGCCCTCTCCCGGGCCGGGGTCGTCCGGTTCCTCGGCGCGGACCTGCGGGTCGGTGCGAACGAGACCACGGGCACCTTCACCGGGACGAGCGCCACCGTGCCGGGCCACACCGTCCACGCCACGGCCCTGATCGAGGCGTACCTGCCACGGCCGTCGCTCGACCGGACCGAGGACCCGCTCCTGCGGGGCCTGCACCGTGCCGGCGCCGTCACGGAGGAGGTCGTCGCCGACGCCACCCACACCCATCGCACCGGCCTGCTCGCGGTCACGGCCGGGGGCAGCCGCATGCACGACGCCTCCCTGGGAGGACCCCATCCCCGGCGCGTCGCCCTGGGCGCGCCGACCAACGCCCGGGACGTCGCCGCCTTCGCCCGCCCCCGCACCGACGCCCCGGCCTTCCGGGAGAACGACGCGGTGGCCCGCTCCCTGCTCCGCGCCCTGTCGCCGCCGGGGCCGGGCGCCGCGGCGGACGTGGTGCGCCGCCCGGCCCCGGCCGCTCAGGTCCAGACGCGTGAGCACAGCACGAGGCGGTAGCGGTCGGGGGCGGCGATCGTCCCTGTCAGGGGCCCGGTGGCGCCTCCGTTCCGCCTCGGGTCCAGAGGCAGAACGGATGCCCCACCGGGTCGTACAGGACGCGGACGTCGTCCTGTGGCTGGAACCCGGCGGGCGTCGCACCCAGCGCGAGAGCGTGCCCGACGGCGGCGGACAGGTCGTCCACCTCGATGTCCAGGTGCGCCATCATCTGCTGCGCCGAGGGCGTGGACGGCCACCGGGGCCGGACGAAGTGCGGCTCGCTCTGGAACGAGAGTCCGGCTCCTCCCCCGGGCGGAGCGAGCGTCACCCAGTCCGGCTCGTCGTCCTTCACCGGCCAGCCGAGCAGCGCGCCGTAGAACGCGGCGATTTCCCGGGCGTCGGGCGCGTCGAGGACGGTCGCGGTCAAGGTGCGCCGCGGCAGTGGCTGGGATGGCTGGGATGGCTCCATAGGGTGCCGCTACCCGCCTTCGCGCCGTGTCACCGCCGTAACACCGCCGTGTCACCGCGGAGGCGCTGATCGGCGGGGCGCCCGGCGGAAGGCGTCCGCCAGGACGCGGTGGAGGCGACGCGTCCCGGCACACGCGCGGGCCCCGGCCGCCTCCTCGCGGCCGGGGCCCGTGCGGGTCGGGCGCCGGGCTCAGCGGGTCACGACGTGCCGTTCGTCCGGGACGCAGTGCGTCATGGTGAGGCCCTCGACATCGCGCGGCGGGTTGCTGCCGAGGTTCTCCAGACGCTTGCGGTCGTCGTCCGTCAGGGTCTGACCGGCGAGCGGCTGCAGGTGGGAGACGTCGGACGGGCCGATGCCGAGACCTTCGCCGACGCGCAGGCCCAGCTCGTTCTCCACCAGGAGGAAGTGCCACACCATGCGCTCCTGCACGGCCCGGTCGCACTGGGAGATCAGCGAGACGAAGTTGTGCACGAGGTCGTCCCGCTCCCAGTCCTGCATCAGCTGGTAGCGCTGGCCGGCCTGCTGGTAGTCGTTGGTCCGCGGGATGCGCTTGCGCGTGAGGCGCCCCTGGATCTCGGGCCCCTGCTCGTCGTGCGTCGGGTACTGGCCCTCCCGCAGGCCACCGGTGATCGACGGTTCGTAGTTGACCTCGGGGTTCTCCCCCTGGCCGTCGACGTGGTACGCCATGAAGCCGTCGCGCTGGTTGGTGCGCACGTCGGCGTTCTTGGCCTGGTTGACGGGCAGCTGGAGGTAGTTCGGCCCGACGCGGTAGCGCTGGGTGTCGCTGTAGGAGAAGGTGCGGCCGACCAGCATCTTGTCGTCCGAGAAGTCCAGACCGTCGACCAGGACGCCCGTACCGAAGGCGATCTGGTCGTTCTCGGCGAAGTAGTTGTCCACCGTGCGGTCGAGCACCATCCGGCCGACCGGCTTGGGCGGGAAGTCCTGCTCGGGCCAGGTCTTGGTGTCGTCGAGCGGGTCGAAGTCCAGCTCGGGGTGGTCGTGGTCCTCCATCATCTGGACCAGCAGCTCCCACTCGGGGTGGTCGCCGCGGCGGATCGCCTCGTACAGGTCCTTCGTGGCGTGGCCGAGGTTCTCCGCCTGGACGTTGGCCGCGTCCTCCTCGGTCATGCTGCGGACGCCCTGCTTCGGCATCCAGTGGTACTTGACCAGGACGGTCTTGCCCTCGGCGTCGACCCACTTGTAGGTGTTCACGCCGAAGCCCTGCATGTGCCGGTAGTCGGCCGGGATGCCACGAGGGCTGAAGAGGTTCACCAGCATGTGCATGGACTCGGGGGTCTGCGACATGAAGTCGAAGATCCGCGCGGGCTTCTGCTCGTGCGAGACGGGGTCCGGCTTCAGGGAGTGGATCACGTCGGGGAACTTCACGGCGTCCCGGATGAAGAAGACGCCGAGGTTGTTGCCGACCAGGTCCCAGTTGCCGTCCTCGGTGTAGAACTTCACGGCGAAGCCGCGGGGGTCACGGGCGGCCTCGGAGGAGTCGCGTCCGCCGATGACGGTGGAGAAGCGGACCGCCACGTCCGTGCGCTTGCCGCGCTCCTGGAACAGCTTGGCCCGGGTGAATCGGCTGATCGGCTCGTCGCCCCAGGCTCCGTACGCCTCGAAGTAGCCGTACGCGGTCACGCCGCGGGCGTGGACCACCCGCTCGGGGATGCGCTCCCGGTCGAAGTGGCTGATCTTGTCCAGGAAGTGGTAGTTCTCCAGGGTGGCCGGGCCCCGGGCGCCGACCGTGCGCTGGTTCTGGTTGTCGTAGATCGGATGTCCCTGGCGGTCGGTGAGGACCGGGCGGTCGTCGTCGGGCGGGGATCCCATGCTTGATACGTCAGTCACGGCCGGCTCCTTCGAAAGGTTGCACGTGGCAGCGGCGCCGCCTCGGCGCACGGCCGACCGGCGCGGCAGCCTCCTGGTACCCGCACTATCGATCCTCACGCAGTCGCGGGCTGTTCGCACGCGCTGTCGCCTCGGGCGGGAACCACTCTCCCGTGGCGCACGGGGGGCCGTACGGGCGTCGTCCCGACGGACCAGTCCCGCGCCTGGCCCGCGGTCCGCGGTCCGCACGAGGTGTACGCAGGGTCATTCACGCCTCCCGTACGGTGGCCGCCGACCGCCCGTCCGTCCCGGCCTCGGTCACCGTGGCGAGGGCGCCGTTCAGGACGGAGGCGGCCCGGTGCCGTGGCCGACCAGGTGCAGGAAGCGGTCCGACAGGCCGCGCAACCAGCGCGCGCGCTCGGTGGCGATCTCCTTCAGCCGGGCGTCGTCGCTGCGGGCGACGAGATGCCCCCGGTAGCGCTCGCCGAAGCGCGCGTACTCCTGGTGCAGGGTGCGCAGCGCCTGCGCGACGCCGCGCTCGGGCGCGTCGACGAGCCGCGCGAGGGAGGCGGTGTGCTGTTTCCACCGGCCCTCGACGGCCTGGCGGAGCAGTCCGTCGAGTTCACCGGCCCGTCCGATGACGCGGACCACCTCGTCCGGTTCAAGGCCGAGAGCGTCGGCGAGCAGCACGGTCTGGACGTCGGTTCCGCTCCACCGGTGGTCGCCCTCGGCACGGACGTAGTCGGTGACGGGCATGCCGATGCGCAGCGCCAGCCGCTCGGCGCTGAAGCCCCTGGCCAGCCGGTGCTCGCGCAGGGACCGCGGCCGCAGGGCCATGAGCGTGGGCACGGGGCACCACAGCGCGTCGGCCAGCGCGAGGAGTTCTCCCTCCGAAGGCGCCACCGCCCCGGACTCCCAGGCCGTGACGGACTCGACCGGGCGGCGCACCCCCAGCTGCGCCATGGCGGCGGCGACCTGTTCGGGAGTCAGGCCGATGCGGAGACGGGCGGCCCGGGCCTGGGCGGGTGAGAACGGGGGGTGGAGCACGGGCGGATCCTCGGGGACGGCTACGGAGGCGGCGGGCCTGCCGGAGCGGGGGCGGGTCAGCGGGCCGATGCGCTCTGCGGACCCGTCCCGTCGTCGTACGGCGTGCGGCCGCCGTCGTACGGAACGTGGCCGTCCCCATGGTCGGCGCGGCCGCCGCCGTGCGGGGCGTGGCCGTCACCGCGGCCCGCACCGCCGTCGCCGTACGGGGCGAGGCCGTCGAGTCCTTCGTCGTCCGTCGGCCGGCTCTCGTCGTACGCGGCGAGGCCGTCCCAGTCGATGTCCTCCTTGCCGCGCCGGTTCTCGAAGACGTGGAAGCACAGGTTGAGCAGGACCGCCGTCAGCGTGCCGAGGGTGATGCCGCTGCCGAGGACGGCCCGTACCTCGGTGGGCATGCGCTCGAAGAACGGCGGGACGGCGGTCGGGAGCATCGCGGCGCCGAGGCTGACGGCCAGGATGAGGGCGTTGCGCTCCTCCCGCAGGTCGACCTTGGTGAGGATCTGGATGCCGACGGAGGCGACCATGCCGAACATCGCGACGGCGGCGGCGCCGAGCACGGGGTGCGGGACGGATGCCACGACGGCGCCGGCCTTGGGGACCAGGCCGAGGAGGATCATGAAGACACCGGCGGCGACCACGACGAACCGGCTGGTGACGCGGGAGATCCTGACGAGACCGATGTTCTCCGCGAAGGCCACGTACGGGAAGGAGTTGAAGACGCCCCCGAGCACGGTGGCGACGCCGTCGGCTCGCAGCGCGCGGCTGACCGTCTCGCCGTCGACCTTCCGCCCGGTGATCTCGCCCATGGCGTACACGTCCCCGGTGGTCTCCACCATGGTGATGAGCACGACGACGACCATCGCCAGCATCGGGAAGACCGAGAAGGTGGGCAGGCCGTAGTGGAAGGGCGTGCTGACCCCGAGCCAGTCGGCCTGGTCGACCGCGCCGAGGTCCGCGTCGCCGAGCAGCCAGGCGACGGCGGTGCCGCCCACCAGGCCGAGCAGGACCGCGATGCTGCGCAGGAACGGTCCGCCGAAGCGGATCACGAGCAGGATGAAGAGGAGGGTTCCGCCGGCGTACGCGAGGTGGGCGGGCGCCCCGAAGTGCGGCCCGTCGACCAGGCCCGAACCGCCGCCGACGTCCTGGAGCGCGACGGGTATGAGGACCATGCCGATGACCGTGAGGAGCGTCCCGGTGACGATCGGCGGGAAGTACGCGGTCAGCCTCCCGGCGAAGGGGGCGAGGAAGAAGGCCGCGAGGCCGGCGGTGATCACGGCGCCGTAGACCACGAGCAGTCCGGCGGTTCCGCCGCCCGCGCCCTGTCCGATGGCGATCATGGGGGAGACGGCCGTGAAGGTCGCGCCCTGGACGAGCGGCAGCCGGGCGCCGATCCGCCAGAAGCCCCACGCCTGGATGATGGTGGCGATGCCGGCCGTGACCAGGTCGGCGTTGATGAGGTAGACGAGTTCCTGCCGCGAGAGCCCGAGGCTGCTGCCGAGGATCACCGGCACGAGCACGGCACCGGCGTAGAACGCCAGGACGTGCTGGAATCCGTAGAGCGCGAGGGTGGGGAGCGGGAGGACCTCGTCCACCGGGTGCACGGTGGTGGGGGGTCGTCGGCGTGAGGCCGGTGGTGCCATCTCTGCCTTGCCTTGAGGTAGGTGAACGAGAAGGGGCGCGACGCCGGGCGCGCCGAAGCGGGGGGATCGCGGGACCGGCGGTTCGCTGGGGAGGCCTCGAAGGGGGCGTACGGGCGACCGCGCGGATCAGGCGGTGCACCGGCTGGCGGCACGGGGTTGCCGGTGCGCGGCCAGGCGTCCAGACGTGGAGGCGTGAGGGGGCCGGGCGAAGGCCCGGGCCGGAAACAGATCCTTGCCGACGGGCACGGCACCGCGCAAGGCCCTGGATCGCAGCTCTTGAAGCAAAACCCTTCGGTAACTTACGAATCGATGGTCAAAGGGCCGTGCAAGTGCGGATTCCGTTGCCCTGATCTGAGGCTTCGTCAGCCGGTCAGGGACCGGGCCTCGACGGCCGGGACCCTTGACGGCTGTCTTCCACCCTCCCATACTGACGGCCAAATCGATTTGGCCAAATCGATTTGGCTCCCCGTCCAGGGCCGGATCGCGGCTGAACCAGAGCGTGTCGAACGCCGATCGGAGCTCGAACGTGTCCAGTCCCCGCCAGACCCTTCCCGGTACGGATCCGTCACCGACGCCGGAGCCCACCGACCCCGCACCCGTCCACCCGGTCGACGAGTCCCGCCCCTGGGGCCGGATCCTGCTCTTCGGGATCCAGCACGTCCTCGTCATGGCCGCCACACCCATATCGGCGATCTTCCTGATGAGCGCCACCCTCCGGCTCGATCCCGGCCTGACGGTCGACCTGCTCTCCGCGGCCTTCGTGCTCTCCGGCGCCGGATCCCTGATCCAGTCGCTCGGGCCGTGGAAGTTCGGACCCCGGCTGCCCTTCGTGATGCTGCCGGGCGGCGCGCCGCTCATCCTCTTCCTCGCCATCGCCGAGCAGCACGGGCCGCGCACGGCGACCGGCGCGGTCATCCTCACCGCCCTCTTCGTCTTCGTCGTGCTGCCCCTCTTCTCACGGCTCCTCGCCTTCTTCCCGACCCTCGTCATCGGCACGATGATCGTCATCGTCGGGGTCAACCTGGTGAAGGTCGGCGCCGTCCTGGTCACCGGACGCCCCGGCGAGCCGGGCTTCGCCGACCCTTCCAACCTTCTCCTCGGCATGGCGACGATCGGCTTCACCGTCGTCTTCTACCTGCTGTTCACCGGCGTGCTGCGTCAGCTCGCCGTCATGCTGGGGCTCCTCGCCGGCACCGTGCTGGCCGCCCTCCTCGGGCACATGGACCTGGCACGCGCCGCCGACGGCGGCCTTGTCAGCCTGCCGCAGCTGATGCCGTTCGGTTCGCCGCAGTTCAACCTCCTCGCCGCGCTGCCGCTGATGCTCTACAGCCTCGCCTCGATGGCGGAGGCCACCGGCCAGACCGTCATCAACGCCGAGGCCGTCGGCAAGGACATCGACCGGCGCACCGCCGTCCCCCAGACCGTCCGGGGTGACGCGCTCACCTCCCTCTTCGGCGGATTCTTCGGCCTGCCGCTGATGGTGACGAGCGGTGAGAACATCGGGATCGTCCGCGTCACCGGTGTCCGCAGCCGGTACGTCACCGCCGCGGCCGGCGTGGTCCTGATCGCCATCGGCTTCCTCGCCCCGGTGACCCGCGCCATCAGCGTCGTCCCGTCGGCGGTCATCGGCGGCACCGCCATGGTCGTCTTCGCGGTCATCACCGTGCTCGGTGTGCAGATGCTCGGCCGCTCCGACCTCGACGCCCACACCCACACGTTCGTCTGCGCCGTCGCCCTCGCCCTCGGCCTGCTGCCCATCCTCATCCCGGGCGTGTACGCGGGCTTCTCGCCGAACCTCCGCATTCTCCTGGAGAGCGGGGTCGCCGTCGGGGCGTGCGTCGCCGCGGTGCTCAACATCCTCTTCCACCACGTCCGGCCGGGCATCGCCGCCCGTCTGGCCACCCGCCGTACGGAAAGTGACCGATGAACCAGCTCACCCGCGAGCTCCTAGAAGGGCCCGGCCCGCTCCTGCTCGTACCGGACGCCGTCCTGCTGCCCGAAGGGCCCGCCGACGAGACCGCGGTCGTCGTCGCCGACGGCTCGTTCCGGGCCGTCGGCCCCGCGGCGGAGGTGCGCCGCGCGCATCCACGGCTCGACGCCGTACGGCTGCCCGGCCATCTGCTGATGCCCGGCTTCGTCGACGCCCACCACCACCTGACCCAGAGCTTCGGATCCGCGCTCGCCTTCGGCGAGCCCTCGGAGATCTTCCGGCGGGTCTGGGTGCCGCTGGAAGGCGCGCTGGACGAGGAAGCGGCCTACACCGCGGCCAAGTTGGCGGCGCTCGAAGCACTGCGCGGCGGGTTCACCACCGTCGCCGACGCCGGAACGCGGGCCGCGGTGGACATCGACGTGGTCGCCTCGGCCGCGCGTGACGCGGGGATCCGCTGCGTCCTCGGTCGCGTCGCCAACGACGCGGACGGCACCGCCGAGGACGGCCGGCCGGTCCTCGCCGACGCGGAGAAGCACCTCGCCCGCTACGACCGCGACCCGCTCGTCCACCCCTCCCTCGCCGTCTCCATCCCCGAGGCGGCGACCCCCGCGACCCTGCGGGGCGTCGCCCGCCTCGCGGGCGAGGCGGGCGCCACGCTGCAGATCCACCTCAACGAACATCTGGCGGGCGTGGAGCGCTCCTTGGTCCGGCACGGCCTGCGCCCGCTGGAGTACCTGCACGACCTCGGCGCGCTCGGCCCCCATCTGCTCGCGGCGCACGCCACGCTGCTCACGCCACGCGAGCTGACGCTGCTCGCCGACACCGGGACCGCCGTCAGCTACAACCCGGTGGCCAGCGCCTGGAAGGGCAACGCCGTCGCCCCCGCCCTGACGATGGCCGAGCGGGGCATCCGCTTCGGCCTCGGCACGGACGGGACGCGTGGTGACGGGTTCCGCCTTGCGGAGGCGGCCGAGTTCGCCCAGCGGATCGCGTACGGCCTCGCCACCGGCGACTCGTCGTGCGGTGCCGGCTGGACCTGGCTGGAGGCCGCCACCCGGGGCGGAGCCGACGCGGTCGGCCTCGGCGCGAGGACCGGCACCGTCGCGGCGGGCCTGGCCGCCGACTTCCTCCTCGTCGACGTCACCACCCCCGAGCTCGCCCTCTCCTGGGACGTTCCGTGGGAGCTGGTACGACGGGGCAACCGGGACCAGATCACGGCGGTGTTCGTCGGGGGCCGCCTGCGGCTGTGGCACGGCCGGCCCACCACCTGGGACGGTCCGGCGCTGGTCCGCCGGGCCGCCGAACTGGCCCGCGCCGCGGTGGGACGGGCCCCGGTCACCCGCGTGCACCCCACCTCCACGGCGGCTCGCGGCGCGTCCACCGCGGCCCGGCGCGGCTCCACGGCACCGGCCGGGGCCGGGGCCTCGTCGGGGCCGGCTGCCGGACGGAGCGCCGCGCGGTGAGCACCGACACCCTGGCCGTCCTGGCCGTCACCGTGACCGTCGCCGCGTTCGTGCAGGGCGGCAGCGGGCTCGGCTTCGCCCTGATCGTCGCGCCCGTGGCCGGGATCCTCGACCCCGGCCTGCTCCCCGTGTTCGTCCTGGCGTCGATGATCCCGCTCAACCTGTACGTCGCCTGGCGCGAGCGGGCCTCGCTCGATCTGCGCGGAGCCGGCTGGATCACCACCGCACGGCTCGCCGCCACCCCCGGCGGGCTGGCGCTGCTCTGGCTGATCCCGGACCGCAGCCTCGGCCTCTTCGTGGGCGGCGCCACCGTCCTCGCGGCGGTGGTCAGTCTCGCCGCGCCCGCCTTCACCCCCGGCAGGGCCGCCTACCTCGGCGCCGGCGCGGTGACGGGACTGACGGAGACGGCCACCGGCGTCGGCGGCCCGCCGCTCGCCCTGGTCTATCAGCACCGGCCGCCTGCGGAGCTGCGCTCCACCGTCGCCGCCTGCTTCCTCGTCGGTGAAGTCGCCTCGCTGGCCCTGCTGTTCGCCACGGGGAAGGGGCACCCGGCGGACCTGGGCTGGGCGGTGGCGCTGGCGCCCGCGATCGCCCTCGGGGCGTGGTCGAGCCGACTGGTGCACGACCGGCTGAACGCCTCCCGGATGCGCGTGTTCGTGCTCGGCTTCGCGCTGGTCTCCGGTCTCGTCCTCATGCTGGGGCTGTGACCCGCAGCGACGACGCGCGCGGGATCACCCGCGGCTCGGGCGACGTGACCACCGCACCGGTGGTCACGTCGCCGCGCAGCCGGCCGAGCAGCAGCTCCACCGCGTCGAAGGCCGCGCGGTCCAGGTGGAGGTCGACGGCGGTGAGGGGCGGTTCGCAGGTCCGGGCGCGCAGCCCGTCGTACCGGGTGACCACCATGACGTCGTCCGGTACCGCGCGCCCGCTGTCCCGGACGGCCCGGACGGCGCCGACGGCGAAGGCGTCCACCAGCGCGCACACGGCGTCGATCCCTGGGTGCCGGGCGAGCAGCTCGGCGCAGCGGTCGTAGCCGGCCTGTTCGCCGCCCGCCTCGGGGGCGGTCGCGACGATCGGCTCCCAGCCCTGCTCCTCGGCGAGCCGCTCGTAGGCGGCGCGCGCGTCGACCGACGAGTGGCGCTCCCCGGCGCCGATGATCAGCGCGGGCCGGGCGGCGCCCTGCTCGCGCAGATGGGTGAGGAGCAGCTCGGCGACGAGCCGGCCGTGCAGGTCGACGTACGGCGCCGGCTCCTCGGGGGAGACGGGCCTGCCGAGGGCGACGTACGGCAGGCCGCGCCCGGTGAGGTGGGCCGCCGCCGCGTCGTGCACGTCCGGTTCCACGACGATGGCCCCGTCGATGTCGAGGGAGTCGAGGCCGGATCCGGAGCGGACGGGCGGCACGAGGACGAGGGCGTAGCCGTGCAGCAGCGCGCTCTCGGCGGCCGCGGCGGCGATCTCCATGTAGAAGCCGAGGCGGGACGGCCCGGCGGCCACCGCGAAGGGCATGGAGGAGGCGAGGGCGATGGCCTTGGCCTGCCCGCGCCGCAGCCGCTGGGCGCGGAGGTTCGGCCGGTAACCCAGCTCGGCGGCGACCCGCTTGATGCGCTCGCGGGTTCGGGGGTCGACCTTCCCGAGCCCGTTGAGCGCGTGGGAGACCGTCGTACGCGACACCCCGGCGGCGGCGGCGACGTCGGAGATCGTCGGTGGTCTCGACCCGGCCCCGGATGTGGGCATGTGCCGTCGCTCCTCGCGTGGGCGGAACAGGTGACGCGACCATCTTCGCCGACCCGCGCGGCGGCGGGTACGCGGCCTCCCCGCGGCCGGCGTCAGGGGGCGGCGCGCGAAGGAGCGGAAGGAAGGGGACGGGTTCCGGGACATGGCCGAAACGAGCCCCTGCCGGCATTAGGCTCGTGGCCGTGAGCAGCGAGGCGGCGGGTGACACGGCAGTGGCGGGCGGGGCGCGGTATCGCCGGGAGGAAGTGGCCAGGGCCGCCGGGGTGAAGGTGCGCAATCTGCGCTACTACCAGGAACGCGGTCTGCTGCCCCCACCACGCAGGGAGGGCAGGATCGCCTGGTACTCCGACGAGCACCTCACGCGGCTGCGCCTGATCGACGACCTGCTCGGCCGCGGCTACACCGTGAACGGCATAGCCGAACTTCTGGCCGCGTGGGAACAGGGCGGCGGCATCGCTCAACTCCTCGGCGTGGAGCGGGAGTTGACTCGCGACTGGGTGCAGGAGGAGCCGGTCACGATGACCCTGGCCGAGCTGCGGGAGATGTTCGGCACGGCGGCGACCTCCCAGGACACCCGGCGGGCCGCGGCGCTGGAGTACGTACGGGTCGAGGGGGACACGGTCACGTTTCCGAGCCGGCGACTCCTCGAGGCGACGCTCACGCTGGTGCGGCGAGGGCTGCCGCTGGCGGAGATCCTGGACGCCGGGGACTTCGTGCAGACCCAGGCGGCGGCGGTCGCGGACCGGTTCGTCGACCTGTTCCGGCGGCACGTGATCGGCACGGACGGCCTGGAGCGGCTTTCGGCCTCCCAGTTGGATCACATCGCGGAGGCCGCCGCGGCCCTGCGCCCGGTGGCGGGTGAGGTCGTGGCCACGGAGTTCGCCCGGGCGATGGCGCGCAGGGTGGAAGCGGAGGTCGCCGCTCTGCTCCGTACGGAGCAGTAGGACTTGTCCGAAAGGGCACTCTCCCGCAACCTTGCCAACCACCATTGGCACTCTTACATTCGTCTCCACGGTCATACCGGCGAGTAACGAATGCGCGGAGCCGGATCGCACCGGTCGGGCCGTCTCACAGCACCCCACCCGCCCCACCCCACTCATCCAAGGGGATCCGTCATGGGACACGACGCGAACGACGTAAACCACTTAGAGGCCGCGGAGGACGGCCGGGTGAGATGGCGGCGCTTCGCCGTCCTGACGATCCCGGCCGTCGCCGTCACCGCCGGTCTCGGCATCGCCCTCGCCCAGGGGGCGCTGGCCGCCTCCTTCGCCGTCTCGGGCCAGCAGTTCAAGGTCTCCGCCGAGAGCCTGACCGGCACGGGCTTCGCCCAGTACGGCAGTGTGGACGTCAACGCCCGCAACGAGCTCATCCCGGTGGCGGTCACCGCCATCAAGCAGGCCGAACTCAAGAGCCTCTGCCAGTCGGTGGTCACCACGCTCCCGGTCATCGGCGACATCTCGCTCTACCTGACCGCAGGTCAGAAGGAGCCGGTCGAGGCGACGAACCTCTTCGTCGACGCCACCCAGCTGTCCGGCAACGCGGCCTTCACCAACATCGAGATCGGCCGCGACGCCTCCACGCTCGACAAGGGCCCGGACGACGCCCAGGGCATGCAGGACCTGTTCGCGCAGCAGGCGGACACCGTCACCATCACCAAGCTGCGGCAGACGGCGTGGGCCACCAACGCCGGCACCTTCAAGCTCTCCGGCCTGAGCATGAACGTCAGCAAGGGCAAGAAGGAATGCTTCTGACCCGCTCGCGGACGCGGTTCCGGCGGTGGCGACGCAGCCGGCCGTTCTGGGGCGGTCTCTTCGCCGCCCTGGCGGGGGCCGAGATCTGCGTCCTGCCGCTCGCCCCGATGAAGGTCATGCTCACCCAGGGCGTGGCGGGCATCCCGTCCGTCCTGATGGGCCTCGTGATGATCGTCCTCGGCGTCTCCGTCTGGTTCGCGCCGCACTACCGCACCCTCTCCGGGATCCTCACCACCCTCATCGCCTGCGCCGCGCTGGTGCTGTCGAACCTCGGCGGCTTCCTCGTCGGCACCCTGCTGGGCATCCTCGGCGGGGGACTCATGTTCGCCTGGCAGCCGCGCACCCCCACGCGCGGCACGCCCGGCAGGCCCGGACGACCCTCCGGAGCCGACCGTACCGACGGAACCGACGGAACCGACGCACCGCACGGGACCGACCGGGCCGACGGAACCGCACGGTCCGAGGACTCCACGGACCGCACGGATCCCGCACCGCACGTCACCGCCAACCCCGCTCCACTCCCCGATCCCCAAGGAGCACAGCCATGAGCCGCACGCGCACCCTCGCCCCCCTCGCCCTCGGTCTCGCCGCCGCCGGCGCGCTGACCCTCGGCGCCGCCGCCGCGACCGCCGCGCCGTTACCCTCGGCGGCGGCCGGTTCGACCACCGTCACCCCGGCCGGCCACGCCTTCAAGGCCACGCTCAGCGGCAAGGCCACCCTCAAGGCCGGTTCGGTGACCGTGACCTGCTCGGTCTCCGTCTCCACCGGCACCGTCCCGGCGGCCCCGGGCAACCACAACCCGGCCGGCCCGGTCTCCTCGCCGATCACCGCCCCGACGTACAGCTCCTGCACGTCCAGCATGCCGGGCGTGACCCCGACCGTCACCACCAGTGGCGCCTGGCAGGTGTCCATGCAGAACGGGGCGCCGATCACGGCGACGATGACCGTCCCGGTGGGCGGGCTCGTGGTCAAGACGACCGGACTGGCCACCTGTACGGTCGTGGCCGCGCCCACCGCCGCGGCGGCCGTCCCCGGTGCCTGGGCCAACGGCGCCCCGCCCAGCCTGACGTTCACCAACGCGTCGGTCCCGGTCAAGGTCACCGGCGGCTTCGGCTGCCCGACCAGCGCCACGGCGTCCACCTTCAACGCCGTCTACACGGTGGCCGACACCACCGACCCGGCCCAGCAGATCACCGTGGCTCCGTAGCCCTCGTCAAGGGCGCACAGTACCGAGCGACGAACGACGCCGGGCGTGGGGTGCCGTACGCGGCACGCCCCGCCCGGCGTCTTCGCGCGTCTCCGGTCCGCCCGCGCCTCCGTCCCCACGCTCCTCACGACTTCGGGCGGCTCCCTCCGGGCCGGGAGCGCTCCTCGCCCCGGAGGTGCAGCGGCCCGCACCGCGCCCGACCATGAGAGAGGAGGGGGGCCGCTCGTCAGGAGGCGCCGGTGATGCGTGACAGCAGTGACCACTCCACGGACGTCCTGGTCGTCGGAGCCGGACCGGTCGGGCTCACCGCGGCGGCGGAGCTGCGCAGACACGGCGCCACGGTCCGGATCGTCGACCGCCTGCCCGCGAGACTGCCGTACGCGAAGGCCGTGGGCATCCAGCCCCGCACCCTGGAGGTCTGGGACCGGATGGGTCTGGTGCGCGAGGCGCTGGAGGCCGCGACACCGATGCGCGGCCAGCTCCTCTACGTCAACGGCGCCGAGGCGGGCCGGTTCGAGCTCACCATGCCGCCCGAAGTCCCCTACGGCTTCGCGGCGCTGCCGCAGTACGAGACCGAGCGCATCCTCGAGGACCACCTGGCCCGCTTCGGGACCAGGATCGAGCGCCGCACCGAACTGGTGTCGTTCCTTCAGGACGAGACCGGGGTGACCGCCCGTCTGAACTCCCCTGCCGGTGCGGCGGGGACGGGCGCGGAGGAGGTCCGCTGCCGGTACCTGGTCGGGTGCGACGGCGCGCACAGCGCCGTACGGAAGGGGCTCGGGCTCTCCTTCGAAGGGGGCGCGTTCCCGGAGGAGTACATGCTCGGCGACCTCCAGGTCGACTGGGACCTGCCGGCCGGGTACGGCGTGCGCTCCCTGCACCGGGGCGAGGACGGGGCCGTGGACGACGGCCTGGTGTGCATCCCGCTGCCGGGACCGGGCCGCTACCGCGTGTCGATGACGGTGCCGCCCGAACTGTCGGCCGCACGGAAGGCGCAGGACGCCGCGGGGGGCGCGGACGGCGTGGCCCACGGGCTCGAAGGCGGTGCAGGGCCGGCGCTCTCCGACCTCCAGGCGGTGCTCGACCGGCTGTCCCCGCGGCCCGTGACGGCGTACGGACTGCGCTGGTCGTCGGTGTTCCGCATCAGCCACCGGCTGGTCGACCGGTACGGCGAGGGGCGGGTGTTCGTCGCCGGGGACGCCGCCCACATCCATCCCCCGACCGGTGCGCAGGGCATGAACACCGGAATCCAGGACGCCTGCAACCTGGCCTGGAAGCTCGCCCTCGCCGTCGAGGGCGCCGCGCATCCCCGACTGCTCGCGAGCTACGACGCCGAGCGCCGGCCGGTGGGCGAGGAGGTCGTCGGACGGACCGTCCGGCACGCCGCCGAGGGGGTCCAGGCCGACCCCGAGGACCCGGCGACACTGCTGCTGCGCGAGGCGCAGCTGCTGGTCGGCTACCGCGGCAGCCCGATCGTGGAGGGTACGGAGCCCGGCGTGAACGGGACCGTCCCGCGCGCCGGGGACCGCGCGCCGGACTGCGGCGGGCTCGTGGGCCGGATCGCCGCCTATCCGTCGCGGCTGTACGACGTGTTGCGCGACCGCGGCCACGTCCTGTTGCTCTACGGCGGCGCCGAGGGAATCTCCGGGCTGCGCGAACTCGCCGACCGGGCGGAGCGGTCGGCGCCGGGGTGGCTGGAGGTGTGCGCCCTGCTCGCCGGGGACGGCGCGCCGGTCGAGGAGACCGGGCTCCCCGTCTACCGCGACGCGCGGGGCGAGTTCGCGCTCCGCTACGGCGTCGGGTCCCCCACCGCCTTCCTGGTGCGGCCCGACGGATACCTGGGCGCGCGGCTCCCGCTCCCGGCCGGTGAACAGCTCGCCGCGCACCTCGCGACCGTGTTCCGTGCGTGAGGCCGCCGCGGCCGCTCCCCGCCGGACTCGTCCGCGCTCGTCGCGCGGGTGCGGGGGGCCCGGCCTAGCCTGAAGAAGGAGTTCTGTCCTCGTCTGGCAGGGAGGGTCTGCCGTGAGGTACTCACCAGCGCGTTGGCGCCGGCTGTGTGTGGGTCTGACCGTGGTGGGGACGCTCGCAGTGCCGCTCTCCGCCGGATCCGCGTACGGTGTGACCGCTCCGGCCGCCTCCGTGGCGGCCGGCACTGCGCCCTCTCCCCCGCCGCCGCCCTCGCCCTCCGGAACCGAGTTCGCCGAGCTGTCCCCGGCCGTCGCCGAGCGGCTGGACGACGCGATCCAGCGGGTCATGCGCGAGGCCGAGGTGCCCGGGGTCCTCGTCAGCGTCTCGGCCCCGGGCAAGGGGAACTACGTCCGGGCCTTCGGTGTCGCCGACAAGGCCACCGGAGAACCGATGAACCCCGGGCTCTACCTGCGGATCGGCAGTGAGACCAAGACCTTCACGGTGACCGCGCTGCTCGAACTCGTCGACCAGGGCAAGGTGGGCCTGGACGACCCGATCGGGAAGTACGTCCCGGGCGTGCCCAACGGCGACACGATCACCTTGCGTCAACTGGCGGGCATGCGCAGCGGGCTGTTCAACTACTCGGCGGACCCGGACTTCGACAGGGCGCTGCTCTCCGACCCCGAACGTCCCTTCACCCCGCAGCAGTTGCTCGACTACTCCTTCAAGCATCCGGTGAACTTCCAGCCGGGCACGCGGTTCGAGTACTGCAACACCAATCTGATCCTGCTGGGGCTCGTCGTCGAGAAGGCCGGCGGCATGCCTCTGAAGGAGTTCCTCCAGCGGAACGTCATCGGACCGTCCGGACTGCGCCACACCGTCTTCCCGACCGACGCGGCCTTCCCCAGCCCGCACGCCCAGGGCTACACCGACCAGACGGCGTCCGGGAAGGTCGAGAACTCCACGAACTGGAACCTCTCCTGGGGCTGGGCGGCGGGAGCGATGATCTCCCAGCTCGGGGATCTGCGGACCTGGGCCCGGGTCGTCGCCACCGGCACCCTGCTGACGCCTGCCACGCAGGCGGAGCGGCTGAACACACAGCCGACGACCATCCCGGGGGCCGACTACGGCCTCGGCATCTTCGACGTGCAGGGCTGGATCGGCCACAACGGCTCCCTGCCCGGCTACGAGTCCCTGACGATCTATCTGCCCGAGGTGAAGGCGACGCTGGTCGTCATGCTCAACACCGACATCCTGCACGACGGGGTGGAACCCAGCACGCTCTTCGGCCGGGCGATCACGCAGATCGTGTCCCCGGACAACGTCTACAACCTGCCGACCCCGGTGGCCCCGCCGAAGTCGCCGTCCTCATCCCCCTCTTCCTGACCCCGGCCGCGCCCGCCCCACGACGCCGGCACGGTGCCGACGGCACGTCCGACGTCCCAGGACGCACAGGTCACCGCCCGGAACTCTCGGCGGTGGCCTCCTCCCCGCCGCCCTTCCCGTCCGCGCTGTCCCCTCCGTTCCCGGTGGTCCCTGAAGGCCCGTCGCCCCCACCGGCCTCGGCGTCCCCGCCGCTGCCCGTCCCGCGCCGCAGGGCGGTGTAGACCGCCCAGACGACCGACACCAACGGCACCGCCACCACCGCGCCCACGATGCCGGCGGCGACCGAGCCGGCGATCACCGAGATGGCCACGACCAGGGGATGCAGCCGCACCGCCCAGCTCATCACCAGCGGGTGCAGCAGATGGCCCTCGATCTGCCCGATCACCACGATCAGGCCGACCACGACGGCCGCCACCAGCGGGCCCTTCGCGGCGAGGGCCACGACGGCGGCGACCGCGAGGGCGACCGGCGAGCCGATCAGCGGCACGAACGCCGCCATGAACTCCAGCAGCGCCAGCGGCACGGCCAACGGCACCCCGAGAAGCCACAGCGCGACGCCGACGAGCACGGCGTTCGTCGCGGCCACCAGGACGATGCCATGGGTGTAGCCGGTGAAGGTCCGCCAGGCCGCGCGTCCGCCGATCTCCGTGCGGCCCCGTACGGAGCGGGGCAACTGCTGCTGGAACCACGCCCACTGGCGCTCTCCCGAATGGAGGAAGAACACCGAGCTGAACAGCGCCAGCGCCACCGCCGTCAGGACCTCCACGAGCCGGGCCGCCCCGCTCATCGCCTCGCTGAGCAGGGTCGAGCGGTGACTCGACAGGAACTGTTCGAGCCGGGCCTGTACGTCCGACAGCGCGTTCGGGTTCAGCCGGAGCGGCGGCTGCTCCAGCCAGTGCTCGATCCGGTCGACGCCGTCCCGGAACTCGCGGACCAGCGTCGTCCGCTCCCCCGCGACGGCCTCCCCGACCAGCGCGAGGACGCCGAGGACGAGCGCGATGCCACCGAGGAGGGTCAAGGCGACCGCCACCGAGCGGGGCAGTCCCCGCGCGACGATGTCGGTGACCGGGCGCAGCATCGCGGTGATCACCAGGCCGAGGAAGACGGCGACGCCGATCTCGTGGAAGCGTCCGAGCACGGCGAACAGGGCGTACACGAGCGCCCCGACGACCAGCAGCCGCCACGCGTACGCGGCGGCGGTGCGGAGGAACGGAACCACCGGCGAGGGTGTGCCTGGCTGCATGACCGACGAGGTACCACCCCGGCACCGCCCGTCCACGCCCCGGGCCCGACATTCCCCCGCCCACACACCGGCTGCGTCCGGACGGGCGAATGCCGGGCGAACCCCCGCCGAACGACGGTGTCGGCACCGGGCCACCCGCCGGCGGCGGTGACGATCGGAGGATGGGTGTCATCCTGCCGATCGTGTTCTCGGTCTTCGCCGCCTTCAGCAACGCGCTCGCCACCGTGCTGCAGCGCCGCGCCGCGCTCACGGTCCCGCAGTCCGAGGGGTTCCGGCTCGGTCTGATCCTCGATCTGCTGCGCCGCCCGCTCTGGCTCGCGGGCATCGTGGCGGTGATCGCGGCCGGCGTCGGCCAGGCCGCCGCTCTGGCGACGGGGCCCCTGGCTCTCGTCCAGCCGCTCTTCGTGCTGGAGCTGCCGCTCGCCCTGCTGATCGCGTCGCTGATGACGCGGGAGCGCCTTCCGAAGGCGCTGTGGCTGGCGGTGGCGGGGGTCGTGGCGGGGCTGGCGATCATGCTGGTGGCGGCCTCGCCCTCCGGGAACCGCACCCACGTGGCGCTGGACCGGTGGCTCCCGGCGCTCGCGGTCTGCGCCGTCGCGGTGGTGGTGCTGGCGGCGGCGGGCCTGCGCCGGCCGCCGGGGCGGGCCCGGGCGGCCTGCCTCGGCTCGGCGACCGCGATCTGCTACGCGCTCACCGCGGCCCTGATGAAGACGTCCATGCACATCCTGGACGAGGGCGGCCTGTCCGCCTTCCTGACGTCATGGCAGACCTACGCGTTCTGTCTGACCGGCGTCGCCGCGCTCCTCCTCCTCGAACACGCCATGCAGGGCGGTCCCCTGGTCGCCTCCCAGCCCGCGCTCACCCTCGGTGACGCGACCATCAGCCTCATGCTGGGGATCCTGCTGTACGAGGAGCACGTCCGCGCGGGCTGGTGGCTGGTGCCGCAGCTGATGGGCGTGGCCCTGATCGTCTTCGGCGTCTTCGCGCTGGCCCGCAGCGGGGTCAGCGCGGCCTAGGTGTGCATCTGCCGGAGCTTGCTCATACCCGGGCCTGGCGTCACCGGAGGTTGGCGCCCTGGGCGAGGAGTTCGCGCCGGACGGCCGCGGCCGGGACGTCCTGGGGGCGCTTCCCGCCGGTCGCCGCGAGGGCGGCGCACACGCCGGCGGCCTGACCCGTGGCCATCGAGATCGGCATGACGCGGTAGGAGGAGTGCGCCACGTGATCGCCGGAGATGCACCGCCCGGCGACCAGGATCCGGTCCGTGTCGCGGGGCAGGAGGCAGCGCAGCGGGATGTCGTACGACTGTCCGCGCGGGAGCCGCTTGAGCGTGGTGCCGCGGCCGCTCGGGTTGTGGATGTCGACGGGGTAGGCGCCGCGCGCGACGGCGTCGTCGAACGTACGGGCGCTCAGCACGTCCTCGCCGGTCAGCCGGTACTCCCCGACGACCCGTCGGGTCTCCCTGACCCCGACCTGGACGCCGCTCTGGACGACGTACGAGTCGGCGAAGCCCGGCACCCGGTCGCGCAGGAAGCGGGAGATCTGCGCCATCTGGCGGTGGGCGGCGAACTCGGCGCGGGTGAGGTCCCAGACGCTGGTGCCGAGCACCTCGGTGACGCGGGTGGAGTTGACGGCGATCTCGCCGGTGTTCGGGGTGGCGAAGAAGAGGATGTCCTCGCGGGGGAGGTCGAGTTCGCCGGCGTCGGTGGCGGCGCGGACCAGGTCCCACAGTCCGTGCACGCCCTTCCACTGGTCCGGGTGGGCGCGGGCGTACGCGGTGAACTCCTCCTGGTCGAAGCGGACCATGCGGAACATCAGGGTCATGGGCTGGGTCCAGCCGTCCTCCGGGCGGCCGATCTCGTACGCGGCCCCGGCCGCGGCGGCGATGTCGCCGTCCCCGGTGCAGTCGACGATCACGTCGGCGTCCACGACGAGCGGCCCCGACTTCGTCTCGAACACCGCCCGTGCGCGGTCGGGCAGCTGGACGACGCCGGAGGCGAAGGCGTGCAGCAGCGTGCGGACCTCGTGGGTCTCGAGGAGTTCGTAGAGCACGAGTTTGAACAGCTCCGCGTCGAACGGCACGGTGTAACCGGTCTCGATCGAGGGGCGGATCGCCGCGCCCTCGCGCACGAGGTGGTCGAGCAGCATCCACAGCACGCCTCCGACGACCGGCTCGCCCTCGCCGTGGTCGGGCGGCAGCAGGCGTGCGGAGTCGCCGCCGACGGCCTGCTTGACCTCGTTGTGGAAGCTCATCAGCGGCATCACCAGTGCCGCGGTGGCGTTGCCGCCGAGGAACCCGTACCGCTCCACGAGGGTGACTTGGGCCCCCGCGTTCGCGGCACCGATGGCCGCGCCGATGCCGGCCGGTCCGCCGCCGATCACGAGGACCTGGGTGGAGCCCGCGTGCAGCGCCCGGCGCGGGGGCAGGTCCACGGTCCGCGGGACGCGGGGCGGCATCAGGTGGGACACGGTTCCTCCCGGGGGGCCGGAGGCCGGCGGGTCAGCCGGTCGGGGTCGCGGATGTCGGGGCGGTGTGCAGGGCGAGGGGCCGGGGGGCGGCGCGGTCGAGGTAGGCGACGAGCAGGTCGGCGGTCTGCCCGGACCGCAGGCGCATGGAGGCCGCACGGGCGGCCGTGTGCGCCGCGCGGGCGGGCCGCTCGTCCCACAGCCGGTCCACTTCCGCCAGGAGCAGTCCCGCGGTCTCCCGGACGACGCCGCGCAGCGCCGGCGCGCCGATCTGCTGGGCGAAGTCGAAGACCTTGCCGGCGTAGGGCAGGGGCAGCAGCGGGATGCCGGCGAGCGCGGCGAAGATCAGGAAGTGCAGTCGCATGCCGATGGCCAGGTCCAGCCGGCTGACGATGTCGAGGACCTGTTGGGGGCGGTAGTTGCCGTGCAGGACCGAGCAGCGCTCGGCGTCGGCCATCCGGGAGACCACGGCGTGGGAGTGGCGGATGTCGTCGCGTTCCATCGGCAGGAAGACGAGGTGGGCGTCGAGGCGGTGGACGAGGAAGTCGCCCACGGTGGCGAGGAGCTGGTGGTAGCCGTCCTCGTCGAGGTGTTCGGCCGCGCGACCGGGCTCGCGCACGCTCATCCCCACCAGGCGCACCCCGCGCGGTACGGCCTCGGCGCGCAGGAGCGCGTCGCCGCCGTCGCCGGGGGCGAGCAGCAGCGCCGGGTCGGCGGTGACCGTGACGGGCCGGGTCAGGCCCGCCTCTTCGAGGACCAGCTTCGACTCCTCGTCGCGGACGGTGACCTCGGCCGCGTCCGAGAGCGTGGCGCGGACCCATTCGCAGTCCGACTCGTCGGTGAGCGGCCCCGCGCCGAGGGCGTAGGTGAAGACGGGGACGCCGAGGTCCTGGGCGGTGCGGACCAGTCGGAGATAGCGGCGCGCCTCGGTGTTGTAGAGGATTCCGCCGCCGCCGAGCACGAGCACGTCGAGGCGGCGCAGGTGTTCGGAGATCCGCTCCCGGCACACGCCCTCCCAGGCGACCACCTCGGCGTCCGGATGGGCGGCGCGGCTGTGTTCGGGATGTCGGGAGAAGAGGACGATGCGGGCGTCCGGGCGACCGGCCCGCAGACGCTCCAGCATCGCGGTGAGGATGGCCTCGTCGCCCACGTTCCGGCCTCCGTAGGACCCCAGGATCCCTACGGTCACGCTGCTTCCGTCATCCATGATCGGTCCGCCTCACCCGTTCCACCGGCAGATGTCTCTTCTGGCCGCCCCGAGCACCGGGTCACGCCTCCGGCGGACGCGGCGCTTTGCGGACACTCCCTAGTCCAGTTCACCCCATCGGGGAATTTACGCATCTCGGGATGCGGCAGGGGGTCGCGGAGGGCCGCGAACGGAGTAGGGCGTGGTGACCGCGGCGCCCGTCCGGTCGTTCAGCCCCGAACGGATCCGAACGAAGGAAAGGTCATCTCGTGGACGGTGTGGAGGAGAGGGAGCGGACGGACCGCGGCGCCGGGGCATGGGCGTACATCGGCTCGTTCACCTCGGGTGGCGGGCGCGGCATCACCGTCGCGGCCGTCGACGCGGACAGCGGCGCGCTGATCCCTCGTACCTCGGTCGGGGCCGTCGAGAACCCGTCCTGCCTCGCGCTCGCGGCGCGGACCGGGGTGCTCTACGCGGTGGGCGACACGGAGCGGGGTGTGGTCGCGGCCTTCCGCCCGTCCGGCGGGGGTATCACCGCGCTCGGCGCGGCGATCGAGGCAGGCGGCTCGGGCCCCACCCATCTCTGCGTGGCGGGGAGCAGGCTGCTGACCGCCAACTACGTCTCGGGCAGTGTCAGCAGCCTCGCGGTGGGCCCGGACGGCGCCCTCTCCGGGCCTCCGGTCGTGCTGGCGCACCAGGGCTCGGGGCCGGACGCGGACCGGCAGGCGGGGCCGCACGCGCATCAGGTCCTGCCCGACCCCGGCGGGCGCTGGGTGCTGGGCGTGGACCTGGGCAGCGACGCGGTGCGGGTCTTCGCGCTGGATCAGGCGAGCGGGGCGCTCCGGGTGCACACCGAGACGGCGCTGCGGGCCGGTTCGGGGCCGCGGCACCTCGCCTTCCACCCGGACGGAGAGGTGGTCTACGTACTGCACGAGCTGGAGCCGCAGATGACCGTCTGCCGCTGGGATCCGGAGGGCGGTCTCCTGGAGCCGCTCACGGAGGTGGTGATCGACGCCGACGGCGTGCCCGAGGACGTACGGCTGTATCCGTCCGTCGTCCACGTCTCGCCCGACGGTCGGTTCGTCCGGGCGGCGGTGCGCGGCAGCAACACGATCCTGACGTTCTCCCTCGCGGACGGGGCGGAGAAGCCGCAGCTCACGAGCGTGGTGGACTGCGGGGGAAGCTGGCCTCGCGATCTGGTGACCGACGCCGAAGGCCGCCGGCTGTACGTCTCCAACGAGTGGTCGGGGGACGTCACCTGGTTCGACCTGGATCCCCGGACGGGAGAGCCGCGGCGGGCCGGCGCGGTCGAGATCCCCGCGGCGGCGTGCGTGGTCTTCTCCTGAAGAGGTGGGGCGGTACGGGGCCGGGGGCCGGCACGGCGGTTCCCTGGGGCGTCGGGAACCGGACACCGGTCCGCACCGGGCGAAGGGAACGATCGCGGGCATTGAGGTGATCACGGGAGCCGTGCCACCGGTCTTGGGCCTCCTCCCCTCCGGTCCCTGTGCCCGAGGCCCCCGCTCCCGTCCCTGCCTCGGGTCGCCCGCAGCTCTGTGCGCCCGCTACCCCTTGCGGGGCGCGTGGCGGAGGGAACCCGGCACCCGCGCCGGGGGCGGCGGCGCGGAAGGGAGGCGGGGGCGGCGGGTCGACTGAGCTGGAGAAACGGTAGGACCCCCTCCGCTTTCTCGTGCCACCACCCAAGCTTCAGGGGGGCCGACGGGCCGCTCCTGAAGGGTCGTCAGAAAACTTCTGCAAGCGTTTGCACTCCACCACCCACCCGCCCCGGACGCACGCAGGCGAAAGCGGACGCCCCTGCCTCCGGCGCCCTGGACCGCGTGAACGCGCGTAGATCGGCCGAATCGCGTCCTTGTCGCGAACACCCCGCGGATCCGAGGATTCCTCTCGTCGGGATTGACAGGTCCATGGCGGAGCACCCTCCGTCGCGGGGCCGCCGACACCGCTTCGAGGGCCCGCCCACCCAGCGGGCCCCCCACTCCCCCACCGGAGGATGCAGTGAACCTCAAGCGCCTGTCCCCCCTCGGCGGCGTCGCGAAGGGCGCACGGCTGATCGCCGTGGCCTCCGCGCTCCTGGCCGCCTCAGCGCTTGCCGTCCCCAGCTCGTCCGCGGCGACCACCGGAGACGTCCGGGCCACCACCGCCGCACTCGCCGCCGTGGACACCGCCGTCCGCGGGGCAGACGTACCCGGCACCGCCTGGTACACCGACCAGGCGACCGGCAAGGTCGTCCTCACCGCCGACTCCACGGTCTCCGCCGCGGAGATAGCGAAGCTCAGGCAGGCGGCCGGCGACCGCGCCGGCTCCCTGGAGATCAAGCGCACGCCGGGCACCATCAGCAAGCTCATCGCGGGTGGCCAGGCCATCTACGCGGGCGGCGGACGCTGCTCGCTCGGCTTCAACGTCCGCAGCGGCTCGACGTACTACGCCCTGACCGCCGGTCACTGCACGAACATCGGCAGCACCTGGTACACCAACTCGTCCAACTCCACCCTCCTGGGCACCCGGACGGGCTCCAGCTTCCCGAACAACGACTACGGGATCATCCGTCACTCCAACGCCTCGGCGGCGGACGGCCGGGTCTACCTCTACAACGGCAGCTACCGCGACATCACCGGCGCGGGCAACGCCTACGTGGGCCAGTCCGTCCAGCGCAGCGGCAGCACCACCGGCCTGCGGAGCGGCACGGTCACCGGCCTCAACGCCACCGTCAACTACGGCAACGGCGACATCGTCTACGGCCTGATCCAGACCAACGTCTGCGCCGAACCGGGTGACAGCGGCGGCTCGCTGTTCTCCGGCACCACCGCCCTCGGACTCACCTCCGGCGGCAGCGGCAACTGCTCCAGCGGCGGGACCACGTTCTTCCAGCCGGTGACCGAGGCCCTCAGCGCCTACGGCGTGAGCGTCTTCTAGTCCGACCCTGCAGCCACACACGCCAGAACCGCGCAGGACCCGGCGGACCTCGCGGTTCCGGCAGGACACGGACAGACCCTCGCGGGCACTTCGGGCCGGCGGACCCCTCAGGGGCCGCCGGCCCTCCGCCGTGTCACGGCGGGTCAGACGGTGAGACGCGCACACCGCCGGCAGGCCCGGGCCGAGGCGGCCAGACCGGCGTGCGACACGGCCGCGAGCACCCCGGCGAAGGCGAGCACGGGCCAGTCCGCGGCCAGGAGGGAGGCGGCGGCGAGGGCGAGCACCGCGACCGCCATCGCCACACTCACGGTGGTGCCCGTCCACCCGACGGCGGCGGGCAGAGCGTCCGGCGCGGGCAGGCGCCGGGCGAACGTGCCGGTGACGGCGAGCGCCGCCGCGGCCGGCAGGGCGGCGACGATCGCGAGCCGCGGCCTCGATGTTCCCCCGCTACGCCCGCCAGGCCGCCGGCGGTGCCGACCCGGACGGGCGGGCCGCCGGAATCGCCGCCCTTCTCCACCGCGTCTGCCGCGGCTATGCCGCCGCCGGCCTCGCCGTACCGGCTCTCGGCCTCGCGACCGGCGCCGCGCTCGGCGTCCTCACCGACGCCTGGCTGCTCGCGTCGCTCGCGCTGACCCTGATCGCCGCGGGGCTCCTCGCCCTGGCGATCCTGCCCGGCCAGCGGCGGTTGCTCGCGACGGGCGACGAGGCGCCCCCGGCCTCCGAGGAGGCGGTGCGTTCCACGGCGGCCCGCCTGACCATGCTCACCGCCGTCTTCCACGTCCTCCGGGTGGTCGTGGTGGTGCTGATGATCGTCAGGCCCGGGTCCACCACGAGCGCGTGACGGAGCGGCGCGTACGCCACCGGCCGGGCAAAGCGTCCGGGGGCCGGGCACCCGGCTCTTAGGCCACAGAGGTGATCTCTGTTTCAGCGGCGACACATGGAACGTTTCTGCTGGATCCGCGGGCACTTGGCTGGGGTGATGGACGAAGATTGGCCGGGCCTCCCGCGGACCATGGAGGTGCCATGTCGAGTCTGACCACGACGGAATGGAGCACGGCCGTTTCCCCGACCACACTGATGCGGTGGGCGCGCGAACTGGTCTCCCCCGCGCTGCGCGCCGCGATCGCCGGACTCCCCGCCCCGGAACGGCGTATCGCCGGATACCACCGCGGCTGGCACGAGGCCGACGGAAGCCGGCCGACGGACGGCGCGGACGAGGGCGGCAAGGCGGTACGCCCGGTCCTGGCGTTCCTGGCGGCGCAGGCGGTGGGCGGTCCCGCCGAGTGCGCCGTGCCGGGCGCCGTGGCGGTGGAACTCGTGCACGACTTCTCCCTGTTGCACGACGACGTGATCGACGGGGACGCGCTGCGCCGGCACCGTCCCGCGGCATGGGCGGTCTACGGAACACCGGCCGCGGTGCTCGCCGGCGACGCCCTGCTCGTGTGTGCGCTGCGCGTGCTCTCCGACGTCCCGGAGCCCCGGGGCAAAGCCGCCTCGAAGGAGATGGTGGAGGCGCTCGCGGACCTGATGCGCGGCCAGAGCGAGGACATCGCGTTCGAGAAGGCCGCGGCGGTGGGAGCGGCGGACTACCTCGCCATGGCGGAGGGCAAGACCGGCGCCTTGATGGGCGCCTCCTGCGCGCTGGGCGGGGTCCTGGCCGGGGCTTGCGAGCAACGGGTGGCCGACCTCCGGGACTTCGGCCGGCGGCTGGGGGTCGCGTACCAGTGCGTGGACGACCTGCTGGGCATCTGGGGCGAGAGCGAGCGCAGCGGCAAACCCGTGGGCGCCGACCTGGCGGCGCGGAAGAAGTCCCTGCCCGTGGTCGCGGCGCTGTCGGCCGGCGGCCCCGCCGCCGAGCGGCTGGCCTCGCTGTACCTCGGGTCCGAGCCGCTGAGCGAGTCGGACATCGCGCTCGCGGTCACGTTGATCGAGGAGTCCGGCGGACGGGAGCGGACCGAGCTGGAGGCCGCGCGTCAGCTAGCGGAGGCCTTCCGGGCGCTCTCCCGCGCCCAGCCGGTGCCGGACGTGTACCGCCACCTCCACCAGGTCGCGATGATGCTGACGCACCGTGACCACTGAGGGGACGCTCTCCGTGTCCACCGCCGCCGAACGGGCCGTCGGAGGGGCCACGGCCGGGGCGGCGTTCGCGGCGAACGCGCGAGGCGCGTGACCGGTCACGGCGACCGTGACGGTCAGCACGGACACTGCCGCGGCGCGACGCAGAAGCGAGGCCGCGACTCCCGCGGGGCCGGGCATGGGCAGGGCGGCGGCCGCCGCTCGTCCCGGGAGAGCGGCGGCCGCGGGGGGGCACGGGCCCGGCGTCCTACTTGGGCATGAGGACGGTGTCGACGATGTAGACGGTGGCGTTGGCGGTGGGGACGTTGCCGCAGACGACCTTGGAGGAGTCGTTGACGGTGTAGTCCTCGCCGGAGCCCTTGGTGGTGACCATGCCCTTCTGGAGGGTCTCGAAGGAGCCGTTCTCGAGTTGCTTCGGAGTGAGCTTCTGTCCGACGACGTGGTAGGTGAGGATCTTCGTCAGCATGTCCTTGTCGGCGAGGACCTTGTCGAGGTCGGCCTGGGGGATCTTGGCGAAGGCGTCGTTCGTGGGCGCGAATACCGTGATGTTCTGGGCGTTGTTCAGGGTGTCGACCAGGCCGGCCTGCTTGACCGCGGCGACCAGGGTGGACAGCTCCGGGTTGTTCGAAGCGGCGGTGGCGACGGGGTCCTTGGCCATGCCGTCGAAGGAGCCGGCGCCGTCCGCGGGCACGGCCGCACACGCCGGACCGAACGGCCCGCCGACGGCCGTGCCGGCCTCGGAGGAGGGGGTGCCGGGCGCCGAGGCCGAGGCCTCGGAACCGGCCTCGGAGGCGGTGTCCGCGCCGGAGTCCGAGCAGGCGGCCAGGGAGAAGGGAAGGACGGCCGCCGCGGCGACGGCGACGGCGGTACGGCGGAAACGGAGAGCGTGCATGGTTCGAACCCCTTGGTCGGAAGGTGCGAGGGAAGCGGCACGACCACCCCGGCCGGATGTGGCGATGCGCTCCGGGCGCGGCGGGCGGGAAGTCTCTCCCTCCGCTGCCGCGGCCCTGTTGTCGAGGGTGTTTCGGAGCGGAGGGCCGACCGGATTGGGTCCGGATCCGAGATCGTGGCGAACGGTCAGTCCAGGCTTCGGGCGTGGCGGAAGCGGTCGAGCGCATCGCCCAGGCCGACGAGGGGTTCGGGATAGTCGAGGGCCGACCGCTCCAGGTCCGGGAGCTTCCACGGCTCGTGGAGCGACCTCGTCCCCAGTCCGGCCAGTTCGGGCACCCAGCGGCGGACGTAGGTGCCCTCGGGGTCGTATCTCCTGCCCTGGAGGACGGGGTTGAGGACCCGGTTGGGCCGGCTGTCGGTCCCGGTGCCCGCGACCCACTGCCAGTTCAGCTGGTTGTTGGCGACGTCGCCGTCGACGAGGAGGGAGAGGAAGTGCCGCGCGCCCTCCCGCCAGTCGACGTAGAGCGTCTTCGCCAGGAAGGACGCGGTGAGCAGGCGGGCCCTGTTGTGCATCCAGCCCTCGTGGGCGAGTTGCCGCATGCCCGCGTCCACCACCGGATAGCCGGTCCGGCCCTCGCGCCAGGCGCGGAGGTCCGCCTCGGCCTCCTCTCCGCGCCGCCAGCGGTCGTGCCGGGTCCGGTAGTCCTCGGTGGACACCTCCGGCCGCGCGGACAGCACCTGATGGTGGAAGTCGCGCCAGCACAGCTGCCGGACGAACGCCTCGGCGCCCGCGCCTCCTCTCTTCCGGGCCCGGTGCACCGCCTCCGTGGCCGACACCGCGCCGAAGTGCAGGTACGGGGAGAGGCGCGAGGTCGCGTCCCCCGCGAGGTCGTCGTGGCGCGCCTCGTAGGCGTCGACGTCCCGGCCGAGCCAGGAGCTGAGCCTTCGGCGGCCCTCGCGTTCGCCGCCCTTGGCCAGGCCGGCCGAGAGGGACGCGGCGGCGGGCCGCGCGGGCAGTGCGTCGGAGCGCACCCCCTCCGGCACGCGGACCGCGCGGGGTGGCGTCAGCGGGGTGCGCAGCCGCTCCGCCGCCCAGCGGCGGTGGTAGGGGGTGAAGACGGCGAAGTGCTCCGATCCCTGCGGGGTCACCGCGCCGGGCGGCAGTGCGGTGATCACCCCGGCGTGGACCCGGAGACGGCGTCCGTCGGACTCCAGGGCCTGGCGCAGGCGCTCCTCCCGGTGGTGGGCGAAGGCGCTGCATCCCGCCGCCATGTGGACCTCGTCGGCGTCGGCCCGCCGCGCCACGGCGAGGACCTCGCTCACGGTGTCACCGGTGCGCACGACGAGCCGGCCTCCCCGCTCCCGGAGCCCGGCGTCGAGGTCGGCGAGGCAGTCGGCGAGGAAGGCGAGCCGGTTGGGGGCGGCGAATCCGGACCGGTCGACGGCCGGGTCGCGGACGAACAGCGGCACGATCTCGTCCGCCGACTTCAGGGCGGTCCGCAGGGGCGGGTGGTCGTGGAGCCGGAGGTCGGAGGTGAAGAGGACGACGCAGACGGTCACGAGGTCTCTCCCCGCGACCGTCCACCGGCCGCGCCGCCGGTCGTGCCCTGGGACGTGGTGCCGGACGGGGTGCCGGACGGGGCGCTTCCGGAGGGGGCCTCGGCCGCCGCGCGGGCCGCCGGGCCGGCCCCGCTCCGGGTTCCGGCGGTCTTCTCGGCCGTGCGGGTGATGGAGCGGGCCATCCCTCCGAACACGACGGCGTGGAAGGGCGCCACGCTCCACCAGTACAGTTGCCCGGCCAGTCCGCGGGGATGGAAGAGCGCCCGCTGGCGGTAGAGGGTGCGTCCGGCGTCGTCCAGGTCGGCGTACATCTCCAGCCACGCGAGCCCCGGGAGCCGCATCTCGGCGCGCAGCCGGAGCAGGTGGCCGCGTTCGATCTCCTCGACCCGCCAGAAGTCCAGCGCGTCGCCGACCCTGAGCCGTTCGGCGTCCCGGCGGCCCCGGCGCAGGCCGACGCCGCCGAGGAGCCGGTCGAACCAGCCGCGCACCGCCCAGGCGAGTGGGAAGGAGTACCAGCCGTTCTCGCCGCCGACGCCCTCGATGACCCGCCAGAGCGCCTGCCGGTCCGCCTCGACCGTCCGTTCGCGTTCGTCGGTGTAGAGGCTGCCGCCCGCCCAGTCGGGGTCGGTGGGCAGCGGGTCGCTGGGCGCTCCGGCCAGGGACGCGGAGGACCAGCGGGTGGTGACCTGGGCGTCACGGACGCGCTGCAACGCGAGGGAGAGCGCGCGGTCGAAGGAGACCGGGGTCCCGGGCGGGTCGGGGACGTGGGCGGTGATGTCGTGTTCGGCGCAGACGACCTCGTACCGGAGCGACTCCGCGAGCGGGCGGGCGAGGGAGGCGGGCACGGGGGTGACGAGCCCGATCCACTGGCTGGACAGGCCGGGCGTGAGCATGGGGACGGGCAGGATGAGCCGTCGGCGCAGGCCCGCGACCTCGGCGTACCGGAACATCATCTCCCGGTACGTCAGGATGTCGGGGCCGCCGATGTCGAAGGCGCGGTTGACGTCGTCCGGCATGCGGGCGCTGCCGACGAGGTAGCGCAGGACGTCGCGGACGGCGATGGGCTGGACGCGGCTGGCCACCCAGCTCGGGGTCACCATGACGGGGAGCCGTTCGGTGAGGTACCGGAGCATCTCGAAGGAGGCCGAGCCGGAGCCGATGACGACGGCGGCACGGAGCACGGTGGTGGGGACTCCGGACTTCAGGAGGATCCGGCCCACTTCGGCCCGCGAACGCAGGTGGGGGGAGAGCTCCGTCTCGGGGACGTCGCGGGGGGTGAGGCCGCCGAGGTAGACGATGCGGCGTACGCCGGCGGCGCGGGCCTCCCGGGCGAAGGTACGGGCCGCGAGGCGGTCGGTCTCCTCGAAGTCCCGTCCGGAGCTCATGGAGTGGACCAGGTAGTAGGCCACGTCGACGTCCCGCAGGGCGGGGCGCAGACTCGCCGCGTCGGTCACGTCGCCGCGGACCACCTCCGCGCGGTCGGCCCAGGGATGGTCGCGGAGGTTGGCGGGTGTGCGGGCGAGGCAGCGGACGCGGTGCCCGGCGTCGAGCAGCTCGGGGACGAGGCGGCCGCCGATATAGCCGCCGGCGCCGGTGACCAGGCAGCGCAGGCCGTCGGGTGCGGTGGTGGGGTGGGTCGCCATCGAGGAGGCTCCGTTCCGGCCGGGAGGGGACACTGTCACGACGATGTCGCGCGTGTCGCGCGGGCACTACCTCGATTGTTCTCCGCTCGGGGCCCAGACGGACGCGGGGAGCCGCCGCCCTTGGGCCGAACGCGTGGCGGGTCCCGGGGGGGGCGGGCCGCTGCCCCCGTGCGGGGCGGCGGGGACCAATCCGCGGGAGCGACCGCTCCGAAGGAAGCGCGGTACACCCGTACGTGAAGGAGGATCGCCCGGTGAGAGAGAACGCGCGCGTCGGCGGCGGCCCGGCCCCGCATCCGGAGCCGGGGCCACCGCCTGCGGACCTGCCAGAGCTCATGGCGCGCGTCGCCCGGGGGGACCAGGAGGCCTTCGCCGGTGTCTTCGACGCTGTCTCCGCGCCGGTCCTCGGTGTGGTGCGGGCGGTGCTGCGCGACCCCGCCCAGTCGGAGGAGGTGACGCAGGAGGTCATGGTCGACATCTGGCGCACCGCGGCCCGCTACCGGCCCGACCGGGGATCGGTGCTGAACTGGGCCCTCACCCTGGCGCACCGGCGGGCGGTCGACCGGGTGCGGTCCGAACAGGCCGCCACCGACCGCGCGAGGCGGGTCGCACTGCTCGAGCACACGCCCGCCTACGACGAGGTCGCCGAGGAGGTCGAGAACCGGCTCGACCGTGAGCGCGTACGGCGCTGTCTGCGGGGGCTCACCGAACGGCAGCGCCAGTCCGTGACGCTCGCCTACTACCGGGGCCTGACCTATCGCGAGGTCGCCGAGTTGATGGGGCTCCCCCTCGGCACGGTCAAGACACGGATGCGGGACGGGCTCATCCGCCTGCGCGACTGCCTGGGGGTGGCCGCGTGAACGCCGCCGACCTCCACACCATGACGGGGGCCTACGTCCTCGACGCGCTGGACACCGCGGAGGAGCGCGAGGCCGTCGAGCGCCATCTGACGCACTGCGCGGCGTGCACCCACGAGGTCCGCGAACTGTCCGAGACGGCGGCGCGCCTGGGTCTGGCCGTCGCCGAGCCGGTCGGGCCCCGGCTGCGGGCGGACGTCCTGCGCCGGATCGCCACCGTGCGCCAGTACCCGCCCGCGACCGAGCCGCCGGCCCGTACCACCCGGGCCCTGCGGGGCCTGCGTCGGATGCCGGGCTGGGCCCTGGCCGCCTCCCTCGTCGGGACGGTCGCTCTCGGGGGTGTGGCGGGCTGGCAGTACGAGCGGGCCGAGGACGCGCGTCGGGCGGCCCGCGAGGCGCGGGCGGAGACGTCCGGCGTTGCCGCGGTCCTGGCGGCACCGGACGCGCGCGTCACCACCGCCCGGCTGCGGGGCGGCGCCGTGGGCACGGTCGTGTACGCGCCGTCGGTGGACCGAGCCGTGTTCGCCGCCTCGGACCTGCCGGCGCCACCGGCCGGGAAGGTGTACCAGCTCTGGTTCGACGACCGGGGGGTGATGCGCCCGGCCGGCCTGATGCCCCCCGGTGGCACCGCGTCGGCCACCCTCCTCACGGGAGCGGTGGACCGCGCCACGGCCGTCGGCATCACTCTGGAGCCGGCGGGCGGTTCACCGGAGCCGACGTCCGCGCCCGTCGCCGTCCTGGCGCTGCCCGGAGTCTGACCCGGGGGCGTCCGCGCCCGTAGCCGTACGGGCGCCGCCCGGAGTCTGACCCGGGGCGTCCGCGCCCCTAGCCGTACGGGCGCTGCCCATGGTCGGCGGCGGGGAGGTCCGCACGCGGCGCCGTGGGGGCCTCCGCGGACGTGGGGCTTACGGCACCGGCGGCCGGTACGGCGACGCGTGAGACCCACGGCCGGACGCCGGGCGCCCGGACCTGGGCGCCCCGTCGACCTCCTCTGCCGTCGGCGCCGGGACGGGCCGGGCGGCCTGGGTCAGGCTGTGCCGGGAGGGGTCAGGCGGCCTGGGTCAGGCGGCGCCGGTCGGTGGCCTGGGTCAGTTCGGCGCGGCCGAAGAGGAGGCCGTACCCGGGCGGGAGCTGGGCGAGCACGCGGTCGAGGAGCTCCGGACCCGCGAGGTCGGCGACGACGTTGAGGACGGCGCCGGTGTCCCAGCGTGCGGTGGCGGGCGTGCCGCCGACGCGGGTGGCGAGGTCCTTGACGAATCCCCAGCCGGTGAGCGGTTCGGTCGCCGGGATCTGGCAGGTGAAGGCGCGGGCGGCCTCCAGGGGCAGGCGGGCGGCGAGGTCGACGCGTTCGTCTCCCGTGACCTGCCGGCCCAGGGCGGCCAGGACCGCGCGCACGGTGTCCTCCGCCCGCTCGCGGGTGGGGTAGGCGCCTTCGTAGCGCACTCGTTCCAGCATCCGGTCGAACGTCATGGCAGGCGCGGCCGGGCGCTGCTGGGTCGGTACCGACTGGGTCAGCATGGAAGAAGGGCTGCCTTTCTGATCTCGGTGGTGGTGTGTGCGGGGCCGGGCGGCGTCGTCCGGCCCGGGAGTGCGCGGAGGACGGGGGTACCGGGGGGGGATCACGAGGTGCCGTCCTCCGCGCGCGGCGGGCGGGGCCGGCCGCTTCAGCCGCTGATCTGCTTGCGGTCGGAGCCGGTGCCGATGCTGATCTTGCGCGTCTTGGCGCGTTCGGCGATCGGGATCCGCAGGGTCAGCACACCCGCTTCGTAGTCGGCCGTGATCCGTTCCGTGTCGAGGGTGTCGGCCAGCATCAGCTGGCGGGAGAAGACCCCGAGGGGACGCTCGGACAGCTCCATCTGCACGTCGTCGGACTTCGCGACCGGCCTGCGCTCGGCCTTCACGGTCAGCATGTTCCGTTCGACGTCGATGTCGATCGCGTCGCTCGACACGCCGGGCAGATCGAGGGCGATGACGTACTCGTCTCCCTCGCGGTACGCGTCCATCGGCATGGGCGACGGCTTGGACCAGGTGCCGGTCGAGCCCAGGAGCTGCTGGGTGAGCCGGTCGAGCTCGCGGAACGGGTCGGTGCGCATCAACATCGCGAAACACCTCCAGTCGGTTCGGGCAGAAACTGCCAATGCGCTTCACCTGACACCGTTGTAACATGTCATCGGAACGATGACAACCACGATGTCATCGAAAGGGTGACACGACGAAGGGGAGCCGGAGCCCATGACAGCAGCCGACCAGCCACGACGACCCGGCACCACCGCCTCGTCCTTCCTCGCCGCCTCGGCCGCGTTGTCCGCGATCGACCAGGCCGTCCGCACCGCGCACGGCACCGCGGGGAACTCCGGGCCCGTGGACCCCGCGGACGACGGCCCGGTCAGCTCCGAGCAGGCGCTGTCCGCGCTCCTGCTCCTGCGCGAGCTGCGGGAACAGCTGGCCGGTTGGGAGCCGGCGCTGATCGAGGCGGCCCGCGAGGCGGGTGCGAGCTGGGCCGAACTGGCCCACCCCCTCGGCGTCGCAAGCCGCCAGGCGGCCGAGCGCCGCTACCTCCGGGTGCGTCCCGGAGCGGCGGGCAGCACGGGCGAACAGCGCGTCCAGGCGACGCGGGACCGCCGCGCCGCCGACCGGTCGGTGACCGCCTGGGCCCGGGGCAACGCGGCGGACCTGCGGCGGCTCGCCGGGCAGATCACCACCCTCGGCGACCTGCCCGCCGCCTCGCAGGCCCCCCTCGCCCGCCTCTCCGAGGCCCTCGGCGACGACGACGCCGCAGCCCTGGTCCGCCCGCTCATCGACACCCGGCGGCACCTGGAAGCGGACCATCCCGACCTCGCGGCCCGCGTGGACACCATCACCCGGCACACGGACCGCCTGCGCGGCGACAACGGCCGCGACGGCGGGGGCGAGAGCGGGGCCTAGCCGGTCGGAAACGCGCGATCCAGGCTCGTGGGCCGGAAGCCCTCGCCCGCGGCCGTTCTCAACGGGCCGGGCGCCGTGTCTGCGTCTCCCGGTAGCGGGCGGGTGAGATGCCGTACCGGCCGGTGAACGCCTGCCGCAGCGACTCGGCCGTACCGAAGCCGCAGCGGGCCGCCACGCCGGTCATGGGCAGCGCGGTCGACACGAGCAGATGGGCGGCCGCCTCGGTGCGGGCCCAGCGGACATAGCGGCCGGGGGCCTGTCCGAGGTGCTCGGTGAACAGGCGGGTGAGGTGCCGTGGGCTCACCCCCGCACGAGCGGCCAGGGCCTCGGTGCTCAGGTCGTGGTCGGGGTGGGCGGTGATGTGGTCGACCAGTGCCCGGACCAGGTCGTTGCGGGGTGGCGGGGCGGCGGTGAAGAGACTCATCTGGGCCTGGCTGCCCGGCCGCTGGAGGTACGTGACCAGGTCGCGGGCCACCTGGCGGGCCAGCTCGGGACCGTGGTCCTCCTCGATGAAGGCGAGGGTGAGGTCCAGCGCGCTGGTGATGCCCGCCGCCGTGTAGACGTTTCCGTCGCGGACGTAGAGGGGGGCGGGATCCACGGTGACCTCCGGATACTGGGAGGCGAGCCAGGGCGCGAACCGCCAGTGCGTGGTGGCCCGGCGTCCGTCGAGCAGACCGGCGGCGGCAAGCACGCCCGCCCCCGTGCACACCGACGCGACCCGCCGGCTCTCCTTGGCCAGTCGCCGTACGTGACCCACCAGCCGGGCGTCGTCGGCGGCCCGGTCGAAACCGACGCCACCCGAGACGATCAGGGTGTCGAGCGGGCCGGTGAGCCGTTCGAGGGACTGCTGGCTCTGCAGGGCAAGACCGGAGCCGCAGACGATCGGGCCTCCGCCGGGGCCGACGACACTGACGCGGTAGGGGACGGCCGGTTCCCCGAGGCCGTTGGCCATGGCGAGACTCGTGGTCACACACGCGATGTCCAGCAGTTCGGCCGAGTCGTAGCCGACCACCACCATGAGCCGCTCCCCCATGCGGCGACCCTACGCCGGAAGGACCCGTACCCCAAGGCATCGGACATCCTCCGGCGGAAGGCCGGGGGACGGCCGGGAGACAGGGAACAGTGGTCAGGAGGGGGTAACTCCCCCCGCCCTTCGCACGATCCGGTCCCACGACCCTACCGACGTCACCACGCGACCCTCGCGGCTCGCTCCGATCGATGCGCCGACTCGGTCCGTCGATTCGACCCGGTGAGTCGATCCGGTGAGTCGCTTCGACGGCTCGCGCCGAGGGCCCGATCCGGCGACCCGCTCCTTCGACACCCTCCGGAGAGACCATGACGACCGGCTCCACGCACGGCACCCGGGACGGCGGCACCCCCGCGAGCCCCCGCCCCCTGACGCCCTCTCGCCCTCTCCGGCCCGGTGGCGGGCTCCTGAGCCGGCTCGGGCACCGGTGGCCCACTCTGGTGGCGCTCGCCCTCGCGCTCGTCACCTTCGTCGACGGCCTCCCGCCCCGGGGCCTCCTGGCCGGGCTCCTCGTCAGCATGCCGCTCTTCTACCTGCTCTTCGGAGCGCTGCGGGGCGAACTCCGGCGCCCCGGCGCGCTCCTGGTCCAGATCGCCGGCCTCCTCGGCTTCGTGGCGGTGGCGCTGACCGCACTGGCCGTCGACGAGACCCTCGGCCTCCGCGTTCTGGCCGCCGGCTGGCTCGCGCACGCGGTCTGGGACTTCGTCCACCACAGGACCGGGAGGGTCGTGCCCCGGGCCTGGTCGGAATGGTGCTGCGTCGTCGACGCCTGCGGCGCGCTCGCGATGGCCGCCCTGGCCTGAACGACACCGGCGCGTCGACGGGTTCGGAGGGCGGCCGGTTCCGCCGCCCGTGCGGGAGAGGTCCGTACGGCAGGGCGCCGGGAAGCCGTTGTTCCAGACGTCGGACGTGAGGCGGAAGTCGGCGGGGTCGCCGTCGAGGGCCTCGCACAGCCGGCGCACCGTCGCCCACGGAGGGACGGTGGTACCGGTTGACGCGGGGGCACGGCGGGAGGGCGGGGCGCTAGGCCCCGCCCTCCCTCGGCCGGGGCCGCGGTCTCCCGCCGCGGCCGGCCTCAGCGGCGCTCGGGCAGGTCGGCCTCCGCCGGCAGCGAGGAGAACGAGCGCGGCGCCGTGCGCGACGACGACGCGGCCGGGGCCTTCTTCCCGCAGAAGGCGGCTTCCAGGGTTCCGCCGAGCGCCGTGTTGGCCGCGCCCCGGTTCGAGGTGTTCGCCATCGCGGAGAGGGCGCGGCGGCCGTCACGGGTGGCGAAGGCGTACGTGTAGTAGCCCTGCACCGTTCCGGTGTGTCCGTACACCTGGGTGCCGCACGACAGGTCGTAGCGGCGCAGACCGAGCCCGTAGAAGCGGGTGTGGGTGGTGTCGGTCGGGGTGACCGTGGTCATGGCGTCCAGCATCCGCGGCGAGAGGAGCCGGCCCCGCATGAGCGCGGTCGTGAAGGTGTTCAGGTCCGCCGGGTCGGAGATGACCGCGCCGGCCGACTGCGCCCAGGAGACGGTCTGCTCCGTGGAGTCGACGAGCGGCGCGCCCTCCTCGTCGGGATGGAGGTAGCCGCGCACGTGCGGTCCCCCGATCCTCGTCTCGGGGTGGACGTAGGAGGTGTGCCGCAGCTTCAGCGGCTTGATGATGCGGCGCTCGTACTGCCGTGCGACCGAGGTTCCCGTGGTCTTCTCGATGAGCATGCCGACGACGACGAAGTTGGCGTTGGAGTACTTGTACGCGACTCCGGGCTCCGTGGTGCGCGGCTCGCTCAGCGACAGGTCGACCAACTCCTGGTAGCTGAACACGCGGTTGCGTACGGCCTCGAAGCCGGGCACGGTCCGGGCGAACATGGCGTCGGTGTAGTCGGCCAGGCCGCTGCGGTGGGTGAGGAGGTGACGGACCGTGATGCGGTCGTCGGGCAGCAGCCCGGGCAGGTAGCGGTTGACCGGGGCGTCGAGCTCCAGTCGTCCCTCGTCCACCAGTTGGAGCAGCACGACGCTGGAGAAGGTCTTGCTGACGCTGCCGATCCGGAAGCGCGCCCGGGTGTCCATCGGCGCGCCGGAGATGCGGTCGGCGACTCCGGCCGTCCGGGTCCGGACGCCGTCGGGACCGGTGAAGCGGGCCATCGCGCCCGGAGCGCCGTTGGCCATCGCGGCGTTCAGGGCCGCGGTCACGCCCTCCATGTCGGGGGCGGGAACGGTGGGGATCGCGGGGGCCGCGGGGGCCGCCGGTGCCGCGGCGGCCGCGGCGGCGGGGGCGAGACCGCCGGCGAGTGCGGCGATCAGGGTGGCGCTCAGGGCCAGACGTCGGTGCGACGACAGGGGCACGTGACTTCCTCGTCTTCTTCCTCGGCTCAAGGGGTACGGCACACGGTCGGGTGTGCCGTAGGGGGCCGGGAGGAGTCAGCGCCGCGCGCCGTCCCCGGGCCCCATGGAGCATGAGGGCCAACGCGTCACATCGGTTCCTGTCACGGGGTGCCGATTGTGAACCGACGAGGCGTCAGGACCGTTGGCCCCAGAGGGCATCACGCTCGGCGGAACGGCATCGGGGACCGGCCGGCCGAGCCGCGGGGTCTGCCGAGGAGGCCCCGGAGCCGTCCGCGCACAGAAGAACCGCCCCGCGTGGCGGGGCGGTCGGAGGGGGGCGAGTGTGGGTGGGACAGAACACCTAGGTGCCTGCCGTGCCCGAGGGGCTACAGGGGAAGGCGTGCAGGGCGTCGCGACCCGGACGGACCTTTCGAAACACGCCCTAAAGCGTGTTGCAGAAGGCTTTGGCTCGGGTATTTCCCCTGTATGGGCGGGGTGTTGAGGGCTGAGGCGTTGTGGGTGGAGACGTTCACGGGTC